>JADLDI010000098.1 GCA_020846745.1 Bryobacterales bacterium | reverse complement strand
TTTCGCCGAACCCGACCGCAAAGAAATCCAGAAAATGGCCCGCAACATCGGCTGCCCAGTCCCCGAATTCCTCATCCGCCTGGCCCGCCACGCCTGGCAAACCGAGCACCCGGCCCGTCGATAGTCCCACTCATATTAAGCTAGCCTAAGCTGGCTTTCTAGTCCTCGATCCCGCACTGCGGTCCTGAATGCCGCCGAGTTCGGCGCGGTTCGAACCAGCCCGGCACCTTTCGCAGATCCAAGCCGCGCTTACACTGTACTGGTAAGGAAGGTGTCACATATGATGACCATTTCGCGACGAAAGGCCGTCCGCCTGGCGATGGCCGCTACCGCGCTTTCGCGGTTCACCGCCGGCGGCGCGACACCGCGTAAGGCCGAGCACGATCCGGACAACACCAAGATCGCCACCCTCATCGACATGCGCCGCGCCACCGACGACGATCTGCTGTTTCTGCGCCAGATCGGTCTGCGCTGGATCCACGCGGGCTTTGGCGACGACGCGCCTTACGACCAGATCAAGGCGGCCATTGAACGGCTGGCGAAGTTCGGCCTCAAGATCCACTGCGGCATCATCGACACCTACCGCTCGCTCCGCATCCAATTAGGACAGCCCGGCCGCGACCAGGACATCGAAAAGTTCCAGACCTTTCTAAAGGACCTCGGCAGGTTCGGCATCTTCTCGTCAAAGATCGACTTCCACCCCGGCAACACCTATACCACGCAGATGATCGAGTCGCCGCGCGGCTACCGGTCCCGCGAGTTCAGCGTCGACGAGTTCCGCAAGAAGACCGAAAAGCAGAAGTACGAACGCGTCTACACGGCCGAAGATATCTGGTCCTACTACACCTATTTCATCAAGGCCGTGCTACCTGTAGCCGAGAAAGCCGACGTGCGCCTGGCTCTTCATCCCGACGATCCGCCGCTGCCGATGATGAACGGTGTGGCCAAAATCTTCACACACTACGACGGCATCAAGCGCGCCGACGCGGTAGCCGGGCACAGCAAACACTGGGGCCTTACGCTGTGCGTCGGCACATGGTCGGAAGGCGGCGACAAGATGGGCAAAGACGTCTTCGGGATGATCAACGACTTCGGCGCGCGCGGCAAAATCTTCGCCGTTCACTTCCGCAACGTCAGCTCGCCGTTACCGACGTTCCACGAGACCTTCCCCGACGACGGCTACCTCGATATGTACGAAGTGATGAAAGCGTTCCGCAAGGCGAAGTGTACGGCGTCGCTGATTCCGGACCACTACCCCGGCATCACCGGCGACAAGAACCGCCGCATCGCGGAAGCCTACTCGATCGCCTATATGCGCGCGCTGCTGCGCCGCGCCAACGAAGAGGTCGGCTGATCGGGAGCGCCTACCTACCGCACCTCGTGCCGCAACTCGAAACGGTAGCCCGCCTCCATCGCTTCTTCCTGCTTTTCAAGGCTGATCTCCAAGTCGAGCGGCGCCTCGCAATTGCACTTGCCCATTACCTCCACCGTCTGCGTCACACCGGGTGGAACCGTCGCCGTGGCACTCCATTCGAGCTTCTGCAGCGGGGCTCGGATGGTGAGGAAAGCATTGACCGTATTCTCGAGCGTGTTGCGAACGAAGAGACGCGCTGCGAGCCGGCCGCCGCTTAGCCGGATGTCCTGCCCGGCAACGTACACACGCGGCGTGATCTTCAAGCGGACCGGTATAGCCGTCTTCGCCTCCAAAGTATTGCTGCGGCGTTGTGACGGAATGTCGAAGTCGCCGTTCTCGTTAGGTGCGACGGGCGTGCCGTTCCACCAGAGAGCTGTGCCCTTGGGCGCGTCGAGCCGGACAAACGGTGCATCTTTCAATTCAACCGTCTGCGTGTAACCCCAAGCGCCGCCGGACTTCCATTTACCGGACAGGTCGATCACCTGTTCCTGGTAGGTGGCAACAGCGAGTAGAGCGAGGACGATCATGCGACAATCTTACTGGAGTCTTACTGTGGAACGTACGCGACTTTCGACCAAAGGGCAGATTATTCTACCCAAGACAATTCGGGACGCACGCGCCTGGGGACCCGGTACGGAATTCACGGTGGAAGTGAGCGAGGACGGCGTGTTATTGCGTCCGGCCCGCCGGCAGCCGTCCACCACACTCGATGAAGTCGCGGGCTGCCTTCGCCCCAAGAACAAGAAGAAGTTGAAGACCGAGGCGCAGATCAAGGATGCCATCGAACAGCAGGTTAGAAGGCGCCATGGTAGCGGTCGATACTAACGTCATCGTCCGGTTGTTGACGGCCGACGATCCCGCCCAGACAGCACTGGCCAAAGCGCTGTTCAACGCGGAAGAGATCTGGATTGCCAAAACAGTCGTTCTCGAGACGGCGTGGGTGTTGCGGACTGTTTTCGAATTCGAGGAAGTCGAAGTTGCGGAAGCTCTGTTCAAGCTGATCTGCCTTGATAACGTGATCGCGGAAGATGAGGACGCGATCACAAGTGCGCTGCGGTTGGTGGATAAGGGCGTGGAACTCGCCGACGCGCTTCACTTGTTCAGCCACCCGCCCGGCACCCGATTCGTGTCCTTCGATAAGGCGTTCGTGCAACGGGCCAAACGGGCGGGAGTGGAGGGCATCTCGCGCCTCGGCGGGTAGCTTCGTCCGCTCTTGCAATGCTTCTGAGAAGATCACTGCGTCGTACGGTCCTCGCGCACCCGGCCTTCCCGCTTCGGTTCCATACGCGGGTTCCGCGCCGCGTACCCATATAGCGCCGTGGTGAAAGGCATGTTGGTGGTCTGGTAGTCGAGTTTCAGAAAACGGCCCTTGAGCAGGATGGTCTCGCGTTCTACTACCTGACCTTCGAGCGCGACCGTATAGACCCGTTGGGGATCGATGGTGGAAGAAAGGATCCGCTGGCCCGCGGGCCTGGAGCGGTCAAAGACATAGCGTGCGCCCGAGAGTTGGATCAGCCGCGAAGCTCCTGGAGTGTCAATGTGCATGGGTGCGATGGCTTTACCGACTGGAATATTGGCGTCAAGCATCTCCAGGATGTCGTGTCCGGTCAACTGCACGGTGACCAGGTATTGATCGAATGGTCGCGACGCTTGGATCAAGTCCACGACATCGACCTTTCCTTTGGCGATCGGCAGGCCGCGATAGGGCCAGCCGTTCCAGAGTGCGAGGTCCGCGTTGGTGGCCCAGCGCATGGCGTCGGCGATCCAGTTGGCCAGCGTCTTTTCGGTGCCGAGCATGTCGAGGGTGCCGGTGGCTTCCGCTACGGTCGCCTGACGCCACTGGGTACAGATGTTAGGCGCGGGTTCGGCGGTGTACTGCTTCTTGCCGGTGGAATGGCCGTTGACGATTAGCTCAATGGGTTGGGAAAGGTCGAACACCGCGGGGTCGGGGTGGAAGTCGAAGCTCGCGACGTTGTGGAGCGTGATCTTGGCCGTGTGGTTGCCCGCGGCTTCGGCGGCGTTCGCTTCGATCGCGGCCATGCGGCCGGGGTCGGTAATTTTGGTGATGGTGGTCCACCAGGCGCGGCCGTGGAGCGTGGTGTCGGTTTCGAAGTAGTACTGGCGCGGGTGGGGATTGCGCTTGTGCTGGAGCAGCCAGGAGACAATGCGTTCGAACTGCTTCATGGGTCCGGCGTGGCCTTCGTCGGGAAGGGATTCCGAGAGCACCTTGACACCGTACTGGCGCATGCGGTCGACGCCGGGGCTGACGCCGCGGTGGTAGAAGACGGAGTCGAGCGCGCCGCCTACCCAGAGGAACGGAACATGCTCGGCATTGCGGGCGAGCCACGGCCAGCTATATGCGGCCGAGATGGGGGCGGCGGCGGCGAAGAGGTCCGGGTGGTGGAGCGCGAGATAGGCGGCTCCGGTTCCGCCCATGGAAAGGCCGGTGAGATAGACGCGGTCGGGATCGATGTTATAGCGCTTGCGGATTTCATCCATTACGCAGAAGCAGTCGTTCTCGCCAATACCGCGATACTCGGTGACGCCGCGGGCCATGGGGAACACCATCAATACGCCAAGCTTTTCCGCCACCTCCCAGGCCTTTGCCTGGCGGTAGCTGTCGGTGGTGAAGAAGGTGTTGTGATCGCCGCCGGTGCCGTGGAGCACCAGCGCAAGTGGGATGGGCTTCGCGGGCGAGTAGGACGCGGGGACATACACGCGATACGGCTGGTCGGTATCGTCGATGGCGGAACGGTAGGTCAGCGTCAGGTCGGCGGCTACGAGCGGCAGCAGCGTACCAATGGCGAGCGGGATGAGCCGGGGCACTCCACAGAGTTTACCCCCGCTGCGGCTTGATGCGTTCCCAGAGTAGACCAGCCACCTGCTTGCCGCGTTCGAGCGCGGCGCCGTAGGCCTCTTTACGTTCGCCGCGCGTGTAGCCGTAGCCGAAGCGGTAGAGACGCGCGAGCGACATCCCTTCGACGAAAGTAGCGGCAAAAGCGATGCCGGCCTTGGGAATAATTCCGGCGCCGGCGGGGATCTTGCCGACAATTTCGCGCGCGATGGCGCGGAAGCCGAACGCTCCGGCGACGATGCCCCCCACTTCGGCGCGCTGTTCGCCATAGCCGACAGGACGGTCGTTCGCGGCGGCGAGCAGAAACGCCATACGGATCTGGTTCATAGTGAGCACCGCCGTGTCGGAAGCGGCCTCCGGGATTGCCCATGGCAGCGAGATACCGGGCAGGATGTCAGGGACGGCGGTCGCCAGGGCGAACAGCGCGTTCTCTTTGGAGACGCTGAAGATGGTTTTGTCGACGACAGGCTGGCGGAACGGCGCGAAGGCGCGCGACAGGGCCAATGCCAGGTCTTCGCGCTCCGAGAGGATTTCGCGGACCGTGTTCTCGGGCTGGTTAGGGTCGAAGACGAACCCGCCGTTGGGCGCGGATATCCCCGGCCAAACGAGTTGAATATCAGGCCGGCGCGCGGTGTCTTCGTCGGCCGCACGGATGAGCGACGCCATAACATGGTGCCGGCGATTTGGCGAAAGGTCCTCTGGAGCAAGAAAGCGCTCCATGGCCGAATATTCCCAGGAATTGTTCGCGTTCAGGCCGACATACACACGCCGTTCGGCCGCTTCACGGACTTCGTTCGGATTCAGTTGCTCCACCGCCTGGCGGATTTGCCGCAACATGGATAAGGCCACCCGTCACCCTCCCTAAAAAAGACTGCTGCCACTACCGGCTCAGCAAGGAGACTGCGCCCCCCGCAGGCGGAAAAGGATTCGCACGTCCTGCTGCTGCCATTCTATCCTGACCCCTACGCGCTCCACCTCAATATGCGATGCGAAGGCGCGGAGGATGGTTTCCGTCGTAGGGTGGAACTGGAGCGCCGGAGCCAGCAGAATCACACGCGGGGCCTGCAGCGTGAGCGCTGTTTCCGGGAAGTACCCGTAGCGGGTGAAGTCGCCTTGCTGGTTGTGGTGGTGCACGCGCAGCCAGTAATCGAGCGCTTGCAGGGGCAGGTGAGGATCGGCGGTGGCCTTGAGTTCGACGACGGCGAGGCGGCCGGACTGCTCGACGGCAAGCAGGTCGAGCACACCCCGGTCAGCCGCGGCCCAGGCAGGAACCTGGCCATACACCGGAGCTCCCCGAAGTTCGGCGACGAAGTGTGTGATCTCCTGTCGGACGCGCGATTCGAGCCACGACTCCGGCGATCCAGGTTTGACGCGGCTGGCGGGCGTCGACGATGCGGGTTCGATGTGCGTGTCCAGATTGCCGTGCATTCGCCAGTCGACGCGCTCTTCCCAATCGTGGTCGTCGTAGAGGAACGTGTCGAACTTGGCCGTCAGCGGATTCAGCCAGCGCAAGCGAAGGCAGGTAGTGAGTTCGTGGCCGGAGGGGAGCAGCAGGCAGAGCCCCTCTATAAGAATGCGCCGTTCGCGCTTGCGCAGGTAGTCGAGCCAGATCAGTCCAAAGGTGAGGACCGCATCGGCGGTGGCTGCATCGGCGGGCGCGGCGATCGCCGCCCAGGCGGAGTTTCCCTTCCGGATGAGCGCGCGGGCATAGGCGGGTGAGAGCGTGTGTTCGAGGTCGGCTTCGGCGGTGAGTTCCGCGATGGTCCAGCCGCCGTACTGGCGGGCAAGCAGGCGTCGGAGGCGCTCGCGGAGGGCAAGGCGGCGGGCTTTGCGGTCGAGGTTGTGGTTAACGGGGCGTGCACGGTCGACGAGCAGGAGCGTGCCAGTGCGCTTGCCCAGGCGCTGGATTTCGACCTCCATACGGCCGGGTTGGGAAGCGATGATACGTGTCAGACGTCGCGTGAGGTTTCGCTGGTCGTCCCACGCTTCGAGAAAGATACGGTCGCCGGAGACGTCGATCGAGAAGTGGCCAGGGACAAGGGGCAGCGGTTCGTCGCCGGGTTCGAGCACCGCCGGTTCGCGGCAGTTCGACACGAACTGAAAAACTTGGTTTGCCAGCTCTTCCGCGGCCGCCTTCACCATAAGATAGGTAGTGGTGTTCCGGCAGGATTTGGCTCAGGCATTCTAGGCAGGCCGTAAGACGGCCGAATTCGACGTGGATCCGATTAGCTGAAGCTGGGTTACTTTCCTTAGCGCCTATTCGCGGAAACGGTACTTGAGATCGGGTAGACATTCACATGGCCCTTAGAAGAGATTAGGTAGACGTGGTCCTGCTCTACGGCGAGAAATCGCGGAGGACCTTGCTCCGGGTCGAAGCGGGGATAGGCGTAGCGAATCGAAGACACCAGCCCGCTGCCGGAACTGACTCGGATTACGCGTGCACCTTCAGCGGGGGTAAAGGGTCCAACGAGGAAGAACATGTCGCCAGAAGAATGCGCAGCACCGGCAACAATTATGGAGGGGTTTGAGGGGTTCACTCGCATGTTCACGGCAGCCTCCTGCTGTCTGGCGAACATAGCGCGGCCACGCCGAACATCCTCGTTATCAAGAACCGCCGACGACAGGACCTTTCCTGTGCTCAGATCGATAATCTTCAGATGAGCCAGACTGCGGTGAGTGACGGCAATCCGATTCTGAGGCAATACGGAGACCACGTAGGCTCCTTGGGCGACCATCTTCTCCGTGGCGCATGTCGCGCACGCCTGTTGAATCTTGAGCTCGGGCGATGTAGATAAAATACGCGCCGGTCCTATGCTCGTCCTGACAACATCATGGACCGCCAAGTCACCGGTGGCCAAAAGACGGATGAACTGTGATTCTGTTCCTACCGCCTGAGCAGTGATGCCAGCAAAGTCGGTGGATCGCACAAGTCCGCCGGCGGGTTGAAGAATTCGAAGGCCGTTCATAGCCGGGGCCAGGGCGACCGAAAATGATCCAGCCCGGACCAATGAATGGGCAGGAACCTTCAGATCCACCCATTGCTGATTGCTGCCATCAGTCTCCGTGTCCAGGAGAATGGCACTTCGCCCGGTCGGAGCTTGGTCAGTGATCAGAACGTGAAGCCGGCTATCAGCCGCGATAGCCGCCGCGATCGTTTCGCGAACAGCTACTGTCGCTCGCAGGCTAAAGCTCCGCGTGGGGTTAAGTGTGTCCGCTCCGGCGGAAGCCGGGGCGAGCCCAGTGATACTCGCGACTATCAAAACAAACATTGTTGTGTTTCGCGATCTCATGGGCGGAGTTTGGCAGAGATTTCCCAGGAAAACAAGCTTCTTTAGTAGGTTCCCATTTCCCAGGTGTACCGTTTCGCTCTATCCTGGCCACCTCAGTTGGAGACTCGGAGACGCGTCGTTCTGACAGTTTGCCTTCACCATAAGATAAGTAGTGGTGTTCCGGCAGAATTTGGCTCAGGTAGAAGAGCGGATCGTGCGCGCATGCCAGGCAAGCGGAAGGCGGCGCGACGAAATCACGCTGGTGGCGGTCAGCAAGGTGTTCCCGGCGGAGGCCATCCTTGAAGCGTACGAGGCGGGGTTGCGCGATTTCGGCGAGAACTACGTGCAGGAGTTCGAGGGCAAGCACCCTTTAGTTAAACATCTTGGAGACGCCCGGTTCCACCTGATCGGCCATCTGCAGTCGAACAAGACCCGCAAGGCTGGAGAGCTATTCCAGGTTGTGCAGACCGTGGATACTCCCAAGCTGGCGCGCAGGTTAAATGAAGTCGGTCGCCCGCTTGACGTGATGATTGAAGTAAAACTCAGCGAAGAAGATGCCAAGAGCGGTGCCGATCCTCGCGAAATCCCACAACTTGTCTCCGAAATCGGGGCCTGTCCCCAATTAAAGCTGCTTGGTCTGATGACGATGCCCCCTTGGGACGAGGATGCGGAGGAGTCTCGGCCCTACTTCCGGCGGCTGTACGCGATCGCTCAGGAGCACGGGTTGAAGGCGCTGTCGATGGGGATGTCGCACGATTTTGAGGTCGCGATCCAAGAGGGCGCCACCCATATCCGGGTGGGGACAGCCCTGTTCGGCAAGCGGCAACGCAAGTGAAAGTCGGCTACCACTCGCCAATGGCGCCCGCGCCGACCGGCGTGGCGGACTACTCGGCCGAGCTCGTTCGCGCGTTGCGGGCTGAAGGAGCTCAAGTAGCGATAAATCCGACCACACCGTGTGATCGAGAGTTGTACCACATCGGCAATAACCCCCTACACGCGGAGATATACAAGCGTGCGCTTGCTCGGCCAGGCGCGGTGGTCCTGCACGATGCTTTGCTGCACCATTTCTTTCTTGGCCGCGGCGGGCAAGAGGATTACGTTGCCGAATTTGTGTACAACTACGGCACCTGGCACGAGTCGCTCGCCCGTCAGTTGTGGCGGGGACGCGCCCGTTCCGGCTCCGATCCTCTTTATTTTCAGTACGGAATGCTGAAGAGGCTTGTTGAAACAGCGCTAACCGTGATCGTCCATAATCCCGCAGCGAAAGCGGCTGTAGAGGTCCACGGCCACGGGAAATGCATCGAAATACCACATTTATACGGGCCTGTCCCCGATATCGGGGCGCCGGAGGTGGTGGAAGTCCGCAGATCGTGGGGTGTTCCGCCCGGCGGCATAGTTCTTGGGGTGTTCGGACATCTGCGGGAGTCGAAGCGTATTCACACGGTACTGAATGCATTTGAAAGGCTGGCGACGAAATACCCGGTGCGGCTATTGCTAGCCGGGGATTGTGTGTCGTCGGACTTAGTACGTGCGCTGGACGCGCGGCGACGGCATCCAGGCATTATCCGGGTGGGGTACCTCGCTGAGCCCGGGTTTTGGCTTCATGCCGCGGCTACCGACATCTGCCTCAACCTACGGTTTCCTCCGGCTGGAGAGACATCAGGTATTGCGATCCGATTCATGGGGCTCGGCAAACCGGTCGTGGTGACTGACGGGTTAGAGGTATCGCGCTACCCCGACGACGCATTGGTCAAGATCGATTCGGGGTTGGCCGAGGAAGAAATGCTGATCTGCTCGCTGGCGGCGTTGATCGAGCAACCCTTCCTGGCGGAGCGTATCGGCAAAGCGGCTCAGTACTGGATTCGTACCGAACATGACCCGCGACGAATCGCACGACAGTATCTTTCCGCTTTGTTGACTATAATTAAAGGCTAGAACTGTTTGTTCGCCGCGCATGGAAGACCTCAAGAAGAAACTTCAGGACGAGATAACCGCGCTCGAAAAGGAGCTGCATGTTGACCTTCCACGCGAAATTGCGCGGGCTCGTGCGCTGGGCGATCTGAGCGAAAACGCTGAGTATCACGCGGCGAAGGAACGTCAATCCTATGTCGACGCACGGCTGTCGCAAGTGCGCAAGCGTATGCGCGAATGGGCAATGGTCGATTTGACGAAGATCCCGCGCGGCCGCGTGGGTCTCGGCTCAGAGGTGGTGGTTCTAGACACGAAGAAGGACGAGGAGATCACTTACAAGCTGGTGACCAGCGAAGAGGCGGACGTCAACAACGGTAAGATCTCGACAACTTCGCCCATTGGCCGCGGCCTGTTGGGCAAATCGATCGGCGATACGGTCAGGATCCAGATTCCGGGGGGAACCAAGGAATACGAAATCCTGAAATTAGCAACGATCCACGACTTGACTTAAGAGCAACACACAATGACATATACCCGTGCCATCGGGATCGCCTGCGACAGCATCATCAAGCGCATCGTCGGCGGACTTGCACTGGCCAAGATCCACCCCAACGTTCTCACGCTGATTGGGTTGCTGATCAACATCGTTGCCGCCGTACTGCTGGCGCAAGGCAACTTTTGGGCCGGCGGATGGGTAATCGTGGGCGCTTCGCTGTTCGACATGGTCGACGGCCGCGTGGCCCGCGCCACGAACCAGGTAACCCGTTTCGGCGGCTTCTTCGATTCCGTGCTCGACCGCTATTCGGACCTCGGCCTTCTGATGGGCCTGCTCGTCTACTACGGCAACATCAACCGCCCCTGGTACGTGGTGCTTACCGCTGTGGTTATGACTGCGTCCGTGATGATCAGCTACACCCGGGCCCGCGCCGAAAACACGATTCCCAAATGTAAGGTCGGCTTCATGGAACGGCCCGAACGGATCGTGCTGCTCATGATCGGGACCCTTTTCAACCGGATGGCTCCGGTGCTTTGGGTGATCGCGATCATCGGCAACATCACCGTGATCCACCGCATGTATTACACCTACCTGGAGACGAAGCGATTGGAAGAGTCGCAGTTACGGCTCGCCGGCGAGTCGCGGGCCGTAGGGCGGTAGAGTTTTAACCCTCCACCACCACAAACGCCATCCCATTCTGCCCGGTGTGCGTCAGCGACAGGTTGATTCGCTTCACGCCCATTCTCTCCGCAACCTCGGCTGCGCGACCTGTTAACCGAAGCGTCGGCCGGCCTGACGGTTCATTGACTACCTCGAAATCGTGCCAGGTGATGCCCCCGCGCCAACCGGTGCCGATCGCTTTCATTCCGGCTTCTTTCGCCGCGAACCGGGCCGCATAGCGCTCGAACCGGTTGGCTTTGCGCTCCACGTAGGCGATCTCGCGGGCAGTGTAGACCCGGTGAAGAAAGCGGTCTCCATGACGCTCGATCGCTGCTTTGATGCGATCGACTTCGGCCAAATCAATGCCGGTGCCGAGGATCACAGGTCCGCTCCTGTTGCAGTGATTGTCAGGCGGCCATGCTTGACGCCCTTGGTCGCGATGAGCGCATCCGCCAGCTTCCGTACCCGCTCGGCCTTGCCTTTCACCACCAGCACCTCCAGACAATTGTCGTGATCGAGATGGACATGCAGGGTCGACAGAATGTTGTGATGGTAATCGTGCTGCATGTCGATCAGCTTCTCGTTCAGCATGCGGACGTGATGGTCGTAGACCAGCGTCACGGACCCGACCACTTCGCTGTCCGGCTCCTCCCAGGACTTTTCCACCAACTCGTCGCGAATCAGGTCGCGAAACGCTTCTGACCGGTTCGTGTATCCACGTTCTGCGATCAGATCATCGAATTTGGTCAAAAGATCGGCATCAATTGCCACACCGATACGGCTCAGTTCCGCCATAGGTACTGTCAGGGTAGCCGAGTTAGGCACGAAAAGAAAACGCGGCCGCCTTCGCCCTCCAAATAGCCCTTAAACCAGCAACTTCTTCACTACACTCCCGTGAATATCCGTCAACCGGAAATCCCGGCCCATAAACCGGTACGTCAGTCGCGTGTGATCGAATCCCAGGCAATGCAGAATGGTCGCCTGCAAGTCATGCACGTGGACCTTATCCTCCACCACGTTCAGTCCTAACTCGTCAGTTCTTCCGATTACTTGGCCGCCCTTGATTCCGCCGCCGGCCAACCACATCGTATACCCGGTGTTGTGATGGTCCCGCCCCGCGTTCTCCGCATCCTCAGGGCGCCGCATCTCAGACATCGGCGTACGCCCAAACTCGCCGCCCCAGACCACCAGCGTCGAATCGAGCAATCCGCGCTGTTTCAGGTCTTTGATTAGTGCCGCCGCGGGTTGATCCGTTGCACCCGTAGTCCTTACGATCCCCTTATTGATCTCGCTGTGATGATCCCAACTCGCGTGCATCAGCATCACGAACCGCACGCCGCGTTCCACCATGCGTCGCGCGAGCAGGCAGTTGGTCCCAAACGATTTCGTGCGCTCTTCGGCGACACCGTACATGTCGAGCGTCGCTTTCGATTCTTTTGAAAAATCGAGCAGATCCGGTGCGGCGGATTGCATGCGGAATGCCAGCTCATAGGAATGGATGCGCGACTCGATCTCGCGGTCCTTCGCGGTCGCCGCGCGCATCTGGTTCAGATCTCGAATCGCATCCAACCGCGCCCGCTGTGCCTCATTCGACATCCCTTGTGGATTCGACAAGTAGAGGATCGGATCGCCGGTATTGCGGAACACCGTGCCCGCATAGGTGGACGGCATGAACCCGGACGCGAAGTTGTCGGAGCCGGCGCTGGTACCCGAACCGGAGGTCAGCACCACAAATCCCGGAAGATTCTGCGACTCGCTGCCCAAACCGTATACCGCCCATGCTCCCATCGTCGGCCGCCCCGCGAGCGGATGTCCCGTGAACAGCAGCAACTGCCCCGGGTGATGGTTGAACGCGTCGCTCACCATCGATCGGACGAAGCATACGTCGTTCGCGATGGTCTTCAGGTTCGGCAGCAGGTCGCATAACTCCATGCCTGCATCGCCGACCTTTTCAAAATTCCGCGGACTGGCCAGCACCGACGCGGTCGGCTTGATGAACGCCAGTTTCAGATCTTTGGTGACTGACGGCGGCAGCGGTTTGCCGTGCCATTTCTGCAGGTCGGGCTTCGGGTCGAACAGGTCCATTTGGCTAGGCGCGCCTTCCATAAAGAGGAAGATCACGTTCTTCGCCTTGCCCTCAAAATGCGCCTTGCGCGGCGCCAGCGGATCGTTGACCGCGTAACCGTCGCGCGCCAGCAAATGCGCCAGCGCCAAATTGCCCATTCCGATCGAACTCTGCCGGAAGAAGTCGCGTCGCGAGAATTTCATAGCTCCGTTACTCCCTCACAATAAACTCGTCCAGATTCAGCAGCACGCTCGCCAGCCCTGCCCACGTCGCGTCGGGTGTATTGAGATAACCCTGCAACCGTTCCACCTCTTCCTGCCGCGGCTCGCGCGCCACGGTTAGTAAGTATGCCTTGGTCAGGGATGAGCGGAAGTCCTCAGACTGGACCCTCTTCGCCAGCGCATTCGCCGCTTCCATAAACACGGGGTCGTTCAACAAATTCAGCGCCTGCAGCGGCGTGTTCGACCGCGTTCGCCGGCACTGTGTCACTGTCGATTTTGGCGCATCGAAGTTCTGCAGCAGCGGATACGGCGTGGTTCGCTGGAAATGGATGTAGAGGCCGCGGCGGTAGCGGTCCGCGCCGGTCGATTCGGCCCACTTCGTTCCCGTCGAATATCCCAGTTCCGCCACTCCCTTCGGCTGCGGTGGCCGGACGCTCCTGCCGCCAACGCGATCGTCCAGCAATCCAGCCACGAACAGCGCCTCATCGCGTATTAGCTCAGCGGATAACCGTAACCGGCTCTGCCGCGCGAGCAACAGGTTATTGGGATCTTTCGTCTCTAGGTCTTCGCGCCCCGTGGATGCCTGCTTGTAAGTCGCGGAAGTTACAATCAGCCGGTGTAACTTCTTCATGCCCCAGCCGGTGTCGCGGAATTCGCACGCCAGCCAGTCGAGTAACTCCGGATAGGTCGGCTTCGACCCCTGCCAGCCGAAGTCTTCCGCCGTCTCCACCAGCCCGCGGCCGAAGTATTCCTGCCAAACACGGTTCACCATCACCCGCGCCGTCAGTGGATTGGTTTGGGAAACAAGCCACTCCGCGAGGTCCAGCCGCGTCGCGCCCTTTTTGTTTAGCGCTCCCAACGCCGCGGGAACCTCCGGGTCCACCGCAATGCCCAGCGCCTTGTAATCGCCGCGCACCCGCAGGTGCGACGTTCGGCGCTCGCCATCCGTCTCCGCGATCACCTGCGCCTGGCTCAGTTGCGGATACTCCTCCTTTAACGCTCGCAGCTTCTTATCCAATTCGTCGAACTTCAGCGCCTTGTACTTCTTCTGCCCGATCGCAAAGTGATAATTGCGCACAAAATGATCCACCAGCACATCGCGTTCGCGCGGCGTCCGCGCTGCCCGGTCTTTGCGGATCACCTTCGCGCCATCGCCGCCTTCGGTCAGTTTCAACAGGCAGTCCCAAGCAAGGTCCCAATCCGTGCGTTTACCCGGTTCGCGCGAGGCCTGCAGCATGTTCGCTTCCCAGTCCGCCTGCAGTTCCGCGACCTTATATTCGGCGAGTAGCGCCTCACGCTTGGCCTGATATTCCTCGTGCTTGGCGCGCCACGACTCCACCTCGCCGGGCATCGGCGCATCGATCTCCACTTCTTCGGCGTTATCGAAAAACGCCATCATCGAATAGAAATCCTTCTGCGTCAGCGGGTCATATTTATGGTCGTGACATTGCGTGCACTGCATCGTCAGCCCCAGCCACCCCGTCGCCACCGTAATCCCACGATCCGCCACCGCCTCAAACCGGAACTGCTCGTTATCCACCCCGCCTTCGCGGTTTGTCAGCGTGTTGCGGTGAAATCCGGTCGCTACCCGCTGTTCAACAGTGGCGTTCGGCAGCAGGTCCCCCGCAATCTGCTCGATCGTGAACCGGTCAAACGGCATGTCGTTGTTCAGCGCCTCAATCACCCACTGCCGCCACCGCCACGCATGCGGACGCACCCAGTCCTTTTCATACCCGTCGGAATCCGCATACCGCGCCATATCGAGCCACGGCCGCGCCCACTTCTCTCCATACCGCGGCGAGTTTAACAGCCGGTCCACGAGACGCTCGTACGCGCCCTCGCGCCTGTCCGCCAAGAAAGCCGCAAGCTCTTGCGGCGTCGGCGGCAACCCCGTCAAATCGAGCGACACGCGCCGTAACAACGTTGCTCTCGACGCCTCAGGTGACGGCTCAATGCCCTCTTTGCGAAGCCGCTCGCGCACAAAGGCGTCGATTGGATGCGTAGCCGCCGTAGGCACCGCTGGCCGGGTCAGCGGACGGAACGACCACGGCAATGGCTTACCGCCGGTGACCTTCGCCTTCGCCACCTCATCCGGCCACTTGGCCCCCCCGTCAATCCAACTACGCAACACCTCCACCTCGGCTAGCGTCAACTTCTTGCCCGCCGGAGGCATGATGCCAAGCCCTTTCGCGCCCGTAACTCGATCGATCAGCTTGCTCTCGCCGCTCTTTCCGGGAACGATCACGGCGCCCGAATACCCACCCTTCAGCGCCGCCTCGCGATCGTCCACCCGAAAACCGCTTTGCTGCATCGCCGCCCCGTGACACCCCACACACCGCGCCCGCAAAATCGGCTGCACGTCCTTAACAAAATCCACCTCAGCCATCAGGGGACACGTAAGTACAACGACAGCAAGGACGGAGAGCCGCATTCTCCTTTTATGATAGGGGAGCTAGGCGAATATCTGCCCAGTTTTCTTCTTCGCGGCGAATGGAGTGGAACCGTATTCCACGCTCAAGTCGCGACAGACGTTCAGGACGGGAACATTCGAGTTGTCACGATGTATATTCCGGACCCCGCTCAGTGGGATGTTAGCCTCAGAGTAAGGCGACTGCGACCATGAATTGCCGCATCTGTGGTGGAGACCTTGAACCCCGCGTCACCGATCTGCCCTTTAAGATCGCAGAGTTCTCCATTGTCATTTTGAAAGCGCTCCCGGTTCTGCAATGCACACAGTGTGGCGATACAGAGCTGGAGCATGCCACTATGCAGCGGGTTGATCAATTGCTGGCAGGCGTGGATAGCCAAGCCGAACTCGAGGTGATCCGTTACGCAGCCTGACACTCGGTGCGAACCTCCCCAACTGAGGTGCCTGGGATTCACCAAAGAAGCCTCCACGTCGCAGGTTCCACTTCACACCGCAGGTCGCGGCTCGTACCGTTGCACCTTGATATCGCGCTCATGCAGACGAGCCTGAGCTAGATCGTACGCCGTCTGAAGGCGCAACCACTGATCGGCATTTGACCATCCGGCTTTCTCCAACCGAATCGCCATCTCCGCCGAGATGCCAGCGCGTCCATTCAAAACACGCGACAGCGTGTGCCGAGCGATCCCCAGCACCTTGGCGGCGTCGGTTACGCTCAACCCCAGCGGTTCCAGACAGGCATTTTTGATTGAATGGCCTGGATGCGGCGGGTTTTTCATCGGCATCGGTTCATCTCCTCCCTAGTGATAATCCACCAAGTCCACATCAAAGAAGTGTCCGCTCTCGAAGCGGAATATGATCCGCCACCGGCCTGATCGGCTCTGACACCACTCGGGCTGTCCTTCTCGAACAGGCGTTTCAACCCTTTATGACGAAACGTCTTTACCAATAATAATCCTGTACCGCGTACCGACACAGCCGACACTCGTGTTTGCGGTCTGACTTAGCCAGCCAGCCCGTACCATACCTCATCCACTCCCCCCAACCCCCGCCTGCGATAAGATACCGGACGAGGGGCTCTTTCTCAAATGCGGTTGTATGTCTGTCTGCTGTGTCTCTGTGTGCCTGCACTTGCGCAGAAACTCGAAATTTTGCCGAAAGCGATCGATCTGGCCACCCCGGAATCGACCCATCAGCTAATCGCTGAGCTCTCCGCACCCGACCTTTCACAGGACCTCACACGCTCCGCACAGTGGACCTCCTCCAACCCCCAAATCGCCAAAGTCGACCCCACCGGCTTCGTCACACCCGTCGCCAACGGCGAAGCTGTCATCACCGCCAAAGCCAATGGACAGACCGCCGCCGCGACCGTTCGCGTCTCCGGCGTTGGCAAACCCTTCCAATGGTCGTTCCGCAACCACGTCATCCCTGTACTGACCAAGATGGGATGCAACCAGGGAGCCTGCCATGGCGCGCTCGCCGGTAAGAACGGCTTCAAGCTCACCCTGCGTGGCTACGCCCCCGACGTCGACTACCACACCCTCACCCGCCAGGCCGTCGGCCGCCGCATCTCCCTCGCCGAACCCGCCGAAAGCCTCCTGTTAAAGAAGGCCGTTTTCGCCCTGCCCCACGGTGGCGGCAAGCGCTTCTCCACCAACTCGCTCGAATACCGCGTGATCGGCGAATGGATCGCTGCCGGCACACCCGCGCCCAAGCCGGCCGACGCCGAGGTTACCGGCCTTGAAGTCTACCCGCGGCGTTCCGTTCTCGCTCCCTCCGCCGAACAGCAACTCGTCGTCCGTGCACGTTATTCCGATGGACGTATCGAAGATGTTACGCGCTGGGTGAAGTTCACCTCGAACAACGAAGGCGTCGCCACCGTCGACGACAACGGCCGCGTGAAGATGACCGGCCGTGGCGAAGCCGCCATCACGCTGTGGTACTCGTCGCGAGTCCTCTATGCCCGCGTTACCGTCCCGTTCGATAACAACATCACGGCCGCTGACTACAACAGCTTTCAACCCAAAAACTTCATCGACGAACTGACGCTCGCCAAATGGAAGAGCCTGAAGCTCGCCCCGTCCAAGCGAGCTACCGACGCCGAGTTCCTGCGGCGAGTCTATCTGGATGCCGCCGGCGTTCTCCCCACGCCGGAAGAAGTCGAACAGTTCCTCGCCGACACGTCCGCCGACAAGCGCGAAAAGCTCATCGACCGTCTACTCGAACGCGACGAGTACGTCGACTATTGGGCCTACAAGTGGTCCGACTTGATGCTCGTCTCCTCCCGCAAGCTGCGCACCAACGCCATGTGGGCCTTCTACAACTGGATTCGCGACTCCGTCAAAGCCAACAAGCCCTGGGACCAGTTCGCCCGCGACATCTTCACCGCCTCCGGCTCCTCTCGCCAGAATGGCGCGCTCAACTACTTCGTCCTGCACAAGGACACGATCGACCTCGCCGAAAACGTCACCCAAGCCTTCCTCGGCCAGCGCCTCACCTGCGCACGCTGCCACAACCACCCTCTCGAGAAGTGGACCCAAACGCAGTACTACCAGTTCGCGAACCTCTTCTCGCGCGTCGGCCTCAAGAACGGCGACACTGCCGGGGAAACGGTGATCTACGCCAAGGTCGCAGGCGAAATCAATCATCCGCGGCTGCTGAAACCGCTCGCACCCACTCCGCTCGACGGTCAAGCCATGCCGCTCGATGCCGCCACCGACCGTCGCCTGCACTTCGCCAAGTGGCTCACCAGTCCGCAAAACGAGTACTTCGCCAAGAACATCGTCAACCGCGTTTGGGGCGCCATCATGGGCCGCGGCCTCTGTCATCCCGTCGACGACGTCCGCGCCACCAACCCCGCCTCGAACGAGGAACTCTTCGATGCCCTCGCCAAAGACTTCGTCACGAACGGCTACGACATCAAGCGCCTCATCAAGCTGATCCTCAACTCGTCCACCTACCAGTTATCGTCGGAAGCGAACGCCACCAACCAGCAGGACGGCATCTTCTACTCGCGCTATATCATCCGCCGCCTACCTGCCGAAGTGCTGCTCGATGCGATGTCGCAGGTCGCCGGCGTGCCTACCGCATTCGGCGGCTTCCCCGCGAACACGCGAGCTATGCAACTGCCCGACGTTCGCGTCCAGTCTCAGTTTCTGTCGTCGTTCGGCCGCCCGGAGCGCATCATCTGCGACGCCGCCGAACGTTCGCAGGACCCGTCCATTTCCCAAGCCCTCCACGTCATCAACGGCGATACGCTCAACAAAAAACTCGCGGACGCCAACGGTAACCTGAACCTCTACCTCAAAATCGGCCTCTCCGATTCGCGCATCCTCGAACAACTCACCATGGCCGCCTTCTCGCGCTACCCCACCGCGCAGGAGAAAGCGTCCATCCTCAAAGCCCTTGCCGACTCGCGCGCCCCCGCGACAGCCACGGCGGAAACCGCCCGCGACAAGCGCAAGCAGGCTCTCGAAGACATGGCGTGGGCAATGCTCACCACCAAGGAATTTCTGTTCAACCACTAGGACCCACCATGAGGCGCTTCTTCTACCTCTTGCTTCCGGCGCTCGCGGCGGCGCAAACATACACCGCCGACATCGCCCCCATGCTCGACAAGCGCTGCGGCGGCTGTCACGGCGGCGAAGCGCGCATGGGCGAGTACTCCGTCAACTCCTACGACTCTGCCGTCAAAGGCGGCAACCACGGCCGCACGGTCGTCCCCGGCAAGCCTGATGAGAGCCTCCTCGTCCAATTCGTCACCGGCAAGGCGTATCCCAAGATGCCGATGGACGGCACCACGCTCACCGACGGCGAAATCGACCTGCTACGCCGCTGGATCGCCGCCGGAGCCAAAGCACCCGCCGCCGGCGAAGCACAACCGGCGAAGCAAATCCAATCGATCACGTTCAAGCCCGCCGCCAACGTCAAACCGCAAGTCTTCGCCGTCGCCTGGCAGCCCAACGCCGCCGTTATCGCCTTGGCCGGACACAAGAAGGTCACCCTCATCGACACGCGCACCCGCAAACCCGTCGCCACGCTTGATGGCCATGCCGACACGGTGCGTAACCTCGCCATTTCCAAAGACGGCAAGTGGCTCGCCGCCGGCGGCGGACTCTGTGCCAAGCGCGGCGAAGTGCGCCTCTGGAACCTCGAAACCCGCCAACCCGGACCCACCATCAGCGGCCACACCGACTGCATTTACGGGCTCGCCTTCTCGCCCGACGGCAGAACCCTCGCCACCTCTTCCTACGACAAGCTCATCAAGCTTTGGGACACCTCCACAGGCGCCGAAGTCCGCACGTTGAAGGACCACATCGACGCGGTTTACGCCCTCGACTTCACGCCCGACGGCTCGCGCCTGGTATCCGCCGCGGCTGACCGTTCCGTCAAGATCTGGGACCCCGCCACCGGCAAGCGCCTCTACACCTTCTCTGACGCGACCGATGGCCTCAACACCGTCGCCGTCGACCCCACAGGCAAACTCGTCGCCGCCGCCGGGCTCGACAAATCCATTCGCATCTGGCGCATGGGCGACACGGGCGGCGAACTGCTGCTTTCGCTAATGGCCCACGAAGACGCCATCCTCAAGATCGCCTGGTCGCCCGACGGCAAAACGCTCGTCTCCTCCGCGGCCGACCGCACGGTGAAACTCTTCCGCGCCTCCGACCTGACGGAACTCAAACTCTTGCCCACACAATCCGACTGGACCTACGGTCTGCAGTTCTCCGCCGACGGCCGCCAACTCGCCATCGCGCCGCTCGACGGGTCGCTTTCCATCCTTCCAACCGCGGAAACACTGTCCGCTTCCTCGAGGTAACACACCAATGCCACGCACCGCCGCCTGCACCTGCCTCGCTTCCCTCGCGCTGCTCCCCGCGCTACTCAATGCCCAAGCGCCCATCGACCATCCCACCGGGCCGCGCATCACTCCACCCACCCTCAGTTCCGTCGCTCCATTAGGCGCGGCGCGCGGCACTACCGTCGAGTTCACCGTGGAAGGTTTGAACCTCGCCGGAGCCTCCGCCATATACTTCTCTGAGCCCACCATCAAGGGCCGCGTCCTGCGCGTGAAAGAACTGCCTGACCTGCCCGATATTCGCCTTGGCTCCAATGGCACGCCGTCTACGGTTGACGTCGGACCGCTGCCGCCCCGCAATCAGGTGACAGTTGAAGTCGATCTTGCACCTGAAACACCGGTCGGCGCCGTCAAGTTCCGCCTGCTCACTCCGCTGGGAACCAGCCCCGAAGGCACCTTCCTCGTCGAACCCTATTTCGGCGAATCGGCGGATAAGGAACCCAACGACACCACGGGAACCGCAGTCGAAACCTTCCTGCCCGCCGTGCTCGCCGGCGCCATCTCCCGCCCCGGCGATGTCGACGTTTATAAGATTAAGGTCAAAGCCGGCGAAGAACTTGTCTTCGAAAATCAGGCCATGACCATCGGCTCCAGCCTTCAGCCCGTCATTCGCCTGCTCGCGGAAGATCAGTCTGTCGTCAAAGAGTTCGGCTACGATGGCGGCGCCACTACCGCTCGCTTCGCCTGGCGCTTCGATAAAGAGGGGACCTACTACGTCCGCATCAGCGACTACGAATCCTCCGGCCGCGCCTCGCACTTCTATCGCATCCTGGTTGGCAAACTCCCCGTCGCCATCTCCGCTTATCCCCTCGGCCTGCGCCGCAACGGGTCCGCCGAAGTCGCACTCACTGGCTACAATCTCGGGGCATCCAAGTTAAAGGTGGACGGAAAGGCATCCCCGCTGAATCCGGATGCCGCAATCCTTCGCCCCGGCAAGTCGTTTACCGACCTCAAACTCGCCCTCTCCGACGATCCCGAACTCGATGCCGCAACCACGCGCAATGTCACCGTGCCCGTAGTCGTCAACGGCAAGCTCAGCGATGCCGATCATCACGACTTCCGCTTCCACGCCAAAGCCGGACAGCGCGTCATCGTCGAAGTGAACGCGCGCCGCCTCGGGTCCGATCTCGACTCATTCATCGAAGTGCTCGACGCCAAAGGTCAGCGCATCGAACGCGCTACCGTACGCGCCACTTGGGAAACGAATCTTGTCCTCCGCGACCACGATTCCGCGTCCAAAGGCTTACGTATCCAGTCCTGGAACGTCCTCAACGTCGGCGATTACGTGATGGTCGGCAATGAGATTCTACGCGTCGAAGAGATACCCGACGGTCCCGACGAAGACATGATCCTCGAAGGTTTCGGTGGCCAGCGCCGCGCCTTCTTCGGCACCAGCAACGAAGCCCATGGCGTCGATCGCGCCGTCTACAAAGTCCAGATCCATCCTCCCGCCGCTAAGTTCTCGCCCAATGGCCTCCCCCTCGTTCACCTCTATTACCAGAACGACGACGGTGGTCCCGGCTACGGCAAAGATTCGCTCGTCGACTTCAAAGCCCCTGCCGATGGCGAATACATCGTCCGCCTGCGCGACGTGCGCAACATCAAAGGCGACGCGCTCGCCTATCGCCTTCATATCCGCGAACCGCGCCCCGACTTCCGTCTCTCCGTTAACCCGCGAAATCCCAACATCCCGCGCGGCGGCTCGATTCCCCTAACCGTCACCGCGTTCCGCATGGAAGGCTACGAGGGTCCCATTCAGGTCGCTCTCTCGAGCCTCCCCGCCGGACTCAAAGCGCAGCCCAACACCATTCCTGCAGGACTCGACTCCTGCACCATCCTCCTCACCGCCGATGCCGCGATCGATCTCAAACAAGCCGTCCCCTTTGAGGTCACCGGCAAAGCCACGGCAGGCGCGCGCCACTTGGTGCGCACCGCCAATCCTGAGGACCGCACGAAACTCATCGCCCTCGCTCCCAAACCCGACATCGTTATGGCTGCCGAAACCAAAGTGGTCGAACTCGAACCCGGCCAGACCGCGGAAGTGAAGGTTCGCGTAACCCGCCAAAACGGCTTCGCCGGACGCGTCCCCGTCCAGGTCCGCGACCTCCCGAACCGCGTCCGCGTGACAGACTCCGGTCTTAACGGCGTCTTAATCAACGAAGACGAATCCGAACGCAGCTTCAAAGTCTGGGCCCTCCCCAACGCCGAACCCACCGAAGGCTACATCTACGTCGCGGGTAACATCGAAACCCGCTCCCCCCAACAGAATCTTCAGGCCGCGCCCACCCCGGTCCTGGTGCGCGTGAAGCCCAAAGCAGCTCTGGCCGCTACCCGTTAGTTCACGTTGCAAACATCCGAAGATCGAACTCGAACGGCTCGGGGGTCTCGAAAACGGTCTGCCGGAAATCGCGATGTGCAGGGTTCAATAAAATATTCCAATCGCCTTTAATGGCGGCTGAAGGAACCCGCAACGCGACACTTTGTCCGCCCTTGATCCATTCGTCGCCAAAACGGCGTAATGTCTCGTCGCGCGTGGTGTACCAGTTGTGAGGCAAGGCCTCCACATTCACAGTTTCGATCTGAACTCCGTCCGGAATCGTGCCTCGAATGGACACGAGATCTCTGGGGCGCAATTTGGGTTCGAGATTTACAAACGTCTCGACAGCCGCAAGTGCCAGCGACGTCGAAGCGTACACCACACGTACGCCCCTGCTATTCCACCGTCCGCCGTACAGTCGTGCACCTTCACCGGTGGCCGCCGCGCTCGCGTATCGCTGCCGGTAGATTCTCCAGAACCGCATCAGCTATAAACGCCGTACGCGATTCGCCCGAGAACATCTTCTACCATGCGTGCACCCGTATCCGTGTCGAGTAGATCAATTGGCCGCTCGCCCCCCAGCGCACGATTCGGGGTGCGTAGCCACTCGGTCGCGTTCGTCTCATCGCCGATCAACTCAACAGCGGTTGCGTAAACCCGGGCCATGCGGACAGTACGATCCGATTCTGCCACCGTTAGCAGCGAACCCGTGCTCAACCGGCGTGTCAGAGTACGTTGTGCAATACCAAGCTTCCTGGATAGAACTCCGTGGCCGATTTGTAGATGCTCAGCCAGTGCTTTGACTGAACTGGCTGGCAGCCCTCTCCGAACAAGTTGGGCCAAATCATCCGCCTTATGGACGGCTTGGCCAAGAACTTTGCGCCCGCCCAGTACTTCCGCAATTGCCTTGGTTTCCAAGCGTGGCCTCATGGCTAATTATAGTACGCCACTTGGCGCAACAAGCTGTTAATCTAATTAGAACCGATCCAGCCGCGCAACAACACACCATTGCAAACACGCACTCACCGTCGTAACCGAACCACGGCGCGTCAGCCCGTGGTCTGTGTCTGCACATGGTCGGCAATACTTCTCCAATCCAGCGCAACTCCGGAAACGGAACCGCAACCGTAGCAGCGTGGGAAAAATGGAGTGTAAGTATTCCGGCGCTGCATTTAAGGGCCGGCAAACTATTTCATACAAGCACCATGTAACCGAGCCGTGACCGCCAGGGAGCGGTGTTTCTCACCCCCGTAATGGCGCGAGCCCAGGTACGGGTCACGGCACCGCTGTCACCCACTACTCCACGACTGGCCGCTGAATACGCCAAAGGGCCCCATTCAGCTTGGGTCACACCGATCAAGCCTAGCGGTTTTTCGCCGAGGCCCATCGTCCGTCCTCGACTGTCCCCTTAAGCACGACATCCGAAACCCAGCCACGCCAGGAATGGCGTGGTCCCGACCGTCCCAATTGCACCGTCCCTGCCGCCATCGCTCCGAATCCAAACGACCCGTAACGATCTCCCGCCGCGGCTCCTGTGACCAATCTCCGCTATCGCGGTCTCTCACCCCCTGCCCGGCCCGGCCCCTCAATCGCCACCCTACAGCCGCGCGCACGTTCCTGCAAACGCGCACGACCCGCGCAACCGAACCGCGGCGCGTAAGATTTCTGAGACCGTCTGTCAAGCAAAATCTGCAGGTCATGCCGCCGCCTTCCCGTATGGCGATCCGCTCCGCCGCAGTGCCGCCAGGTACCGAGCCTCGTCATAGCGCTCCCG
>JADLDI010000097.1 GCA_020846745.1 Bryobacterales bacterium | reverse complement strand
TCAGTGGATACCCGGGCAGGGGATTGTGGACCGTGGGCCGCAACTGGCGGGACCTACAGCGATTGCGGCCATCACCGATAATGTGTGGTCAAGGCAAATGGACGTAGGGTTGACGCCGTTAGCGTGGGTGGGAACCGGCGGGGTGCTGGTTTCGGAAGCGCCGGCGTGGCTGAGCAACGAACTGTACATTGTGGGACGAGACGGAGGAAATAGCATTTGGTGGTACCGGTCCGGCACGGGCGGATGGACGAACGTAGGACTTACGGGAGTGGCAGCGTCGGAGATTTCGGCGGTGCCGAGGTAGGGTTGGGAGAGATACTCAGGAGACTTCGCGGCGGCCGCCGGCGGGGGAGTCGTTGTCGCAGTTATTGCAGGGGCCGTGGTAGTTATCGCCGAAGTAGTTGAGGAGGAACTCGCGGCGGCAGGTACGGAGTTCGGCAAATTCCTGCATGCGGAGGAGGCGTTCGCGCTGGGCGTGTTTGAGGCGCTGCTGTTCATCGGCGGCGGTGCGGGCGGCGGTAGCGATGTCGAGGCCATCGGTGAGTTGGACGCCGCCGTCGCCGGCGGTTTCGAGGGCGCCGGTGTCTTCGAGGCGGTTGAGGGCGCTGACGACTTTGCGGGTGGAGAGGTCGGTTTGTCTGGCGATTTGGGCGGGGTCGGCGGGACCGGTTTCGTTGTCGATGGCTTCGGCCACCTTTTCAAAGTGCGCGGTTTCGAGCTTGCCGGCGCCGGCCTGGAATTTGCGGACGCCGATGTTTTCGGAGCGATAGAAGAGGATGGCTTCGGCGGGTAGGCCGTCGCGTCCGGCGCGGCCGATTTCCTGGTAGTAGCTATCGAGGGAGTCGCTGATATCGAAGTGGTAGACGAAGCGGACGTCGGCCTTATCGATGCCCATACCGAAGGCGTTGGTGGCGACGATGACATCGGCTGAGCCGGACATGAAGCGTTCCTGAATTTCGTGGCGTTCTTTGGCGCGGAGGCCGGCGTGATAGAAGAGCGCGTCGATTGCGACCTGCTTCAGTGCGTGCATAATCATTTCGGCGTTTTTCCGGGTGGCGACGTAGACGATGCCCGGCTTGTCGGCCCAGCGGACGCGGCGGATGAGGGCTTCGAGCTTTTCGTCTTCGGATTGGAAGGTGTCGACGCGGAGGGAAAGGTTGGGACGGTCGAAGCCATGGACGATCACCTTGTGGTTGCGCATGTGGAGGCGCTCGACGATCTCCGTGCGGATGCCGGGAGTGGCGGTGGCGGTGAGGGCGAGGGTGGTGGGGTGGCCGAGGGACTCGACGACGGCGCCGAGTTTGAGGTAGTCGGGCCGGAAGTCGTGACCCCATTCGCTGATGCAATGCGCTTCGTCGACGACGAATAGCGAGATGTTCGCGTCGCGCAGTTTGTCGAGGGTTTCGGCGCGGCGAAGTTGTTCGGGGGCGAGGAAGAGGTATTCGAGTTTGCCGGCAGTGAGCTTTTCGAGGACTTCGCGCGTTTCAGCGGAGCGCTGGGTGGAGTTGACGACGGCGGCTTCAGCGGAATGGGACTGGCCGGCGATGGACTGAACCTGGTCCTTTTGCAAAGCGATTAATGGGGAGACAACGACAGTGGTGCCTTTGATGAGGAGGCCGGCAATCTGATAGATGGCGGATTTGCCGGAGCCGGTGGGCTGGACGACGAGGACGTCGCGGCCTTGGAGCAGGGCTAGAACGGCTTCTTCCTGGCCTGGGCGAAGGGATTCGAAGCCGAGTGACTCGCGGGCAGTTTGGGCGATGTTCTGGTGTTTGGAAGCGGTCCCCTGAGGTGGCATTAGGTATTGGTGAGACACGGGAGGGGAGGGGAGTGTTTCGGGTGGGGTGGCGGACGGTCCGGGATGGCGACCTGGGACTATGAACGAGGCGTGCGGCCCACCGGGGGGCAGGTTTGCCGGGTCCAGGGAGTTCGCGAAAACCGCTTGCGAGTCTGAGGAGAGATTGGGCCCGCGCCCTGACGGGACTGAGAAAAAACGCGGCCCGCGCCCTCACGGTTGCGGTTCTGTTTCCGGAGCAGTGGGTGTTTGCAGTGGTTTACCGGACCCGGGGCGCGGTGCTAAATCGCATTCAGCGGATTTCTTCTCACGCCCTTACGGTTGCGGTTCCGTTTCGGGGGGGGGCGTCCGGTGGAACGGGTTACTGGCGGACGGTGTGGGTGAGGATTGTGGAGTTGGCGATGGCGGTTTCGCGGCCATCGGATTCGAGGATGAGGTGGGTGGGGGTGATGGCGGTGAGGGTGCCTTGGGTTTGATCGATCTGGAGAGGCTTGCCGACGGCGAGGATTTTGCGGACGTAGAAGCCGGCGGCGATGTTGCGGACAATGTCGCGGGTGCCGAGGCCGAAGGAGAGGCCGAAGGCGAGGGCAACGCCGCCGAGGATAAGGCTGGTGACGATGCGGACGATTTCGGTGTCGATCTTCAGTTGGGCGATGGCCATCATGGCGCAGACGAACAGGATGAGGCCGGAAACTAATCTGCCTAGAGCGGGGGCGAAGTCGAGGCCGGAGTTGGCGGCGGATTGGGCGACGGTGTCGCCGGCGAACTGGCCGACGGTGCTGCCTAAGAGGAGCAGTAACAGGGCGGCGACGATGTTGGGGAGATAGGCGAAGAAAGCGCCGATGGCTTCGGAGATGGCGATCAAGCTGGTGGCATCGGCGGCGGTTTTAACTAGCAAGAGTAGAACCAAGAAGTAAGTCAGGCGCGGAAGGAGGACGGTGAGGGGTTGGCGCAGGCCGAGGTTCTGAAGCGCTTTGTCGACACCGAGGTTAGCGAGGAGTCTTTCAAAGCGGATTTTGGTAAGCGTGAAGCGGAGTGTGCGCTCGACGAGTTTGGCGACGAGGAGAGCGGCGATGGCGAGCAGGATTCCGACTAGTAACTTGGGGACGGCAGTGATGGCGGAATCGAGGAGATTCTGAAAGGCGGCGACGAGTTTTTCATTCATCAACGTGAGTCCTTATAAGAAGCGAGGGTGCGGACGACGTGGCCGAAGACGCTGGCGACTTCGGTAAGAACGAGCTTAGGCATTTGCCAGGAATAAGCGGCGAACTGGGCAGTAACAGCGCGGCGGTGGATCTTACGGCGGACGCCGGCGATGAAATCGGCGCCGGGTTCTTCTTCCTGCGAATGAAGTAAGTCGATGGGAGCGCCGGGGTCGGGGTCGGAATTGGGGTTCGGATTCATGCGCCTGCCGCCCGTTGCTGCTGCGGCTGTGGTTCCTGCTGCTCGTAGCGGCTGCGGAAGTATTCGCGCCCGCGCTTGATACGCATTTTGACGGCAGAGAGGCCGATGCCGAGGGCGGCGGCGATTTCGTCGTAGGAATGATCGTCCATATCGCACATGATGAGCGGGATACGGAGAGTGGCGGGCATGGAGTTGAGGATATCGGCGATGCGCTGCTGTTCAGCGGTGAGATGAATGATTTGTTCGGCGGCGGGCGGGACGGGGATATCAGCGAGGGAAGGATCGTCGTCCATGGATAAGAAAGTCTTGCCGCGTTGTTTGCGGATGTAATTCAAGCAATGGTTGACTTTGATGCGCTGCAACCAATGGCGGACGGAGGACTGACCTTGGAAAGTGCGAAGACCGAAATAGGCTTTAACGAATACTTCCTGGGCGAGGTCTTCGGCGTGGATGGGATCGCGGGTGAGATAGCGGCAATTGGCGAGGATACGGCGATGGTGTTGAGAGAGGAGTTGTTCGAAGGCGCGTAGGTCGCCTTCGGCAGCGGCTGCGGCGGCCTCATGCAACTGCCGGTCGAGGGCAGCAGCGTCGGGCTGGTCCAGGAAGTTTTCCGGGTTCAACCAAACTATGATCTCATAGCCGGGCTGAACGGAACGGAGAAAAACGAGGAGATAGGAGTTAGGGAAATATATTTATCGAACGTATGTGACAGAAACGGGATTCCAGGTGTCTCGGTTAGTGAGTGGTAAATGAAAAGAGGGAATCTGAATGGGACCACTGATGGAATGGATACGGGCGGCGTCGACCGGGATAGCGGGGACACTGGCGATCCGGCATGGGGAGGAGGAGGAGCCGCTGAGGCGCGCGGTGATTACGGCATCGGCGGCGACACTGGCAATGGTGTTGGTCCGGTCGAAAGAGCCTGGCTTTTTACCGGATATCATGCGGTTGGCGGCGGGTCCGGACCGGGAAGAGCTGCGAGGGGAAGAGATGGCGTGGAACACGAAGCACTCGCGGCGGGCGGAGGAACTTGTCGGCAAGGTATTTGGCGGGGAGCATGAGGCAGTGCGCGACGCGGTGGGCCGGGGCGGCGGGTTGAAGATGCACGTGGCCGAGATGGTACTGGAGGCAGCGGCGGAACTGGTACTGGACGGGATGCAGGTGCACACGAAGAACGGTCCGGCGACGGTATTGCAGGTGGTACTGATGCTCGAGCGGGATGCGGCGGGCGTGCGACGCTGGCTGGCGGCGAAAGAGCCGGTATTGGAGGTCCGGCCAGCGTTGCACGAACGGGTACAAGAGATGTTGCATTAGGGCGACCGAAAGGTCGGCGGCCACACGGCGGAGGTGTGGGCGCGGGCCGGGTCGCGGCACGGTGAGGCGGGATCGTGCTGGTTGGTATCGTTTGCGAGAACCTCCGGAGCGACGTAGAGCGGCGCCGGAGACTATTTTTCAGGCCTTTGCGGGAGTGAGAAGAAATGGGGCCCGCGCCCTTACGGGTCTGAGGAAGAATAAACCACGGGCTTACGCACCGTGGTTCGGTTACGACATTGGGTGCTTACGCACCGTGGTTCGGTTACGACATTGGGTGCTTGTTTGCCATGATTTACAGGACCCCAGAGCGGTGCGGGTTTGCCAGGACTTAGGAACTTGCGGTTACGCGGATTTTAGTTCGGTCCAGAGG
>JADLDI010000096.1 GCA_020846745.1 Bryobacterales bacterium | reverse complement strand
GGGGTGCTCCTCTCGGATGTTGATTGATCGAAAGCGATCAACCTGAGTTTGCACCCAAACGTCATCCGCCGGGGCATGCGCCTACCGCGCAGCGGTTTAGTTCAATCAACTTTTTCTGGTGAGCGGGAGGGGTCAGGTTTCAGCGGGAGGGGGTTCGCTGCCGCTCACGGCTTTATTCCGGACGCCGCGTTGCTTGGCTCCGCGGCTGGATTGGGATGCCGGCCTTAGATCAGGGCGACGTGGCGGCGTCGACAGTTTCTTTGGCGACGGCGTTCTCGGTCATGGCGGACTTTTTTGGTCTCTCGCCAAGACGGTAAGACGCAAAGAACGCCGACGCGAAATGAAGAAGACGTTGCGAATAAATACGATGTTTGTTCCGAAAGCAGACATCCGAAAGGAGCACATTTGATCGGGTGTCCACAGGACGGCTGCATTCTCGGACATGAGTGGCGATTGGGAATCGGATGCTATTGTCTTGATTTCCTGTTTTTTGAGTAGGATGGGCCGCGGGCTTGCGCGCCGCGGCCGGTTATGCGGATCAGTTGGCTAGAACTGGATGCGGCCGCGGAGCATGATCTGGCGGGCGCCGCCGGTGGCGGAGAAAGCGCGGGTGCCGCTGATTACGCCTACGTTGGAGGCATTGATGTTGGCTGCCGGGTTGTTGAAGTTCGGGTGGTTGGAAACGTTCTGCGATGCGGCCATGAAGGTGAACTTGATGCGTTCGGTGATCGGGAACGTTTTGCCTAGGGTCAGGTTGTGCAGGTTGAGGCCGGGGCCTTCGAGGATGTTGGTTCCCGAGTTGCCGAACCTTCCGGCGGTGGGCCGAGCGAAGGCTGTGGGGTCGAACCAGCGGGTCAGGGTGCGCTCGCCGGCGGGCAGGTTGCCGTTGGCCAGGCGGTCGGGCCGGCCGGAGGTGGTGTTGGTGCCCGAGGGATCGGCGCCGGAGAAGGTGGGTCCGAAGAACTGGCCGGTTTCCATGAAGCCGATCCAATAGAGCTGCCAACCGCCGACTACGTGATTGAGCGCAGAGTTCGCGCCGGACAACAAACGCTTGCCTTTGCCGAAGGGCAACTGGTAGACGGCGTTGACGACGAACCGCTGGCGCACGGTGTTGGGGTCGCGCTCCCAGAACAGGGGCGCATAGGGATTCTCGAGATTCTGGTAGTTCCAATAGTTGGAAGCGAGGGTCCAATGGACGTCGAAGGCGACGGCGCCCGCTTTGCGTTGGGCTTGCACGGTGACGGCATTGAACTTCTGGGCTCCGTCGTTGCGGGAGAAGGAAGCGCCGACGAATTGCGGGAAGGGCCGCCGGGCCTGGGCAAACGGCGTAGTGGAGGGTTGGGGCTTGTTGGTTTCGATGTTGTAGTTCATGCCATAGGCGCGCATGCCCTGGTAGGTCACACGGAAACCGATGTCGGCAATCTGCCGCTCGATGGTGGCGTTGTACTGGTGAACGCGGCCGTTTTCGGTGTTGAGCGGGTAACCCGAAACGGACTGCGACGCTACGGCACCGGCTCCGGTGGGGAAGGGATTGGGCCACGGCAGGATGGTGCTGGTGTTATTGAAGAAGGTTTCGCTCAACTGGAAGGGTCCACCGCCCTGAGCGCGGGCGAAGCGGCCGATTTGCTCGGTGAAGACGGCATAGCCGCCGCGAACGACCCACTTCTCGCCCCAGGGGCGCCAGGCGACGCCAATGCGGGGTTGGAAGTTCTTGTTGGACGGAACGGTGCGGACGTCGCCGGTCACGACCTTAATCGTGCTGGTGGGATAGAGCGGACTGATTTGAACGCCCTGCGGGATGACGACGTTGCCGGTAGCGCGGTCCCAATTAAAGATCTTGTTGTCGTCATAGGTGGGGGAGCCGAAGCGGTCCCAACGGAGACCCCAGTCGAGCGTCAGGCGGGCATTGACCTTCCAGGTGTCGTTGATGAAGAGGCCGAGTTCCTTGTCGCGCTGAGTGCGGCCGACCAGGGGATCGAGCCGGACGGAGGAGAACGGCATGCCGAGGTAGAAGTCTGCCGGCGCGTAGCCGGTCAACTGACCGGTAAAGCTGAAGTTGCCGTAGGTGTTTTCGGGAACGGCGTTGGCGTAGAGGCTCGAGAGGCGCAGTTCGCCACCCATCTTGAGCGTGTGCGACCCGAAGTTATAGGTGGCGGTATCGGCAAACGTCTTCAAGATGTCGTTCTGGACGGGATCGCCACCGGGGTTGACACGAATGGGCTGATAGCCGGTGATGCCGATTGTCGGGAAGCCCATGGCGGACAACTTCTGGGGATTGACGCCCTGGATACCTAATTCAGATACGGCAGCATCGCCGGTGATCGGAGTAAAGCCATCGACGGTACCGCCGTCGTAGAACATCGGCTGGTACCAACCGAACCGGGCGGTGTTGACGAGGCGCGGCGAGAAGATGTGCGTGTCCTCGATCATGTAGTTGCGCGAGTCGCGGACGCGGGTCCACGCAAGGCCCGGGAAGTTTCCGGCGAGCACATAGTAGGGCTTTGACAGGAGCACGCGCCCGTAGAGGGTGTTGTTGGCGTTGAACTTGTAGTCCGCGCGGAACTCCCAGGTTTTGAATCGCAACAGGTCTGTAGGGTAGGGGAACAAGAAGCCGTAGTTGTTGTTCAACTGACCGGGCGCACCGAGGTTGGGCGCGGGGAGGTACTTATCGAGGATTTTCGCGGAAACCGGATTGAGGCGCGATTGCGGAATGACGTTGTTGGCGAAGGGTTGGCCGGTAAGGGGGTCGCGAATGACCGTGCGCGGCAAAAGCTCGGAGAAATCTCCTTTGCGCATCAAAGCGGTGGGCACATCGCGCAGAATGAACTGCCCGCCGGGCCATTCCTGGCCGCTGGTGGCGACGAAGAAGAAGAGCTTGTCCTTGAGGACAGGTCCGCCGATTTCGCCGTGCCAGGTGTGAAACAACATGGAGGGCTTTTTGGCATCGAAGAAGTTGCGGGCGGCGAGGGCGCTGTTCTGGTGCCAGTAGGCGGCCTGGCCGTGGAACTGGTTGGTGCCGCCCTTGGTGGTCATGTTGATATAACCGGGCCGGGAGAACTCCGCTGAGTTGTTGCCGACGACGATGTTGACGTCCTGCATGAAGTGGACGTTGGCGTTTTGCAGTGCGGTGCCGTCGCCACCGACGCCGTCGATGGCCGTTTGGGTCTGGCTGTTTTGCAGGCCGGCGACCTGGATGCCGTAAACACCGCTGGTCTGCTGCACCATCGGCAGGGTGGCCATGATCACCTGGGGATTGCGGCCGTCGCCGATCCACGGAGCTTCTTCAAAGCGCTGCTTGGTGAAGCTGCCCTGGATTTTCGCCGAATCGGTTTCGATGACGGCGGCGTTGGCCTGGACGGTGACCTCGGTACCGACGGCGCCGATTTCGAGGGCCGCGTCGAGGCGGCGGATCTGCGAAGTTTCGAGCACCAGGTTATCGGCTACGAAAGCTTTGAATCCGGCCATGGTGACGGTCACACGATAGGTGCCGCGTTGCAGGTCGGGCACTTCGTAATCGCCGTCGCTATTGGTGGGTACGGTGCGCTCGACAGAGGTTCCAGTATTGACAATTTTGACCTGCGCGCCGGTAACGGCAGCGCCGGATGGATCACTCACATGGCCGCGAATGGTCGAGGTAGTCAACTGCGCATACCCGATGTTCACGACAGAAGCGACAAGCAAACCAGCCATGAATCGCATCATTGATCAGACCCTTTGCAGAAACAAGTTTTGGAGACAACTATCCCCTTAGGTAGGGATTTTGAAATGATACTACGGGGTTGTATACAGCGGCCATGCTTTTTGGGGATTTGGGGGATGGAGGGATGGAGGGGGACAGCCAACGCCGGTTACAATCAGAATGCGATGAACTACCGGGACCGCATCGTTCGTGATCCGCGGATTGTAGGGGGTGAAGCCGTTCTGAAGGGTACTCGTGTGACTCTGCGAACTGTGCTGGCGAGTTTGGCGGAAGGGGCCACGATCGCGGAGATTCTGGCAGACTTCCCCAGTTTGTCGGAAGAGGATGTACGGGCGGTTATAGCTTTTGCCGCTCAGTCAGCACAGGAAGACCTACCCGTAGCCGAGTTACCTGTTTAAGGTGAAGATTAAAGTCGACGAAAACCTTCCCGAAGTTCTGGTATCGATCCTCCGTCAGTTGGGCCATGATGTCGATTCAGTCCTTGATGAGAGTCTAGGGGGCCATGACGACGATGATGTGTGGGCGGCGACCCAAGCTACGGAACGGTTTCTCATAACGCAGGATCTGGACTTTTCCGACGTTCGCCGGTACACGCCTGGGACGCACAAAGGAATACTGTTGGTGCGAATCGGACGGCCTGGCCGGCTCGCCTTGGCACGGCGGATTGGCGCGTTGTTTGCCACGGAGTTGGTTGAAGATTGGAAAGGCTGCCTAGTGGTAGCAACCGATCACAAACTACGGATCAAGCGCCCCACTGACGCTACGCTTTGAAGGGCCAGACGCGTTCGATTGTTTTTGAGAGGATCCACATTTTGTCGTCCTCGTTGAGGAAGTCCATGTGGTCGCGGACGATTTCGAGGGTTTGGCCGTAGGTGGCATGCCGGGAACTGACCGGCCAATCGGTGCCCCACATGAGGCGTTGGGGACCGAAGTTGTCGTAGAGGTTCTTCACCTGCGGGAAGGTGTCGCGGAAGGGGAACTTTTCTTTCGATAGGGACCAGGTGTGCGAGATCTTGACGAACACCTTGGGATAGCGTTTAAGGTCGGTCAACTTGGCGAGGAGGTCGGGCCGGTCGATGGGGGTGTCGGCCATGTGGTCGATGACGATGGTGAGGCCGGGGAACTTGTCGGCGAGTTTGGCGACGTCGGGCATGCGGGTGGCCGGGGCGAGGATGGTCATGGGCACCTTGAGGTCGTTACAGCGCTTCCACAAAGGCGGCATCAACGGACCGCGAATCCAATCGCCGGCGGGACCTTCGGCGGGGGAGAGGCGAACGCCACGGAACCGCTGCTCCTGGACGAGTTTCGACAGATGGTCGGGTGCGGCGGGGTCCTCCGGATTGACGCGTGCGACGCCGTGGAACAACGTGGGGTACTGCTTGAGCACGTCGGCCAGGTAGGAGTTGTCCCAACGGTAGTGGATCACCTGGATGATGACGGTGCGTGCGACGCCGTGCCGCTTCATGAGGTCGAGCAGCATTTCGGCCGATTTGTCCTCGTCGGGCGGGTTCCTGGTCTCTTTCGCCCAGGGATAGCGGGGGTCCTTCTTCCAGACATGAACGTGCGGGTCGATGATGCGGTAGCGCTTGTTTTGCGGAGGTACGGCGTGTGGAGGTACGGCGGCCATGGCGGCGGTCTTCAATAGGTCGCGGCGGGTGGGCGATTGCATCACGGTCCTTTAGCTTAACTCAGCTTCGAACGAACCTTTTCGGAGAGCGACTTGCCGTCGACGCGCTTGCCGGTGAGCTTGGCCTGGGTGGCTTTCATGACGACGCCCATTTGTTTTAACGAAGTGATGCCGGTTTCGGTGATGGCGGCGGCGATGGCGGCTTCGATGTCCTCTTCGGTGGCCGAAGCGGGCATGTAGCCTTCGATGACCTTGAGTTCGGCTTCCTCTTTTTCGGCGAGTTCCTGGCGGCCGCCTTTGCGGAACATGTCGGCCGCTTCTTTGCGCTGTTTGATGAGGGAATTCATGACCTGCATCTCGGCAGACTCGTCGAGTTCTTTCATGGAGTCGACCTTGTGTTTCATGAGGGCGGCTTTCAACATGCGGATGGCGCCCAAACGCAGCTCATCCTTGGCTTTCATGGCAACTACCATGTCTTTCTGCACGCGGTCGAGAAGGGGCATGTCTGCTATTCTAAATACTTAATCCCTCGGCAGTCAGTTCATCTGTAGGATCAACCCCTAATGCACATTAAAAAGCAGCGTTTATTGACCCCAGGGCCGACGCCTCTTTTCCCGCCGGCTCTACACGCCATGATGGCGTCCGATCTACACCATCGTACGGAAGATTTCCGGAAGGTGTATCAGGCAGCCATAACGGATTTGAAAGCAGTGATGGGCACGTCGTATGACGTCGTGCCGCTGGTAGCGTCGGGCTCGGGGGCCATGGAGGCTTCGGTCTCGAACCTGTTCTGTCAAGGGGATAAAGTAATCGTGTGTTCGGCCGGGAAGTTCGGCGAACGGTGGGTGGACATCACGAAGGGCCACGGGCTGAATCCGGTGGTGATCAAGAAAGAATACGGCGAAGCGGTGACGCCGGACGAAGTGGAAAGCGCGCTGAAAGCGAATCCCGATGCCCGCGGCGTGTTCGTGCAGGCTTCGGAAACTTCAACCGGTGCGGCGCACAATGTCGAAGGGATGGGAAAGGCCATCGCGGCGACCGATGCGATTTTTGTGGTGGACGCGATCACCGGGTTGGGCACGATGCCGTTGAAGATCGAAGAGTGGGGCTTAGATGTGGTGATCGGCGGGTCGCAGAAGGCGTTCATGATCCCGCCGGGCCTGGCGTTTCTGTCGATCTCGCCCAAAGCGTGGGCGTTTGAGGCGAAGTCGACCCTGCCGCACTTCTACTTCAATCTGAAGAAGGAAGCGAAGAACGCGGCCGCGGGTGAAAGCTCGTGGACGCCGGCTACCTCGTTGATTCTCGCGCTGGCCGAAGCGTTGAAGTACATCAAGTCGATCGGCATGGAAAAGCTGATCGAGAACGCGCAACTGCTGGCAGCGGCAACGCGGAAGGCCGCGGTCGAGCTTGGATTGGAACTGTTCTCGCCGTCGTCGCCGGGCTCGTCTGTCACGGCAATCAAGGCTCCGGCCGGGATGGATTCGGGCAAGATCGTGAAGGGCTTCCGCGAGCGCTTCGGGATGATCATCGCGAATGGCCAGGGTTCGATGAAGGGTCAGATTTTCCGCATCGCGCATCTGGGCTACTTCGATTTCGCGGACCTGTTTGCCGTCATCGGCAGCCTGGAGTTGATCCTGGCGGCCAACGGCTACCCTGTCACCTACGGCAAAGGTGTTACTGCCGTGCAGGAAGTTTACGCGGAAGCCGCCGGCATCCGCCAGCCCGTAACGGCTTAAGAGGGATTACCAGAAACCATGAAGATTCTGATCGCGGAGCCGATGGCTCCGGCCGCTATTGATCTGTTCCGGTCTGTGGAAGGCTGGGATGTGGTGGTCGCCGATCCCAAGACTTATCAGCCGCACCTTGCCGATTGCGATGCGCTGGTGGTTCGCAGTGCGGTGAAGGTAAACGCGGATGTGTTGTCGAAAGCGCCCAAGCTGCGCGTGATCGGCCGCGCGGGCGTGGGCGTGGACAACGTCGACATGAAGGCCGCCACCGCGGCAGGTGTGCTGGTGATGAACACGCCGGGCGGCAACGCGGTGTCGGTGGCGGAGCACACGCTGGCGATGATGCTCTCGCTGGCGCGCAATGTGATTGGCGCCAGTGCGTCGACGAAATCCGGCAAGTGGGAAAAGAAGAAGTTTCTGGGGAACGAACTACGCGGCAAGACGCTGGGGGTGGTGGGTTTGGGTAACATCGGCCGCGAACTTGTGATCCGCGCCCGTGCGTTTGAAATGCGCATCATCGGGACGGACCCGTATGTGAACCCGCAGGTGGCCGCCGATCTCGGCGCCGAACTGGTTTCGTTGGATGAGTTGTACGCCCAGAGCGACTATATCTCGCTGCACGTCGGCGTGACGGAAGAGACTCGCGGGATGATCAACGCCGCAACCATCGCGAAGATGAAAGACGGCGTGCGGATCATCAACTGCGCGCGCGGCGAACTGATCGACCAGGCGGCGCTGCTCGATGCGCTTAACTCCGGCAAGGTGGCCGGCGCCGGGTTGGACGTGTTCGATCCGGAGCCGCCGAAGGAAGGCGAACGGCTGCTGGCGGCCGCGAACCTGATCGCTACGCCGCACATCGGCGGATCGACGGAAGAGGCCCAGGAAATTGTCGGTATCCGGATCGTGAAGCAGATGGTGGAATATCTGCAAAACGGTGTCGCGATCAACGCGGTGAACATGCCGGCGCTATCGCCGGAGCAGTTCAAAGCCGTCGAGCCTTGGCTGAGCGTGGCCGAACGCCTGGGACTGTTCGCTTCCTATGTGGCCGAAGGCAATCCGAAGGCGGTACGGATCACCTATCGCGGCAAGATCGCCAGCATGAACACGTCGCTGATGGGCTATGCCGGGTTGGCGGGTATTCTCAACCGGTCACTCGAACAGAAGGCCAATATCGTCAACGCCGTGATCATCGCGAAGGAACGCGGATTGGCGATTACGGAAACCTACGAGTCGCGCACGGGGTCGAGCGATTCCATTCTTCTTGAACTCGAAACCGATAAGGGCTGCACGGCTGTCGAGGGTACGCTGGTGCTCGGCAAGCCGCGGCTGATCCAGGCGGAAGGCATCACCTGCGAAGCCGGGTTGGCCGGACACATCGTGTACATGAAGAATCGCGACGTTCCCGGCGTGATCGGCCACGTCGGCACCGTGATGGGCCGCAACTCCGTGAACATTGCGAACTTCGCGCTGGGCCGTAACGAAGCGGTCGACGGCGCCGAACGTTACGCGATCGCCCTGGTGGAAACGGACGAGCGGGTGCCCGAATCGGTACTGGGCGAATTGAAGACGCACCCCGCGGTACTGGTGGCGCGGACGGTCGAATTCCCGGCGTAAAGCGAACCGGGCTGCTGTGAGACAATCGAAACTCTGAGGTTCCCCAACATCCAGTCGCGGCGGCGATTTCCGGTGCGAGTTGCGCCTATTCTACTGGCGGCGGCGGGCGTGTGTCTGGGGCAGTCGACGGCTGCCGTGCCATCGAATAGCGTGACGTCGAGGTCTGACAGCACTCCCATCGATTGGACGCTGCGGCGGAAAGTGTTTTTCCGCAGGCTGTTCGGCCCGAATGCAGTTTGGGAAACCATGCCCGGCCTGGCGTTTGACGAAGCCCGCAATTTCCCGCACGAGTGGGGGCGCGGCTTCAGCGGTATCGCGAAGCGGTTTGGCTCGCAGTACGGGCAATTTGTGGTTTCGGAAACAATCGAGTTGGGCGTGGCGGCCGTTCATCGTGAAGACCCACGCTATCACCGATTGAACGGCCACCCATTCGGCCGGCGCGTGAAGCACTCTCTGGCCAGCGTGTTTGTGGTTCGGGACGACAAGGGCGGGCGGACGATCGCGCTCGGCCGGATCGCGGGTGTCTACGGCGCTACGGCCGCGTCGCTAATCTGGAATCCCGCGGATCAGCGGAACCTGCGTAGTTTCACGATCAACAGCAGCATCCCGTTTGCGGCTAAAGCCGGATCGAACGCGTGGCAGGAGTTTTGGCCCGATGTGACCGCGTGGCGGCATCGCCGGGCTTTGCGGAAGGCTGTTGCGGATATCGATAGTGTTGTACAGCGGTCGGCGGCATCCCGGAAGTCGGATTGATTAGATCGGGATTCCGGTGAGGACGTGGTGGCACTGCTCGCTTGGGGCGCGTGCAGGAATCCGGAACACCGCTCCATTGCGGGATTGAGAAAAAATGCGGCCCGCGCCCTTACGGGACTGAGAAAAATGCGGCCCGCGCCCTTACGGTTGCGGTTCTGTTTCCGGTGCAATGCGTGTTTGCAGTGGTTTACCGGATCCGGGGCGCGGTGCTAAATCGCATTCAGCGGATTTTTTCTCACGCCCTTACGCGCGGATCAGATATACCGCGACCTCGCCGAGCAGGTTCGGCATAAAGGTGATCTCGCGTGCGCCGGACAGGTAGATTCGCTTGTCGATCGTCCACTTTTGATCGCGCACCAGTTCCTCGAAATCGTCGATCGTGAAGAAGTGGATGTTCGGGGAGTTGTACCACTCGTAAGGGAATAGCGGCGTTCGGGGCGAGCGGCCGGAGACCATGTGGGTCCACCTGACGCGCCAATGGCCGAAGTTGGGGAATGCGACGACGATCTTGCGGCCCACCCTAAGCATTTCGCGCAGCACCTGAAGCGGGCGCGCGGTTTGCTGGAGCGTTTGCGAGAGCAGTATGTAGTCGAAGGTCTGGTCCGGGTAGTCTTTCAGGGAAGCTTCGAGGTCGCCCTGATAGGCGAGAACTCCGCGGGCGATCGCCTTCTGCACCTTACCTGGATTGATCTCGACGCCGCGGGCGCGGACCTGCTTGTTCTCCACCAGCCAGGCCAGCAGTTCGGCTTCGCCGCAGCCCAAGTCGAGCACCAGCGAGCCGGGCGCAACGATTTCGGAAATAATCGCGTAGTCCGAGCGTCCGAGTATTTCGTGGACGAGCGGCGAACGGCGGCGCGGTTCGTCGGCCACTAGCGTCATCGGCGTCGAATCTCCTTCAATGTCTGGCTCAGGAATCCGCGGACTAACTCCGTCTGTTCCCCTACTTCTACCAGAAAGGCGTCGTGCCCGTAGTTAGAAGGCAGCTCGCAGTAGGCCACGTCGCGGTTGCGCGAGCGCAGCGCATTCACGGTCTCAAGCGATTGATAGGTGGGATACAGCCAGTCGGAAGTAAAGCTGATGACCAGGAACCGGCACTGCGCGCGCTCAAGCGAAGTCGCGAGCGACGGGTAGCCGAGCGACAGGTCGAAGTAATCCATCGCCTTCGTAATATAGAGATAGGAGTTGGCGTCGAAGCGGTCGACAAACTGGCTGCCGCGATAGCGGAGGTAGCTTTCCACTTCGAAATCGGCGGAAAAGTCGTATGAAGGCACTTCGCGTTCGCGCAGCTTGCGGCCGAACTTTTCGCGCATCGACTCATCGGACATGTACGTGATGTGGCCGACCATGCGCGCGACACTCAGGCCGCGGCCCGGCGGCTTGGTTCCGTAATAGTTACCGGCGTTCCAATCGGGGTCGGCCATCACGGCCTGCCGGCCCACCTCGTTGAAAGCGATCTGCATAGCGGAGTGACGCGCCGTGGAGGCGATGGGCAGACACGCCGCCGTGCGATCGGGAAAGGTGACAGCCCATTCGAGCGCCTGCATCCCGCCCATGGATCCGCCGGCGACGGCGAGCAGTTTGGAAATTCCCAAATAGTCGATCAGCTTGCATTGGAGCCGCACCATGTCGCGAATCGTGATACCGGGGAACGTCATCGCATAGGGCTGCCCGGTGGCGGGGTTGATGGACGACGGTCCGGTGGTTCCTTTGCATCCGCCGATGACGTTCGAGGAGATGACAAAGTATTTGTCGGTATCGAAGCCTTTGCCGGGACCGATCATGTTATCCCACCAGCCCGGTTTGCCGTCGCGCGAAATGCCGGCCGCATGGGCGTCGCCGGAGAATGCGTGCAGGATGAGGATGGCGTTCGACCGGTCGTCATTCAGTTGGCCGTACGTCTGGTAGGCCACGTCCACGGGCGCAAGCGTTGCGCCGGTCTCTACCGTGAAAGAGTCGAAACGAACGGATTGCGTCTCAATGATCAAAGCGGTTTAACCAATCATACCAGCCAATCCGCCGCCGCTCTCTCCCTGATACAATTCATCATAATCGGGAGGTTTTATGCGGTTTTGCTTAGGACTTCTGGCATTCGCCCTCTTGAGCGCGATTGCGTATGCGCAAACTTCGGCCGGCGCCATTGTCGGCGTTGTTCGAGATCCAACCGGCGGCACAATTCCGGATGCACGCATTGTTGTCACCAATACCGGCACCAACGTCGCCTTCCGGACGGCAACGCAAACAACGGGCGACTACTTCGTGCCGGCGCTAATACCGGGCACTTATCGGGTGGAAGCCGAGAAGCAGGGCTTTAAGAAGGTAACGGCGGAAAGCCTGGTGGTGGCGGTGAGCCAGACCCTTCGCGTGGACCTCACGATGCCGGTGGGCGATGTCGCCGAATCGGTGAGTGTGGTCGGCGAAGCTCCGCTGATCCAGACCGATCAGGCGACGCTCGGACAGGTGGTTAACAACCGCGCAGTTACCGAGTTACCGTTGAACGGCCGTGACTTTACGTCGCTGCTACGCCTTAACACCGGCGTTACTGAGGTGCAGGGCGGAATCACCACTGCCACGACGATTCGCCGCCACGGGTTGAACGACGCTTTCCGCAACGTCAGCGTGAACGGCGCGCGGCCCGCTTCCATCAGTTACCTGATCGACGGCGTTTCGTCGAACGACGGGCTTTTCCAGACGCCGGTGGTGACGCCGCCGGTCGACATCATCGAAGAATTCAAACTGCAGAATGCGCTCTATTCGGCGGAGTTCGGCATGGGCGCGGGGCAGGTGAACGTGGCCTTGAAGTCCGGCGCAAATGCGTATCACGGGTCGGCTTGGGAGTTTCTGCGAAACGACGCGCTGCAGCCGGCCAATCCGAAGCTGCACATCAAATCGCCGCTCAAGCAGAACCAATTCGGCTTCGCTTTTGGCGGTCCGATCGAGATTCCGAAGATTTACAGAGGTAAGGACAAAACGTTCTTCTTCGGCAGTTATCAGGGCGGCCGGCGGCGCACGACGTCGACAGGACAGACACAAGTGCCGAGCGAGAAGCAGCGCAATGGAGACTTCTCCGACTGGCCGACGCAGTTATTCGATCCACTTACATCGGTGGCCGCGCCGGGGCAAACGCCTGCCGTCACGCGGTCTCCGTTTGCGCAAAACCGCATTCCGACGTCGCGGTTTGCGCCGCAAAGCGTGAATGCGCTGAAATACTTCCCAACCGCAAATGTCGCCTGTCCGGCTTTCCCCTGCACTAACTTGCTCACTCAAGTTACAAATCCCGTTACTATCGACGGATATAGCCTGCGCGTCGACCATAACCTCGGTACGAAGGACCGTATCTTCGGCCAGTTTCTCTTTCAGGACGAGCAGGCGCCGCAGAAATCGATCATCCCGCTGTCGGGCAACGACGTTCAGCAGCGCGGCCGGTTGGTGGGTCTGCAATGGAATCACATCTTCAGCCCGCGAGTGATCAACGAGTTCCGCGCCGGCTTCGCCCGCCAGTGGTTCTTCCAAGGGTATGAGACGGCTTTCGGCGGCGTGAACTACTGGAAGGAAATCGGACTTAATAACCTGGTCGACAAACCCGAATACTACGCGTTGCCCGGCTTTGTTCCCGGGACGAACTACACCTCGATCGGATTTACCGGCACGGCGCCGTTCTACACGGTGACCAATACATTCCATTGGGTGGACGGATTGTCGATCACAATGGGGCGGCACTCGATCAAGATCGGCGCCGATATCAGGCGCAACCGTTACCACCGCGCGAGCGGCGGCCAAGGTGGTCCCGGCCTGATGTGGTTCAACGGATCGTACACCGCGCGCAATCCGCTGCTGCCCCAAGCGGCAGGCCGAGTGGACACGGGCAACGGCATGGCCGACCTGTTACTCGGGTATCTCAATTTCTCGGGGGCCACTGCCGCCATGTTTCGCGGCTACGATAATCCCGTCGCCCGCCTGCGCAGCACCGACTTTATGCCGTACTTTCAGGACGATTTCCGCGTTACGGCCAACCTGACGCTTAACATCGGCCTGCGCTGGGAACTGCACACTCCGTTTAAAGACATCAACCGCGGAGGGAGTCTGGCCGATCTTACTTATCCCGGCGGGCGAATCCTCTACCGCGACAAAGGCTACACCGAACTGGTGAATAACCCGATTCTTGCAGCCTGCTGTGCGCCGGACACGCTGATTCCCACCGATTACAAGGCCTTCGCGCCTCGCATCGGGTTCGCCTGGCGCCCGCTTGCCAACAACCGCCTGGTGGTGCGCGGCGGCTATGGTATCTTCTACGACGTTCTGCATAACTACTATCCGACCGGTTCCATTTCGGAGAACGTTCCTTTCCTGACGCCCACGCTGCCCAATCCAACGGGCGCTGAAGTTACGCCGCCACTGGATATTCGCAACCTGTTCCCCGCTCCTTACTCCATCGCGCAACGTAAGTTCCCCACGCCATACTGCCAGGCGCCGTCCAGCAACGTGATCGATCCTATTACGGGGATAAATACGGAGGTCCGTAACTTCTGCCCCGGCGGCGGCGGGCAGCTTTCGAGCAACAGGACACCTTATACGCAGCAGTGGGGCTTCAACCTGCAATGGCAGGCGCGGCAAGGCATGCTGGTCGAACTCGGTTACCAGGGTTCGCACTCGCTGCGACAGCCGATCCAGTGGGTCTACAACATGGCGGACCTGCCCACCGAGACCGGCAACGCTAATAACAGCGCCACCTTCCGTTCCGATTGCCCGGCCGGCACATACCCGACGCGCTGCTCCCCGATTCAGGACCGCGTGCCTTACCTGAATTTCGCGCGTAACTCGGCCACCAATGCGAACATCCTGCAAGCCGTTTATCACGCGATGACGGCGAAAGTGGAGCACCGCTTCTCGAACGGCCTGCAGATGCTCGCTTCCTTCACTTACGGCAAAGCGATCGACCAGTTTTCCGAAATTCAGAACGTCGGAGGCGCTATCTCGTCTATCGCGCAATATGGCCGCCGTTTCGATCTGGAGCGCGCGCTGGCGAATTACGACCAACGGCGACGCCTGGTGATGAATTGGGTTTACGAGTTGCCCATCGGCCGCGGAAAGGCGTTATTCGGCGGCCTGAACCGCCCGCTTGATGCTGTTTTCGGCGGCTGGCAAGTGGCCGGTATCGTAATGCTCGCTGACGGCACACCGCTTACGGTCGGATGCTTCTGCGGCGATCGGGCGCAGATCGGCAATACCTTCAATGTCCACCGCATGGATCAGGTGAAGGATCCGATTCCGGACTCGTTTGAACCTACGCTTACTCGGCAGTTCGATACTACCGCCTTTGTTACACCTGCATTGGGCATGCTCGGCACCAGCGGCCGCAATACGGTACTCTCTACGGGACAGCGCGCCGGCGACGCATCGGCCTCAAAGTCGTTCCGCATCACGGAATCGGTAAAGGTCCAGTTCCGCGCCGAATTCTATAACTTGCTGGCCAGCTACCGCTATTCCCCGAGGTTCCCGAATAACAACGCTACGGCGCCTAACTTCGGTTCGCTGCTGCCGGTGAACGGGGATAAGGGCGATATTTTCAGCCCGCGTGTCATTCAACTTGGTTTGCGGCTGGCTTTCTGACGGCGGGGACGTTGGGAAAGCGATTGCATCCTCCGGAGGGCGGTCGCGAACGTAGACGGTCGCCCTACTCCGGCCGTGCTACGCTACCCGCCAAATGATCAGGCGATCGGTTACTCTTGGCGCCTTGCTCGTCCTGCTGCTCGTTGCCTACCGTTTCGGCGGTTCGCAAAGCACGCCCGCGCCGCCCGACGAAGACGAGTTGCGACGGTACCGCGCGGTGAGCGGACTGGTGCGCACACTTTTGGGCGACCCGGACTTGACCATTAACGAGACCGATCGCGCCGATCTCAACAACGCGAGCCAATCCATTGAGTTTGCGACCACGTTCTGGGGCTATGCCTCTGAACAGGACCTCGCGTTGCTACGAGTGGCCAAAGAGATTTCGGGGAACTCCGTCGTCCGCCTTACGAAGGCGCTCGACCGGCTGCCCATTACAGAACGCGCCGCCTTGCCACTTACGGCTCCGATGGCGCTCACCCGCCACTGGCCATACAGGCGTGGCGCGCTGCTGTTAAGACTCACCAGGCCCGACCTGCTCGACGACGAACAACCCGCCTTTGTCCGCCACACAGCCGACCTTGCGGTGGGCGCCACTGTCGCGATCGACGTTCCGGCGGCTCCCCTCACCTATTTATTGGTCACGTTCCAGAACGTTCCTGAAGCGGGCGGACAGGTCGCCATCCGCCTGCGCAGCGCGGGCAAAGCAATGGCCGCCATCTACCTGAACGTCACCACGCCGCCCGGCGGTGAACTCAAAGTCAGCCTGGTGAATCAAGACGGCACACCTGCCGCTGCCGTCGCCGGTGTGTATGCCGCGGATCACCGCCTGATCGTACCGGACGAAGCTATCCACCTTGACGGAGACTTCTATGTTCCCGGCCGCGCACGCGCCTATCGCGAAGCGCATTACTGGCCCGGTCACACGGCCGGGGAATCACAAGTATTCTTTGTGCGCGGAAGCTTCTCGCTGAAAGTTCCCGCCGGTAACTACCGGGTTATCGCGGGGCGTGGATTGGAGTATCTTCCAGTTACGCGTCAGGTGGCTATCAAACCAGGCGCGACTACGTCCGCGACGATCGCGATCCGCCGTTGGATCGACATGCCCGCCCGCGGCTGGTATTCCGGCGACGGCCACGTCCATTATGGCCGCCGCGGCAAGACAGAGAACGATACGCTGCTGCTCTGGACCCAGGCGGAAGACGTCCACGTCGCCAACATCATGCGCATGGGCGATGCCTCGCGCACTTACTTCGAGCAGTACGCCTACGGTAAGTCCGGCCGCGCGACCGAAGGTAACTACGCCCTCGTGCCCGGGCAGGAAGATCCGCGCACCAACTTCCTTGGCCACACCTTACACATGAACCTGCAAGCGCCGGTCCGCGCGCCGGACCAATACTACCTGTACGATGTGATCTTCGACGCCGTCCGCAAACAGGGCGGATTGAGCGGCTATGCACACGTCTACCAGCCCGCGGCTTTCTCGTTCTATGTGCGCCGCAACATGACCATGAACATCCCCGCCAAGCGGATCGACTTTCTGGAAATCAGCGAGTTTGGCGATATCGACTCGCGCCTGTTCTATGAATTCCTGAACCTCGGTTTCGCGCTGACAGCTTCAGCCGGAAGCGACGTGCCATGGGGCAACAGCATCGGCACATCGCGGGTGTACTGCTATACCGGACCGCGGTTCGATCCGGATGCCTGGTACGCCGCCGTTCGCGCCGGACGCACCTTCGTTACGACCGGGCCGATGCTCGAGTTGACGGTTAACGGCGAACTTCCCGGCTCCACAATCGAAGCTCGCCGCGGCGACACGCTCCGGATTCGCGCGAAAGCCGAAAGTCCGATTGTGCGTCCACAGTATCTGGAAGTTGTCGAGCAAGGGAAGGCGCTTCGCCGTGTTGAAGACGCGAATCGCGACGCGCTCGAAGTGGAATTCACCATCCCTGTCGAGCACAGCACCTGGATCGCCGTGCGCGCCCAGGGCGCTCATACGACACCTGTTTATGTCACCGTCAACGGCGCACCGTTCTGGCGTGTAGACCAGGCGCGGGAACTTGTGTCCCGCCGCATGCGGCAACTGGACGATATCGAAGAGCAAATCCGCCGCGGAGTACCCATCGGGCAGTACGGCAACTGGGATAATCCGGAGTTATTCAAAGCATCGGCGGACCAGCTTCGCGACCGCATCCGCACGTCCCGCGACTACTATCGCGATCTACTGCGCCGCGCGACCGGCGAATCGCGTTAGCGAGGGCAACCGCTCCAATGGGATAATGGAAGCACCTCCCCCCGCGCGCGTTTCTATGCCGGAAAAACCGTTCGTACACCTACACTGCCACACCGATTACTCGCTGCTCGACGGCGCTTGCGAGATCAGCCAATTGATGAAGATCGTCGCGGAGCAGGGTCAGCCCGCCGTGGCGATGACCGATCATGGCAATCTCTTCGGCGCGGTCGAGTTCTACAACTACGCGAAAGATAAGGGCGTCCACCCGGTGATCGGTTGCGAAGTGTACGTTACGCAGCAGCCGCACACCGTCAAGAACGAGCAGAACCGCTACAACCATCTGGTGCTGTTGTGCGAAAACCAGGAAGGCTATCGTAACCTTACCCGGCTGGTCTCCTCGGCGTTCCTCGACGGTTTCTACTACAAGCCGCGCATCGATAAGGACCTGCTGGCCCAGCACTCCAAGGGGCTGATCGCGATGTCCGCCTGCCTGCGCGGCGACATTAATGAGACGATCCTCAACGAACGCTACGACGACGCGCGCCGGCTCGCCTACGAATACTCCGACCTGTTTGGGCGCGACAACTTCTTCCTCGAAATACAGGACCACGGGCTCGACCAGGACCGGATCCTGCTGCCCGCCGTCTACCGCATGTCGCAGGAAACGGGCATTCCGCTTGTCGCCACCAACGATTCGCACTACCTCCGCAAAGACGACGCGCTCGCGCAGGAAGTGCTGGTCTGCATCAACACCGGCAAATCGCTGTCGGACCCCAACCGGATGAAGTTCTCGCATCCGGCGTTCTACATCAAGAGCCGCGCGGAGATGATGGAACTGTTCGGCGACGTGGAGCACGCGCTCGACCGTACCTGGGATATCGCGCAACGCTGCCAGGTCAAGCTCGAAAAAGTAAAAGAACCCTTCCCGCGGTTCGAAGTGCCGGGCGAACACTCGATCGACAGCTACTTCACCTACGTAACCAAGCAGGGCTTCGAACACCGCCGCCCGAAACTGGAAGCGATGGCCGCGCAAGGCCGCCTGAAACACCGCATGGAGGAATACGGCGAGCGGCTCGAAAACGAAATCCGGATGATCCAGCACATGAAGTTCTCCGGATACTTCCTGATCGTTTGGGACTTCATCCGCCACGCCAAATCGAAGGGCATTCCCGTCGGACCCGGCCGTGGTTCGGCGGCCGGATCGCTGGTGGCCTACGCGATGGGCATCACCGATGTCGATCCGCTGCAGTACGATCTGCTGTTTGAGCGCTTTCTGAATCCCGAACGCATCTCGATGCCCGATATCGACATCGACTTCTGCACCAATCGCCGCGGCGAAGTCATTCAGTACGTCACCGAGAAATACGGCCGCGATTACGTGGCGCAGATCATCACGTTCGGCACACTGGCCGCGCGCGCCGCGATCAAAGACGTGGGCCGCGTACTCGATATGAGCTTTGGCGAAGTGGAAAAGCTGACCAAGCTCGTTCCCGCCCAGCCGCTCAATATCAAGCTAAAGGAAGCCTTCGAACTCGAACCGACCTTCAACGAACTTCGGAAGAAGGACGAAAAGATCGATCAGCTTCTCTCGATCGCCACGCGCTTGGAAGGCATGGCGCGCAACGCCGGCATGCACGCGGCGGGCGTTGTCATCTCATCCACACCGCTCAAAGAACTCGTTCCGCTCTACAAGACGAACCGCGACGAAGTTGTGACCCAATTCGACATGATGGGTTTGGAAAAACTCAACCTGTTGAAGATGGACTTTCTGGGCCTGACGACGCTCACCATCATTCACGACGCTTCAAACCTGATCCTTAAGCATCGCGGCGAGAAGATCGCGATCGATGAGATTCCGCTCGACGACGCCAAAACCTATCAGATCTTCTCGAAGGGCTATACCAGCGGCGTGTTCCAGTTTGAATCCGCCGGCATGAAGGACATTTTGCGGCGGTACGAACCCGATCAGCTTACCGACCTGATCGCGTTGAACGCGCTCTACCGCCCCGGCCCGATGAAGATGATCGACGATTACATCGATCGCAAACACGGCCGCAAACAGGTTACTTACGAGCTTCCTGAAGTCAAACCGATCCTTGAGGAAACGTTCGGCGTTATCGTTTACCAGGAACAGGTCATGCAGATTTCGAACCGCGTGGCCGGTTACTCGCTCGGTGAAGCCGACATGCTTCGCCGCGCCATGGGCAAAAAGAAGCAGGAGGAAATGGACGCCCAGCGCATCCGGTTCCTGAAAGGCGCGCGCGAAAAGAACATTCCCGACAAGAAGGCCGAGAAGATATTCGACCTGATGGCCGAGTTCGCCAAGTACGGCTTTAATAAGTCGCACTCCGCGGCTTACGCCTATCTCGCCTACATTACGGCCTATCTCAAGGCCCACTATCCCGTCGAGTTCATGAGCGCGTTGCTCACGTCGGAAACGGGCAACACCACCAAGGTGGTGAAGTACATCAACGAATGCCGCGACATGGGCATCAAGGTGCTGCCGCCCGACGTCAACGCCAGTTCGCTCCACTTCACCCCGGACAAGGACGCCATTCGATTCGGGCTGGGCGCGATTAAGAACGTCGGCGTCGGCGCGGTGGAAGCAATGGTCAACGCCCGCGAACGCGTCGGTAAGTTCAAGACGCTCGCCCAGTTCTGCGAAGAAGTGGACATGACGGCGGTGAATCGCCGCATTCTCGAAAGCCTTATCAAGGCCGGCGCAATGGATTCGCTCGAAGGCAATCGCGCCCAACTGTTCGCCGTCCTTGAATCCGCCATGGAAGCCGGCCTGCGCGCCGCGCGCGACCGCGAAAGCGGCCAGGCGGGCCTGTTCGGCGGCTTTGACGACCACACGACACCGGAGGTCCCGCTGCCGAAGGTGAACGACTGGACACCCAAAGAGAAACTGTCCGGCGAAAAGGAAATGATCGGCTTTTATGTCACCGGTCATCCGTTGGACGAATTCCGGGAGAAGGTCGCCGACCTTGCCACGTTCGACTCGTCGAAGCTCGAAAACCTCGAACGCGGCGCCGAAATCGCCATTTGCGGCGTGATTACCGGACTCCAGCGACGGCGCAACAAAGAAGGCAAGCCCTGGGCTTCGTTCCAACTGGAAGACTGGTTCGGCGCCGCCGAATGCATGGCCTTCGCGAGTGTTTACGATCAGATCAGCCCGGAACTCGTTGAGGATCGCGCGATGCTGATCCGCGGCCTGGCTTTGCCCGAAGAAAACGCCCCGGCTCGTATCTCCGTCAAAGAAGCCGTCCCGCTGGAGAAAGCCGGCATCCAGTTGCCGCGCCTGATCTCGATCAAAGTGATGTTGAACGGCAAGAGTTCCGAACGCGACCTCGCGGCAGAACTTACGAAGCTGTTCGAGCGTAAACGCGGCGAGGCTGAGGTGCGCCTGCGGCTCGAGAAGCCGCGCGACTTTTCGCTGGTCATGGATGTCGAACCGAAGGTCCGCCCCGACAAAGAGTTCGTCGCGGAAGTCGAGCGGATCTGCGGTCCGCAGGCGTTGGAAGTGCTGGCCAGTTAGAGCGGCTAACGTATCCTAGCCAAGGATGGTCTCCGTGCGAGAATTTGCCGCGTATCTCTGCTGGCCGGCGATTCTGGCGTTCGGCCAGAACTGCGCGCCCGATCCGCGCCCGATACCGGCGCCCGCTCAATGGCACGATGCGTTCACGGCGGCGCTGCCGGGCGTACGGGTAGATGTGGAGGATGGCTCTGAGCGCATCACGGAACCGATCACCCTGGCCCAACGCGTTTTACTGCCCTATCCGGCCAGCGCGCAAGGCGCGCTCTCGACCTCCGTTTATCCCCAAGGTCCGCCTTGGGCTTTCAACCCCACCGCGCCATCGGTTTGTCCGGACGCGCCTGCCGGCGCCGATTGCTCCGGCCACCGCATTCCGCGGAATCCCGGACGCTACCTGCGCAGCGCCCTCCACAACTCCGCCCGTGGGTTTGAGTTCACCGGATCGTTCGGCGGACAACTCGCGCCCACCTACAAGCCAGGGTCGATGCTGGTGCAGTCGGTCTTCTTCCACGAGAATCCGCTGTATTTCGGCGGCGCGGAGTATGGCTTCTACTACGAACTGACACCGGGGTGGGATGGCGCGGGCAAATACTATCCGGCGCGGCTTGTCTTCTACTGGTCGACTAACTCGAACTGTGGGTATCAGCCGTCGATCTGCCGCACCGAGCGCAATGGCGGCAAGCCGCTCTATGAAAACGGCGCCACCGGCCCGCCGCCGCTCACGCGCGTACATGGCTGCGCAATCCCGGTGCCGCAGCACCGCATGTACCGCTATCAAACGTGGCTGTTTAAGGACACGGACAAACGGTGGAAGTTCCGCGTGCGCGTGGTAGACCCGCGTGACGGCAAACAGATAGTTCCGGCGATGACGGTCGACCCCAACGTCTCGGGCGGCAACTGGTTCCCGATCGCGGAACTCGCCAGGCCCGGGCACAAGGGGTACTACACCGCCGGTATCGTCAAAAGCGATCCGCACCAGTCAATGAAAGTGGCCGAACCGGCCGTCCTCAAGGTGCAACGGCTGCGGGTGGCCGCCGCCGCTCAGCCGGCGACAACCATCGGGAAATGATTCGACCCGGTTTCGCCGAGGCAGACCGTGAGGTCCGCCGCACCCGGTTCGAGCGTGCGTGGGAACCGCGCGTTGATTTGGCGGTAGCCTTCGCGATCGGGCTCGGGCTGCAGATAGTCGGGCGTCAAACGCGCCGCACCCAGATAGACACGAACGTTATGAAGGTCGGCGTTTGCAGGCAGGCCCGAAACCCACAAAGTTACCCGGCCGTGCTCGTAGAGGACCCGGCCGGTTGTCCAGTCGACGCCGTCGCAGGCGCTTTTGAGGTGCAGGTTCGACGCGGTGGCCGGCACGTCGACCGCAAGCGCGACGGGGTTTGAGAAGGGCGTGTCGTTGAGGCGAACGCGAAGGTCCTGCCAACCGGCCGGGAGCCCCGGCGGGAGCTTGAAATTGATTTGCCAGCGATTTTCGCCGACCAGCGCGACGTAGATCGGCCGGACACCATAGCCGCAGATTTCGGGATACACGTTGTCGCGATTGAGATCGTGACGGCTGGAAAGGAGCCACGCGGAGACATACTCGTCGTGGCGCGTGCTGAAGTTGATGCCGTTGTTCTGGCTGTGGAGCGCGAGTTGCAGGGTGGGGGCGGGCGCAGTGGAGGAATCGGCGGGCTCCCAACGGCGGTAGCAGGCGATCGACATACGATGGTCGGTGGTGTGTTCGAGCATCGTCACGCGCGCGAATCCGGCGGTGCGGCAGAAGGCAAGGAAGCACTCCTCGTTCGGTCCGCTCCAGTTGTCCGCCTGTCCGCCTAACTCGTCCGATTCGTAGAATTCCATCCACGGGTATTCGGTGTGCGTGTGGTTCTCGTCGGCCACGAACGACTCGATGATGGCGAGGCCGCGGGTGAGATCGCAAACGCGTTCGATGGCGAGCAGGGGATGTTTCAAGTGGTAGATGACGCCCAGGCACAGGACAATATCGAACCGCCCGACGCGTTCGGGCGTGATGTCGTAGATGTCCATGATCCGGTAGTCGACCTTGGAACCAAGCTTGCGGTGGGCGTAGCGGAAGTTCTCGATTTCGACGCAGTCGACCGCCAGCACCTCAGCGCCGCGCCGCTCCATGGCGAAGCTGAACCAGCCGTCCCACGCGCCGATATCGAGCACACGCTTGCCGCGAAGGTCCAGCGGAATAGGCAGCGCGGCCAGGCGCCGCTCCAGCCGTTCCAGCGATTGCGTACCTTGGATGACGCTGCCGTCGGGCAGCGCCAGGCTGTGATACCAGCCTTTGGCGTGCAGATCTTCCGTGGTGTTGAGCAGCCGCCGCGCGGTCTTCAGGTCGAGCGAATCATTCGATGCCATCGTTGGGTGAAGTTTCAGGATAACGGGCGGGGCTACTGCCTGCCGAGCGCATCCTGGAGGTAGGGATACGGATTCACCGGGTCGAGATCCTTGTACCAAAGCTTCTCTTCGCCCAACCGGAACACGGCGAAATGCAGGTGAGGGGTGTTCTTGGGCGCGTTGCCCGAAACGCCTACGTATCCGATCACCTCGCCTTTCTTCACCCTTTGCCCCTCCGCCAGGCCCTCTACGTAACCATTCAGGTGTGCGTAATAGAAGCAGTAAGTTTCACTAGGATCGTACTGATAAACAGTGATCCCGCCCGGCTTGCTGAGAAACAGCTTTTTGATCACCCCATCGGCCACCGCCATAACCGGCGTTCCCATGGGCGCCAGAATATCAGTGGCTTCGTGTTTCCGGCCTTCGCCGCGGCCTTGTTCAAACGTATCCAGAATGTCCTTCGCGGTCAGCCCGGCAATCGGCAGCCCAACGCTCTCGAGCACTCCATGGCGAACCGGAGCAGCGCTAACCGCCGGGACCTCGGGCAACAGGCTCACGCGCCGGCCGCGCACCTCGGTGTAGGCATTGACGAGCAACACGATTACAGAAAGCCCTACCAGAGTCGCTATCGCAGAGGCTAAGACGATTTTTCGCATGATAAGTTACTCCCGCATCAGGACGTCCACGCCCTTTTTCACCATGTGCGACAACTCCAGGGCATCCCAGTTCGTCAGCCGCACACACCCGTGCGACTCGGTCTTGCCGATGGTGGAAGGCTCGGGTGTCCCATGGATGCCGTAGTGATCTTTCGATAAGTCGATCCAAACGACGCCCACGGGGTTATTCGACCCGGCGCAATCTTCGCCTTCGCGTGGGTTGGATCGGCATCCCAGAACAGCGCCGGATTGTACTGGAAGACTGGATTGGGGAACACCCCGGTCACCTTCCACGTCCCGAGCGGCAGCGGATCGTGCTCATCGGTTCCATAAGTGACCGGATAAGCCGCGAGTAACTGCCCCTCGGCGTTGTAAGCAAATAACATCCGGTCGGCTTTCACGATTTCGAGCTTCGCGGCCGGGTGCTTCTCCTGCCCGATTTCGACGTTCGGAACGAGAATAGCCTCACCGGCTTTGTCGAGCGATTTGTGTGGATTCAACCGCACCAGCAATCGTGGGCTCACATGGAACTTCTCGCCCAGCAGTTCAGCGGCTGACTCGTACCCCAGCGACTTCAATTGCGCCTTCTCCATCATGTCTTCGGGCGTCTTCTCGAAAGGTCCAGCGACGTCCTCTTCGGCTATGGTGTAGTCTGTCAGCGCGGGCGCGGATTTCTCATTGAGCGCTTTCCAAGTGCCGGCGTCTACTGTGCCTGTAGGCCGCAAATTACGGCTGCGCTGAAACGCCGCCACCGCACGCTCGGTCACCGGCCCCGCGCCGCCGTCGATTTCTCCCACTGAAAAGTTGACACGATCAAGCAGGATCTGCGCCCGCAACACAGCCGCTCCACGGCTATGCGGACCCACATCTGCCACCGTCGCCGCGTCGTTCACCTTGGCGATAAAGGCTTGTATGTTCTGTGGCTGGCTATGTTTAGCCGCGTTGCGAGGCTTAGCCCGAGCCACCCGCGCTGCGTCGAGCGGAGTGGCCATTGCCACCAAAGCCAGCAATATAGATAGCCGCATCGCACCTTCCCGCCTGGGAATTTGCAATGCGGATTCCAACCGAGGACTAGGCGGCGCCGTCTTTACCGCGAACCGCTGAGGTGTCCGGCGGGTATACGATCGTCCCGCGCATCCGCTCAATATCTTCGGGCTTGAAATCGGGGAACGGGAGCGCGCCCTGATCTTTCCACTCGGCCACCCGCTTCTGCACCTCGGCCGCGCGCTGCTGCAACTCGCCGGAGCGCGCGGGATCGGCCACGCTGTCTTTCGACAAATACAACGTCTGCGAAGGATACGCCATGCCCGTGCCCGCTTCTTCCATGATTTGGAGGCAGCGGATCAGCAGGTCCTCACGAATGGCCGCGAACTCGTTGAAGTCGCGCGTCAGGATGTAACTGAAGAACTCCACGCGGAAACCGCTCGCATCGAACCCAATCAGGCGCACGCGGACCGTTTCGCGTTCTACCTTCGAGTGCTGATAGAGCAAGCGCCGGAACTCGGCCAGCACATACAGTAACTGGTCGGTGGTTGTCTCCATCCGCAACAGCAGTGTGGGATTGAAGAAAAACTTATCGCGCCGCGACAGGTTTTCGAGGTTCACTTGCGATAGCGCGCCGTTGGGTACGGAAAGCTCCGCGCGGTCGAGCGTGCGGAGCCGTGTCGATCGCAAGCCGATGTCTTCGACAATGCCTACCTTGCCGTCGATGGTGATGGCGTCGCCGATGTGCATCACACGGTCGCCCAGCAGCGAGAGTCCACCGAAGACGTTTTCGAGCGTCTTCTGTGCCGCCAGCGCCACCGCGATACCGCCGATTCCGACGCCGGCCAGCAGGGTTTTCATCTCGAAGCCCAACACCGAGAGCACGCCGCCGGCGGCCACCAGAATTACCAGGACTTTCAGAATGCGGCGCCCCAGCATCAGCAGCGATGTCGCTACGGGGAGCGCCTCCTGCTGATAGCGCTGCAACGCCAGCCGCGATCCACGATCGATCAGCCGCCAGGCGAGCCACGCCAGCACCAGCAGCACCGAGATCCAGATCACCAGCCCGTAGTAGTAGCGGTAGAGCACCGGTACGCCGAGCAGCGAAATCGCCACCCGGTGCAGCACCATCGCGAGCAGCAGGATCGCCGGGCCTTTCGCCGATGTCCGCCACGTGTCGGCCACCACCGGATGGCCGTTCCGGCGTCCCCAAATCCGCCCGGGCACACGCAGCAACTCGATGAGTAGCCACGCCACGCCGGCCAGCAGTGGAAACAACACGATCACCGCCAGCCATTTCCAAATGGAAACGCCGACGATTTCGCGTTCCGCCATCCACTCCGGCAGCCACTGCTCCACCCACACCGCGCCGACATTCCGGTACGTCTGCGGCACCAACCGTAGCGTTTCCGACGAGATCAGCCAGATCTGCCCTGCTTGCGAATCCTGTGTGCGGACCAGAACCAGATCGAGCGGTGTGGTGGCGTGGATTGTTCCCGCGCGCTCCATGTTGGCGGGCAATCCGTCGTCAAACGACCCCTCCGGCCGCGTACTGAGCGAATCGAGCGATGTGAAATACCCGTCGTCCATGATCGTCTTCAGTTCGCGCGCTAACCGGGAGGCGTTCTCTGGTTGAGCCGGGGACAGTTGAAGGTATCGCGCCGCCTCGCCGTAGCGCCCGCTCTGTGCCGCTTGCAGGAACCCCACCACTGTTCCGCGGGGAGTGATACGTCCGAGCGGATCGACCACGGCGGGCTCGGCGGGCGCCGCCGGCTTGTTGATGACCGGAATCTGAGCGATGCCCAGGCCGGCCGCGCCAAGCGCCGCGCACACACACAGACACCAAGTCCTCAACGAGGCTCGCACTCTCTTAGTTTTACCTAATTCATCCGGATGAGCACCCCCCATTGTGCTCGCTCCGCCTTTTTGCGGCTAGGCCGCCTATCGCACCGCGCGGCGCCGAAGATTCCGTTTGCGCTGCAGTGCGCGACGTTGCCGTCTCCTACGCGTCATTTCTACCTCCCCACTTCTCTGATCGGCTATTTTGGCGAAAACTTCGTAGTCCCGCCCAAAAATAACCTATCAATCCTGTGGTTTCGGACGTATGAACATCTCACTGCGTTTCAGTAAAACGCAGAAATGTTAATGTTTTGTCATGAGACGGCGGAATTCTTCCAGCAAATCGATGTAAGTCACGATACCTACGACGGGCGCCTCCCCGTTGTGGCTTACAGACCGGTCCACCACCGGCGCGCCGCCAAACTTCTGCTGAATGAACAGCGCGGCGGCATCATCCAGGGTTTGCTCGGGGTGTAATACGTCGACATCAATGGTCATGACGCCCTCTACGAGGACATCGAGACCGCGGTTGAAGTCACCCTCGGTTTCCACGCGATCGCCCATGAATTCGACATGTAGACGAATATCGCGATCGGTGAGAATGCCCACAAGGTATCCAGCCTCGACCACGGGCAGTTGCCGGACATGATGCGTGTTCATCAATCCCAGTGCGTGACGAACCGAGTCGTCCGGCCGAACCGTGACGACATGAGTGCGCATGACATCCTTCACGCGTTTAGTCATTTTGGGTATTGTAACCACGCCGGAAAGGCACGAGAGAGGCGCCGCGGTGTTCAGGCGTGCTACACTGCCGTGCCAGTAAGGGTCTGTGAACAAGAACAGCTATAAATGGGTTGTTGTGGGCATGCTGTGGTTTGTATGCCTGTTCAACTATGCCGACCGGCAGGCGATATTTTCGGTGTTTCCGCTGCTGAAAGCCGAGATGGGGTTGACCGACGTTCAGTTGGGTATAGTCGGCGCGTCGTTCATGTGGGTGTATGCGTTGGCCGCTCCCCTGGCGGGGATCGTCGGCGACCGCGTATCGCGCAAGACGCTCATCCTGGGCGGCCTCATTTTCTGGTCCCTCATCACGCTGGCCACGGCAATCTCCACCCAGTACTGGCACCTGGTTCTGTTCCGCGCGCTGGAAGGATTCGGTGAAGCGTTCTATTTCCCCGCCTCCATGTCGCTGGTGAGCGATTATCACGGCAAAGAGACACGCTCACGCGCGCTGGCGCTGCACCAGTCAAGCGTGTACGCGGGAACCATCGCGGGTGGAACGGTGGCGGGCTTCCTGGGCCAGCACTACGGCTGGCGCAGCGGGTTCTATCTGTTCGGCAGCCTGGGCGTCGTGCTCGGCTTCGCGCTGTTGGTGTTCCTGCGCGAACCGGCGCGCGGCGAATCCGAGGCCGGAACGGTCGAAACCCACACGCTCGACTGGTCGAGCGGAACGGTGTGGCCCTCGGTGGCGGCCATCTTCCGCACGCCGATGGCCGTCGTCCTGATGGGCGTGTTCATTGGCGCGAACTTTGTGGCCATGATCTTCCTCACCTGGCTGCCATCGTTCCTGTTCCGCAAGTTCAACATGAGCCTCTCCATGGCCGGGTTGAACGGTACCGCGTGGCTGCAGATCGCTTCCGTGCTCGGCGTGATCGGCGGCGGCATTCTGGCCGACAAACTCGTCCGTAAACATCCAGGCGGCCGCATGATCACCCAGGGACTTGGCCTGCTACTGGGCGTGCCGTTTCTTTTTCTCACCGGGTGGACCCTCTCCGTGCCGGTTCTAGTAATCGCCATGTCCGCCTTCGGTTTCTTCAAGGGTCTCTACGACTCCAACATCTGGGCGTCGCTCTATGACGTTGTGCCTCCGGAGCGCCGCGCGACGGCTTGCGGCTTGATGAACTCCATCGGCTGGCTCGGCGGCGGCATGGCCCCGGTCGCCATCGCCTGGGCCTCGCAGGTTTACGGAATGAGTGCATGTCTCAGCGCGACCTCAGTCATCTACGCGTCGTTTAGCGTCCTGATGTTCTGGGGAGTGAGGCGTTACATGCGCGAGCGCCCTGTCTAGCTATAGTTAACGCTCCTTGAAGATCGCCGCCAGCGCGCGCATACGTTGCCCGTCTGCGGCGCTCTTCGCCTGCGCCGCCTCTTTCTCCAAGCTATCGGCCGAGGTGAGCAGTTCCCCCCGCCGCTTGCGGTCCGGCCGCGGCCCTTCAGCCGCCTGCATCAACGCCCGCAATGCTCCCGTACGTTCGGCGCTCAGGGCCGCGCTCCGCTCTAGTTGATCCACGTACGCCCGGCCCACGATGAAATTCGAAGGCCAGGCGATCTTCGGCTGGTTCTGGACATTTAGTTCGTCGAAATGGACCTGGTTCGCCGCATCGATCTCGTTCTGCGTCAGAAACCGAGTGGGTACCAGCTTCAATACGTCGACGCCTCGCGCGATCTCCGCGCCATAGATATACCCGTTGTACCAGTAAGCCGACCAGTGCCCGCCCAGTCCCTTCTTCTTGCTGTCCGTCGGCCCGCGGTCGAAGTACGCCACCTCGAACGGATGCGAAGCGTCGGTAAAATCCAGAATCGAAATCCCGCCCTGATACCAGGCTTGCACCATGAGGTCCCGCCCGGGAACCGGAATCAGCGATCCGTTATGGGCGACGCAATTTTCAGTCTCAGTCTGCGATGCCGGCATTTTGAAATAGGAGGCCAGCGTCATCTTCCCCTTTTCCAGCGTGAAGATCGCATCGGCGCCCCAGTGCATGGGGTCCGACTCCCGGCAGCGCGGCTGCGCCCCGCCGCCCCATTCATCCGTGAACAGCACCTTCGTGCCGTCGTTGTTGAAACTCGCCGAATGCCAGAAGGCGAAGTTCGGGTCCGTAACGGCGTCGATCCGCTTGGGATGGACGGGATCGGAAATCTCGAGCAGAATGCCGTTCCCGGAACACGCTCCGGCCGCCAGGCCCAGTTCCGAATAGACGGTAATGTCGTGGCACTTATCCGTCTTGGAGGTCTCCTGGGTTCCTTCGCCGTGCGAGCCGCCCTTCCACAGGGCGTTCGCCGCTCCGCTCTTGTCATCGGCGAAAATCCGCGGGCTGTTCACGATCCTCGCCTGATCGGGATGCGCCAGCGGCACCTGGATGATGTCGATCCGGAACAGCGCGGTCGCCGGGTTCTTCTCCGGTTCCCCGCCGGAACATTCGCCCAGTTCCTCTTTCTGCCGTACGCCTCCGATTCCTGAAACGTAGATATAAACGTTCTCTTTGTCCTTTCGATCTATCACCAGCGTGTGCGTGTGCGACCCCCGGCAGGTCTGCACGGCGGCTATCTGCCTAGGCCGCGACAGGTCGCTGATATCGAAGATACGCACACCGCGGAACCGCTCCTTACTCGGCGGCGGCGGAGGCCGCGGCGGAGCTTTGTCCGCAGCTTTGTCCGCAGCTTTGTCCGCAGCTTTGTCTGAAGCCTTGCCGTCTTTCTTCTCCTCCGCCTTCTCCGGAGGAGGCGGCGGCTTGTAGCCCGCCGGAATCCCGATCCCCTCCGTTCCGCAATCGATGCGCCCGTTCATTGCCTCCGCCGACATGAACAGCAGGTTCCCGTACACAGAGACGTCGCCTTGCCCCCCGGGACACAGCACGGAAGTCCGCAGCTTGATCTTGCCCGGATTGTCGATGTCGTAAAAGTTGATCCCGTTATAGTTGCCCACAAACAGGTGGTTCCCGTGGAAAGCCAGGTCCGAGTTCACCGCCCCAAATTCCAAGTTTGGCTCCCGCGGGCGCTCCTTGCGCCCAGGCGAGGGAGGGGCCGGAGCCTGCCGCGTAACCGCATCGCCGGGTGCAAAGCCGGCCGGCTTCGGCAGCGTTGCGACGAACTGAAGTCCGAATGCCGCTTGGCCGGCATCTTTCAAACCGGCTTTTAACCCAACCCTTGGATCGCTCGAGCCGGCGCGGGCGTTTACGTAAACGCCCGCAGCCTTCGCCGGAGCCTTGGCCTTCTTTTCTTCCGCCGACTTGCTCCCAACTTCCACGGGTTCGTTGTTCAGCATCCGGCGCATCAGGCCGATCTCGGCCCGCTGCGTATTGTCGATATCGGTGGCGAAATCGTACAGCGCCGGATCTTGCCCGGCCCCTGGCGTTTCGAGAAGTTGCTTCACCATCACCAGCGCCCCATCGTGATGCTGGATCATGCCCGTGAGAAACAACCGGTCGAACGCGCCGCCTTGCGCCGCGGCCAGTTCCGCCATCTGCTGCGGTGTCAGCATGCCCGGCATCAGTGGCATCGGCGCCATGGCCGCTCCCGCACCCTGCGCCGCCGCGCTATGTGCGGCATGATCGTGCGCTGGAGCGGCCGGCTTGCCGTAATGCTCCAGCCAGCGTTTCATATAGTCGATTTCATCGCTCTGCGAAATCGTGATCCGCTCCCCAAACGCCTGCAGATCCTTCCTGAGCCCGCGCGTCCGCAGCAAATCCACCATTTCCACGGCTTGGGCATGATGATGGATCATCCCCTGCATAAACAGGACATCGGCGTCGGTCGGAAGCCGCCCGGCCTTGGTCGCCTCGGCCGCGGACAACACCTTCACCGGTTTCCCCACCGCCCCTGGCTGGACGATGGTCACACGCCCGTTTGGTTGCCCGTTCGACGGTTTCAACTTCTGGCCGAGTAAACCAGCGGCCAGCCCCAAACCCAGCGCTACAAGATAGCGAAAAGCCATGAGCTACGATACAACCGCCAATTTTCGGTGGTCAACTCGCTCGTTGCTGTAACGGAGCGGGAGCGTCAGCGACCCGGCCGGCGCACCGAACCGCCCGAAGCGCAATCTTAATTAACGTTTAGCCCTGTCGTAAGTGGGGTCGCCAATTGGGGTCGTAATTGGGTTCGTTCCGCACGGATTCTTCGAGGGCGATAAGGACCACGGGCTCACGCGCCGTGGTTCGGTTACGGCATTGGGTGCTTGTTTGTGATGACTTACAGAGCCCCGAATGCACCCTCGGATCGCTTGCAGGGGATTTTTCTCAGGCCCGCGCCGTGACGGTTGCGGTTCCGTTTCCGGGGAGGTGCGAGGGTGGCATCCGGCCCTAGCCGGCGGGAGGGCTAGCCCAAGGCCAGTTAGCCAAACACCTCGCCAAACTAAGGGTGCAAAGTGAAGTTCACATCCACCTGTGTCTCGACCTCCGTCAGGCGCCCATCGGCGAGCGCGGGCTTGTACGACCAGTGCTTGATCGCCTCGAGCGCCGCCGGCGCCAGCATGGGGTGCCCGGCGATCAGTTGCGCCGTGCGGATGCGGCCGTCGGTTCCAATCACGACGCTCAGCCGAACCGTGCCTTGGATCCTGGCCTGGCGGGCCAACGCCGGGTATTCGGGAGCGGGGCTTTCGATTAGCTGATTGGCCTGGTCTTTCGCGGAAACGCGGATCCGCGCATTGGAGGATCCGGGTGCACCGTCGACCGGGGCCGTTGCCGGTTGAGCGGCCCGCGGAGGATTGTGCAGCAGCTTCAGCGCGGCTTCCCATTGCGGATTTTCCGGCTGCAGGGACTGGGCGCGGCCGAGCAGCGCTTCGGCTTCCGTCGCGATCTGACGGCGCGCCTCGTCTACCTGATTCTGCTGGTTCGCTCTGCTTTCCGTGGAGTAGGCGATGACGGCGGCCAGGTCCGCGCCCACCGCTCCGGCGAGCGCACCGTCAGAGGACTGCCGCAACCGGTCGGCGGCGCTGAACGCGAACTGTTCCTCCACTCGGATCCAAGGCCCTGCCGGTTGGAGGCCCACCCGGACGTAAGCGGCTACCTGGATCGACGAGGAATAGAGTTGAGCCAGGCGGCGGCTGTACATGCGGTTGCCGGGTTGTAGCGTGAGGGCCTGTTGGAACAATCGCTCGGCGGCAGACTGGTCGGAGTAGGAGAGGAACCGGGCCGCGTTCGCGAGCACCTGTGGGTTCGACGGGAACCGGGCGGCTTGCGCTAACCAGAGTTCGCGCTTCCGTTCAAAGCTCGGGTCGGGCCGGGGGTAACTCCAAATCGGGTCGGAGCCGGCGAGCGCGGTATCGGGACGGTTCTCGATTACCCAGAGGACGTGTTTGGTGAGCGGCTCCGGCTGCGCGTTGTAAAGGTAATGAGCGATGAGCCTGGCGCGGGCATTCACTTCGTGGGGGTTGACGGCCAGTTGCTGTTCGAGACGTTCGGCGTCCGCAGCGGACGTTCGATGGCCGTCCACAACCCAGTTCCATTCCGTGGGCACGTCCGCCAGCGCCGGCGAGATCGGCGTCGGAACGGTTTGGCCCACCTGGGCAACGGCGAACGTGGCGAGAACCGGGAATGCGCAACCGATAAGGAACATCCACGAGCGGCGGGAGAGCAGCCCGGTGGAGGTTCGGGAACTGTCGAGAACGCGGTGGATGCGGCTGCCCATGGGCGTCGTTCCCGCCATCGAAAGGTGTGCGATGGGCCCCGGCAGCAATCGCCGGCCCGCGGCCGCGACGGAAATTTCGAGCAGAAGCTCGGCGTACCGGCTGCGGTCGCCTGTGGCTCGGATGGCGGCATCGTCGCTGGCAGACTCGGCGAGCGCGGCCAGGCGTTTCTCAAGCCACCACGCCAGCGGGTGGAACCAGAAGAGGCACCGGTTCAAAGCGGCGATGGAGACGACGGTAGAGTCGCCGCGGCGGACATGGGCGAGCTCATGCGCCAGCACCGCCCGCAGGTTCCACTCGTCCCAAGAGGTCCACTGAATAGGAAGGACGATCGCAGGCTGGTCGCCGCTCACCACGACCGGGACGGCCACCTCAGCGGATTCATACAGTCCCGGCAGCGGATACTCGGTGGCAATGTCCTGGAGCGTCTGATTGGCCGGTGTGTCCCGCAATGAGGCGCTGCGTGCAATGAGGCGGTGAGCGAGAAGAATCCCAAGTGCCAGACGGAGCAAAGAGAAGAGGACACCGCTTAAATAGATGACCGCGAGGCCACGCAGCCAGCTACTCGAAGATGCCGCGGCCGCGGGCTTGGCCCCCGGATCGGAAACAGTCCCCCTGGCCGCGTCAATCACAATCGGCCGGGCGCGAACCACCGGCTTCGAAAGTCTTGTCACCGCTCCAAGTTGAGGTAGCGGAACGGGAATACGCAGGGGCGGCAGGAAGTACGCGGTTACCGGGAATAGGAGCATGAACGCCAGCACCACGGTCCACAGCGCGTGCTGTAGAGGCGCGGTCCGCAGCCGGAACACCACGATCAGCAGGGCCACCAGGAGCGCCAAACAAAGCGCACGGATCGAGGCCGACGCCAATAGTTCCAGCGCCGGACGAATCAGCGCGTCGAGTGCCATCATGACAAACCACCTTTCTGCTTTCGTTGTTGTTGGATCTTAGCCGCAAGGTCCGCGAGTTCGCCGGGCGTGATCACCTCCTGGTCCACCATCCCGACGAGCAGTTGTTCCACCGACCCGCCGCAAAACCGGTCGAGCAATTGTCGAATCGCGCCCGCGGCGACGTTCTCGGGGCGCTCCACACCGCGGTAAACGAACGTGCGACCGTCCAGGTCGTGCGTCACGTAGCCTTTTTCCTCGAGCCGGCGCAGGATCGTACGCGCCGTGGCGTCCTTCATCGGATGCGCCGCCGCGAGGCCCTCACGAATCTGGTCGGAAGTGGAGGGACCGTGGGCCCAGAGGAAACGCATGACAAGGGACTCGAGTTCGCTGAGGGGTTTCTTACGTGGTCGGGCGCGGAGAACGTTACGCATAGTAACGTTACAAGTTGTAACCTATTTCGTCGAGTCTGTCAAGCGAAGCGCCACACCCGCTGACCGGGCGTGGTCAACCCAATGCCGCACAAAGCCCTATTGCCCGGAGTGGACCTCATCCAGCAGGTCGGGGTGACGGTCAAGTAGCATCAGCAATTTCACGAGCGCGAGCGGAGGTTTGGTCTTGCCATTCTCGTAACGCGAAAATGCATTGGGACCCCCGCCGAAGATCGCCGCTGCTTGCCTCTGATCGAGCGCAAGCTTCTTGCGGACGCGCGCGATGAAACCGGGATCAACAATGGCCGCGTTCACCTGCTTATTGAACTCCAGCATCGCCCCGCTCACCCGTCTCGCTTCCGCCGCTCCCAGCACATTTTCGCCGCACGCCGGACAGAACTCGCCACGCACCGCCGAAATCGTCGTTGCTTCACCTTTGTAGCTGTAAGGAATATCGCGCGTGTCCCGCACCAACTTCCCCGCACCGCACGATGGGCATTTCATGACATCGCTCCCTTTCCTCAGAGTTCCTTAAATGACACGATCAGCACATCGTCGATAACCGTCAGCTTCACGTAAACATCGCCCGCCGGCGTTCTCGGGCGATACACATCCTGCCAGACGCGATGGTCTGAGTGCGTTGTCATGCTCTTGTAGAAATCGCGCGGCGTAAGCGCCGCAACTATAGCAACTATCTCTTCGAAGCCGAAGCCCAGCGCCGCCCCGCCGGAAAGTGCCGAAACCGTCGCCCGGACCTTGCCCGCCGCAACCAGGCTCTTCATCAGGGCCAGCCTGCAATGCGGCGTCCGCTTCTCCATCGATACAATTCAGATTAACCTAGTTGGTTAATATTGGCAAATGCGCTAACAAAAACAACTAGCCAAACTAAGGGTGCACGTGAAGTTCACGTCCTACTGATGGAGTGAGCAGGCCAAACGTAGCTCGTCTTGAAGCGCGCTTACCGGCAGAGGTTAGCTCTTTGCTGAAGCGCGCAGCCGAAATTGAGGGGCGCACGCTTACTGATTTCGTCGTCACGGCCGCTCTGGAAGCGGCGTTGCGGACTATAGAAGCGAACGAAATCGTCCGACTGTCAGTCGAATCTCAAAGGATTCTTGCCGAAGCGCTCCTCGATCCACCCGCACCGAATGCCGCGCTGGCGAAAGCGGCACGGCGGCGGCGCGAATTGCTACCTTCCGCTCGCCCTTTGATAAGCCGGGCCAAGCGGCACTGACTTCTCTACCGTTTCGAAAGACAAGCTTGGGCTATTGGTCCTTCGGAACAAGACAAACTCAGCCATAGCCCGCTGGGTAATGCGATAGTGCTGCCTGACTCCAGCCGTAACGTCGCCACCCCGTGACAGGTTAGCCAGGGGCCGCAGAGCCGTTTCGAGCGCCGGAGGATCGTCCCATAGAGTCTTCGCAAGCTGTAGCACATCGCGCTTCGCTCTTGTTTGTTCCGCGTTCTGGTGAACAACGCCAAAAAGATCCGGCCCGACGACAGTACCGTCGGAAAAAACTATCGAATCCAGGGACATCGCGCTCTTGTCGAAGGTTTGAAACCGATTCGCCACATCGGTGATGGTGGGCGTGGCCTCGGCTGACGGCATGGCTCGCGTCATGGCGACAGCCATCGCCCGCGTGACCAGCGTGGTTGGCCCCAGTATATAAGTGGATCCGGGCGTTATATTTTTCTGAGTGCCATCGGAAGCGGTCCCGCCATTCAGTTGGATGACCTGGTGCGCAGGCGGCTCATCACCCCGAGTTGACTGGAATCGCAGTGTAGTCATCATGATCTCTTTGGAGCCATTGTTCTTCAACAAAAGACAGAACTGGAGCAGGTATCGTAATCGCCCGAGATTCTCCGGACCGATGAGCGATTGGACGGAAGCCGCGAAATCTTTGCTAGACGGGTATTTAATTTCAACGCCGTAAGCGGCATAGTCATCGGAATTCGAGGCATAACTTAGCTGCTGTGCGGTTGCCCCCTGCGCGGGGATGAGCCCAAGACAAATCAAGATCGTGCAGAATCTAACAGAAAACATATTCCCCTCCTGGGTTGATACGTTGCTTCGACTCGTGTAGAAGGCGGTCTTATCGTCCCATCACGGAATCAGTCTACTCCTCGCGCTACGGCAAGCGCCGTCTACCGAATCGATGCCCCGGACAAGTCGACGGAAGGCAGAGTTGTAGGCCCCTTCCCATCGCTGGTAGTAGCAGCGGACCTTGTCTAAATTGGCTTCGTTTCGCTCATTTGGTTCTTCGGCGATGAGGAGGGCTTCGCGTTGGCGGCATTTTTCGATTTGCCAGTTAGCCGTGATGAGGCGGCGGAACGCGATGAGTTCGGTCGTGCTCCTTTTTGCGAAATTTTTTGAATCGGCCGCCGATTAACGCGGATTAACGCCGACGGGTCGGGCTTCCGACCGGAGGTAGTGCGAAAAAAAAGGACCGCGCGAATGGCGGTCCTTTTCGATTTGTTTGGTGGGTGGATAGAACCGATGTCCATTTCTACGTCGCGCACCCCCGGGTCGCTGACGCTCCCCCTCCGTTTCGGGCGATGATGTATACAGGCGAGCACAACCGATGACAGAGACCCTTTCCATTCGTATCGACTCAGAAACAAAGAGGCGCTTGGACGCACTGTCAAAACGGGCACGCCGTTCGAAGTCTTTTCTGGCCGCGGAGGCGATAGCCGCTTACGTCGAATCCGAAGAGTGGCAACTGGGGGAGATTCGCGTGGGCATGGCGGAACTCGATTCCGGGAAGTCAGTTTCGAACGATAAGGTATCAGACTGGCTGAAGTCGTGGGGCAAGAAGGGCGAGACCAAGGCTCCACGATGAAGGTGGTGTGGTCACGACGGGCGATCCAGCACCTGACCGCGCTCCGGGAATACATCGCAAGGGATTCCGAGCGGAGTGCCGCGCTTGTGGCGAAGCGGATTCTTGGCGCGGTGGATCTGCTGGAGGCGCAACCTGAGATGGCCGGCCAGGTCGGGTGGTGGGTACGCGCGAACTGGTGGTTCCGGAGACGCCCTACGTGATTCCGTACCGGATTCGGGAGGGACGGCTTGGAAGTGATAGCCGTGTTCCATGGACGGCAGAAGTGGCCGAAGAAACTTTAAGATGGGCAGGATCGCAACAGGGCTAATTAACGCTGGGTGAAAAAGCGCGTTGGGGGGCACGTAAAAGGATTTAAAGAGCTTATAGAGTGGCCGGTTACGTGCTTAGATCCGCGGGCAGATGCGTCTATCGTTAGTTTGGCTGGGTATCGCTATCCCTGTTGCCGCCGCGGAGCCTTGGTGGGTTGCCGATCCATTGCGCATCCTGGACCTGACCACCTCGATCACGCGGGTGGATTACCGCGATCCGGCGGTGCTGGCGAAGCAGAAGGCGGCGCTGGGGTATAACGCTGAGCATCTGGATGCGATGGGGATGCCGGCCGGGTTGGATGACAAGTATTTCTACTTTCGATCGACGGTGGCGCCGGCGAATATGCCGGACTATTTGAGACGATACGTGCCGGAGGCAAAGAAAAACGGCATTCGCATCCTGATCTATTTTAATGTCCACTGGTACACGACCGCGTTTGCCTTGGAACATCCGGATTGGCGGCAGATCCGGGAAGATGGGAAACCCGTCGATGGGGTGTATGAGACGGGGACGGACATGTGCGTGAACACGCCTTGGCGGAAGTGGTGCTTCCAGATTGTTAAAGATTTGGCCGATTATGGCGTCGATGGGATTTTCTACGATGGCCCGATTTACCGGGCGGAGTCTTGTTACTGCAAGTACTGCCAGGCGAAGTTTCAGGCGAAGTATGGGCGGCCGCTGCCGTCGAAGGCTGTACGGCAGGGGAAAGAGTTTCGCGACCTGATCCAGTTTCAGGCCGATAGTCTCACCGATTTTCTGCGGGACACGCAGGCGGTGCTGAAGAAAGCCAATCCGAACGCAGCCTTATATATGAACGGCGGCGTGCGCGGAGGCAATTGGGCGACGGCACGGCTGAACCGGGTGCTGGTGAAAGAGCAGGACATACTCGGCAGCGAGGGCGGGTTCATTTCGGGCGACCTGACGCGGACGCCGCTATGGAAGCCGGGGTTGACGGCGCGGTTGCTCGAGACGCAGGCGGGCGGCAAGCCGACGGTGATCTTTTCGGCGGCAAGTCACAAGCCGTGGACGTTTTCGCTGCTGCCGGCGCCGGAGTTGCGGTTGCTCTATGCCGATACGATCGCCAATGCCGCCAGCGTTTGGATGGGGATCACGCCGTTTGAGTTCGATCAGCCGGAGATGGCGACGCTGACCGAGATGAACCGGTTTGTGGAGAAGAACGCGGCGTATTACCGGAAGACGAAGTCAGAGGCCCGGGTGGCGATTGTCTGGTCGGACACTACCGCGAACTTCTACGCCGGGGCGGACGCGCAGATGATCGATATCAACAAGATTCCGAACCGGAGCGCGGTGGGGAATCTGGATGCCGAGTTCAACGGGATGGCGGACGCGCTGGTACGGTCGCAGGCGCCGTTCGATGTTTTGGACGATACGTCGCTTGAAAGCGAACCGCTCGCGCGGTATCAGGCGATTTTTCTGCCGAATGTGGCGTGCATGAACGACAAAACCGCCGCGCGGCTGCGCCAGTATGTCGAGCAGGGCGGCAATCTGGTTGCGACATTCGAAACGTCGCATTACGACGATACGGGTGTTCATCGACCGGACTTCGCGCTGGCGGATGTGTTTGGTGTCCATTCGGCGAACAGGATTATTGGTCCGACGCAGTGGGACTTTATGAAGCCGGTGGCGAAGGACCGGTTGACGAACGGGATCGGGCGCGAACTGGTCCCCACGTCGCACTACCGGGTGATGACGAAGGCCACGACCGCGAAGCCGCTGTGGATGTACACGGTGCCGCTGAAAGGCCGGTACGACGGTGTGCCGCCGGTGTCGGAAGATCCGGCTTTGCTGGTGAACCGGGTGGGCAAGGGAACGGCGGTCTACATCTCCGGCGATTTCGGCGCGGCCATTGCCCAATTCCACACGCCGGAGTTGATGTCGCTTGTCTACAACGCCGCCCGGCAGTACTCGACGCCGCCGGTGAGTCTTGGGAACGCCCCCACCTCGGTGGAGTTGACGTGGCGTTCGCAGGAGAATGGTAGACGGAGAATGCTTCACGTTGTGAACTTCACGGGCGAAATGACGCGGCCGATTGGTGCTATTGTTCCATTACGGGACCTGAAGGTCCGGTTCGATGCCGGCGTCAACCCGAAAACCGTTCGAACGCTAATGCGTCCGGCGCAGCTGAAGGTAACGCGCACGCCCGAGGGGGCGGCGGAGGTGACCGTGCCGCGCGTGGATGAATATGAGGTGCTCGTCATCGAGTGAAGCTGCACAGGAAAGAGAGCTAGCTAAGGAGATGCCGAAAATGGATTCAGTGACTCGCCGTACGTTTATGGCAGCGACCGCCGCCGGAGGCGCCGCCGCCCATGCCGCAGTGGAAAAACCCGCAGTCCTCGGCGGGAACAAGGTGAGGACGAAGGGCTGGCCGAAGTGGCCGGTATTCGATAAACGCGAAGAAGACTCGGTGCGGAACACGCTGCTGAGCGGCAACTGGTTCCGCGGGAACGGCAAGAATGTCGCCGCGTTTGAGGCGCAGTACGCGCAGTTGACCGGTTCGAAAGGGTGCCTCGCAACGGCGAACGGGACCAGCGCGCTGATCACTTCGTTGGGCGCCCTAGGCGTCGGCGCGGGTGACGAAGTGATCGTCCCGCCCTACACGTTTGTGGCGACGATCAACGTGGTGCTGATGATGAACGCGATGCCGGTGTTTGTGGATACGGACCCGGAGACGTTCCAGATTGACGCGAAAAAGATCGAAGCGGCGATTACGGACCGGACCACGTGCATCATGCCGGTTCACCTGGGCGGCAGTTCGGCGGATTTGGACGCCATTCTGAAGATCGCGGCGAAACGGAACATCCCCGTTCTCGAAGATGCCTGCCAGGCGCACTTGGGCGAATGGCGCGGCAAGAAGGTCGGCACGTGGGGCGCGGCCGGATGCTTCTCGTTCCAGGCGTCGAAGAACCTGAACTCGGGCGAAGGCGGCGCGATTCTGACGCAGAGCGACGATCTGCTTGAGAAAGCGTACGCGTTCCACAACAACTCGCGCGGGCGGAAAAACACGGGTTACGACTTCGCTTATGTGGCCCGGGGCGCGAATCTGCGCATGACGGAGTTCCAGGGCGGATTGCTGCTGGCGCAGATGACGCGACTGGAAGAACAGTCGAAGCGGCGCGAACAGAATGCAGCCTATTTGACGTCGCTGCTCAAAGAGATTCCGGGCGTGATGCCCGCGAAGATGTACGACGGCTGCACGCGGAATGCCTATCACCTGTACATGTTCCGGTACGATAGGGAGAAGTTCGGCGGACTGGACCGTAGTAAGTTTTTGAAGGCGATGTCGGCGGAAGGGATTCCGTGCTCGCCGGGCTACGGGCCGCTGAACAAGGAGCCGTTCCTCAAGCACACGCTCCAAACGCGCGGTTACCAGCGGATTTACAGCCAGAAGGAAATCGGGCGTTGGGAAGAGCGCAGCCGTTGTCCGCAGAACGACAAACTCTGCACGGAGGCGGTGTGGCTGACGCAGAACATGCTGATCGGCGAACGCTCCGACATGGACCAGATCGCCGAAGCAGTGCGGAAGATACACGCGCATGCCGCCGCATTGATGAGGGCCTGAAGGCATGCGCTTCCCGATTGTGGGGGTACTGCTAATGGCTCTTCCCGCCGCCGCGCAATGGCGGATCGTGACTGTCGATCCGGGGCATTTTCATGCCGGGTTGTTTCAGAAAGAAGCGCTTCCGGAGCTGGCTCCGGAAGCCTTCGTCTATGCGCCTTTGAGCACGGATCTGACGGCGCACCTGAACCGGATTGCCGGGTTCAACACGAGGAAAGACAACCCCACCCAGTGGCGCACACGCGTGTATGCCGGAGCGGACTACTGGGAGCGCTTCGTGGCCGAACATCCGGGCCAGGTTGTCGTATTCTCGGGTCGCAATCGCGGCAAGATCGATAAGATCGACCAGGCGGCGCAGTTGGGTATGCATGTGCTGGGCGACAAGCCGTGGATTATCGAGCCCGAAGACATGCCGAAGATCGAAGCCGCCCTCGCTCATGCCAAAGAGAAGCAGGTGGCGCTGTTCGACGGCATGACGCAGCGGTATGAGGTATCGTGCGCGCTGCAAAAGGAACTGGTCATTACCGAAGATGTGTTCGGGACCGCCCTCAAAGGGTCGCTCGAAAATCCGGGCGTGTATATGGAAAGCGTCCACTTTCTGCTGAAGCTGGTGGCGGGCAATCCGAATCTGCGCCCGGCGTGGTTCTTCGATATACGCCAGCAGGGCGAGGGTTTGACCGACGTGGGGACGCACGTGGTGGACCTGGTGCAGTGGACACTGGCGCCGAACCAGGCGATCGACTACCGCAAGGACATCGAAATGTTGAGCGGGGAGCGGTGGCCGACGGTGCTGACGCCGGCACAGTTCCAAAAGGTGACCGGGGTCGAGCCGTTCCCCGATTCGCTGTCGGAATGGGTGAAGCCGAATGGCCTCAACTACTTCTGCAATAACCGTGTGAACTACAAGTTGCGCGGCGTGCACGTGAAACTCGACGTGAAGTGGGATTACGAAGCGGCACCGGGAACCGGCGATACGGAACTCGCGATATTCCGCGGGTCGCTGGCGCGGGTGGAACTGCGGCAGGGCAAGGCCGAGAACTTCCGGCCCGAAGTGTTCGTGGTTCCGAACAGAGCCGAGGATAAGGCGCGGATTGCCGCGGCGCTTGATCGGAAGCTGAAGGCGATCGGCGGCGAGTGGCCCGGTTTGACCGCCACCGACAAAGGCGCGGAGTTGCAGATCAATATTCCGGATAAGCTCCGCATTGGACATGAAGCGCATTTCGCGGTGCTGGCCCAAAAGTTCCTGAGTTACGCGAAGTCGCCCGCCACGATGCCGGCATGGGAAACGCCCTACATGCTGGCGAAGTATTACGTCACGACGCAGGGAGTGGCGCTCGCCCGCCGCAACGGGAGCGGCAAGGGGACTGAATAAAAAGGAGGTCACAACAACGTGCAAACGCACTTGCGATTGGTTCCGGCAGCAGCCATATTGGTTGCGATGAGCTGTGCCAACGCGCCAACCGAAACGAAGACCACCAGCGCCGTCGCCCAGACGCCCGCCAAGACGCCCGCCGAAAAGAAACTGATCGCGAAAATTCACGATTCCGGTTTTGCCAACGCCCATGACACGTACAACGGCATGGGCACGGGGTCAGACGGCCGCATCTACTACGTGCTGTGCTCCGAGAAGCCCGACGTGGGCGGGCAGATGTACGCCTACGATCCGGCGACGGACAAGATCGCGCACTTGGGCGACCTGACGGAAGCCAGCGGCGAGAAGGACAAGAAGGCCATCTCGCAGGGTAAGAGCCACGTGCAGTTTGTCGAGTCGAACGGGAAGCTCTATTTCGCCACTCATATCGGTTTTTACTCGATTATCGACGGCATGGAAAAGATGGGCATTCCTCCGGCGGGCATGCAGGCTTACCTGGGCGGGCATCTGCTCGCGTTCGACATGAAGTCCGGTAAGTATGAGGACCTCGGCGTGGAACCCCACAAAGAAGGCTTCCTGACCATGAACATGGACACACAGCGCAACCGTATTTACGCGTTGAGCTGGCCCACCGGATATTTCATCCGTTACGACCTTGCCAAGAAGGAAATGAAAACGCTCGGTTCGTATTTCGAGAAGGGCGAGAACGGCAAGGGGAACACGTATCGCACTATTTGCCGCTCGCTCGCCATCAATCCGGACGACGGCTCAGTTTTCTTCAGCAGCGGCGAGGGAGCAATCCATCGCTACGATTTCAACAAAGACGCCATCGAAACCGTATCGGCCGACGAGTTGAAGAAAGACTACTTCGGTCTTTACGACATCACCTCGGCGGGCCATATGGCGTACAACTGGCGGCAGGTGGTTTACCGCCCGGCCGACAAGCTGTTCTATGGCGTTCATGGCAACTCCGGCTACCTGTTCCGGTTCGACCCCCGCGATATCCGCATCGATGTCCTAGACCGCATTACTTCTGAACCTTCCCAGCGGAGCGGCATGTTCGACCAGTTCAGTTATGGGTATCTGGGCTTTACGCTCGGCGCCGACGGCCGGACGTTGTACTACCTGACGGGCGGCCCCGTGTATGAAAACGGGAAGCGCGTCGCCGGCAAAAGCAGTACCGCCAAAGGGGAAGCCAAGGGTGTTGAGAATTTGCATCTCATCACGTATGACATCCCCGACTCCAAATACACGGACCATGGCCCGATCTTTTTCGAAAACGGCGAGCGGCCCGCGTACGTGAATTCCATCGCCGTCGGCAAAGACGGCCGAGTGTACACACTGTCGCGCGTTTCGCGAAACGGGAAGACACTGACCGATTTGATCAGCGTGAAACCATAACGCGGCGAGCGATTAACGCGCCGCCAGACCCGGCGGCAGGAGGTCCTGGTAATGAATACTCCAAAGCCGGACTCGACCCGGCGGACGTTTGTAAAGGCGAGTGGGGGCGCGCTGGCAGCCGCCTCATTCGCGGCCCATGCGGCGACGCCACTGGCGATGAGCGGCGGCGCTGCCACGGTGACGTTCCCCGCCAACCGGCACACCTACATCACGAAGTGGCCGCGGTACGGGGTAAAGGAGAAAGAAGCGCTCCACGCCGTCATCGATAAGAACACGTTCTACGATGAGGCTCCGCAGCTTGAGAAAGAGTGGAAGGCGTACACGAAGACGCCCTATTGCAAGACGCACTGCAACGGCACCAGCGCGCTGACGTCGATGTTCTTCGCGTTGGACCTGCCGCCCGGCAGCGAGATCCTGGTCCCGTCGTACACGTTTTTCGCGACCGCGGCGCCGATGCGGTTCTTTGGGTACGTGCCGGTGTTCGTGGATATCGACCCGAAGACCGCTTGCTTCGATCTGGACGATGCGAAGAAGAAACTGTCGAAGCATACGAAAGCGCTGTGCGTGATGCACTCGTGGGGGCTGCCTTGCGAGATGGACAAGATCTCCGATTTCGCGAAGGAGAAGGGACTGATCCTTTTAGAAGACGCGGCCCACGCCCACGGCGCAACGATGCAGGGCAAGTTCATGGGCACGTGGGGAGCGATCGGCGCCTACAGCTTTCAGGCGAGCAAGGTGATGCCGGCGATCGAAGGCGGCATGGGCATGTACCAGACGCGCGAGTATTTCGAACGCGCCGCGGCGCTGGGCCACTACGAAGATCCGCCCAAGTTCGCCGCCGATAGTCCGGTGCGGAAGTACGACGGCACAGGCTTCGGGCTGAAGTTCCGCATCCATCCCATGGGCGCGGCGTTGGCGCGGCAGCAGTTGATGACGTTGGACGAGCGGAATGCGCGGGTGATTTCGCAGGTCCGGAAGCTGAACGATCGGTTGACGGCGCTGCCGGGGCTGATGGAGCCGCGCCAGCGCGCCGACCAGAAGCGCGTCTATTATTACGCGAACATGCTGCTGCTCGACGAGAAGAAAGCCGGCATGAAGCGCGATGCACTGGTGAAAGCGCTGAAGGCGGAAGGCGTGCGGGCGACGACGTGGGTGTATCCCGAACAGCACAAGTTCGCGATCTACTCGGAAGCGAAGTGGTGGCACCATCCGCCACCGATTCCGAAGTCGATGCCGGGTGACGATCACATCAACAATACGCATTTGTTCGTGCCGCTGTTCTATGAAGAGGTGCCGGAGTTGGTGGATCAGTATGTGGCGGCGTTCGAGAAGGTTTGGGCGCACCGGAAGGAGTTGAGTTAAGAAATTTGCCGGGCGCGGGGGTCACTTAAGTTACACTCACCCCCGCGCCCAATGCTGGATGATCGGACGATTGGCACGTGTACGGTGTTGCTGCGATCTCCCGACTCTGCCGGCCCCTTTCTGTGCAGCCGCTCCGTCCCGTCTATCCTCGTCTTTGAATGAGTTTCTCGGCGCGGTCTGACTCGTCACCCAGGCAAGCAGCCATGTTTCAAGGTTCACCGCTTGCCATCATCAGGTAATCAGCATCCGAAACAGCAACATTCCGAGGTGGTATACTGCCATCGTCGAGTTGGTATTGAGAGGGCCATACACATGGAAAAAAGCGTGAAGGTCGAACGCGATCCTGAAAAGGGCGTAAACTGGCGGCGCGAAACCACCGAAACGGAAGATAAGAAGGTTATCGTGGAGAAGGAAGTCGGTTTCTTTCAGGACACGATCATCAGTCGTGAGGAAATCAAAAAGAAGTAGGTCTTTGCGTAGGTCCCGTAAGAACACTTTAGAGCACATTGCGAGCATCCAACTTGACTGCCAAGGCCGTTCGTGCGGCTTCAAGAGTTCGCCGCGACGCGGACGCGGCATCCATCGGTGTTCCGCGGGCAATGCATGAAGCAGCAGAGTAGAACGCCTGGTGACAGACTATTAGGACGTGTCCACGCATCTCAGTTATGCCAGAAACACTGTTCGGAATCACTTTGTTGGCTGCACCGATAGCCCCGACTAGCTCACCAAATGCCGCGTTGTGAAGGAAGATCGTTGACCGGTTGTACTGCGCAGCCAAGTACATAACAAATTCGTCGAGCGCCGGATCGAGAACCGGCAAATCGACAAGTGGTTTCACTGAAAGCGGCTTGAACTTCTTGAATCGTCCGCGACCCATCGTTTCTTATATTAGATCTTACGTTCGGGACCATTCAATCTTCTCACCGATGCCCCGGAGGACGGCATTCGTGCCGCCTATCTCTTTTTGGGACCCAGGTTCTCCGACTCCGACTGGCATGCCACTATTAGCATATACTTAAATGGTGGACCTCGCGCCGCGGCCCTTGATTTGGCTGGTCGACACGCTCGGGGTCCTTAGGCAGTTTCCATCCGATGTGCGAACGAAGCTTGGCTTTGGCTTGTTCCGGGCGCAGGTTGGCGAGAAACAGGAGACGGCAAAGCGGCTCGTTGGATTTGGTGCTCCAATATGGGAGCTTAGGGCTGACGGAGTGGGTGGGACTTATCGGGCAGTATATGTCGTCCATTTGAAGAATGCCGTATATGTGCTGCACGTGTTTCAGAAGAAGGCCAAATCCGGAATAGAGACTCCACAACGAGAGATACAGTTAATCCGGCAGCGGTTGAAGCTGGCAACGCAAATCGACGGGGAGGTAAGTAGTGGTGGCTAACAAACTATTCGAAACCAGCACAGGTAACGTATTCGCGGACCTGCAACTCGCCGACGCCGGCGACCTGCTCGTCAAAGCCGAGCTAACGTCCAAGATCCTGGCAGAAATCAAGCGGCGGCGGCTGACGCAATTGCAAACAGCCGAGATACTCCGCGTCGACCAACCGAAAGTCTCTAACCTGCAACAGGGAAAGCTCCGGCCGTTCTCCATTGAACGCCTGCTTCGATTTTTGCTCTTACTGGGGCAAGACGTTGATATCGTCGTGAAGGCGAAAGCCCGCTCCCGAGCGGGAGCGAAACTTCGCGTTGCCTAAGTTGAGAAGCGATAGCGCTTTCGCGGACGGGCTCCGAAGCTTGCTGGTTTGGCTTACTTATTCGCGATGGCGATCAACTGGTTGCGGTTGGTGATGAAGAGGGCGCCGTTTGCGGCTACTACGGTGCCGTACACGGATGAGCCCATGTTGCCTTCGAACAGCACTTCTTTGGTTTTGCCGGTCTTGATTACGACCACGTCGCCGTCTTCATCGCCGAGGTAGACGTTGCCGTCGATTACGATGGGCGAGGCCCACACGGCGGCGAGCATGTCGTGCTTCCAGTAGGGCTTGCCGGTGGCGGCGTCGATGGCGTGGAGGAAGCCGGAGAAGTCGGCGTAATAGAGAATGCCGTCGTAGAGAGCGCCGGTGGAAATTGACCGGCGGATGTCGCCATAGTGCCACACCAGGCCCGTTTTGGTGATATCGCCGCGCTTGGAGCCGTCGATGCAGTAGAGGTGGCCCACCCCTTCGCCGTGTTCCGGATCCTGGCCGTTGGCGATGTAGACCTTGTCGTTCACGATAATGGGGGTCGAGATCACCTCATTGCGAGTCTTCGGCCAGACGGAATCTTTGGGATTGGTATCGAACTCCCACAACTTCTTGCCGGTATCGGCCTCGTAGCCACGGACCCAGCCGTCGCCTTGGGCGGAGACCACCTGCAGCACGCCGGCGATTTTGCCCACCGCGGGCGAGGACCATTGGCCATGCAGAATCCGTTCGCCCACCGAGTTGTCTTCCCAGCTCACTTTGCCGGTTTTCTTATCGACGGCAATAATGGCCGGTGCGCGCGGCGATGGGATGTGAACGTGGCTTTCGTCGTGGCCATTCGCGGTCATCAAATAAATTGTGTTGCCATAGACTACCGGCGAGGCGTTGGCGAGGTTGTGCGGAAACACGCCGAGTTCGTCCATCATGTCGAGCTTCCAGATGATATCGGCGTTCTCGGGTCCCGTCAGCTTCTCGTCCTTATAGGGACCGTCGTTCTCACCGTTGTCGCGGAAACCTTCTGTGTCGAGACAAACGAGTTCGGCGCGATTGGTCACATAGTAGAGGCGGTCGCCTTCAACCAGGGGGGAGGAAGCGACGCCCTGGAACGGCCAGTCGTTCACACGGCCGGCGGCCAGTTTCTCGTTGGTGTGCTGCCACAGGAACTGGCCATCGGACTCGCGAAAGGCCATCAGCACGCCACGGTCGCCGGGCTGCTTCGGGTCTCGCAGAGACTCGTTATTGGTGCCGACAAAGACTTTGCCGCCCGCTACGGTCGGATTGCCGTAGGTTTGCGAACCAAGGGTAGCGATCCACTTGATGTTCCGCTTTGTGTTGATGTCCCACGACTTGGGCGCGTTCTTCATGGACGAGACCATGTTGCGGTCCGGCGAACCGCCCCACATCGGCCAGTCGCCGGAACCAGGATCGCCGGCGGGGATGCTCGCGGGTAGTAAAAGCGCGGCAGCAAAGGCCGCTAGCAATTGGCGCATTTCCATCTTTTGGATGCTCCTCAATCAATTCAGTTCGCGGACACTTTGATGTTATCGAAGTAGACTTCGAAGGGCGCATCGGCATAGATGCCGGGAGCACCATGGTGGTTTCCGATGGGATCAACGCGTTCGATCAGCCACTTGTCCGGCTCAGGGTCGGACACCGCCCACGCTTTGCCCATTGCTTTCACTTTGCCGTCGGGCATGTTTTCCACCCGGAGCTTTACGCGATACCAGGTGTCTTTCTTCCACGGGAACGGGACTGCCGCGGTGCGCTTGGTTTCGGGTTGCCAGGGTTGCAGTTCCAGCCGTTGATGGTTGCCGTAGAGCACCAACTGGTAGCGTTGTCCCACAACGCCGCCATCGCCCATTTGGCGGCGTTTTTCGAGCGCCATCACGTCTGCTTCGATGGTGTAATCGTGTTCGGAGTTCTGGCCGAAGAACGATCGCGCACGTTTGGTGAATGGATTATCGGCGAGCTTGGCCAGCACCCTCTTGCCCTCCAGGTCGCGCACCTGATACTTGCCGGTGGTGTTGATCCAATAAGCGGGCGGCGGACCGGGCGGGAGCGACTCGAAGTCCTGGGACAAGGGGAAGCCGGGCAGTACACGCGCGCGTCCGCGGCCGGTGAGCGAGCCGACAGTCGCGACGATCAGGCCTGCCTGCGGTCCGCTATTGGCGGGGACCGTCAGCTTGCCATCGGCACCGATATCGCCTTTCAGCCCTTTCAGCGCCCACTGTGCGGTCTTGTCGATCTTGATGAAATTGCCGTTGGCATCGAACACGCGTGCGTTCAAGGCGATGGACTGACCCGGTTTCAGCACCAGCTCGGTCGGGGTTACTAGCACATAGGCCGGATCGCCGGGCGTTGGCTTCGCGGGTTTGGCTATCGGGGCTTTGGACACATTCTTCCTGCCGAAAACATACATGCCGCGCTGCGAAACGACGAACACGCGCCCGTCGGAAATCGCGGGCGATGCGGTGATCTCTTCGATCTGATCCGACGTCCCCAGTTGCACCTGCGACAGCACGTCCGCGCCCTGCTTACCGACCTTGAGGACGAAGAAGCGGCCGTTTTCGTTGCCGACGTAGATTTTGCCATCGGCGAGCACGGGCGACGCTTTTTGGATGGTCCCCAGGTTTTTCTTCCAAAGCTGCTTACCGCTGATCGCGTCGAAGGCGAACAGGTTACTGCCGTTGTCCACCTGGTAGAGGACATCGCCGTCGATGACAGGGGAAGAGAAGCCGCCCTGGAAGCCCAGGTCGGACCATTTGAGTTGCTGCCTGGTGACGTCGCCTTTCGAGTTGACGTCGACGGCGGCGAGGAGGCCCATTTCAACGCTGTCGAGGTTTTCTTCCGAATGCGACACATACGCCATGCCGTTGCCGACGACGACGCCCGTGTTGACGCCGCGCTTGCTCATGAAGTACTTCCAGATCGGCTCGCCGGTGAAGAACTTGATGGCGTGGATGGTGCCGTCGCCGCCGCCGGCGATGAGCGTGCGCACGCCGTTGTTGGTGACGACGATCGGCGGCGAATAGGTGGTATCGAAGGGACGTCCGCCCGGCGTCGATACATAGATGGTTTCGCCGGTACGCTTGTCGAACGCGATAAACCGGTGCGCCGCGCGAGCCAGCTCGCCCCAACCGGTGGTGATGGCGCTGACTACGACGAGATCGCCTTCGACGATGGGCGATGCCGTGCGGCCGCCGTGGGTGGTGACGATGCCGAAGTCTTCGACCATCGTGCGTTCCCAGATCTTTTTGCCGGTCTTGCCGTCGAGCGCGAGCACCGTACCGCCAACGCCGAGCACGTAGATATTCCCCGTTTCCGGATCGGCGGCCGGCGAAGACCATGCAACGCGGTGCGGCGGAACGTCGGAGTGATAGACGTTGTATTTGTATTCCCAAACCAGTTTGCCCGTGTCGGCGTCGAGGCACATGACGCGCTCCTGCAACGTTTCGCCTGTACCCGCGGGGTTCAACAGATACACTTTGTTATTGAGGATCACCGGCGTCGAGCGGCCGCCGTAGGGCGCTTTCCAAAGCAGGTTTTCGCCCGTGGGAGACCACTTGCCGACGAGATCTTTCTCGGGAGAACGTCCGTCGCGGTTAGGACCGCGGAAGTCCGGCCAATCCACCGCCAAAAGCGGTAAGGCCACCAGCGTAAAGAGTGCGACTCGCATCCGCATAGTTGTTCTCAGTGTATTGTAAGGCTACCGATGGCGGGCGAAAGGTTACGGGGCCGACACGTCAGTTGGGAGCCGGCCGGCCATCGGCATACGGCTTCTCCGATGCCGTCCACGAAGACTATGGCTGCTTGGCCGCTGCCGCGTTGCCTAACATAATTTTCGTGATCGGATCGCCTTCTTCTTCCCAATACTCGATGGCCCGGTACACGTAATTCTTCGAATCCCCGTCCCATACGACCAACAGGTTCGCGTCACTTTCAAGCATCTTGGCGCGATCGCAGACGATGTTGCGAATCTCGCGGCGGCACGCGTCCCACACGTCTTCTTTCGGGTTGGGTTGAATGACTTTGACGTTCGCTTTCGCAACGACGTCGTTGAAGCGGTCGACCCAACTGCCATAGAGGAACGTCTCGCGGAAGTTGTCGACGTCGGTGGGCAGCACCACGGTGGCCTGGCCGCCCATATCGAGCAACTCCACCAGGAACAGCAGATCGCTACCGGCGCTTGCGGAACTCGCGCCATAGCCTGCCCGCATGGTTTTGAGCATGGCCTCGATTTCATCGCGCACCTTGCGCACCTGCGATACCGGGAATCGTGGCGTTTCGCGATTGGGAGCATCGACGGAATGGCCGAAGAAGGCGACCGCCGCCGGCACGGATAGCACTTTGTCGAGCAGGTTTTTGGGCTGCTGGATTGCTTCGAGCGTTTTCCGGGCGGTGCGCCGCATCACGACGATGTCCTGATGGCGGCCCGCGGCCGCGCCCGCCGCCCGACGATACCACTCCTTCGCCTTGTCGAGGTCTTCGAGGATCAGGTTGGCTTCGCCGAGGGTCGCGAGGTTCCAGCGGTCCAGATCCTGCCGGTTCTCAAGCGCGGAAACCAGTTGACCGGCGAGTTTGCGGGCTTCCGGACGGTCTCCGTCCAGCAGCGCCAGCGACGCGGCGTTGATTCCGCAGTACGGATCGTTGCTTTTCTGGAAATACTTTTTGTAGGTGTCGCGCGCGTTGATCAGCCAGGTAGGGTCGTTGGTCTTTTCCCACATCTGGCGGTAGCGGCCGGCGAGGATGCCGCCGGTCTCGGAGTCCATGTCATCTTCGGTTTCGGCTTCCAGCTTGCGGAGCACCTCGATGGCATCTTCCAAGCGATCGGTCTTGGCCAGCGCGAGGCCGCGCAGTTGGCGGGCGCGAATTCCATCACCGGCGGTCCCAATGACTTCGAGCGCGTAATCCGCGCGGCCAAATCCGATCAGCACATCCGCGGCCGCCTCAGAAACACGGTTGTCGACCATGCTGGTGCGGCGCAGCTTGGTCCAAAGCCGGTACACACGGTCTGCCGTAACAGCCGACTGAATCTCTTCGATCATCGACTGTACGGCCTTTTCGGCGTCCATCGCGGGCGAATTCTCGCCGCTCAAGGCCAGCAACAAACGTTCGAGCGCCGCGCCCTTCGGACCGGATTGGCCGCGGAAATCGATCCAGATGCGGCCTGCCCACATCGCGGGGAGCTTCACATCTTCGAGCAGCACGGGAACGAGGCGGAAGTTCTTGTCTTCGACATCGCGCTGCAGCAGCGCGTTGGCCTCTTCCTGGCACCAGGGAGAGTCGAGCCATTCTTTGGTAATGAGCGCCACGGCTCCGCGGGCGTTGGTCAGGCCCTGCTGGATGGTATTGGCCAGCACGTCGCCCGGCTTGATCTGCTCCTGGTCGAGCCAGACCTCGATGCCGCGATGCTCCATCGCGTCGGCCAAGTCGCGCGCCCACTGGCGCACTTTCGAGCGGTAACTGATGAAGATGCGCCCGCCCTTCAGGTTGGCGCCTGCCGGCGGCGCGGGAGCGGCGACCGCGGCGATTGTCAGATTGGCGAGCTTCGCGATGTCTTTCGCGGGCGTGGCGAATAACAAACCCAAAACGGGCCGGCCCGGCTTATCGCGCTCCGAGAGTACGCGCTTGAGGTGCCCCACGACGATGCCGTCGACCAGCACGGGACTGCCCGAGAACCCGCCCACCGGCGCCGCCATTCCCGCGGCGATCTGGTCGGAATAGAGCACCATGGCGGACTGCTGGTTCACGTCGAGCCCATTCGAATCGAGCACGCTTCCTTCGAGCGGCAATCCGGTACCGTCGGCCAAAGCGGGGAAGCCGTAGGTGCGCCAGCGCCCTTCCTGCCCATAGGGCGCCACATCGAACGGCGTAGCTGTCACCGGCTGGCTTAATTCCAACACCGCGGTGTCGGCGGCATCGGCCAGCGCCATCTCGGCATCGTCTGTTGGGAAGACCACCTTGGCGGTCAGCTTCGCGCCGCCCATGGTAACGGCCACGGCGCCGCCCTGCGACACCACGTGATAACAGGTGACGAGGCGCGTAGGACTGACCAGGTATGCCGTCCCCTGCTCAGCGCCGCAGATCACGCGCGCAATGGCCGATTTGATCGATTCAAGGTCTCTGGGCATCTTTTACTATTTCCTGGTGTTGCTTTCTGGTCTTATTTTTCGGCAATTAAGCGTTGGCCCCTGTCTGCGCCGGCACCAGCAAGCTGGACAGTACGCCGTCCTTCAGCCGCGCAATCTTGTCCTTACTATGGAACACAAACAGGTCGCCAGACTGAGCGTGCCCGTCGGCCATCTCGATTTGAGCGAATGTCGGAATGCGGCTGGTCCACTTGTCGAGGCGGTTGTTTTCGAGGTCGCGCACAAAGACGTCCAGGTCCTTCTTCGCCTGCGCCTCGGAATCGCTCAGCAGAATGGAATGGGGCACACAAATCAGATCCGCGAACGTGCCGGTGTTTAGGTAGGTGGCGCTGTTGATGGGCAGGGGCATGCGCTTGGCCAGGTGCGTGTGCCCGTAGAGAATCATTTTAAATCCATTGCGTGCACTGGCAACAGCGGAGTTGTGGTATTCCTTGGCTTCCTGACCCGTATCGAAGGTGGTCAACTGCGGACCCAGCCAGTAGCGGAACGCCTTGTAGATTTTGTCGATCTGCTGTTCGCGATAGGCCTCGCTGACGCTCGCCTTCAAGCGGGCGAACAGATCGGCGAATACGCCGGAAGAGATCTGATCCTTGCCGGTGCCGAATGCGAGATCGCGAGCGACATCGATGGCGCGTTGATCGTCGGGATGCAAGGCGGTAGTTTCGAGGTCGATATGCGCAGCGATCTCGTCCCGTTGCCGCCGCTTTTCACTCGCTTGTATGTTCAAAGCGGCCAAGGCCGGAAAGTTCTCGAAGACGCCCGGATCGAGCACGGCCAGCATAGGCACGGCGGCTTCGTTTTCCGGCTTCAGCAGGTTGACGAACGAATATCGCTCTTTGAGGCCGTTCATCACGTCGATCACCAGGCGGCTTCCGGGCGGCGAGTCGAACTCGTCGAGTTCACGCCCGAGTGAGGCCTGGACGCGCGCATGCCGCAGCGCATCGTGGTTGATGACGTTCCAACGGTCGTAGCGGTTGCCGTGCTCGATCAGCACATCGCCGATCGCGAGCGCCTGGTTATCGTAAATGAACTCGAATTCGCCCTTGCCCAGCCGCTCTTTTAAAAGCCGGCGCGGGCCGGGCAGCGAAAGTTCCAGATCGTGATTGCCGAGCGTGAACGTAACCTTGGCGCCGGCCGCGAGGACCGCCCGGAAGCCATCCCAAACCGCTTTCGTGCGGTTGAAGATGCTGTTCAGTTTGGCCGTAGCGGCCGAATCGGGTACGGTGAACGCGGCGAACTCCCGCTCTGCCAAAAAGTCGACTGAGTCTCCGTTCACCACCAGGTGCACTGGATTCTCAGCCGAATGGCGCGTGGCGACCCACTGGAGAAACTCGGCCAGCAACCGCTGCCCTTCGCCGGTACAGATCGCGAACTGGTCGTCGCCGCCGAGGTGCAGGTCTGAAATTACGAACACAGTTTCCCGCATAGCGGACAAGCATAACATTTTCGTGCCCTTGATAGAATGAGGCGTTCATGGCAAAAACCAGTCCTTTTTCATTAGCCGGAAAGACGGCTCTCATCGCCGGCGCCTCGCGCGGCATCGGCCTTGCCATCGCCAAGGAAGCGGCAGCCGCCGGAGCGCACACGATCCTCGCGTCGCGTAACATGGAAGCGCTTGAAAAGGAAGCATCTGCGCTTATTTCGGAAGGTTGCTCCGCGAAGGCCTTGCCGCTGGACGTTGCGGACGACGCTTCGATCGACCGTTGCGTCGAGACCGTCGGAGCAGTGGACATTCTCATCAATGTTTCGGGCACAAATGTGCGGAAACGGCTGCAGGATTTCACGCAGGAAGAGTATGACCGGATCATGCAAACCAACCTGCATGGAATTGTCCGGCTGACCCGCGGCATCGGCCAGAAAATGATCGAGCGCGGCCAGGGGGGCAAGGTGGTGAACATCGGTTCGCTCATGTCGATTCTCGGGTTGCCGTATCTCGCCGTGTATGCCATGACCAAGTCGGCCCTGTGGGGACTGACCCGGGTACTGGCGGCCGAATGGGGCCGGCATAACATTCAGGTCAACTGCATCGCCCCGGGCTTTATCATCACGGACCTGAACCGCAAAATGTGGCAAGCGAAGGAGATGACGGACTGGCTGGTGGGCGCGCAGGCCAACTCCACTCCGGGCACGCCCGAAGACTGCGCCGCCACGGCCGTCTTCCTGTCAAGCCCCGGCTCGAACTACATCACCGGACAGTGCATCGCTGTCGACGGGGGCTACTCCACCACTCGCATCTGGCCGTTTGAACCGGCTTAGTTGAAATCGAACCTGAAATGACACGGCGCACGCTGGTTCAACTTCTCGCAACCGTGCGCCCGGGGCTTAGCCAGCCCCCGGCACCGAAGCCGCCTGGTGTGCCTGCGGACGATTTCACCTGTCCGATGGACAAAGAGGTGCGGCAGAAGGGTCCGGGCAAGTGTCCGCGATGCGGCATGAAGCTGGTTGCGGACCTGCCTAAGCACGTCGACTACAACCTGCAGATCGCCACCGAACCGCGACTGGTGAAGGCCGGCGTTCCCGCAGCGATGAGGTTTACGGTGCGCCATCCCGCAACCAACCAGACGGTCCGCGACTTCGAACTCATACACGAGCGTATTTTCCATTTATTCGTCATCAGCGACGATCTGCGATTTTTCGCACACGAGCATCCGGAGCAGCAATTGGACGGATCGTTCTGCTTGGCGTTAAAGCTGCCGTTTGTCGCAAGTTACCGCGTGGTAGCCGATTTTTTCCCCAAAGGCGGAACTCCCCAGTTTCTGACGGAAACGATCTTCACCGTTGGAGCGAGACTAAAGACGAAACCGCAACTCGTGGGGAACGTCTTTCCTCAGCAGGCCAAGAACCTGAAGGTCGCGTTGACGATGGAGCCGGCGCAGCCCATTGCGGGACAGGAGACGTTGCTTTTCTTTAAACTGGACCCGCCTGAGGCGATCGAACAGTACCTGGCCGCATGGGGTCATATGCTGGTGGCGAGCGACGATCTGATCGATATCGTGCACGACCATCCCCTCTATGTGGATGGTGTTGCACCACCCGACCTGAAAGCGCCGAGCCCCTCGCAGGTGCAATTCAACATCATTTTTCCGCGAGCGAGCGTCTACAGGGTATGGGTCCAATTCCAGCGGAAAGGAGTGGTGAACACGGCGGCGTTCACTGTTCCCGTGAGGACGCTCGGGTGAGACGCTGGGCTCTGCTGGTGTGTCTGCTGGTGCCGCTGAACGGGGCGGAAATCGCACGCGGACGGACCATGGCCCTGCGCTTTGAAACCGGTGAGTTTTCAAACCTGGCTTTTCACGTCCTGTGCCTGGCAGATCAGATCCCCTGCGCGGCCGATGCGTACCGCCAGCTATGGCGCGACCGGCTGGAATGGTCGGATGCGGACGACCGGCAGATTACGCACTTCCGTGCGGTCCTGCGCGCCTTACCTGCCGATTACGAACAACCCGCTCCGCTACCGCTCAACTATCCCAGCTACTACCCGTCGGTGGTCAAACTGCACCGGCTCAAGGCCGCCATGCTCGGGGCGGACGATGCGGACGACGCCCGCAAGCGCCTGACACCGGTAGTGGATAAGGAAGCCGCTCAAGATATGGCCGAGGTGGTGGCGCACTTCGAGCCGCGATTCCGTAGGTGGTGGAAGCAGGAAGGCTCGGCACTACTCAAGAAGGCTCCCGCCGAGCTTCGCGAACTCACCCTGAAGCACGATGTGCTTGGCACGGCTTCAGACTTTGCCTCGATGCTCGGCGCGCGTCCTCTCGATGCCCGTCCTGTGCGCATTCACCTGATCGCGCGTCCCCCGCACCCGATGCACAGTTCCTACGCCACACAGGTCGGCGACGAGGCGGTGATGGAGGTGGGCGAAGAAGATAAACCCGCCGAACTGATCGGTCCCCTGGCCCACGAATTGTTTCACCTGCTCTATGACACGGCGCCGCGCGAGCGTCACCAGCACCTGCTGGAGGAGTTCCTGAACAACCCCGACCCGGCCGCGCTGTCGTTCTACGCGTATTTCAATGAGGCTTTGGCGACCGCGGTGGGCGCCACCATCGACGAGCGTGTTCTTGGCGAAGAAGCCAGCCGCGTCCGCGGACGCAACGTCAACTACGCCCACCCCTACATCGCAAGGTTGGGCGCCGCGCTGACGCCGCTTGTGCGCGAACGGCTCGCCGAACACAGCTCATTACTCAGCGAAATAGCGGAACCTTACCTGCAAGCCGGCCGCTTGGCGTTAGGCTCCGCGGCTGCCAGCCCCAGGTTCCTTCTCGCCCATCGCACAGTACAAGGGAACCGCGAAATGATGACCGCTCTCGGCCCGCTGCTCGCTCCTATCCCGGCAGTTGCGACCGTCGCCGGGACCGACGCGCTGGACCGGTTCCCCAACCTGAACGCGGTAGTGTTCGCGACCCCGCAGGACCTGCTCTCTGAAGAATTTAAACACCTCGCCACCAGTCAAACCTTGCTGGCGCTGCGCGAACTGGCCGCCCAGCGCTTCGCTTTTGTTTATGCGCAACCCAGGCAATCGAAGAGCATGACTTATTACTTCGTGGGCGAATCGGCCGGTCAGCTTCGCCCCTTGGTAAGAGACTTTGCCACTTCGGACCTCCCCTTCACCGGGTTGGCCCTGCACCTTCGCAGGTGAGCGTTCCCAAACTCTAATAACTTCCGCTCGCCCTCAGAAGTGTAACTTCAGCACCAACAGGCCGGCAAACTGTCCACCCAGGCAGCACCAGCCACCCACTGTACCCGTCGGTTTCCCGAAAAGCCCGGGATTGACGATATTGACTGCGGAGGTGGGGTTGGTGAAGTTAGGCGATTTGAAAACGTTATTGATGTCGAAGCGAATGTCGAAGTTGTAGCGCTCTTTGAGGGTAATCGTCTTCGCGAGGTTTCCCTGCGACCACATCAGCGCCGGGCCATCGATTACGTTTCGACCCATCGCGCCCGGCGTATAGGCGGCCGGATTCGCAAACACTCCAATGTTCCACATCGGGTTCTTTAGACTGTTGTTGAACCGGTCGCCGATGGTCCAATCCGAAACAGCGATGTTGTCGTAGCTGCCGCTGATGTTCGGCCGCACCGTACCGGGCAGGTAGCGGTTGGGGCTGCCGGAGATGACGAAATCCACTGGTGTCCCGCTCTGGAATGTTTGGATCCAGCCGATCTTCCAACCTCCGAGAACGTAGTCTTTAATTCCGCCGCCGCTCATCCATTTCTTACCCTTGCCGAATGGCAAGTCGTAGGTAACATAAGTTACCTGGCGATGCCGGACGTCGAAGCCCGCGCGCGCCTTTTCGAGGCGCCGGTTATAGTAAGTCACCCCTGATGCGCCGCCGTCGTTATCGGCTTCATCGATGGCCTTGCTATAGGTATAGAAGGACGTCATGGTCAACCCCTTGGAGAACCGTTTCTCAACTTTGAAGGTTCCCGAGTGGAAGCTCGAATGACCGAAGTTACTATACAGGTTGACTGTACCGAAGTTGGTGTAAGGCCGGTAGGGCTGCTGATTGACGAAGATCTGGTCGAGCGTCGCCCTGTCGGTCGAGATATTCAGGGGAATTGCGTTAATATTCCAGGCGTTCAGCAGTCCTACGCCCGACGACCCCTGATAGCTTAACTCCGCCAGCCAGGTGCCCGCAAACTGATACTGATAAGTGGAGTTCCAGTTCATTGTGTAAGGCATCCGCATCTTCGGGTCGTACATGGTGGCGCCTCGCGAACCTAAGTTGGCGCCGACAAACGGGGAGGTGCCGTTGGATAACACGGGGTACTGGATCGGTCCCGGACCCTGACTGATCCTGAAGATGGGCCGCGGATCTCCTGCCGGAGCTTCACGCGTCACGGCGGTGAAATACTCTTCGAAGTTCTGATCGAGCCCGACGGTGTACAGATCCACCGTCGTCAGCCCGAAACCGCCGCGGAAAACCATTTTGTTGTTGATCTTGTAGGCCACGCCGACGCGCGGTTGGAAATTGTTCAGATCGCGTTTGGCCAGCGCCGTCCCCGGGTGAACGATCGCGCCGAGCCTGCCGGTCAAGGGGTCTGTGGCGGTGGGATCGAACTGGCTATGTTGTCCGTACTTGGTCGTGAACGGCGATTCATACGACCAGCGCAAGCCCAGATTGAACGTCAGTTTAGGCGAAAACGTCCAGTCGTCGTGGAAGTATAAGGCGTGGGCGGTCCAACGAGGCAGCCAGTTCGCCAGCGCCGTGTTGAAGTCGGCGCGGACCACCGAGCCCAGCAGGAATGCCGCAAAATCGTTGCCCGTATTCGGCGTGAACGGCATGTCCGTCCCGCCAAACCGGTACACGCCCGCCGGCAGCGATTCCGCCCGCGTATTGGCGCGCGTTCTTACAAACTCATATCCGGCTTTCATCGCATGGCGGCCTTTGATGATCGTCATGTTTTCCTGCCACGTCATGTTCTCCGTCACCTGATAGTAAGATCCGCGGGGCATGCTCGCGGAATAGAACGCCCCGCCGCCCGAGTTGAAGAATGAGGGGAACGTTTCTCCGCTGATACCCGGAATACCAAGCTGCGAGCCCCAATTCTCGCCGATTCCGAGCGGTGTGCGCGACTCTTTCCGGCGATTCATGCCGAGGCGCGTCTCGAGAATAACAGTCGGACCAAACACATGGGTATCTGAGATGACCGTGTTGATCTGATCGCTTGGAGTCATCACGCGGTTGCCGTCGAGTAACTCCCAATTCAATGCGATCGCGTTTCCCCAGGCTCGATTGCGCACATGCGAGTAACGCCCGAAAATCCGGTTCTTGTCGCTGAACACGTGGTCAATCTTCGTGTCCCAGCGTGTCCGGTACGACCGGTACTTCGATTCCGTGCCGAAGTTCTGGTGTGGACCTGTGCGGTCGACGAACCCGGCGCCGCCCAAATTGTTCGGTTTGTTCCATGGCTGATTCGCCAGGAATTTCACCGCCACCGGATCGAACCGGCCGCGCGGTATTACGTTATTCGGAAAAGCGTCGCGAATCCATTGGCCCGCGGCGTTCTGCCTCGTCGTAGCCGGATCGAAGATCGGAAAGCCCAGGCCTCCAAACGAAAAATCGCCCCCCAGCATGGCGTCGTCCGGCACGTCCGCAAACACCTGCTGGTTGTATTTCTCGTGGTGCCGCGACCAGCCGAACAGGAAGAAAGTCCGGTTCTTTCCGTTATAAATCTTCGGCAGATAGACTGGTCCGCTAATCAGCCCCGATAACTCGTGATAACTGAACGGGGCCGTCGGCCGCAGCAGATTGAAATAGGCCCGGTGAAGAAGCGGATTGTTGATATACCGGTCTTCCGCTTCGGCGTGCAGATCATTCGTGCCCGACTTATACGTGATGCTCAGCATGCCGCCGGCGGAGTGCCCGCTGTCGGCCGGCAACACGGTCGTCACCATCTTCACTTCTTCAATCGCGTTGTTGGTGGTCGACATGATCCGGTTTGTGGCCACGCCGCTGCGCACCGGTTCCGTTGCCGGAATACCATCCGACTGATAACCAATGCCCCGGTCCCGCGCTCCCGCTATGTGGAAGCCGTTCATGCTGGTGACTCCCGGCATCAGGTACATCGCCATCCACGTGTAACGCTGCATAATCGGGATGGCATTCATTTGCGTGCCTGCCAACACTGTTCCGGTCGTGGATGTTGCTGTTTCGAGCAGTGGCGTGGTGGCCATCACCTGTACCTTCTCGACCACGTTGCCCAACTGCAATTGCACGTCGATTGTCAGCGTGTCATTCGACCGGAGAGCGACCTCCGTTTGTTGAAGCGTGCTGAATCCGGGTTTCTGGAACGTGAGGTTATAGGTTCCGGGCACCAGGTAAAGCGCGCGGTAAATGCCTTGGTCGTCGGAAAGCACCTTGGTCGTGATGCCCGTGGCCGGGTTCAAGACGGTCACTTCAACCCCTGGCGCGATTGCTCCCGTCGCGTCCGAGGTGTGTCCGATAATGCTGCCGGTTGCGGTTTGGGCGGAAAGAGTGACGGCACTCGCCATCGCCATCATCGCTGTGAGGATCAGTGACCTGATTCGAACTGGCATTCGCAAGCCTCCATTTCCGAACATTCATGTCAGAGTCTGAGAGGTTCAGATTATATACCCATTTGCACCCCGGAAAGTGGAGGCGCCGCCGTCTTAGGTATCGAGGGGCTCAAATGGGATTCGAAAACGTGGTTGCGTGTATGGTCGCCGAACACGCTGAAAGACTATCTGGCCAGAATTGAAAAGGCGGGCTGGATGGCGCAACGTCGAGGTCTGGTGGCTTCGCGCGGTTGTGGTGGGACGAGACCCGTCGCTTACGCTCGTGCTGGATCCGGGGGTGGTGGTTCGGGGGTGGTGGATCGCGCTGGTGTCGAACGATAGAAAAGGAGCGTGCAAGGTCAAAAGCTGTTTCGCTTGCCGTTCGCGTGCTCTTGCCGTTTACTGTTGTCATGAGCATAAACGCAGCGCCGCGAATTACGTACGAATTTCCGCCTGGTGAAGGAATCTCCTGTTTCACCCCAGAGTCTCCACATTACCGGCACACAATTCAAACACTCGGGCCTAAGGAGACGATCGATGCCCTTGCGCCGATTCTGCCTTATGGTGTTTTGATCCGGAACGACTCGGCCGTGCCGGTCGTTGCAGTTCGAGTAGCCTATCGGCTGATGAATGCTCAAGGGAAGCCGATCACCAGTCATTTTTCAATGATGACGCTTTGGGACCATGATCCTATGGGGTTCGTCAACCCTGGTCAACAGGTGTTGATGTTTCCTGGCTCGGGGTTGTCGCGCAAAGTAGAAAGCGCCGTCTTATTTAGTGGGGCGCCGTTGATGTGGCGAAGCCGAGAGTTGTTTGAATCGCAAGAGTCAATCACGATTTCTGTTGACGGAGTGGCGTTTCGGAACGGTATAGCAGTCGGACCTGACCGGACGGGCCTGGTCGATACGGTTAATTCCTACCTCGCCGCGCGTGAGGACATCGACCGCGAGGTGCTCGCTACCAGCGATGAGCCTGCTTTGCGGCAGTATCTTGCAGAGATTAGCAAATCAGAATTTGGCCCAGGTGGTGTTGGGCACACCGACGCTTACAACCGGCAGAAGAGCCAGATCGCGGAAGCATACTTAGCCCATTTGAGTACTGCTGGGGAAGCTGATCTTCGCCAAGTCGTCCGCAACCGACAGGCGGTACCGAAAATCGGCAAACTACGAAAGAAAGGAGACTAATGTCGTCATGCGCTTCCCAATGCGTTTCATTCCGGCAGTGCTATTCGTGCTACTCGTCTCCGACGGGGTAATGGCGCAAAACATCTATAATGTGACCTGCTGGGGGGGATCGAAACTGGCGTCGTGTTGCTGGGTTGCTTTCGGCGACAGCTTCACCCGCGCTTCCTTTCACTCCTCAGTGGTGGTCCAGCGATAGGACATCCACGTCCGGTCGGAGTCTGAAAATGCGGCGGGCCGTGTCAGACTTTATTCCTGATACTTGGCAATGGTGTCGGCTACCTGGATGGCGGGCATTAGCTCCGCTACGTCGTGAATGCGAACCATGTGGGCTCCGGCCAGGATGGAGGCGGTTACGGCGGCGGCGGTGGCCATGAGCAGGCCTTCGGGAGTGGATTGGTTGAGGAATCCTTTCCTTGAGGGGCCGGAGAGGATGGGGAGATCCAGTTTGGCGAGTTGGCGGAGGTGGGCCAGGACCTGGTGGTTTTCTTCTTTGCGTTTGCCGAAGCCCAGGCCGGGATCGACTACGATCCTGAGCATGTCGACGCCGCCGTGCCTGGCTCGGTGGACACAGGCTTGGAGATCCGCCACCACGGTGGTGATGGGGTCGGGCAGGCCGGGGAGGCGGGCCCAGGTTTCCGGGGTGCCGCGCATGTGGTTGAGTATTAGTCCGCCGTCGTATTGGGTGACGGTTTTCGGGAGATTGGGATCGAAGGTGAGTCCGGTGGGGTCGTTGACGATTTGAACCCCTAGATCGAACGCCCGCTGGGCGATCACCGATTTGTAGGTATCGACGGAGATGGGAATCGTCAGCTTGCCCCTTAGGCGTTTGAGGACCGGCGCCAGGCGGCGCCACTCGTCCTCTTCCGTGATGGGTTTGGCATTGGGGCGAGTGGATTCGGCGCCGATGTCGACGATGTCCGCGCCTTGCTCTTCCAATTGCATGGCTCGCGCATAGGCACGGTCGGGCTCGCTGTACTGGCCACCGTCGGAAAAGGAATCGGGCGTGACGTTCAGGATGCCGACGATAATCGTACGGTCGCCCAACTGGACTTCGTTATCGCGGACCTTCCAGAGAAATCGTTTCCGTGGCATGGATTTACCCGTACTCAAAGCCGGCGATGGCGAAGACGCTGGAGTTGTTCTTAAGGAGCGGGGTTTCGCCCTTACGGGTGGGCATGCCCATGCGTGTGAGATGGCGTGCGGGCTCGAAGCCATAGTCGATGGCCAGTTGCACGGCATCGGAGTTTTCGGGGAAGAGGTCCCAGTAGAGGTCCTGGTTGGGGAAGCGGGAAAGGAACCATTCGAGGAGTTTGCGGGCCGCTTCGCGGGTGCCGACGACGCAGGGTCCGAAATAGGCGGCGACTTCGCCGGGGCGGCCCATGGCGTAACCGTAGCCGACGACGAAGGCTGCGCCTTGTTTGGCGAGCGCGTTCAGCAATGGCACGCGATAGGCGCCGAAGTAGGCACGGTCGAAGGAGGGGTCGACTACATAGTCGTGGACGAGGGGATGGCGGTCGCCGTTGGGACCTTTGCCGGCGGCGCGCTTCCAGCGCTCGACAGGGCACTCGTCGACGAAGCCGAACTTCTGGTAGAGGGGCCGGCCTTCGGCGGTGGCGTCGAGCTTAACCCAGCGGGTGCCGGTGGCGGCCACGTGCTTGAGGGTGTGGTCCATCAGCTTTTTGGCGTTGCCTTTGCCGCGATGCTCGGGGTGGGTGAGCACCATGCCGATCCACGCCAGGTCGTTGGCGTAGCGGATAGCCGTTGTGGTTGAGACGACGTGGCCGTCCTCTTCGATTCCGAAGGCCGATTCGGGGCAAAGGGTTAATGTGCGTTCCCAATCGGCGGTGGTTTGATTCCATCCGGCGCGGCGGGACAATTCCATCAAGTCCGGCATGTCCGGACTTTTGAGCAGTCGAATTTTACTCATATCGTAGACAAACAACGGGATCGAGGTTGGCGGCGCGGCTGGCGGGGTAGTAGCCAAAGAACAACCCTACACCCATAGAGATCGCAACGCCCAACGTAATCCAAAACAGCGACAGCGTAGCCGGCACTGAGGGCACCAGCGTCCGCACGGCGAACGCAATGACACCTCCAAACAGGATACCGAGTGCGCCGCCTGTAAAGCTAAGGAGCATGGCTTCGAGCAGGAATTGAATGCGGATGTCGCGGCGGCGCGCGCCGATGGCTTTGCGGATACCGATCTCGGCGGTGCGCTCGGTGACCGAGATGAGCATGATGTTCATGACGCCGACACCGCCGATGAGGAGGCCGATGGAGCTGATGGCTCCGGTAAGCACGACCAAGGCTCCGGTGAGCTGGTTCCAGAGGGAAGAGAGGAAGTCCGGGCTGAACAGCTCGAAGTCGTTTTCGGCGGTGTAGGGGACGCGGCGGAGGCGGCGCATGGCTTCGATGACCTGATTGGAGGCAAGGGACGGGTCGACATCGGTAGGGACGGTGAAGGCGAGCAGGAACTCGCGGGTTTCGGGATAGTGCTTGATGAAGGTGGTGAGCGGGAGGACGGCGATCTGGTCGACGCCGGGTCCGCCGAACATGCCCTCGTCCTTTTCAAAGACACCGATGACTTCCATCTGGCGGCCGTTGAGGCGGACCCATTTGCCGAGCGGGTCGACGCCGGGGAAGAGCGAAGCGGCGATGGCGTCGCCGATGACGACGACGTCGCGGGAGTGTTCGAGGTCGAAGCGCGAGATGAAGCGGCCGTTGGCGACATCGAACATGGCCATGGCACGGGCGAACTCGGGTTCGCAGGCGCGGAGGATGATGCGCTCGACACGTTCGGCGCCGTACTGGATGACGTTGGCCTGGTTGCCGGTCATATCGCCGGGCGTGATGGGGCGTCCGGTGAAAGGCGTGATGACGTCGATCAACGGAGCGGCGGTGCGGATGTAATCGGCGTCGGAGGGTTGGATGTACTTGCGGCGGCGAATGTTTTCGGGCATGCGGCCGAAGCCGGCGGCGAAGTTGAAGCGGGAGACCATGTAGGTGCGCGAGCCCATCTTTTCGACGCGCTTGGCGATGAAGCCGTTGAGCCCGGTGATGATCGAAGCGACGGAGATGACGGAGGTGACGCCGATGACGATGCCGAGCACCGTGAGCGCGGAGCGGACCTTGTGGGCGCGGAGCGTGTCGAGCGCGACCATGAGGTTTTCGCGGATGTCAGCGTTCGCCATAACTTATTCAGACCTTAAGGCGACGACAGGGTCGAGCTTGGCCGCGCGCGTGGCCGGGTAGATGCCGAAGAAGAGGCCGATGCCGGCGCTGAGAGTGAAGCCGAGCCAGGCGACCCACGGTTCGACGGAAGCGGGGAAACTGGTGAACTGGCGTAGCGCCAAGGCGGCGATGAAACCGGCGCCGATGCCGACGATGCCGCCCATGGTGCAAAGGGCAACCGCTTCGAGCAGGAACTGGCGGAGGATGTCGCCCTGGCGCGCGCCGACGGCGCGGCGGACACCGATCTCTTTGGTGCGTTCAGTGACGCTGACGAGCATAACGTTCATGATGACGATGCCGCCGACGACGGCGGAGATGCCGCTGACCATGAGGAAGACGGCGAAGAAAGCGCCGGAGATGCTTTGCCAGAGGGCGATGTAGCTTTCGGCGGTGCCGATGAAGAAGTCCTCTTCCTGGTTGGGGGCGATGTGGCGGCGGGCACGCATGGCCATACGGGCTTCGTCCTGAGCGAGTTCGAAGTCGGCGCGTGAGGTGGCTTGCGCTTCGATGACGACGCTGAAGCGGCCGCCGCGGAGCTTGAGGTACGCGCCCATGGGGACGATGGCGAAGTTGTCCTGATCCTGGCCAAGGACGGAGCCGATTTTTTCGTAGACACCGATGATGGTGAATTCCTGGTTGTTGAGGCGGACGATCTTGCGGAGCGGGTCCGCGCCGCCGAAGAGGTCGTCACGGATGCGCGCGCCGATAAGGCACACCATCGCGCCGCGATCGTTTTCGGACTCAGTGAAGTAGCGGCCGAGTTCGACGGTGCGGGTGTCGATGCGGCCCATGTCGGGCGTGTGGCCGATGAAGTTGGTGTCGACGAGTTCCTGGTTGCCGTAGCGGACACGGCCGCTGACGGAGGCGCGTGCGCCGACGCCCGAGCAGTGCTTGCAGTGCTGGGCCAGGTAGTCGCGATCGTCGAGGGTGATGTATTTGTTTTTGAGGGCTTTAAGGACGGTGAGGAAGTCGCGGGCGGCAAAGGGGACGCGGCCGATCTGGAAGACGTTGGCGCCGAGGTTGGCGATTTTTTGTTCGACGTAGACGTTCGCGCCCTGAATGAGCGTGACCACGGTGATGATAGTGGCGACGCCCATGGTGAGGCCGAGCATGGTGAGGATGGCGCGTAGCTTGTACGCGCGCAGGGCGGCGAAGGTCTGAACGAGATGGTCGCCCACTTAGGTCATTCCTGAAGGATGACGCGGCGCCACAGCTTTCCGACACGGATGATGTATTCGCCCTTTTGAAGGGTGACGATGTCGCCGACACGGGCGCCGCCGATTTCGACGGAGCCGCCTTTCACTTTGCGCTGGGCGTCGGAACCGGAATCGGCAAGCGTGGCGCGGACCAGGACCTTGTCGATGCGCAGGGGGGCTCCGGTGAGTTCGATGGTGGCGATGTCGGCGGGCACTTCGCCCTGGCTGACGACGCGGAGCCACTCGTCGACCGCACGGGAGGCGTCGCCGGCGGAATGGAAGTCTGTGACGATGGCGGCGGCAAGGTCGAGCTTGGCCTGGCGGGGGTGCAGTTCGCCGGCGGCGATCTTCGCTTTGATGGCGTTGATATCGGAGACGCTTTTGTCGGTGAGCAGCTCCCAATAGCGCTGCATCAAATCGTCCGAAATCGACATCAGTTTTTTCACCATTACTTCAGGCGATTCGGTGATGCCGACGTAATTGCCTTTGGATTTCGACATCTTCTCGACGCCGTCGAGCCCTTCAAGCAGCGGCACGGTGGCGACGATCTGCGGCGGCTGGTTGAAGGTGCGCTGGAGTTCGCGGCCGACGAGGAGGTTGAACTTCTGATCGGTGCCGCCCATCTCGACATCGCTCTTGAGCGCCACGGAATCGTAGCCTTGGGCAAGCGGGTAGATGAGTTCGTGCATGAGGATGGGCACGTTGTCTTTGAAGCGCTTGGAGAAGTCGTCACGTTCGATCAGGCGGGCGATGGTGTAGTGGGAGCAGAGCTTGATGACGTCTTCAAACCGCATAGGTTCGAGCCATTCGGAGTTGAAGCGGACTTCGGTTTTTTCGGGATCGAGGATGTGGAAGACCTGCTGCTTGTAGGTTTCGGCGTTGGCGTCGATCTCTTCGCGGGTCATCGGGGGGCGGGTGGCGTTGCGGCCGGTAGGATCGCCGATCAGGCCGGTCATCGCGCCGATCAGGAAGATGACCTGATGTCCGCAATCCTGAAAGTGCTTCATTTTGCGGAGCAGGACGGTGTGGCCGAGGTGGAGGTCGGGCGCGGTGGGGTCGAAGCCGGCTTTGACGCGCAGGGGGCGTCCGGTTTTGGCTGCCTGCGTGAGGCGTTCGCGCAGGTCCTCTTCGCGGATGAGTTCCGCGAGGCCTTTACGGAGATAGGTCAACTGCTCGTCGACGGCGGGAAACGACACAATTCGATTGTACGATTCGAGCCATTGTACGATTGGCTCTGGGAAGTCTTTGGTGGATTCGAAACTGTATAGGGACAACCTGTTTGAATCGGTGATGCCGTTCTGGATGAAGCACTCGCTCGATGAGGAGCACGGCGGGTACTTCACGTGCGTGGAGCGGGACGGGCGGCTGTACGATTCGCGGAAGTACCTGTGGCTGAACGGGCGCGAGTTGTGGATGCTCGCGAAGCTGTACAACGAGTGTCCGGATCATCCGGAGCGCGGGAAGTGGCTGGAGGCGGCGCGGAAGGGGGCGGCGTTTCTGCGGAAGCACGCGCGGGACGCGCAAGGCCGGTGCTATTTCTCGTTATCGCGAGAGGGGCAGCCGACGGGGTATCAACGGAAACCGTATGCGGCGGTGTTCTTATGCATTGGTTATCACGAATACTGGAAGGCGACGGGCGAGGAGTGGGCGCTCAAGGAGGCGCGGGACTTGTTCTGGCGCATGCGGGAGTGGATCGCGAATCCGGCGCTGATGGACCGTCCGAAGCTGGCCGGGGCCGCAGCGTTCACGCAACTGGCGGACTGGATGGTGCAGGCGTCGACGGCACTGGAGCTGGCGGCGGCCGATCCGGATCCGCGCTATCGCGAGGTGATGGCGGAGTGTCTGGATGCGATTTTGTTGAGGCATCTGGATGCGGAGCGGAACCTGCTGCTCGAGAATGTCGCGCCGGACGGGGGGAAGCGGTTCGATATGCCGGAGGGGCGGCTGTTCTGTCCGGGGCATTCGGTGGAGGTGTGCTGGTTTTTGCTGGACATGCTCGAATACCATCCGGACGCCGAGCGGCAGCGGCAGGTGCTGGACATATTGGAAGCGTCGTTAGAGGCGGGTTGGGATAAGCAGCATGGCGGGTTGACGTATTTTGTGGATGTCGAGGGTCGCGAGATGCTGCAACTCGAAGCCGGCATGAAGCTGTGGTGGCCGCATACGGAGGCGTTGTATGCGTGTGTGTACGCGCTGAAGTTGACGGGCGAGCGGCGGTGGGCGCGGTGGCTGGGGAAGGTTGAGGAGTATAGCTGGGCAACGTTTGTGGACACGGTCCACGGCGAATGGTTTGGATACTGCGACCGGACTGGGAAACCGACGCATTTGTTGAAAGGCAACAATTACAAAGGATGTTTCCATGTTCCACGCGCACTCTGGCTTAGCATTCGTAAGATCGACGGTTAGTTACTTTCTGCTGTTGGCGGCGGTGGCGGCGACGGTTTGGGCGCAGCCACGGCCCGAGCACGGCTTGCACTTCACGATCCCGGTTACGACTTGGGACGAAGCGTTGCCAATGGGTAACGGCATGGTGGGAGCATTGCTGTGGGGCGATGGGCGGCCGGTGAAGATATCGCTCGATCGGGCGGATTTGTGGGATTTGCGGCTGGTGCCGGAGTTTCAAACAGAGGAATATACGTTCAGCAATGTGCTGAGGCTTCACCGCGCGGGCCGGCATAAGGAACTGGAGCGGATGCTGGACAATCCGTACCGGCGGCCGGCGCCGACGAAGATCCCGGCGGGGCGGATCGAGATCACGCTGCCCGACGGGGCACGGTTCGCCTCGACGACGCTACGCGTGGAGGACGGCGAGGGGCGGATCGAGTTTCAGAATAAGGCGTCGGTACGGGCGTTTGTCCATGCGACGGAAGCGGTGGGGCTGGTGTGGATCGGGAGTAAGGAGCAGCCGGCGATCAAGCTGGTGGCGCCGCCGTTTTCGGGGCGGGTGAACGATCCGGCGGCGGGCGGAATCGGCGCCGGCGATCTGGCGCAGTTAGGGTATCCGGCTCCGCAGGTTTCAAATGGCGACGGGTTCGAGAGTTATACACAGCAGGGCGCTGAGGGGTTCCGGTTCGCGGTGCATACGGCTTGGAAGAAAGCGAGCGGCGGGTGGACGCTCGCCTGGTCGATCGCGTCGAGCTTTGAGGGTGGCGATCCGGCGGCACTGGCGCGGTCGCGAGTAGAGAAGGCGCTGTCGCAGGGGTACAAGGCGGCGCTCGCGGGGGCGCATGCCGCGTGGTGGAAGAAGTTTTGGGCGCAGAGTTCGGTGCGCGTGCCGAATCAGACTATTGAGCGGATGTGGTACCTGGAGACGTATAAGTTCGGGTCGGCTTCGCGGCGCGGGGCTCCGCCGATTACGCTGCAAGCGGTATGGACGGCCGATAACGGGCAACTGCCGCCGTGGAAGGGCGACTATCATCACGACCTGAATACGGAGCTGAGTTACTGGCCCAGTTATTCGGGCAATCATTTAGAGGAGGAGTTAGCGTATCTCGACTGGCTTTGGAAGACTCGCGATGCGGGGTTCCGGTGGACTAAGAAGTATTTTGAATTGCCGGGCTTGAATGTGCCGATGACGGCGGATTTGAACGGGAACCAGATAGGCGGGTGGCGGCAGTACACGCATTCGGCGACAACGGCGGCGTGGCTGGCGCATCATTTCTATCTGCACTGGCGGTATTCGCAGGACCGGGAGTTTCTGAAGCATCGGGCGTATCCGTATTTGAAGTCCGCGTCGGAGTTCCTGGAGGCTTACTTTGCGCTGCCGGACCGGTTGTTCTCGTCGCCTGAGATCAACGACAACAAACCGAACGCATGGTTCGACCAGCCGACTAACTTCGACCTGTCGCTCGCGCGGTGGTTATTCGCGGCAACGGCTGAGTTGGCGGCGGAATTGAAGCTGACGGATGAAGCGGCGCAGTGGCGTGGGGCGCTGGCGAAGCTGCCGGCGCTGGCCAAAGGCGAAGACGGGAAGTTACTGGTGGCTCCGCGGTATCCGCTGCCGGGGTCACACCGGCATTTCTCGCATTTGATGGCGATCCACCCGCTGGGGATTGTCGACTTAGACGATGGCGCGGAAGCGGAGCGGACGATCAAGGCTTCGTTGGCGGAACTGGATAAGTTAGGCACGGATTGGTGGACGGGTTACAGTTTCTCGTGGCTCGCCTCGATCGCCGCGCGCGCTCGGGACGGAGCGAAGGCGGAGAAGGCGCTGGAACTGTTTACGACGGCGTTTTGCTTGCGGAACAGTTTCCACTGCAACGGCGATCAGACCGGCAAAGGTCATTCGAAGTTCACGTACCGGCCGTTCACGTTGGAGGGTAACTTTGCGGCGGCGGAGGGTTTGCAGGAGATGTTACTGCAGTCGCACCGGGGCGTGATGAGGGTGTTTCCGGCCGTGCCGGACGGGTGGAAAGAAGCTTCGTTCCACAGCTTGCGGGCCGAGGGCGCTTTTCTGGTGAGCGCGGAGCGGCGCGGTGGGCGGACAGCTTGGATTGAGGTGATGGCTGAGCGCGGCGGGACGGCTCGCGTATTTAATCCAATGACGCAGAAGGTGGAGGAGTTAGCCTTACGCGCGGGCGAGCGGCGGCGGCTACGGTTCTAATTAATTAGTAGAGCGCGGGAGAAAGGGCGGTGTTTTCTCCCGCGCCGTTGTTTCGGGCAACTCGCGAATTATGCCGTCCGCTTGAGCGACTTCGGATCCCACTCGCAGATTTTGTGTTCGTAGTAGGAATGGTTGCAGAGTAGCGCCGGACCGGCGGTGCGCAGCCCGAATTCCGCATCTTCGAAGAACGGATTGCGCGACCGGATGGCGTTGTAGAAGTTGCGGTGATGTTCGAGGTGCGGAGAATGGTCGCGCGGGGGCGAGAAGACGTCTTCGCGGTCGGGACGCATGGCGTCGGCGTTCGGCTTGCCCTTGGGATACTTGGCGTTGTAATCCTTGAGGAACTGCTCCTGCACGGCCTTGGGAAAGGTGCCGATGGTATAGCCGGGTTCGGTTTCGCGCGGATGGCGTTGGAGAGTCAAGGTGGTATAGCCAACCGTCATGACGCCTTCGCTGCCGACGAAGCGGACGCCGAAGCCTTCAATGGATCCACCGGAAGCCAGGTTCACGCGGAGCGCCAGGGTGAACTCGGGATGCTGTTCGGTTTTGGGATAGTCCACCAACGCGAGCGTGACATCGGCCACGTCGCGCTCGTCGAGCCAGAAGCGCGTGCCGCCTGTCGAATAGACGCGCCTTGGCCCCATCGAGCCGGTAACAACGTGCAGTCCGGTTAGTAAGTGGACATATAAGTCGCCGGCCACGCCGGTGCCGTAGTCCTGATAATTGCGCCAGCGGAAGAAACGCTTGGCGTCGAACGGGCGCTTCTTTGTGATGGCGACGTAGCGGTCCCAATCGACTCTCTCGGGATTCGCGTCGGGGGGAATGGAATACTGCCAGGCGCCGATGGCGGTGGACCGGTCGAGCCAGGCTTCAACGAGATTCAACTGGCCGATCGCGCCTTGCTTAAACAGTTCGCGCGCCTTCTGGAACACCATCGAACTGGCATATTGCGAGCCGACTTGGAGGATGCGCCCAGTCTTCTTTTGCGTTTCCCACACGGCATGGCCCTGCTCGATTTTCTGGACCATGGGCTTTTCGCAGTAGACATCTTTGCCCGCGTTCATGGCATCGATCGATATCTGCGCGTGATAGTGGTCGGAAGTGCCGATGATGACGGCGTCGACATCTTTGCGCGCCAGAATCTCGCGGTAATCGCGGGTGGTGGCGATATCGGCGCCCCACTTTTCTTTTGCGCGCTCCAGCCGGCCGTCGTACAAGTCGGCCACGGCCATCAACTTGACGCCGGGAATCTGCTGGGCCATTTGCGTGTCGCCGCTGCCCATGCCGCCTACGCCGATGGTCGCAATCTGGATGTGATCGTTCTTTGCGAATGGCATCTAAAGAATCTCCTATCTCAACCCTGCACAGTCATGCTGACCGGATCCCACTGAACGGCCCGGCGCTCAAAGTAACTCACGTTCGATAGCACCGCCGGACCCGCCGCCCGCAGCCCGAACGTGGCATCTTCCACCACCGCGTGGCGCGTGCGCACCGCTTCGATGAAGTTGCGGTGGTGGTCGCGATGGTCGTCATAACCCGGCGGCGGCGAAAACTTCTCGACCGCGCGGGGGCGGATCGAGTCCGCCGTTTGGCGCACGGGCGGGTACTTGTGGCGGTATTCGGCGAGGAACTGGTCCTGCACCTTCTGGGGGAAGGTATCGATGGTGTAACCGGGTTCCGCCTGGCGTGGCTGCTTTTCGAGAGTCACGCCGTTGCCGATGGTCATCACGCCTTCGCTGCCGACGAAGCGGAAGACGTGGCTGCCGCCGCCGCCGTCGACGAAGTTGACGCGCAGCATCAGCGTGAACTCGGGATGCAGATCGGTTTTCGGATAATCGAATAGCCCGAGCATCACGTCGGGCACGTCGCGGCCGTCGTTCCAGAAGCGCAATCCGCCGGTGGCATAAACGCGCGTCGGTCCGATGGCGCCGGTAATGAAGTGCATGCCCGAAAACAGGTGGACGAACAGGTCGCCGGCGACGCCCGTGCCGTAGTCCTTGTAATTGCGCCAGCGGAAGAGGCGCATGGGTTCGAACGGGAGTTTGGGGGCGCGGCCGAGGAAGCGGTCCCAATCGATGTTGGCGGGGGAAGCATCGGGCGGGATGGAATACTGCCAGGCGCCGATGGCGGAATTGCGGTCCCACCAGGCTTCGATCATGTTGAACCCGCCGACCGCGCCGGCCTTCAGCAACTCCTGCGCTTTCTTATAAACGATGGAAGAAACGCGCTGGCTGCCCACCTGCAGTATGCGCTTGGTGGCCTTTTCGGTCTCGACCATTTCTTTACCGTCGGCAGTCTGCTGGATCATCGGCTTTTCGCAGTAGACGTCTTTACCCGCCTTCATCGCGTCAACGGCGATGCGCGAATGCCAGTGGTCCGGCGTGGCGATGATGACGGCGTCAACATCTTTGCGGGCGAGGACTTCGCGATAGTCGCGCGTGGTGAACAGGTGGTTGCCCCACTTCTCTTTCGCCGCGGTCAGCCGGCCCTCATACACGTCGGCCACGGCGACCAGGTGTGTGCCGCCAACGGCCAGTGACGATTGCACATCTCCGGTCCCCATGCCGCCGGCGCCGATCAGTGCAATTTGCACCTTGTCGTTTGCGGCAACCGTTTTCACTTGGGAACCGGCAGCGGCCACACCACCGGAGGCCTGAAGGAACACACGCCGGGTTGTACTCATCGATGTTCGAGGATTCCTTTCTCTCAATTCTTAATCTACCGCTTTGGGCTCCATTAATTCCGTGCGCGTTCCGTCCGGATCAAATAGGTTGAGTTGCCGGCGCCGGTTGCGGCCGATGCGGGCTTGCGCGTCTTTGACGCCGCGCGCCATCACTTCCTTCCGCGCCGCCTGTATCGCGGGCACTTCCAGGCAGATGTGATGCATGGAACCGAGTTGCTGCCGCGTGGGTGGCGTGTCGTGGAGCATGAGTTCGATATAGTCGCCGCGCCCACCCGGCGCTTTCAGGTTGATCCACCGTATGGGCTGCTTTTCAGGGCCGCCGCGCCAGATCTCCTGAAACCCCAGTTTGTCGCGATAGAAAGCCATCGACCGTGCTTCGATTTCGACCGACACTCCGGTGTGCATCAAATGGCTGGAAATGCGCCGCCCTCCGCCCGCTGCCGGCGGCTTGCGGTGCATCGAGCCCGGCATGTACTGCACGAACAGAATGCGATGGCCGTCGGGATCGTTCACCGCAATGGCACGGTCGCCCGCCGGAGTGGTCTGCGGGATAGGCGCCGGCACGCCGCGCCGGTTCAACTCAACCCGCATGGTGTAGAGGTCAGAAACCTCGAAAGCCACATGGTCCAGCCGCTCGTCCTCATCCCCCAATCCCGCGGCGATCTCGACAAACTGGCTGTCGTTGATTTGAAACGCGACCACGCCGTTCTGCTCAAAGGCCTGCTCATAGCCGAGGACGCCCGTGTAGAAAGCCTTCGCCTTTTCTAAATCCGACACTTTGTAGCGGACATAGGCGAGGCCGGTGATGGGGAGGTCGGCGGCGGCCACGATGGTCGAGATAGCCGCACAGAGAAGAAGAAGCCGTCGCATGGCGACGATTATTGTAACCCTCGCCGGGGATGATATCGTAACGGTGATTGTGGCGTGCAGTGTGGCGTGCAGTGCGGCGTGCAGTGTTGCGTACAGTGTGGCGTGAACTCCGGCCGGTTGATTGGGTTGCGCTTGCGTATTTCGGCTATACCACGGTGCTTGCCCTCGTGTTGCCGGTGGAACAACACATCACCGTACGCACGCTGCTCGTGAATACGGTGGTGGTGGCGTTTCTGTTTTCGCGGCTGCTTTTGACGCGGCGCTGGCACTACGTTGTCCACAACTTCCTGATGCTCGCGCTCATGCTGACGGGCTACAAGGAAATGGGCTGGTTCGCGCTGCCGCACCAGTCGACTGACCTGGAGCAGTCGTGGGTCGTGTGGGACCGCTGGCTGCTCGACAGCGCGCACTTCCGGGCAGTGCTCGAGTCGCTCGGTCCGGCGATCCCGATCGTTCTCGAGATCGCCTACACACTCGTGTACGCGACCGGTGTCATTTCGCTGATATTCCTTTATGCGCACGACGAGGGCCGCAAGATCCCAGCTTTTCTGTTTTGTTTGCTTCTTGGAACCTTCGCGGCATACGCCCTGTTCCCATACTTCCCGTCGGAGCCGCCGCGCACCGTTTTTCCGAATGAGGACCTGCCCACCTATCGGCCAGTCTTCCGCGCCTTCAATTACTGGCTGTTAGGCAACTGGGGCATCCACACCTCGGTGTTTCCGTCCGCGCACGTCTCCTCCGCGTTTTCCGCCGCTTTCGGGCTACGGCGATTTCTGACCCGCCGCCAATGGCCATGGCGCTTCATGGCAGCGCTGGCAACGCTGATCGCGACATCCACCGTCTACGGCCGTTACCATTACCTGGTCGACGCCCTTGCAGGATTCGCAATCGCGGTAGGAGCGGCGCTGGCAACGCGGTGGGTTGCCGGCTCCCGGTGATATACTTCCCCTCCATGGGAGTGCGGATCTTCTACAGCTACGCTCGCGAAGATGCGAAGTATCTCGACGAGACTCGCAGCAGCATCGCCGCCTTGCGCCACCAGCGCCGCATCGAGGAATGGTGGGACCGCCGTGAACGCGCGGGCGTCGAATGGGAACAGGCGATTGAGCGGGAACTCGACCGCTCCCAACTGGTCATATTGCTCGTCTCGCGCGATTTCATCCAATCCGATTACTGCCACAAAGAGATGACACGCGCCTTGGAGCGGCAGCGTAACGGGTCGTGCGCCGTCGTGCCCGTTCTTATCCGGCCTTGTAACTGGAAGATAGCCGGTTTCTCTCACCTCAACGTGATTCCCGTGAACGCGAAACCGGTCTCCACCTGGGATACCCTCGACGAAGCGCTTGAACACGTGGGCGAGGAACTGACCCGTGTCATCGAATCGCTCGAAGCGGGAACGCGCGAGCCGTCGAAGCCGGCGGCGCCCGCTGAAACGTGGAGCCGGCGCGTGCTCGATGCGGCGGTGCCGCGCGAGGTGCCCTATGGGGAAACCCACTCCGTACGCACCATGGTCCGCACCGCCGGTTCCGGCGGCCTCGGCATGTTGATTGAAAACGAGCCCGATTACGATGAACTCGACATCCGGACTTCCTCTCCGTTTTCAATCCCGGTACGCGGCAGCGGATTGCAACTCCAATTGCGGATCAAGTCGGACACGTTGGAGTTCGACGACGGCAGTAAGACCATGCTGTTGCCGCCCCACGATAACAGCGGCGTGGTTTCGCTGTCGTTCCGCGCACGGGCTTTCGGCAAGCACGAGATCACGGCGGAGTTAGTAACTGACGATATCTCCTGGGTGTCGCATCTGCTGAAGACGGTGACCAAAGCGCCTGATGACGGTCCGCCCGATGCGTATGTCGAAAAGGAAGAGGTTGTAGTCGCCGCCGTGACGTTCTATGTCGTATGTATCGCCAAGGCCATGACGGCCCACGCGTAACGTTCAGCTACACGCCCAAGGCCTGCGGCCGCGAAAGCTAGCAGGCATCAAAGCTGGCGGGCATCAAAGTTATCTGCCTCGGCGCGCCTTCACTATCTCAATCAGTACCGGCACAACCGACACAAAGATGATCCCGAGAATAAACTTTTCAAAATGTGCGCGCACCAGCGGCTGGCTGCCCAGCGTGTATCCCAATGTGGTCAGCAGCGCCACCCATCCGATGCCGCCGAAGATATTAAATGTCAGGAACCGGATGTATCCCATCTCGGCGATGCCGGCGACAAAGGGCGCAAACGTCCGCACGATGGGGATGAAGCGGGCGTAGATGATCGTCTTGCCGCCGTGCTTCAGATAGAACTCCTGCGTACGGCGCAGGTGATCTTTGTGGAACAGTTTCGAATCGGGCTTGTTGAAGACGGCCATGCCCGCGCGGCGGCCTAACTGGTAGCCGACGGCGTCGCCGATAATCGCCGCGGCCATTAGCACTAAGTTGATGAGATAGATATTCAGTTCGCCGGCGCCGGCCACGACGCCCACCGTGAACAGGAGCGAGTCGCCGGGAAGGAAGAAACCGATCAGCAGACCGGTTTCCGAGAAAACAATCGCTGCGAGCAACGCATAGCCGAGCCAGCCGCTGAAGACGGTGGTCAGCAGTGCGATCAGCTTCTCCGGAGTGGTGAGTGTCCGGAGGAACTCCAGTACGGTTTGGATCATGACCGGAGCTTTAAACTAGCCCCGATACGAGGAAGCCATCCGCTTGATAGCGTCGTCGTGGACCGTCACCTTGCCGTCGGCCTTCAGCCGGCTGAGGATGCCCTCTTCGAACAGGTCGCGGCGCTCGCGCAGTTTCTTCTCTTTGATCGCCGAAACCACCGCCTGGCGTTCGTTCTGCAGCGAAGCCGGATCGCCTTCTTTCTTGGCCACTACTTTGAACCAGTAAGGCGTCGAGCTGACACGATACGGACCAACCACTGCGCCCACCGGGCTGACCCACGGCTGTTCCCCAAAGTAAGCGGCCGGGCCGACGTCCTTCATCTGGCCGCCGCGCTCGAATTCGCCGGTGTCGACAAGCTTGACGTTCATCTCCTTGGCTGTCTTAGCCAAGTCGTTGTTGTTCGCCTTCAGCTTGGTTTCGAAAGCCTTGCTGCGCTCTTCGGCAAGGTCCGCGGCCTTCTTGCCCAGATAGGCCGCTTTCACCTGCTCGCGGACCTCGTTCAAATCGCCGGGCCGCGCGGGAAACACATCGAGCACGCTGCCGATGATCAGCTTGTTATCCGCAGTCTGTACCACGGGAGTTACGCCGCCCTTGGCCACCGCCGCCAGTTGTTGATCGAGTTCCTGGTTCTTGCCGATCACCGGATAATCGCTGCCGGGGCCGACCTTCTCGGCCTTGGCGAAGGTGAGGTTCAATTTCTTGGCAACTTCCTCGGCCTGGCTGGGATTTTTCACGATCTCGGCGCGAGCCTGGTCCGCAACGGCGGGCATTTTGTCGAACAGTTGGCGCTTGCGCAGCTCGGTCAGCAGGTCGCCCTTTACTTCGTCGAACGGCTTCACGCGGCTGTTCTCTTTCTCGAGCGCCTGGATGATGTGATAGCCGAAGATGGTCTCCACTACGTTGCTGATCTCTTTGGGCTTCAGCGCGAAAGCCGCGTCTTCAAACGGCTTCACCGTCTGGCCGCGCTGCACCCAATCGAGGTCGCCGCCCTTCGGCGCCGAACCCGGATCTTCGGAGTTCTTCTTGGCCAGCTCGGCGAAGTCCGCGCCGCCTTTGATCTGCTTCAAAAGCCCTTCCGCTTTTTCGCGGGCCTTCTTCTTATCTTCCGCCGAGGCCGACGCTTCGGCCTTGATCAGGATGTGCCGCAGTTTCACGCGCTCAGGCGAACGCCACCGCTCCATTTGACCTTCGTAGGCCTGCTTCACCATCGCATCGGTGATCGGGAGCGACTCGCCCAGTTTATCCGCGTCGACAATCACCAGTGCCACCGTCCGCTTCGCGGGCACCTGAAACATCGCCTGGTTCGCTTTCAAATACTCGCGAAGTTCGTCGTCGGTCGGCTTCAGCGTCTTTTTGATTTCTTCCGGATCGAACTTCACCACCTGCAAGCGTACCTTTTCGCTCTTGCGCTTCAGTTCGGCGTCCACTTCCTGCGGAGAGACGATAATGCCGTCGAACGCGATCCGCTGCAGTTTTTCGAGCAGCACGTTCTGCCGGACCTTCGATTCGAACTCGGGAATGGTCGTGTTCATCTGGGCCAGCGTCGCCTGATACGCTTCGCGTCCGGCGAACTCCCCGTTCTGGAACAGGTGAGGCATCAAGCCCTGAATCGCCTGCACCAGTTCCTGGTCGGACACCGTCAACCCCATGCGCCGGGCTTCATACGCCGTAGCCAGTTCGCCCACCATCTGGTTGACAATCTGCGGCAGCATGATCCCGATGATTTCCGGCGACATCTGCCGGTTGCGCATTTGCATCTGGATCACCTGCGCCACCGTCCGCTGGGTCACCTTCTCGCTACCCACTTCCGCCAAAACCTGATCGTTCCTGCTGCCGTAACTGGGCGAGCCAAACCCGGGGATGAGGGTGATAACCATCGAAAGCGCCACCAGCGACAACAGCACTATCAGCAGATAGCGCATGGTTGTGGCGCGCGAGCGGAATAAATCAAACATTTTGGTGAATCTCTCCTAAACTAATCAGGAACAAACGCCGGGCGGTCACCGGTGCGACAGGCGAAAGGCTGCCCACCGTGCTTTGGAGGCGCACTTCCTTTTATCATACCGGAGTCGGCCGGGCTCCCGCGTTTCGCGGGGCTCAATGGCTCTCAATGGCTTAGTGGCGGCGGGCGAGTTCGCCCATTTTGCATTCCGAGTGGATCGCCCTCACGGCCTTGTCCAACCCTTCGCGAGCGACGACAATGGCGATCGTCAACTCGCTTGAGCCCTGGGCGATAGCGATGATGTTCACTTTTTCTCGGGAAATGGCCGTGAAGATGCGCCCCGCCAACCCGGGCGCGCCACGCATTCCCTCGCCCACCACGGCCAGCAAACCGACGTTGTCGTCCACATCGATCGGCTTCAGGTATCCATGCGCCAATTCGAGCGACAAGCTCGACTCCAAGGCTTCCACCGCGCGCGACAGTTCCTCTTTCCTCACCAGGAAGCAGAAGCTCTGCCGGTAGCTCGAACTGGTGATGGCCAGCAGTTCCGCGCTGGTGCTCGAAAGGGCATCGAGGGCACGCCCCATCAGGCGGGTGCCGGAGATCTCGGCGCTGGCGGGCTCCATGGAGATCAGGGCCACCTTGGCCATAGAGGTGACGGCGCGCGGCCCGGGGGGCGTTTTTACTTCGGGGACGATCTTGGTGCCGGGCTTTTCGGGCGCGAAGCTGTTCTTGCTCCAGACGGGGATCTGGCGTTCCACGAGTGGCGCAAGAGTACGCGGGTGCAACACCTTGGCGCCATTGTAGGCAAGTTCGGCGGCTTCGCGATAGGTGACTTCATCCAACACCGCCGGGTCGGGCACAATGCGCGGGTCGGCGGTCATAATGCCGTCGACGTCGGTCCAGATCCAAAGCTCTTCGGCATCAAGCGCGGCCGAGAGGATCGAGGCTGAAAAATCGGACCCGCCGCGGCCAAGAGTGGTGGGGCGCCCGTCCGGAGTGGCGCCATTGAATCCGGTGACAACCGGCAGCACGCCTTCGTTGACCAGCGGCCGCAGCACACGGGCGGCCTTCTCCGTGGTCGGGCCCATCAGCGGGGTGGCGTTGCCGAACACAGCGTCCGTCACAATCACCTCGCGCGCGTTCACCGCCTTCGCCCGCACGCCCTTTTTCTGCAGATGCGCGGCCATCAGCAGCGCCGACAGCTGTTCGCCGATCGCCACGGCTTCATCAATCGCGCGCGGCGGACCCTCGGCCAGCAGACGCACACCGTTGACGATGCGGCTGAACTCCGCCACCAGATCCTCGATCGCATTCACGCACTCATCGAGCGCCGGACCGCTGAGCAGTTCCCCCGCAGCCAGCAGGTGCCGCTCCGCCAGTTGCCTCAGGTTCGCCTCCACCGCCTCGGAGTCGCCGCCCTCGGCGCGGCGCAACGTATCGAGCAGCAGATCGGTAATCTTCGACATCGCCGAGACCACCACCACAACCGGGCGCTGCTCCAACTGCTCATGCGCCAGCTTCGACGCTGTCTTGATGCGCTCGGCCGAGCCCATGCTCGTGCCGCCAAACTTCATCACCAGCAGATTCTTCATCTCTTCTTCGACCCTTTACCCGTCACTTCCGGGCAAACTCCTTCCCATTGGCGATCTTTTCGCGGATCACCTTCAGAATGGCCTCTTCCACTTGCTCAACCGTCAGGCTGGTGGAGTCCACCAGGACGGCGTCGGGAGCCTGCAACAGGGGCGACTCGGCCCGCTGCCGGTCCCGTTGATCCCGTTCCTGCAACTCACTCAGCACAGACTCGCGCGGCGGCGGCGGCGGCGCCTTTTCCGCCAGTTCTTTCACCCGCCGCTCGGCCCGCGTCTCGGGCGCGGCGTCCAGGAAAATCTTCACATCGGCATGGGGAAAAACTACGGTGCCGATGTCCCGGCCCTCCATGACGACGCTGGCGGATTCCGCCATCAACCGCTGCTTATCGACCAAAGCGCGGCGCACGCCGCCGATTGCCGAAACCTTCGAGGCGCCTTGCGAGATCTCCGGCCGCCGGATCGCTTCCGTCACATCCTCGCCGTTCAAAACGACCTTCAACGGGTCGGACGAGAGCTTGATGTCGGCCGCCTGCGCCAACTGCTCCATAATGCCCACGTCGGCCCACGACAGCCCCTGCCGTTCGGCCCACAACGCCACCGCCCGGTACATCGCGCCGGTATCTATGTAAAGAAAGCCCAGCCGCGCGGCTAACCGCCGTGCAATGGTGCTCTTGCCTGCCCCACCCGGGCCGTCGATCGCCACCACAATCCGCCGCATCACTCCGTCGCCTCCCCACTCTCCCGCAAACCGTTACCACCAGGCCCGATCCCGTTACCGTCACCAATCCCGTTACCGAGCCGCGACCGCAAGGGAGCGGTATCCTGTTGCCCTAACGGGTTCCGCGCAAAGCAGTAATCCTCTACTACCTTGCCCCCGATCAGGTGTTCCTGAATGATGCGTTCCAGCACCGGTTCCGTCGCTGAGTGGTACCACGCGCCCTCGGGATAGACGACCGCAATCGGACCCTGCTCGCAGACTCGTAAGCAGTTCGCTTTCGTGCGGAACACGCACGGTTCCGCTTTGTGCAGGCCAAGCTCTTTCAATCTGTCTTTGAGGTACTCCCAAGCCTGGGTGCTCTCTTTCGCCCCGGAGCACTTGGGTTTGGTCTGGTCCGCACAGAGGAAAATGTGCCTGCCGATCTGGCCGATCTTCAATCCATCGGCAATCTTGTTCAGCTTCGATGCCTCAGCTTCGTTCACGCGTGTCCCTTCGTTTCACGGCTCTTGTCACAATGGGGTTAGGTGATGCTGACCCCGCGCGAGTTCGACAGTCTGGTGGAACGTGCCATCGCGGCAATTCCCGCGCGCTATCGCAACCGGTTGGACAACCTGACTTTCGTTGTCGAACCCGAACCGCCTCGGCCGGGCTTGCTTGGCCTCTACCAGGGCCGTCCCCTTCCCCACAGGAGCGTACACGATCAGTTTTACCTGCCAGACCAGATCACCATCTACCAGGGTCCGCATGAACGCTGCGCCCGCAGCCTCGCGCACCTGGAAGAACTGGTCAAAGAGACAGTATGGCACGAGATCGCCCACTATTTCGGCCTCGACGAGGCGCAGGTCCGCCGCGCCGAACGCCGCCGCGCGCGGCTGAAGGCCCTGGGGCGGTGAAGCGCCCGCAGGCCTGACGACCGCTCTCATTGCCGTCTACCGGTTCCGATGTTTCTTCGCCAGCTCCATCGCTTCGTTCTTCAGGTCGTGCCAGAACTGGCGATTCACAGCAATGTCCTCTCCGCCGGTGGTGAGACCAGCCATCAAGAGCGCCTCCAGCCTGGCGTCTTCCTCCCGGGCCTGTGCATCGCGAAGAAGCGAACGCACATACTCGCTGACGTTTCCGAAGCCCTTGGTTGCAACCTGGCCTTCGATGAAGTCCTTCAACGATTCGGGCAACGAAACAGTCACAGTAGTCATGGCGGCGCTCCTTAGAACATTATAGGATCTATTGGCAATAGATAAGAGCCTACACCTTCTCCGCCAGCGAGAAGATCGGCAAATACAACGCCACCAGCACGAAGGCCACAAACGACCCCATAAACAGCATGATCGCCGGCTCCACCAGCGCCATCGATGCCGTCATCCGCGTGTTTACGTCTTCTTCGAAGAACTCCGCCACACTGCCCAGCATGGCGGGCAGCGCTCCCGTCGACTCCCCCACTTCGATCATGTCGATCGACAATGCCGGGAAAATCCCCGTTGCCGCCAGCGAACTCGACAGCGGCTGGCCTTCGCGGACGCCCTTCCGAGCCTTCTCGAGCGCCTTCTTCAGCACCCGCGCACCTAATGAGTTCCCCGCCGTCTCGAGCGCCTGAACCAGCGGAATGCCGCCCAACAGCAGCGTGCTGAGCACGCGGGCCAATTGCGCGACCTGGTATTTGATCCAGATGTCGCCGAAGATCGGCAATCGCCGTTGAATCGCTTCGATTTGCGCCGCCCCGGTCTCGGTCCGGGACCACAGGCGAAATCCAATGATAAACGCGAAAATCCCGAGGATGCCGAACACAATGTAGTCCCTGGCAGTCGTTCCGATGACGAGCAACCACTGCGTGATTACCGGCAGGTCTGCATTTAATGACGTGTAGAGCGATGCAAAATTGGGCACCACGTACGTCACCATGAACAGGACCAGCGCCAGCACCAGCACCGTCAGCACCGCCGGGTACATCAGCGACAGCATGATCTTCTTCCGCACCGACAACGCCAGCTTCTGGTACGCGATATAGCGTTCGAGCACCTCGTTCAGCGAGCCGCTTTTCTCCCCCGCCATGATCGAGGTGATGTAAATCGCTGGGAACACCTTCTGCCGTGCGAACGCTTCCGACAGCAGCGTGCCGTTTTTCACTTCAATGCGGACCGCCTGGACATGTTTCGCGAGTTTGGGCTCGGTCAGCCTGTCGCCCAATAGTTCCAGGCACTTCAGTATGGGCAGTCCCGCCTTTACCAGCGTAAGAAACTGCTGGTTGAAAATCAGGAACTTTTCAAGATTCAGTTTTCGCGACCCGCCGCCCAACCGGCTGGCCAAATCGCTCCGCTGCCGTACGGAGTAGATCAGGAACCCCTGTTGCGACAATCGGTCGCGCAGCTCTTTTTCGGTCTCCGCCTCGGCCACCTGTTGGCGAATCGCCCCCGACGCGTCGGCGTACTTCAACAGAAATTCCGGCATGCCCTATAGAGATATGACGGCGGCCGGGTACGGAGCGTGGACCCCACCCCGGCCCTGCAACTCACCAGCGGATAAACGGGGCTCCGGCCGGAATGCCGCCTACTGCCCTCCTTCCATACAAAGCGGAACATACTCCGGAACGCCCGAAAACCACACCGTCGCGTTCGAATCGTAATAGTCGCACGACGCAAGCGGACCCGCTGGCGTCGGCATTCGAAAGTTGACCTGATACAGCCCCACGAAGCCCGCCACAAGCCCCGCAAACAGCGGTGTCACCTCCGTCTGCGTCCCCACCGGGCCTGATCGGCTGCCAGGATGGAAATTTGGCCGGAAGTCGATCAGCAATCTCGCATTCGGTGGAATGCCCGGAAACTCAACCGGCCCCAACCCCGCATCCGCTGGTCTGCCGCTCGGCTGTGCCGGCTGCGTCAAACCTAACCCGTAGGCATAGATAACCAGCACATCCCCCGGCCGTGGGCGGCGTTGCGAGGCAGCCGTCCCGTCCGCGTGCCACAATTCACCCCGGCACGGCCCGGCGCTCTTCAACGTAATGTCCGGACACCGCCCAACGAACACCGGCTTCGCCCTCCGCAGCACGAATCGCATTGGCGGGCTCCGCTTTCCATCCACATCCACCCAGAGCGCCCCCGCCTCCGCGCCCGGAACCCATTCCGTCGCGTACTCCCTCGGTACCTGAACCCGTATCCCCGCATAAGCTTCGCAACCTTCACACGCATATACCCGCTCGATCGCGAAAAGCGGTACCCGCCGCAACGGCTGATCGGCCCCAATCCAGACCGAAACGCCCTCCAGTTCCGTCGGCAATGGCATCGAATTCGCCCGTGCCAACGGCACTGGTTTCCCCAACTGCGCATACACAAAGGTCACCTCATTCGGAGCCACCACCACCGGAATCGGAGCCTCCGGCCCCACACCTATCAACACCGCTTGGGCTACGACATTCCCTGCGAACCCAGCGACCATACTTGCTGTAATAAGAACCCGTTTCATCATTTTTGGTCTCCCCGAACTGGCGGCTTCAGAACCAGAGGATTGCTGCCTGAAACAGATGAAGTATTAACCGGCTCATGACCCCCATATAATGAACCTGGTAATTTTGAGTGTCAAGGGTCTTTTTATCTTGACCCGTCAATCGGCGCCCGTTAATCGATGCCCCTTCTCCTAAATTTCGCCTCACCCGAAAAAACTCATTCACAACAGTTTTGAAACTTTAATCAAAAAGTTTCGGCTGATCGTTTCCAATAACATACAAGCAAAACGCCGTAAGGAAGCCCCTTCCGCTGAGGGAGGATCCCGACGACGCCATGGTATTCCCAGGGCATGTCCACCCCAGTTCTTCCCCCCGCAATCTCGGCAGCCCAGCGCAACGTGTTCGATGCCCTGGCCGCCTCCATCCGCGACGCCGCTCGCCCCCACGGTTGCCTCGAAGACTTCGCCTGCCAGCGCATGGCCTTCGCCCAATGGCACTTCGAACGAGCCGCCCAACTCGCCATGCAATTTGAGGAAGGCACCCCCGAGTTCTTCAAATACCAGAAACTCTCCCTCAGCTGGGAGGGCTCCTTCAACCGCGCCATGCGCCAACTCCGCGACCTCCAAACCCTACGCGCCCACTCCAACCCCAACGCAGACACACCGCTGCGGTACCCGGACCGTAAGGGACGGGTTGCCGACGCACCCACTGCCGCGCCCACGGCTGCCGCTGCCGGCCCACAACCCCAGGAAAATCAGAATTTTGCGAAACGAAATCCCCAACCGGAAGTCGGCCGGAACTCCCCCTGCCCCTGCGGCTCCGGCCAGAAGTACAAGCGCTGCTGCGGACCCAATGCCGCCCCCATCCTCAACGTTGCCTGACCGTTTTAGGGCTTCCGGATCTGTTGCCGCGCCGCCGCCTGCGCCAGTTCGTCGCACCGGTTGTTCTCCGCGTCGTCGGCGTGACCCTTGGTCCACTGCCACTGCGCCTTGTGGCGGGCGGTTTCGCGGTCCAACTCCTCCCAGAGTTCTTTGTTCTTCACCGGCTCTTTGGTCGAAGTCTTCCAACCGTTGCGCTTCCACCCCGCCACCCACTTGGTGATGCCGTTTTTGACGTATTCGGAATCCGTCACCACCGTCACTTCGCACGGCTCCTTTAACGCCCGTAAACCGCGAACCGCCGCCGTTAACTCCATGCGGTTGTTTGTCGTCTGCGGCTCGTAGCCGTACATCTCTTTGACGTGTTCGTTGTACTTGAGAATGCAGGCCCATCCACCCGGGCCAGGGTTACCGAGGCACGAGCCGTCGGTAATTAATCGGATTTTTTTCATGCGGCGATTTCGGAAAGTTCCCGTTCGAAAAAGGCGTCGACCAGCCGCCGGATCTCGTCCACTTCACCCGCGTGATAAATGGCGGCTCGCAGCTTCGACCCATTCCGCACCCCGTGCGTAAAGTACGATGCGAACTGCTTCATCTTGCCGATCGTGTCCGGATTCGGGTTCTCGGCGAGCATCGCATAGTAGGTCCGCATGATGTCGTACCGCTGATGCTCGGTCGGATGCTCGTAGTGTCCCGTCGCGTTATACTGCGCTATCTGCTTGAAAATCCAAGGGTTCGATGCTGCCGTACGCCCGATCATCACCGCGTCGCAGCCGGTCTCGCCGATCATCCGCTCGGCGTCCTCGGGCGTGACGATGTCGCCGTTGCCGATTACCGGGATCTTCACCGCCTGTTTTACATCCGCTATACGAGTCCAGTCCGCCCGCCCCGCATGGCCCTGTTCGCGCGTCCGCGGATGCAGCGCGATTGCCTGCAGTCCGCACCCCTCCGCCAGCTTCGCCATCTGTATATGCACCAGTTCGTTATCGTTCCACCCGGCGCGGAACTTCATCGTTAGCGGGATGGTAATTGCCGCGCGAACCTTGGTGAGGAGCTGTTCCACAAGCGGCAGGTCCCGCAGCAAACCCGACCCGCCATTGCACCGCACTACCTTCTTCACCGGACACCCGAAGTTGATATCGACGATGTCGAACCCCAGGTCCTGGCAAACGCGCGCGGCATCAGCCATGATTTCCGGGTCCGACCCGAAAAGCTGAGCGGAAATGGGCCGCTCGTCGGGGTCGAAGTAGAGATACCGCATCATCCGCGCCATGTTCTTGGCACGATGAGAGTTAGCCACTCCGTGCGAACTGGTAAACTCGGTCATGAGCAGTCCGCAGCCGGTCTGCTGCCGGATCAGCCGCCGGAACACCGTATCGGTGACACCGGCCATAGGCGCCAGCACTGTGGCGGGCGCAACGACAACTCGGCCGATCTCAAATCGCGGGGGGAAGCCCATCTCCTTAATTGTAACGGTGTGTAACGGCCGAAACCCCCGCCCGTGTTTCCGCGTTTACAGAAGTGGAGTGAGAAATGGGTAAATTATTGGGTGCCTTCGCCTTGGGGTTGGTGGTAGCCGCCGGGGTGGTGATGCTGATGCGTCCGGCCAAAGAGACGCCGCCGCCCGTTCAGCCGAGCGAGGTGACACAGTCCGCCGTACCCTCCGCGCCATCTGAGCCTGAACCGGAACCAGCCAAAGCGCCGGAACCCGAGCGAAAGTGGCGCCGCTCTACCGACCCGGCTCCCAAAGCATCGCCGGTTGGCGCGCCTGTCAGGAAGAAATCCGGCTCCGCTTCCACCTCCACCACAGCCGGCAACCGCCAGGAAGCCCCTCCGCTCTCCGCCCCGGCCCCCGCGCCCGCTGCGCAAAACGAACCCAATTCCACCCCGGCTCCGGCCCCTGCTCCCGTGCCCGTCGCCGAATCGCCGGCGCCAGCCCCTGCGCCGGTGCGGGTGGAACCGCCACCCAAGCCGCCCGAGCCGCGCAGCGTAACCATTCCCGAAGGAACCGTGATCGCCGTGCAGTTGAGCGAGAAGATCTCGACCGCCACTCATAAGGACGGCGACTCGTTCTCCGCCACTCTCGCCCAGCCCCTGGTGGTTGAAGGCCTGGTCCTTGCCGAACGCAACTCGCGTGTCCACGGCAAGGTCACCCAGTCGGTCCAATCAGGCCGCGTGAAGGGCGTGGCCCAGTTGGGCCTGCAGCTCACCTCCATCACGACCTCCGACAAACAGAACCTCACCGTGCACACCGCCCCCTTTGTGAAGACGGCCGAAAGCTCGCGCGGCAGTGACGCCGCCAAGATCGGCGCCGGAGCAGCGATCGGCGCCGCCATCGGTGCGATTGCCGGCGGTGGCCGCGGCGCTGCGATCGGGGCCGGAGCGGGTGGCGCCGCCGGCGCGGGCACCGTCATGGCGACCCGCGGCAAAGCAGCCGAACTGCCGGTTGAAACCCGGCTCAGCTTCCGCCTCACGTCCCCAGTGACGGTGACCGAAAAGCTCAACTAGCCGGTACCCGCCTCACTTGCGGGTTTCGCAGTTGATCATCCATTTCACGCCAAAGCGGTCGGTCAGCATGCCGAACGCATCAGCCCAGAATGTCTTCTCAAGCGGCATGATCACAGCGCCGCCATCGGACAAGTTGGCGAATACCTGTTTCGCCTGCTCCGCGTCGTTCAGTCCAATCGCCAGGCTGATGTTGCCGCCCGCGGGTTGCGACCCAGGGCGCGGATCGTCGCACATCATGATCGTCGAGTTACCTGCCTGGATCGAGCAGTGCATGATCTTGTCGGCAGGCGCTGCGTCGCGCATCGGCGATTCCCCAAAGGTCTGCGAAAACAGCACCTTGGCTCCGAGCGCTTGCTTATAGAACTCCACGGCCTCCCGGCAATTGCCTTGAAAGGCGATATAAGGATTGATTCCCAGCATGATTCAGCTCCTCTGCGGCATGCGGCTTTCTGCGGCATGCGCTTAGACCTGAATTGTATACCCGCCGAGAACTATTCCACTTCAGCCGGTACGCTGCCGTAACCCCACGGCGTACCGGGTTTCGCTTGCGGCGCCTTCGGCTCATCGCCGGGCTTCAAACTGTTAGCCAGCTGAATGCCGGCCAGAGCGATCTCGCGTCCCGCGGTCGGAGTCAGGTTCGAATAGTACGTGAGGCGCGTTTCGTAGCCGCCGCCCGATGGGCTGAGGGCTTCTTCCGTCGGCACGTAACCGACACAGCCGTTCGATAGTTCAGCGGGAAAGGTGTACTTGAAGTTGCTCTTCGCTTTGATCTCGAGGCCGAACTCGACGAAATACTCCGCCGGGTTCGACACAAACACCGCCGGACCTACTTGAATCGCCTGGACCTCAACCTCGGCCTTCGGTTCACGCTGAACGAGGTAGTCGAGCATCACCGTCTCTTTGGCGAAAGTCCATTCGGTGACGCCCACCGCCTGCGGATCTTTCGCCACCAGCGAGTAGGCTTCCTTCACCCTGGCGGCCGACGGTTTGCGACGCGGGATGTGCAGCGTCTTCACCGCGTAGTCGATGGGGGCGAGACGGCCGCGATGCATTGACAGCAGGACCCGGACCGACTCCGCGCCGACGCGTCCGCCCACGATCTGCGACCATTCCTCGCCCGCCGGATTCTGGTACGGGCTGAGGTTGTCGACCTGCGTCAGGTCGCCGCAAGTACCCTGGATGAACACCACCACAGCCTGCTCGCCGTAGAAGCCTCGGATCGCTTTTTCAAGATATTGGATCCAGTTCGCCGAGATGCCGCCCGGCGACGTGGTGGCGTGATTGGCATAATTGACGATGCAACCGGCCAGCTTGCCCGACTTGTCGAACGCACCGACAACGCCGACCTCGGGATCGATGGGTCCGGCGTACTTGATAACATTTGGGTTGTGCTGGCCAGGGTGCGTGAACGTGCGCCCGTTGGTCATGCGGAGGCGGCGGTTGTAGGCCGCCTTGTCTTCATGGCCGAGGCCGACGCCACAAACAAGCTCGGCGCGCGAGTCATGCGCCTTGACCACGCCTTCGACAATCCGCTGGTGCACCAGTTTCAGATACTTCGGGTCGGCCATCGACGACTTTTCGTAGCCGAGTTTGCGGATGAGTTCCGGCGCCTGATCGAACTCGCCAGGCTGGACCATACCGATCGGTCCGGAAGAATGCGAATGCGAGGCATTGATCAAAACAGCTTCGCCGGGGATACCTGTTTTTGCGGTGATCTCTTTGCGGGCGGCAACAACCAGGTGGCGGGGCACGATGAGCGCGTCCAAGCCGACGACGGCGCACTTCTTCACTCCATCGTCGAACACGGCCACGCGCGCCTTGCAGGGGTCGTGTATCGACTTGTGGAACACCTTGCCGTAGCCGCCGGGCTGCTCCATGCCGATCTCGGGCGTGATGTCCGTGTCGGCAAAGCCTGCCTTCACGGTCGGATTGTTCGCCCACCGCGGTTGAGCGAGCAGTGGAGCGGGAAGCGTGGCAAGAAACAGACGGCGGTTCACTGCTGGTAGGCCTCCTTCAAGAGTTTGACGGCGGTCTCGACGAGGTGCTCGCCGGAGCCGATGTCGCAACGCGAGCTGACCACTTCGTAATTGCCCTGCGGGAACGCGGCGCGATTCGGGATATAGGTGGTGGGGCCGTGCGCGAGTTCCACAACGATCGTGATCGGGAACGGCGATGCCTGTTTGATGGCCTGGCCGAGTTCCACAAACACTTCGCCGGGCAACGATACCCAAGCGGCTTGCTTACCCAGCGAGATCACTTGAATGTCGGTATCGTAGGCTTGGCCTTTGCGGGCCTCGGCATCGAGCGCCTTGAAGGCGAACACGGTGTCGATGAACTTGGGATTGTCGGCGGTGCCGACCTTGGCCGCGATGGTCTTGGCCCGATCGACATCGGTGGGCGTCACCTTCGCCGGAGCGAGTTGGATGCGTTCGCGGCGAGTGACCAGCGGGGCATCTTCAACGGGGGTGAGGCGCGTGTACGTCTTGAGGACTTCGCCCGCGAGAACCGTGCCGATGCGTGCCGCTTCCTGGTGCCCCTTCTGCGGAAGCTTATTCGTGACGTCGACATGGTTGATGTTGCCCGCCGTGCCGATGGTGAACAGCGTCAACATGTCATTGCCTTTGACGCCGCCCAGGATCTTCGACAGTGTATAAGGATAGTCCGCGGACCATTCGGTGCCGCCAACCGTATCGAGGTGGCAAGCGTAGTTCACATAGGTGGCGAGCGGCTTGCCGTCGGTGGTTTCAAACAATGCGACCGCGACGTCCGGATCGATGGGACCCGCCACGCGCAGGATGTTCGGGTTGAGCTTGCCGGGGTTCCAACCCACCGAGCCGTCCTTCATATGGAAGCGGCGGTTGAAGGCGACGGAACCGTCTTTGCCGACACCGACCGATGCCCGCGCGGGCGTAAGCGCGGCGTTGGCCTTGCCGATGGCTTCGGCGATCTTGCCGGGCAGGCCTTCCATGAACCTCTTAACGGCCGGATGGTTGCCGCCGTATTGAGCGTCACGCGCACCGCGGCCGATGATGATCGGTCCGGTATGGGAGTGCGTGGCGCTGATGATGATGTTTTCGCCCGGAATCCCTGTGGACTGCGACGCAAGCCGGCGAGCTTCTTCGACTGTGTGAGCGGGAATCGCAACCAGGTCGCAAGCGACCATGGCCGCCTTCTTGCCATCTTTGGCAAAGACGATCGCTTTGGCTTGCAGATCGTCGTGTGTGCCGGTAGCTAAACGAATGGAGTAATAGCCCGCCATGGGGGTTCCAGGTTCGGGCGTAATGACGACCGCCGCGCGGCCGACCTGAAGTTGGTCGGCCCACGCGGCGGCAGTGGCAACGAGAATGAGAAAGAACGGCCGCATGCGTACAGCTTAAAACTCAATACGCAGGCGGAGAAAGACGTGGCGCGCGTCGCTGACTTCGCGAGCCTGGCCGCCGCCTTCCTGCGTCTGGAACAACTGGCCCACCTGACCCGGCACCGAGATGTTAGCGTTCGGGTAGTTGTAGTGGGGGTGATTGAAGATGTTGTTGATGCTGCCCTGGAGGATGACCTTCCACCGCTCGGTGATCGGGAAATCCTTGGTGAGCGCCAGATGGTGCAGGTTGAGGCCGGGGCCTTGCAGAATGTTGACGCCGGAGTTGCCGAAGCGGCCGGGTTGCGGGGTCGTGAAGGCCGAGGGATCGAACCAGCGCTGGATCGAACGGGTGCCACGGTCGAGGTTGCCGTCGGCAATGCGGTCCGGAATACCGCCGAAGGTGTTAGTGTTCGACGGATCGAGACTCGAGTAGCTGGGCGTGAAATACTGGCCGCCCTGGAAGTAGTGGACCGTCTGCGCCTGCCAGCCGCCGAGGGCGTAGTTGAGGCCCTTGGGCATCGCGCTCAGGAACTTCTTGCCTTTCCCGAACGGAAGATCCCAATTGGTGGTGATCACCGCGCGGTTGCGGGCATTGTACTGATCGCGATTCCAGTAGTCGTGCTTGTAGGGGTTCTCCAGGTTGAGATAGTTGGCCATGGAATTGGAGAGCGTGTAGTGGCCGTTGAACTGTGCCCAACCATAGCGCTTGGTGACTTCAATCTGAGCGGAGTCGTACTTGGCTTTGCCGTCGTTCTGCCAAAAGGTCGTCCCGATGAACTGCGGATAAGGACGGCGGGCGGCCGTGAACGGCGTGAGGCTCGGAGCGGGCTTATTGGTGGAAAGCGTGTAGTTCAGCCCGTTGCTGCGCGAGCCGATGTACGACAGCCGGAAGCCCAGTTTATGGATTTCCTTTTCGAGGGTGGCGTTGAACTGGTGAATAACGCCGTTCCGGGTCTGATTCGGGAACCCGGTCACGCTCTGGGACGACGCGACAAGTGCGCCGCCGGCGGCCGGGAACGGATTCGGGAAGGAGAAGGGCGCCCGCCCGGCGCGAAGCTGGTCGAGGTTCACAAAGGTGTCGGCGATGCGGTACGGGCCCGCGCCGGTGTTCATCATCGTGAGGGCGCCGAGCGATTCGCTGTACTGGCCGTAGCCGCCGCGGATGACGAAGGTGTCGGTGATGCGGTAGGCGATACCCGTCCGGGGCCGGAAGTTCTTCTTATACGGGTCAGGCACCACCTGGCCGGGTTTCACGGTAATCGTGTTGGTGGGATAGAGCGGGCTGATCTTGCCGAGGGATTCCTGCGGAACAATGACAGCCCCCGACACCGGATCCCAGTTGAACATCAGGTTGTCGGTGTAGTAGGGGCTCTTGAAGTAATCCCAGCGGAGACCGTAATCGAGCGTAAGCTTGCGGTTCACCTTCCAGGTGTCATTGATATAAAGTCCGATTTCGGCGGCACGGCGTGTGCGGTCACGCAGTGGATCGATGCGGCTGGAGGTGGACGGGAGCCCCAGCAGGAAGTCGGCGTACGGCTGTCCCGAGAGCGATCCGTCGAAGCTGAAGTTGCCGTAAGTGTTTTCGGGGATTACATCGTTGTAATCGCGCCACGTGCGGACTTCGGCGCCGAACTTCAGTACATGGCCGCCAAACGAGTAGGACGTGGTGTTCGCGAAGGAGTGGATGTTGATGTCCTGAGCGACACCACCCGGCTGCACGCGAAGCTGCTGGATGCCGGTGACGGTGATTGTCGGGAAGCCCATGGCGCTGAAGCCCTGCGGGTTCACGCCCTGCAGGCCGAGCGATTTAACCACGGCATCTCCCTTGATGGGGGTGTAACCGTCGATGGTATCGCCGTCGAAGAAATAGTCTTTGATCCAGCCCCAGCGGAAGGTATTGACCAGTCCGGGCGAGAAGACGTGAGTGTCGCTGGCGACGATCGAGTGATGGTTACGGGCGCGCGTCCAAGTGCCGACCTGCGGGAACGAACCGGCCAGCACATAGGGTGTGAGGCGGTTGATGTAACGCGCGAAGAGCGTGTTCTTCTCGCTGAAGTTATGGTCGATACGGCCGGTGAGGGAGTCCCACTTGAAAAGGTCAGTGGGCCACGGGTGGAGGAAGCCGTAATTATTGGTGCGGGCGCCGGGGGCGAGCTGATTCGGCGCCGGAATATAGGTGTCCTGGATCAGCTTTGACATGGCATTGATCCGGTTGGTAGGAATGACGTTGCCTGGGAAAGGGGTGCCCGTCGACGGCACACCGTTCACCATCGTCAGCGGGTCACGGACCGGCGCCGCAGCGGTTGCGATGGCCGAGAAGTCGCCATTGCGCATGGCCGAGGTGGGTACGTTGCGATTGTAGAAGGTGCTGGAGGGGATACGGACGATGTTGTAGGAGCCGTAGAAGAACGTCTTGTTCTTGATGATGGGGCCGCTGACGGAGCCTGCGCCGCGGTGATCTTTGTACGGAACCTTGTAAGGCGCGAAGGTGTTGCGCGCGTTGAGAGCGGAGTTGGTGACGTCGTACCAGATACGGCCATGGAACTGGTTGGTGCCGCCGCGGCCGGTCATGGTGAAATTGGCGACGCGGCTGAACTCGGCGGAGTTGTTGACGGCCACCACCTGGAGTTCTTCAAAGTCGAACATGTTCTGCACCAGGTTCACCGGACCGTCGCTGATGACGCCGTCCATCGACTCGGCAATGTTGTTGCTGTTCGATCCCTGGCCGGCGAAGCGCAACCCCCAGCCGCCCATGTTGGTTTGTACGTTGGGCAGCGTGGTCATGAATGCCTGCGGAAAGAAGCTCGAGCTGCTGAGCGGAGAGTCGACGAATTTCTTGTTGTTGAATCCGTCGGCCACCTGCGCGCCTTCGGTTTCGATGGCGGCCACTTCGGCGCTAACGCTGACCGAGGTGCCCACCTGGCCGACTTCCATTCCAACGTCGATGCGGCGTGTTTCGCGGCTGGTGATGCGGATCTGGTCGGCGACGTATTCCTTGAAACCCGCGCCAACGGCTGTTAGCTTGTAAAGGCCGGGAACAAGGAACGGGATTTCGTAGGTGCCTTCGGTAGTGGTTGAGGTGGTTCGCGTGGTGTTACGGTCGAGGTTGGTAAGCGTAATGTTTAAGTTCGGGACAACGGCGCCGGATTGATCGGTAACGACGCCGCGGATTGTGGACAGATCCGACTGCGCCAAAAGCGCTAAGCCGGCCAGCAGGAACGCTGCGAGAATTCGCATGACAACTCAACTCCCAGGAAAAAGTACCGGCCAATAGACACGAGCCGATTCCAGTTAGAGTGTCACAGATTCAGATTGTATGCAACAAGCATATGATGGAGAGTGGCCCGATTCCGCGAAATCGTTTTTTCTGCGGTTTTGATCGTCGTTTCACCAGTCATCTTCCTTTCCGCAGTAGAACTGGCCGCGCGCGCCTTGCGATTCGGCTTTGAGCCGGAATTCTTCATTCGGCATGGCGGCGCCTGGGTAACGAACGAGAAGTATGGTTGGCGTTGGTTCCCGCGTGAGATCGCCAGAACCCCAGCGCCCGCCGTTGTGCAGGAAGCCAAACGGAAGAAGCGGTTATTTGTGCTGGGCGAATCGGCGGCGATGGGCTTCCCGGATCCGGCCTATGGCTTGGCCGCCCAGCTTAGATCGTCGTTGGGGGAAGAGTGGGAAGTGATCAACGCGGCTATGACCGCGATCAACTCCCACGCTATCCGGCAGATCGCCTCCGAGTGCGCGCGACTGCAGCCGGACGTCTTCGTGATCTACATAGGCAACAACGAAGTGGTAGGTCCGTTCGGCGCCGGTACGGTGTTTGGGAACCTGTCGCCCCTACCGGTGATACGCACACAGATCTGGCTGAAGGGCTGGCGTTCGGGTCAAACGTTTTCCGATTGGATCATGCCGAAACCGGTGACCGGCGGGGAGTGGCGCGGACTGGAGCTGTTCAAGGACCGGACGGTTGCGGCGGGCGATCCGCAGCTAGAGCGCGTGTACGCGCATTTCCGGGCGAACGCCCGCGACATCGTGCGCGCTGGCCAAAAGGCTGGAGCGCGGGTGGTCATCTCAACCGTCGCCGTTAACTTGCGAGATTGCCCGCCGTTTGCTTCGCCCGACGGCGCGGCGGCACAGGCCTATGCAGCGGGCGACTACGCCAAGGCTCGCGATCTGGACCAGTTACGGTTCCGCGCCGATTCTCGGATCAACCGTACGATCCGCGAGGTCGCGGCGGAAACCGGAGCAGAACTAGTGGATGCGGAGCGCGCGATCGAGCCTTCGCGCAAGTACTTCTGGGAGCATGTGCACCTACGGCCGGAAGGCAACGCGCTGCTTGCTTCGTCGATCGCGCGGCAGATCGCGCCGGCGGCGAAGCAGCCGTCGATTGAGGTGAGCGGTTGGGACGAGCGCCGGTTATATCGCGACGTTCGTGCGCTGGTGAGCCGCGCTCCGTTCACGAGTGCCCACTTGGCGGCGGTTGGGGAAAGCACGGCGGCGGCAGACTGGCAAGCGGCCTGGGAAAGCTGGCAACGACGGGTGCGCGCGTGGCCGGACGATTTCACCGCCTGGGAGCGTCACGCCGAAATGGCTGCGGCGAACGGCGACTTCAAGAGCGCCGAAACTTTGTACCGGGGCATGCTGCACCACATTCCATTAGGGTCGTGGCACACGGGGCTGGCAGAAGCGCTGCTGAAGCAAGGCCAGTTCGCGCAGGCCGAAGTGGAGTACAAAGCGGCCCTGGCGATAGACGACCGTTTTGCCGGTGCGCAGCTAGGGTTGGGCGTTGTTCGCGCCGCGGCCGGCGACACCAAGACCGCGGAACAGGAGATTCGCAGGGCAATCGCGCTGCAGCCTGGACTGGCCGAGGCGCACAACAGCTTGGGCCGATTGCTTGAAGCTCAGGGCAAGCCGGCCGAAGCCGAGCAGGAGTATCGGGCGGCCATCGAACGGCAACCGGAACTCACAGCGGCACACTACAACCGCGCCGGCATACTGGCACGGACGAATCGCGAACGTGAGGCGATCGCAGAACTGGAAGCGGCGATAAAATTGGACCCGGCGTTCGCGAGCGCCCACTACGACCTCGGCGTGTTGCTCGCTCGCCTGGGTGCGGTGGACGCCGCGGAACCGCACTATGCCGAAGCGCTGCGGCTGAACCCACAGAATGCGGACGCATGGAACAATTGGGGCACAGCGCTGGCGCGCCGGGGGAAGGCTGCCGATGCCCGCAGGAAGTTCGAACAAGCTTTGAAAGCGAACCCGCAACACGCGGCCGCGCGGCGCAATCTCGAGTTACTGGCGCGCCCGTAACACGACTTGTAGGTTTGACTCCGCGGCCTTGCTGCGCGGGTCGATGGCCCAGGCTTGTTGGAATAGCCGGATGGCTTCCGCAACGCGCCCCTGCTGTGCGAGCAACACCCCAAGGTTGACATAAGCGTCCGCCTGATCGGGATCGGCCAGGATCGCAGCGCGTGAGGCCCGTTCGGAGTCTGCAATGCGCCCCGCTGCCCGTAGTGCTTCGCCCAGGTGTGTGAGCAGAAACGGATCTTGCGGAAACCGCGCCAAGCCCAGTTGAATTGGCCGCATGTCCGGGAACCGAGCATGGGCCAGGCCGCGCCAGCCGCCCAGCAGTTTCGGGTCGGCACGGGTGACAGCCTCATACAGTTCCGCGGCGCCAACCTTATTGGCGATCACCAGGATCGCTTCGGCCTCGCGCGGCAGCGGACGCCTTGGATCGGGCTTGTTGACGATGTCGCGATAAACGCCGCCCTCGTCGCCTGGCGGCCAGTAGATGCGCACCTTGCCCGTATACTCCGGCAGGCTTGGACCTGGCCGCGTGTCCGGGCGGATGGCGATGCGATGGTCTGTAAACGTAGTGAGTCGCGCATCCTCCGGCGACCGCTTCGCCATGTGGCAGGTAACGCAGTTCTGCGCCGCCTCGGCTTTGTTGCGGTGCGCTTTCTGGTGGCAGTTGCGGCAGGCTGTATCCGACGACGTGGGCCGCTCGTGCGGGTTGTGGCAAGTGATGCACGTCATCCGGCCGTTGCTTTTGCGGAAGCAGGCGGACTGCATCATGCGATACGGCGCGCTCACGACCTCGAACTTTTCGTTCCAGGGCGGGCGGTCTTCATGGTCGAAGTGGATCATGTAATCGCCCAGCGGCTCGCGCGGGTCGTAGGTGAAGAACTGGCGGCCGAACCTTCGCATGCCGAATGGCAGGGGTTGCGATGTGGTCTCAAGGTGACACTGCAGGCAAACTTCGAGTTGCCGGTTGGCGGTTACGCGGCGTGGATTGAAGATGGTTTCCCTGCCCGGCTTGCGCAGATGCTCTTCGACAGCACCGTGGCAGCGCGAGCAGTCGATCCCCTGCGGCAGCGGATCGAGGTATGACGCGTCCGCCGGATCGGCGGTGTCAGGGATCTTCGGATAGGCGCTATGACAGAAGAAACAGTCGTAGCCGATGCGGCGGCGGAAGTGCACGTGGTCCGGACGGTCGAACCCTGGCGCCATCTGCCAATAGCCGCCCCGCGGCGACGAATACCAAGACACGGGCAGCGCAATCAGGCGGCCTTGCGGAGTCCGGTGCACGTAACTGCGGGCGTGGTTACCCGAACCCATTACGTAGTGGATCTCTTTTTCGATCATGCCGGCACGCGCATGGTCGCGCCGCATGTAATAGCGGCCATCGCGCTCGAACATCGTGAACCGGCTTTGGGACGGCTTGTGTTCGAGTGCGTTAGCGCGCGAAAAGTCTTCGATAACGGTGGTGTTCGTCAGCGCGTAGAACGACCGGCCCATGCCCGTCTTCGCGTAAGACTCGACAATCGCGCCATGGCATGGCATGCACGCAGCAAGCGCCACAACCGCCAGCATCGAGGGCATGGTACCACCTGTGTCGCGTGTTAATTTGGTTGGACGATGAAACTGGTATCACTCATTGCGCTCTCTTTGTGTGCATTCGCCGCGCAACCGCCACAGGCGAATCCGCCCGCCACTAAGGTCACCAAGAAGATTGTCCTGTTCAACGGGAAGAACCTTGATGGCTGGTACAAGTGGCTGCGCGAGAACAAATACGAAGACCCCAAGAACGTCTTCACGGTGCAGGACAAGATGATCCGCATTTCGGGGGAAGAGTGGGGCGGCATCGCCACGCGCAAGGCATACCGCGACTATCACCTGGTTGTCGAATGGAAGTGGGGCACCAAGACCTGGGCGCCGCGCGTGGATAAGACACGCGATAACGGAATCCTGGTGCACGCGGTGGGCGAGGATGGCGCTTATGGAAAGACTTGGCTCGAGTCGATCGAAAGCCAGATTATCGAAGGCGGCACAGGCGATTTCATCCTGGTGGGCGGCAAGAACAAGCCGAAGATGACCTGCGATGTCCGCCGTGAAGGCCGCGAGATGTTCTGGCAGAAGGGCGGCGAACCGGTGACCAAAGACAGCGGCCGCTTCAACTGGTGGGGCCGCGACCCGAAGTGGGTGGACAAGCTGGGTTTTCGCGGGGCGAAAGACGTGGAGAAGCCGACGGGTGAATGGAACGTCCACGAAGTGGTGTGCGACGGCGACACGGTCACGAACATCCTGAACGGCGTGGTGGTGAACTACGGCTACAACTCCGATCACACGGAAGGCAAGATCCAGATCCAGAGCGAAGGCGCGGAGATGTTCGTACGCAAAGTAGAACTGCGCCCCATCAAAAAGCACGTTTCGCACCGATAGGTACATGGCAGATGGCGACTCTTGAGATCACACGTCCCCTCACGCCTGAACAGGCTGAGATATTAAGCGACGGCGCACGGCAGTTTCTGATCGAACTGCACAAGCGGTTTAATGGGCGCCGCAAGGAACTGCTGCAGAAGCGCGTCGAACGGCTGGCGGAACTGCAGGCGGGCAAACTACCCGATTTCCTTGAAAGCACCAAAGAGATCCGCGAAAGCGAGTGGCGGGTTGCACCGATCCCCGCGCCGTTGATGGATCGCCGCACGGAGATCACAGGTCCGGTGGAGCGCAAGATGGTGATCAACGCGCTGAACTGCGGCGCCAGCGTGTTTATGGCCGACTTCGAAGACGCCAACGCGCCTACCTGGGATAACACCATCCAGGGCCAGGTGAACGTGCGCGATGCCATCAACCGGACGATCGGTTTCACCAGTCCGGAAGGCAAAACGTACAAGCTGAACGAGAAGACGGCGGTGCTGCTGGTGCGCCCGCGCGGCTGGCATTTACGCGAGAAGCACGCCTTGGTGGATGGCGAGGCGATGTCAGGTTCGCTGTTCGATTTCGGCCTGTTCTTCTACACAAACGCCAAGACGCAGTTGGCCAACGGCTTTGGCCCTTACTTCTATCTGCCGAAGATGGAAAGCCACCTGGAAGCCCGGCTCTGGAACGATGTGTTTGTGTTCGCCCAGGACTACTGCGGGGTTCCGCAGGGCTCGGTCCGCGCCACGGTGTTGATCGAAACTATTCTCGCGGCGTTCGAGATGCACGAGATCCTGTGGGAGCTTCGCGACCATTCCGCGGGCCTCAACTGCGGCCGTTGGGACTACATATTCAGCTACATCAAGAAGCTCGGCGGCAGTGACAAGTTCATCCTGCCGAACCGCGCGCAGGTCACGATGGATCGCGACTTCCTCGATGCGTATGTACGGTTGCTGATCCAGACCTGCCATAAACGCGAGATTCATGCCATGGGCGGCATGGCGGCACAGATCCCGATCAAGGGAGATCCGGCCGCGAATGAAAAAGCGCTTGAGAAAGTGCGGCTCGACAAGTTGCGCGAGGTCAAAGCCGGTCACGACGGGACGTGGGTGGCGCACCCGGGTTTGGTGCCGATCGCCAAGCAGGTATTCGACGAGTACATGCCGATGCCGAACCAGATCCACGTAAAGCGTGAAGACGTGAGGGTGACGCAAGCGGACCTGCTTCGGCCGCACCAGGGCGAGATTACGGAAGAAGGCTTGCGGATCAATGTCGACGTCGGCATCCAGTACCTGGAAGCGTGGCTGAACGGCAACGGTTGCGTGCCTATCTACAACTTGATGGAAGACGCCGCGACAGCCGAGATTTCACGGTCGCAAGTGTGGCAATGGGTGAAACACCGCGTAAAACTAAGCGATGGACGGCAGGTGACACCGGAGTTGGTAAAGGCCGCGGTTGAGAAGGACCTGGCGGAGAAGCCCGGCACGCCAAATAAGAAGATGGCGGCGGAGTTGTTTCAGGACATGATGACCAAAAACGAATTCACCGAGTTCCTGACCTTGGTGGCTTACGAACACATCGACTGAGAGCTTTTGCTTCGGAATATAATTGAGGGCGAACCCCATGTCGCGCCTCAAGAAGTGCTTAGTGTCTTTTGTTACCGTCGCCGCGATTGGTTCGGCCTGGATCGATAAGGACGATCAATGGGTGGCATCGCGCAAGGGCTGGTGGGCCTTTCAAAAACCGGTTCGGCCGGAGCCGCCCGCAATCAGCGATCCGTGGGTGAAGACCCCGATCGATCAGTTCATCCTGGAAGGTCTTCGTGCAAAGAACCTACAGCCTTCGCCACGGCTGGACAACGAGAAACTGGTGCGCCGGCTGTACCTGGACCTGACCGGTCTTCCGCCGACGCCCGCACAGGTTGACGAGTTCCTGAACGACAAGTCGCCAAAGGCTTACGAAAACCTGGTGGACCGGCTGATGTCGTCACAACACTACGGTGAACGCTGGGGGCAGAAGTGGCTGGACGTAGTGCGTTATGCAGACACGAACGGGTTTGAAGCGGACGGAGAGCGGAAGGGGGCTTGGCGCTATCGCGACTACGTCGTGAAGGCGTTCAACAGTGACAAGCCTTACGATCGCTTTGTAAAAGAGCAACTCGCGGGCGACGAACTGTATCCAGGCAATACCGAAGCGCTGATTGCGACCGGGTTCCATCGGATGGGTCCGCAACACATCGTCGGCGGCAATACCGATCCGGAGATGACGCGGCAGGAAGTGCTTACTGAAATGACGGCCACCGTGGGCGGGGCACTGCTCGGCCTGACGGTAAACTGCGCGCGCTGCCACAACCACAAGTTCGACCCTATTCCGCAGGCCGATTATTACCGTTTGCAGGCTGTTCTCGCGGCCACCGAATTCAAAGAGATCCCGATCGCGAGCGAAGAAGAGAAGGCCCGCTACGAGGAAGCCAAGAAGGCGTTTGAAACGCGCCTGACCCCGATGAAGAAGCAGATCGACGCGATCGAGAAGCCATATCGCGAGCGTATCCGCGCCGAGAAGCTAAAGACGCTGGACGAGAAGCATAAGGCTGCGCTCGATACGCCGAAAGATCGGCGGACGGAGGAACAGAAGACCCTCGCCAAGGAAGCCGAAGCGCAGGTAAAGGTGCCGTGGGATGAGCTGCTGGCGGTGCTAACTCCGGACGATAAGGTGCGCCGGGCGGAACTGCGCCGGCAGATGCACCGGCTGGAATATGAGCGCCCGGAACCGCCGGCCACCGCGTATGCCGTGGTGAACATGGAGAAGCCCCCGTCAGTCCACATCCTCAAAGTGGGCAACCACAATATGAAGCTGGACGAAGTGCACCCGGGCTTTCTGCGGGTGATCAGCAATCCGGCGTTGAACGACGAACCACAGGGCCGGCGTTCCGCGCTGGCCGCCTGGATTGCCGACCCGTCGCATCCGCTGACCGCGCGCGTAATGGTGAATCGCATCTGGCAGTTGCGCATGGGTACAGGCATTGTGCGCACGCCCAACGATTACGGACTGCTCGGGTCGCGGCCTACGAATCAGAAACTGCTCGACTGGATGGCCACGGAGTTCATGGCGAAGGGCTGGAGCGTCAAGACCATGGATCGCATGATCCTGCTGTCGTCCGTTTATCAACAATCGACCGATGAGAACGCAGCCGGGCGCGAGGCGGATCCGGAGAATAAGCTTTACTGGCACGCCAACAAACGCCGTCTGGAAGCGGAGTTCCTGCGCGATTCTGTCCTTGCCGTTTCCGGCGCATTGAACGACAAGATCGGCGGCAAGCCTGTGCGCGTGCCGATTGAGCGCGAAATCTACGACCTGATCTTTACGGAAGGCGAACCCGACAACTTGTGGCCGGTAAACCTTGATGTTCGCGACCACAACCGGCGGTCGCTCTACCTGCTGAACAAGCGCACGGTGCGATTGCCGATGCTCGCGAACTTCGACCAGCCGGACACGATGAGTTCCTGCCCGATCCGCCCAACAAGCACACACGCCCTGCAGGCGCTGTCGCTGATGAATAGCGATTTTATGCAGCAGCAATCGAAGACGTTTGCCGCCCGCCTTACTTCCGAATGCGGCGCCAACACCGGCTGCGCGGTGAGCCTTGCGTATAAGCTGGCCGTGGCCCGCGCGCCGCGCCCGGCTGAAATGACCATGGCCGAGGAGTTCTTTCAAACCGGTTCACCTCTCGAGGATTTCTGCCTGGCGTTGCTGAATAGAAACGAGTTCGTCTATGTTCCTTAACCACATCCGGCCCGCTGTTTCCCGCCGCGATGTTTTGCGCGCGTCCGCGAATGGATTTGGCGCAGTGGCGCTCCAATGGCTGCTGGCGCGAGACGCGGCGGCCAAGGCTCGGGTGAACCCATTGGCCCCGAAACCGCGGCACTTCGAAGGCAAGGCGAAATCGGTCATCTTCATGTTCATGGTCGGGGGACCTTCGCAGATTGATACCTTTGATCCAAAGCCGCTGCTGGCGAAGTACGCCGGGCAGAAACTGCCGGAATCGTTTGGCCAGGTGAAGTCGCAATTCACCGACGGCAGCACACCGATTCTGCCTTCACCGTGGACCTTCAAGAAATACGGCCAGTCGGGTGCGGATGTATCGACGCTGTTCCCGAACATCGCTGAAGTGGTGGACGACATCTGCTTCGTCCGCAACTTCCATACGGAAAGCGTCGTGCACGCGCCCGCGATGTACCAGGTGACGACGGGCCGCATTCTGATGGGCTATCCATCGGTCGGTTCGTGGGTCACTTACGGTCTGGGCTCCGAATCGGAAAATCTGCCGGCCTATGTGGTGATGCCGCAAGCGGAAGGCACTCCCGAGGGCGGTCCACCGATGTGGGGCTCCGGTTTTCTGCCTGCTGTGTACCAGGGCGCGCTGCTGCGACCGGGACCGTCGCCGATCTTGCATTTAAAGCCGCCCCCGGGCGTTTCAATGGATCGGCAGAAATCGCGGCTCGACCTGCTGCAGAAGATGAACGACCTGGACACGCCGGATTGGGATACGGAGATGGCGGCGCGGATTAGCTCGTATGAGCTGGCGTTCCGGATGCAGAGCCATGCGCCCGAAGCGGTGGACCTGTCGAAAGAGACCGAAGCCACGCGCAAGCTCTACGGCATGGACGAAAAGCACACCACCGACTTCGGCACGCGCTGCCTGCTGGCGCGCCGGTTTGTGGAGCGTGGCGTAAGGTTTGTGCAGTTGTATCACGGGGGCGGTCCGCTGAGCATGCAGTGGGACGCACACGATGGGTTGGAAGCGAACCACACGAAAATGTGCGGCCATACGGACAAACCGATCGCGGCGCTGTTGAAGGATCTGAAATCGCGTGGATTGCTCGATTCGACGCTGGTCGTGTGGGGCAGCGAGTTTGGCAGGCTCCCGATGTCGCAATCGGGCAACGGCCGCGATCACAACCCGTATGGCTTCACGATGTGGTTTGCCGGCGGCGGCGTCAAAGGCGGCCAGACGCTCGGCGGTACCGACGATTTCGGCTTACACGCGATCGACCCGTGGCACATGCGCGACTTCCACGCGACCATTCTCGACGCGCTGGGGCTGGACCAGCACAAGCTGTGGTTCCTGCACAATGGGCGGCACGAGAAGCTGACGGACTTCGGCGGCAAGGTGATCAAGGCGGCGTTTGCTTAGATTGACTTAGCAGAAACTGCATGAAGCTGCCATCCAAAGAGGCCGGAGAAGACCCATCCGAGTTATTCGTGAGAGCCCAACGAGCGATAAGTTTTCATTCCACCATCCAATGGCACGCGCGTGTGTTGCCGACCACCGCTTCAGCTATGGGCGGCGCTCCGCTTACCAACACTACGCCTATACCAACCATTTGCTGGCCATCGCTAGCCGCGGATCGTTTGCCGAGCGACTGGCAGCGGTACTACCCTGTTATTGGATCTACTGGGAAGTCGGCAAGGAACTAAAGCGCCGGGGCTCGCGCGATGCCGACTATCAGCGCTGGATTGACCAGTATTCCGGAGAGGAGTACGGCTAGGTGGTTCGGCAAGTTCTTGAGATGATGAATCGGGAGGGTGAACGCGCTACGTCGGCGCAGCGGACCCGCCTTATCGAACTGTTCACTATCAGCTCCCGATACGAGTACCTGTTCTGGGACATGGCTTTTCGAGAGGAGCAGTGGCTGCCATGAGACTCCTCCTATTGCTACTGGCTGCCATGCTGACGTTCGCGCAGGAAGACACTGGCCCGCCGCGCATTAAGCGTGGAGTTCCGAAAGGTACGGACCCTAGGGGCGAATCCCGCCCGGAATCCACTCCCATCCCGATCCCTCGCGAAATCGTCACCGATGAGAACGGCCGTGTAATCGAGACCCGAGGAGGGACGACAGCGACGACCACCTCAGCCAGTGAGGCGGCCAATGCGCCGGCGACTGGCACGACGGCGACTGTAGCCGCGATCGACCCCATCGATAAGGCTCGCGAAGTAGCTTTCAACTTCTCTGAGCAATTGCCGAATTTCTTTTGTCAGCAGGTTACGTTCCGCTACTCCGGCGAAGGCCGGCGGAATATCGAATGGAAACTACAAGACCGCATCGAACTCGAGCTGATGTTCATCGATGGCAAAGAGAGCTATCGCAACGTTAAGCGGAACGGGAAAGTACTGAAGAGCGGCAACCCGCAGGAAACCGGCACTTGGTCCACGGGCGAGTACGCCACCATCTCGCTCGACGTGCTGGCATCGAATACGGCGGCGCGCTTCAAGCCACTGGGCGATTCCGATGTTGGTGGACGGCCGGCGCGGAAGTTCAGCTACGTGGTGGATCAGCCTAATTCGCACTGGAAGATCGACTTTGGCAGCGGTCCGGTGTTGTATCCGGCGTACAAGGGTGCGGTTTGGATCGATAAGCAAACCGATCGCGTGCTACGGGTTGAGATGATCGCCCGACAGATCCCGGAAAGCTACCCGATGGACGTTGTGGAAATGACCGTCGATTATGGCATGGTGAAGATTGGCCAGGGCGAGTACCTGCTACCCACTCGAGCCGAAAACCTGGCGTGCGGGCGCCTGTCTGTGACGTGTACGCGCAACGAGGTCACCTACAAGAACTACCGCAAGTTCACGGCCGAGTCGACTATGTCCACCACAGACTCGTCGGTCACATTCGACGGGGAATCGAAGGGTCCGCAACTGGCCACGCCTCCGCCGGACGTGCCGAATAAGAAATAGGCACCGGCGTTTCATTGGTGTGGACTGAAGCTAAGCAGGCTCTTGTGGGTCCTTACGATGAGACCGCTCTCCACAATCGCGGGCGTAGCGGCCATGTTTTCGCTTAAATCGTTCACGGCGATAACGTCCCAACTCGCTCCGGCTTTGAGGACTGCTATCTTGCCCTGGGCGTTACAGACGTAGACCTTGCCATCGGCGGCGATGGGAGACGCGAAATAGTCGCCTAAAGCGTCGCCTGCGCGAGCTTCTTTGAGCACCTGGCCGGTGGTCAGGTCGAGAGCGGTGACGACGCCTCCGGTCCGGACGACGTAGACGATGCCTTGATAGATGACGGGCGAGGGGACGTAGGGGAGGCCTTTTTGATGGCGCCAGAGGACTTTGCGATCCTTGAGGCTGATCGCGGTAATGCCGAAGTCGCCTACACCACGGTTGCGGAAGGCGGTCCATTCCTTTTCGGTGATGAAGCCGTCGCGGTCGGGGTCGGCGATGCCGAAGCTGTTGCGGGGGCCGAACTTTCCGAACTCGTCGGGCGAGACTTTGCCGTCGTTATCGGCATCGAAGGTGACGAGGCGCGCCCAGGCGGGATAGGTAGGCTGCTCGGATCCGCGGATGGTGGCGACCAGGACGTCGCCGCTGATGGTGGGGGATGGGATCATCAGGCCGTGGCTCGCCGGGACCGACCACCGGGTTTTGCCGGTCTCCAGGTCGGCGCCATCCACGGTGGCGGAACTGAGTGAGATCAGCTCACCGGCTTCGGGCCGCAGTAACGGCGTCGCCCAGCCCTCTTCCGCATTTGGGCGATCGATCTTCCAGCGGGGCTTTCCGGTCTTCTTGTTGATCGCGATCACGTAGGACCCACGCACCTGGTCGGCCTGGAAGATCACGTTCTCGCCACTCACGATCGGGGACGATGCGATTCCGTAATTGTTGACGAACGTATCCATCGGGAATTGCCAGGCGAGTTTGCCGTCCCAGTTGAGCGCGATGATTCCGAAGTCCTGGAAAAAGGCGTAGATGCGTTCGCCGTCGGTAACGGGTGTCGAGGAAGCGGGGTCGTTGCGCTGCGGGTCGATCTCGTTCTGCCGGGCGCGCGGGATAGAGTAAGTCCAGAGCGATCTGCCGGTGTGCAGATCGAAGGCGAGCACCATCAGGTTGCCGCCGGCAGAGGCGGTGAGGAAGACGCGGCCGTTCTTGACAATGGGTGACGAACGGCCCATGGGCACTGCCGTCGTCCATACGAGGTTCGTCTGCCGATCGAAGCGTTCCGGCAAGTGCTTGGCGTCCGATGTGCCCGAGCGGTTCGGACCTCGGAACTCGGGCCAATCCTCGGCAGCGAAACTGCAGGCGACGGTCAAAAGGATGAACACGAACTGTGCCATGTGTTCAGGCATTCTACCGAAGATGGCGGTACGGCACTGTGTCTCGGTAAACTGGAAGCAGAAGCTCTCTCGATGTTCGAAGTTTCTGTCACACAGTCGTTCGCCGCCGCTCACGCTTTGCGCCACTATAAGGGCAAGTGTGAGAACCTACACGGGCACAACTATCGTGTGGAGGTAACGGTGGCGGGAGAGAGGGTGGATCCGCTAACGGGTATGCTGGCGGATTTTGTGGAAGTGAAGCAGGCTTTGCGGGATGCGATCGAGCGCCTGGATCATACAAACCTGAACGACACCCCCCCGTTCGATACCCTGAATCCGTCGGCGGAAAACATTGCGTTTTATCTGTGTGAACAGATTCAGTGCCGACTGGAGAAGCGGGCGAATGTCGCTCAGGTCAAAGTCTGGGAAACTGACAACTGCGTCGCGGTTTACCGGCCGTAGTAGGCGGCGTTGCGCGCGGTGAAGGCCTCCCACTTTTCCGGGAGATCATCGAGCGCAAAGATGGCGGAGACAGGGCAGACCGGGACGCAGGCGCCGCAATCGATGCACTCGACGGGGTCGATGTAGAGCAACTCCTCGCCTTCGAATTGCGGTTCGTCCTTCTTGGGGTGAATGCAATCGACGGGGCAAGCGTCGACGCATGCGGTATCTTTAGTTCCGATGCAGGGTTCTGCGATAACGTAAGCCATTTTTTCGTGTCCTCACCTATACCATACGAAATGATCAACCTTCAACAGAGTAACGCCCAACAGTACCTATCCGAGCAACCAGCGGCGCCTCCAGGTCCCTGGACGGTTGTGCCGCTCGGAGGCGGCGTTTCCAATACGGTGCTCCGTGTCGACTGTCCCTCGGGCGCCTTTGTTTTGAAGCAATCGCTCGGGCGGCTCCGGGTAGAAGAAGAGTGGCTAGCCGACCAGGGCCGGATTCGCCGGGAATGCGCCGCACTGCGGGCACTCAGAGCGCACTTGCCGCCGGCTAGTTTACCGGCGGTCGTATTTGAAGATCGAGAGCAATTCATTTTCGCCCTGGAGGCCGCCTCACCTCAAGCAAAGGACTGGAAAAGTGTTCTTTTGCGGGGTGAAGGGACGCTAGGCCAAGCCGAACGGGCAGGAGAGATTCTGCGGGCGCTGGTGGAGGCGACTGGTAAAGATCCGAGCCTGGGAGGGGAGTTCGCCGATCAGACCTGTTTCGACCAGTTGCGGCTCGACCCCTACTATCGTTTTACAGCCACCCGCCACCCCGACCTGAAACCGTACTTCGACCTCGCGATTGAAAAGTGCCGCCGGCCCATGGCCATCGTACATGGCGACTTCTCCCCCAAGAACTTCCTGGTCGACGGTAACCGCATGATTTTGATCGACTTCGAGGTAGTTCACCTGGGCGATCCGGCGTTCGATGCGGCTTTCTTGTTGAACCACCTTTTACTGAAAAAACACCACGGAATCGGGGCCTGTCCCCGATATGCGGGGGCGTTTTGGGGGGCGCTGGGGGGAGTGGTAGACGAAAGCGATACGATTTTGCACTTGGGGTGTTTGCAATTGGCGAGAATAGACGGGAAGTCGCCGGCTGAGTATCTCTCGGCTGGTGAGCGGGAAACGGTCCGGGCGTTTGCACGCGAACTGATCCAGCACCCACCCCAAACGATCGAAGAAGCGTTCAACCGATGACATTGACGATAAAGAAGTTATCTGCCTGCGAGATCCTTGACTCGCGAGGACGGCCGACACTGGCGGTGGAGGTGACGTTGTCTGATGGGACCACAGGCAGCGCGCAGGTCCCGTCTGGGGCATCTACTGGGGTCCATGAGGCTTGGGAGCTTCGCGATGGCGACCCTTCGCGGTACGGGGGCAAGGGCGTGCGGAAGGCCGTTAGCCATGTGGAAGGGGAGATCGCGGCGGCGCTGGTGGATTTCCCGGCAGAGGATCAGGCGGCGGTGGACCGGCGGCTGATTGAATTGGATGGGACGCCGAACAAGTCGCGGCTGGGGGCGAACGCTTTGCTGGGGGTGTCGTGTTCAGTCGCCCGGGCATTGGCTTCGTTTCGCAAGATCCCGCTGTGGCAGTCGCTGGCGGGCGGCCGGGATGCGCGGATGCCGGTGCCGATGATCAACATCTTCTCGGGGGGGCACCACGCGGACCACAACATCGAGGTCCAGGACTTCCTGGCGCTGCCAATTGGGTTCGTTTCGTACGGCGAGGCGCTGGAGGCGGTGGTGGCGATCCACGGGCGGGCGCGGGAACTGGTGGAGAAGCGAGGCTACCGGCTGACCGGGGTGGCCGATGAGGGGGGGTGGGGACCGGCGTTGAAGTCGAATGAGGAGGCGCTGGAGATCCTGACCGAGGCGATTGCGCCGTGGGAGGGGAAGGTGGCGATAGCGCTGGATATCGCGTCGTCGCACTTTTGCAGGGACGGCGTTTACGATTTGAAGACAGATGTAAAACAACTGGACGGAACGGGTATGATCGACCTGTTGGAGGGCTGGGTGGGGCGATACCCTATCATCTCGATCGAGGATGGGTTATCTGAAGACGACTGGGTGCACTGGCCGCAGCTTACGGGACGGCTGGGGGATAGGGTCCAGCTAATTGGTGACGATTTCTTCACTACGAACCCGGAGCGGGTGCGGCGAGGAATTGGTGAGAAGTCTGCTAATGCCGTCCTCGTGAAGATGAACCAGATCGGGACATTGACGGAGACTTTCGAGGTGATCGACTTGGCACGTGAGGCCGGGTGGCGGGCGGTGATCTCGGCGCGGTCGGGCGAAACGGAGGATTCGTTCCTGGCCGACCTCGCGATTGCATCGGGGGCAGGGCAGATCAAAGTCGGGTCAATTACGCGGTCAGAACGATTGGCCAAGTATAACCGGCTGTTGGAGATTGAAAAACGGCACCGGCTTGAGTATCGTTTTCCTTAGTGTCAGAACCGATTCTTACAGGGCTGCGAGTGATTGACGCGGCCACCTACATTGCGGGACCGTCGTGCGCGGCGATCCTGTCCGACTATGGTGCAGAGGTCATCAAGATTGAGCGGCCGCCGTATGGCGACCCATTCCGCCACCTGTACAAAACGCCCGGCATGCCGGTGTCGGAGTACAACTATCCGTTCATTGTCGACAACCGGAACAAGCGTTCGCTGGCGTTGAACCTGGGCACGCCGGAGGGCGGCGAGATTTTCAAGAAGCTGGCGCGACAGGCGGATGTGCTGGTAACGAACTATCAGCCGCAGATGCTGACGCGGTTTCGGATCCGGTACGAAGATCTGGAGCCGATCAACCCGCGATTGATCTACGCCTCGATCACCGGGTACGGCGAAGTGGGCGAGGAAGCCGAGAAGCCGGGATATGACATGACGGCGTACTTCGCACGATCGGGGTTGATGAGCTATTTGCACAACGCCGACGCGGAGCCGTGTACATCGCCTTGCGGATTTGGCGACCATCCAACGGCCGTCAGCCTGTTTTCGGGCGTTATGTTGGCGCTCTATCAGCGCATGCAGACTGGGCGCGGGTCGAAGGTGACGACGACGCTGATGCATAACGGGACTTGGTCGAACGCGTCGCTCGTGCAATCAGGTTTGGTGGGCGCCGAGTGGCCGAAGAAATGGTCGCGGCGCGAGGCTCCGAATCCGCTGGTGAATCACTATGCCACTGCCGATGGGCGGCGGTTCATCCTGTGCCTGCTCGACCCGGCAAAGGACTGGCCGAAGCTGTGCGGCGCGGTGGGCCGCAAGGACCTGGTGGAAGACCCACGGTTCGCCACCACCGACGCGCGGCGCGAAAACTGCTTCGACTTCGTGACGACGATGGACGCCGAGTTCGCGAAGCACTCAATGGAAGAGTGGGCACGCAGGTTCCAGGCGCACGACGTGCTGTTCGGAATCGTGCCGACCACCGCAGAAGTGGCGGACGATCCGCAACTGGCGGCCAACGGAGTGTTCGTCGAGATGACCGACGCGCCGATCCGAACAATCGACAGTCCGATGCGCGTAGAAGGCCTCAACAAGCGTGCGCCGCAGATGCCGCCCGAAATCGGCCAGCACTCACGTGCCATTTTGGCGGAGCTTGGTTACAGCGCCGACCAGATCGCACAGTGCGAGCGCGACGGCACGATCTTGGATGGGGTTGCGGGTTGACGGGGCTGAATTGCCGAGCGGCAGTTCGTTTCGCCGGCTCCGCTAATCGCGGCTTAAGGCATGCGGCAGCTGGGATGAAGACCAGAGCCACCGCAGCGGCCCAGATCATGGCCACGCCGCTCCAGCCAACGCGATCGACCAAGCCTAATAGAAACGATTGAGCTGGGAGCAAAGCGCAGCCGACGGCTACGGTGCAAATCAGTGCTGCTCAGATCGTTCAGTTGATGGTGCGATTGGCGGCCGCCCACGGTTGAATACTACTCGCACATCGGCAGCGGCTCTCGTCGAAAGCGGCTCCAAAGCCTCCACCGCTTCAACGAGATGTGATAAATCGAATCCAGCCCCGCCTTCGCTTCTACCATTTCCTCAAACTGCCGGAACCCTGGGCGCTCGGCTTCGATCCTGAAAGTTCGGGGCTCCAGATTGGCGAACGAAAACCGGCCCGCTGAGTCCGTGTGCGTTTCACTCACTATTCGCCCGTCGCGGCGTAACCTTACTTTCGCCCGCTCAATCGAGCGGCCCGCGTGCCCAGCGATCGTGACGGTCCCACTTACGATGCCGCTGCCGTCGCTATGCTCCAGCAGACGAAACGTGTTGGTTTCAAACAACCCGGGACAGCCGCCAACTTTCAATTGCAAATCCGGAACGGAAATCCTTCGACCCTCTACAAGGTGAATCGCTTCCACAGTTAGATTCTTAAATCCAGCTTGAGACAGCTTAAGAGTGTAATTACCAGCTGGAACCCCAGTCAGTGAATATCGCCCTTCATCATCTGAATAGGTCTTGCTCACGGCTGTGTGTTCCGCGACCAATTCGATCAGCGTTCCGCTTACAGCATGGGAGGTAGGATCCTGTACTCTTCCTTTCAATTCCGCCGGCGATGCCCCGGAACACAGGAACGTAATGCTGCAAATCACCCTGAGCGTCTTCAAACTGCCACTCCAATCTCTACGGCGCCAGGACGACTCGCCGAACCGTGGCTGCCTCGACAGCCTTCCTTGTGTAGAGCAGCGGATTGTACTCTTCCTTAACCCAACTCTCCAGCAGGTTGCGGTACTCCGCAGTGTCCGGATCGCCGCTTTGTCCCGGGACGTGCAGGAACCGCGACGCGTCCCAATTGCCCACGTCGATGACGAAGCGCGACGAATTGCCACTCGTGATGCGGAACGACTTGCGGTCGTACCCTAAATTGCCCACCGTCGTACTCTCGCCGCCCTTGCCCGCACTCCTGCCGCCGACGTTAATTTTGTCGCGCAGCGCGGCATCGGCCACCGGCGTCAGCGCATGTTCCAGGCGCAAATGGTGGAGCTTGCCCCAGGCCCACTGCTTCGGATCGTGCCCCATCAGTTGTTCGGCATGTGCGAGCGCCGCGGCGAGGGTTTTGCCGACTATCCTGCCCCGCTCAGCGGCCGGCATACCTTTCAACCACACGTCCGCGGGACGGCCGGCATCCACGGTCCCCGCCCTAGCATTGGTCAACTCAATCACCCACAGCTCATACAACGCGCCCGCGGCGGAATCTTTGGTCAGCACGAGGTCCCATTCGGCCAGCATCTCTGCGCCGTGCACGCCTTTCGCATACGGGATTAAACGCGCCGCCGCACCCACCTTATAGTCGTTCTGCAGGTTGAGCGCGGTTTCGAATGAGATCTTGCCCGGCCCGCCCAGCACCTCGCGGATGCGGGATATCCGATCCTGACCAAACTCAAACCCGATCTTCTTGGCCGCATACTCTTTCGGAGACAGCCAGTAAGGCAGGTTATTGGCACTGGCCACAAAGCCATCGGCCGGATTGTAGGTGCGCGGCAGTTCGGAATTCGGACGGATGCCTTCCCATTCATAGCGGCCATCGCCGGGCACGGGATACAAACCGTCCCAGTTCGGCCGGCGCGGCGCATTGCCCACCGGCGCCAATCCGACGTTCCCCTTCACGTCGGCATAGACGACGTTGTTTCCCGGCACGCGATACCGGTTCAGTTCCTGCGAGAACTCGTCCCAATCTCGCGCCTTGTTGAGTCCGATACTGCCCAGGAAGGTGGCGCTGCCTGGTTCGAGCCAGGCGGTGCGCAGAGCGTAGGCGCGGTGTTTGGACGGATCCTCAAAAATCACGGGACCGTGCTGGGTGAACTTGAGCGTCACCTCGCGCGATGCGCCGCCTTTTACCGGTACGTGGTCGCGCACGATCTTCATGGGCCGCCACTCGCCGCGATACTTATAGGAGTCGCCCGCGCCGACGTCGTAGACGTACAGGTCTTCCATGTCCACCTGGTAGGTGGTTTGGCCCCACGCAATGGAGCCGTTATGGCCGAACACAAATCCCGGATGCTGCGGTTCGCCGAAGCCGACGATATCGAGGCCCGGATAGGAAAGGTGCGCGAAGTAGCGGAACGCGGGTACCGAAAACGGCCGGTGGGGATCGGTGGCCAGAATGGCCCTGCCGGTTGCACTCCGCTGCGCCGAAATCGCCCAGTTGTTGCTCTCCACCTGCGGCGGCGCATCGCCCTCGGCAGCAGGCTTGCCCTTCGCCGCACCGAAGTTCACGGCGGTTTGCCGCCCCAGGCGATAGTCGTCCAGCACACGGTCCGGGATCGAGCACGGGTCCAGGCCTTCGGGAGCTTGCGGGGTCCACGGCACCGTCAACCGCTCACGCAGCGTGGGCGCGGTGACACCAACTTTGCAGGCGAGTTTCGCGCGATCGACCTCGCTCGACAGGTTGGCAGACAACGCGGCCGACCGGATGATGAGCAGGTCTGCCGGCTTCCACAATGCCGGCTTTGAGCCGGTGAGCCGGAACTCCCACGAGAGGCGACTCGGATCCTGTTCCGTGGTTCGCACCCAGGCATTAATGCCTTCGGAGAATGCCTCCAGCACCTGGCGCATGCCGGGGGTGTAGAGTTTCCATTCCGCTTCCACATCGCCGCGATAGAGCATGAGGCGCGCCGCACGATCTTGCGCGAGATATGCTTCGCCGAAGTCCGCGCTGAGAAGCCCGAGCCCGCGCTTGCGCCACAGGTCCATTTGCCACAACCGTTGCGTGGCGGCGTTCCAGCCCTGCGCGAAGTACGCGTCATGCAGGTTCTGCGCGTAGATGTGCGGCACACCCCAGCGGTCCACCAGAATTTCGACGTTAAACTGCAGGCCCGGCACACGGCCGCTCTGCTGGTCAGCCGCAAACAACGCCGCCGCACAGAGGGCGATCGACAATACGCGAAGCATTGGTAGATTATGTCACTGGGATAGATTATGTCACCGGACGAACTCGACGACGCCCCAATGCTCGGGGACGTGCATGTCTACCTGCCATTGCGGCGACCACACCCAGTTGTCCTCCTTGGTCTTGGGCACCTTACGGTACTTGCCGTCGATGATATCGTGCCGCCACTCGACGCGCGAGAAGTTCACCCGCCACTTGTCGCCCGGCTTGGGAGGCGACGACTGGTGCGCAAACTCCGCCAGCACCTTCCAGGGAAAGGCGATCTCTACCGACCATCCCTTGTCCGAGTCCGACGGGTTGTTGAGCGTGCCGTTCACATGCACGGCAGTCTTCAATCCCGGAATTGCCCAGGCGTTTGAAGCTTTCCCGCCCTTCTTGTATGGCTTGGGCAAGAAGAGGTCCCAGCCGGTGTTGAGCGCGTTCATCTCGAACTCGTAGTATTCGAGCGTATCGCCATTCGGATCGATAAAGACTTCGAAGTCGTTGTCCTCGAAGATCACCGAATCGTGCTTCGTAAGAGTGCCCCAAACGTGCGGCTCTTCGAGTTCCGCGGCGACATAGAAGTACTGCGCATCCCACGTCATCTTGGCGCGGGTCCGGAACCGCGGCTTCACACGTACGGGACCTTCAATATCCTGGAAATCGTCGGTCCACGGGGCCGCCTTCCAAGCTGCATCGTCCAGCCGTCCGTCGATCGCGGGCAATTGCTTTGCGAAGGGCGCCTTGTACTGTTTCGGTGGCGCCTGCACGGTTTGCGCAGCGGCCAGTGCGACGGGTAGTAACCAATTGATGAGGTCCATCGGCGACCAGGGTTGCACAGTCTGTGATGGCAAGCAACGGCGGACTGTTGGCGCCGCGGTCGAGCGGTGCGTGGACGCGCCGCATCGCGCAACGGGCGTGTGCAGAAATCCGGAACACCGCTCCCTCGCGGTCGCGGCTCGGTTAGATGCTGCTTGTTTCCAATGGTTTGCCGGAGCCAGAGGGCGCAATAAATCGCATTCGCGGCGTGTTTTCACACAGCTATAGCTAGCGGGGTTGCGTGGCTTTGAGCCAGAGGTCGCGGTAGGCGGCTACCATTCGGGAGAAAGAGAAATCGTTTTCTACGCGGGCGCGGTTGTAGGCGCCGGCTGCGGAGCGGAGAGAGGGATCGGCGGCGAGGGATTGGATTCCGGCGGTGAACGCCTGGAGGTCGCGGGAAGGGACGCAGAACCGGCCGGAACCCAGGCAGGCGGCGTTGTCGCCGACGTCGGTGACGAGACAGGGTAGCCCGGTGGCCATGGCTTCGAGGAGAGCATTCGAAGTCTGTTCGGTGAGCGACGACATCAGAAATGCGTCGAAAGCCTGATAGCAGCGGACAGGATCGGGGCGGGCTCCGGCGAAGACGACCTTAGGGGTTCCAGCAGCGAGACGTTCCAGATCCGCGCGAGTGGGTCCGTCGCCCACTATCGCCAATTTCGCGTTGGGGACATTGGCGAGGAGAAAGGCTTCAAGTAAAAGCGCAACGTGCTTTTCGCCGCGCAGCCCGCCCATGTATCCGAACAGGAGTTGATTTTCGGAGACGCCCCACTCGGCGCGGAGAGCGGCGTCGCGGCCGGGATGGAAGCGGCCCACATCGACTCCGGTCCGGATGAATGCGATCTTGCGATCGGGGAGGCGGAACTCCGTTCGGGCCAGATGGAGGAGCCGGCCGGAAACAACGATGGTGCGAAAGACGGTGTTGAGGAGGATTCGGCGGGTTAGGACGCGGCGGAAGATGAGCTTTTCGGCTTCGTCGGGATTGAAGCCGCACTCGTTGTGAATGAACGGGGCGGGAGAGAGGAATCGCGCGCCGAGGATCATATCGGTGGCGCCCCAGTTGTAAGTGAGGATCAGGTTAGGGCGGAGTTGGCGGGCCATCCGGCGCATGGCAAGCGGGAACTGGATGGGGCCGGCCTTGGGCGGGGCGGCCAGAACCGGGATATCGAGGTTGCGGGCGGCCTCGCGAGAGCCGTCGATCGAGATCACCGTGTGATGGAAATCGGATTGAGTGGCTTGGATAAGGTTCGCGACGCGGAGTTCGGTGCCGCCGATCCCGAAACCGGGCAAAACATGGAGCAGGGTGGGTTTCAACGGTTGGCCTTGTCCCAGAGAACCGACTGACGGCCGGCCAAGCCGCGGCAAAGGCCGACGGCAAGGGCCAGTTGAGAGAACACGAAGTAGAAAGGAATATTGAGGAGGGTGGAGCTGGTTTTCGTGATCCAGCGAAGCGCGGCGACCGCCAACAGGATTACGGCGAAGCCGCAGACCAGTTTTCCGGCCAAAGTGTCGAGACTGGCGAAGGCAAGAATCAGCGTCAGCAATCCAAACAACGGCGAAATCCAACGCATGAACTTATGCGAGAACCAGATAAACCAAAAGCGGAAGGGGGCATTGCGGGGAAAGCCATTGCCGCGGGCGAGGGCCTGAAAGCTTCCGGCCGAGATGCGCACTTTGCGGCGAAATTCTTCGTGGACGGAAGTGGAGCCGTGCTCCCAACCAAAGGCAGAGGGTTCAAAGGCGACGCGGTAGCCCTGGCTGACGAAGGAGAGCGGCAGCACGAGATCCTCGATAATCGTGTCGGCCGGATAGGGGCGGAAGAGCTTACGGCGGAACGCGTACATAGCGCCATCGGCCCCGCACATGGAGTAGAGGTCGGCCGCCTTCTGCTGCAACATCCATTCGATGTTGTAGTAGAAACCTTCCGACTGGCGGAGCGAGTCGTCGGTATCGGTGAGGATGACTTTGCCGGACACGCACCCGACTGAGGGGTCGGCGAAGCGGGAGACAAGATGGCGCAACGCGGACGTTTCGTAAATCACGTTAGCGTCGGAGAGAACAATTACGTCCTCTTCAAGAGTAGGGACAATTTCATTGATATTAGCGGCTTTGCCACGGCGGCCGGAACGATTGATGAAGCGCAGACCACGAGGCGCGAAGGAAGCGCCGATTTCGCCGGTACGGTCAACGGAACCGTCGTTGACGAGATAGACATGCAGGCGCCCTGCCGGGTAGTCGAGAGCGAGGCTGTTTTCGAGCTTCGAAGCGATGATGTGCTCTTCGTTATAGGCGCAGATGACGAGGGCGGCAGACGGAGGCTCCGCGCCGGCGGGCGGGTGGATTCGCCGGCGGGACGGGATCAAGAGCGCCAAGAGAGGATAGATGGCAAACGGGTATGCGAACAGCAGGGCCGCAGCCACCAGTAAGCCGGTCATGGAAATAGCCGAATAAGGTGGGGCCCGAGAATCTTGGTGAGGCCGAGCGGCAGACGCTGCCAGGCTTGGATCGCGAGTTCAAACTTCGGGTTCTTGGGGCTGAAGTTCGGCGGATCCTTTCTTTTGACAAGCATTACTTCGTAGGGTAACTCGCGCATGGTGGTGCCCCAATGGCGCTTGAACTCGAAAGTACCGGTATCTTTCTTGCTGCGGCCGAAATCGAATTCGGCGTGTCCATTGTGCCCGGCCCAGCGGAGGAAATCGAAATACATGTAGTTATTGGGGGCTTGCGCCAGGAACCTCGGGTCGGACGCAGCGTAGTAGGTGTGCATGGAGCCGCGGAAATGGAAGTTAAGAGCGGCGGCTGCGACCTCATTTTCAAGGAGAATCTCACGAATGTCGAGCACCGGCCCAAAGTTCTTCTGCATCGCTTCAAAGAAGCTCTTCGGGAACACCGGCGTGCCGAGACGGCGGTAGTTATTGACGAGCAGCCGGTAGAAGTGATCGAGCGAGGTGGTTACGCGGGTAGAGAAGGGGCTTTTGAGCGACTTGCGCACCATGTTGCGGGTCTTCTTGGAGACGGAGGCAAGTAAGTCTTCATCGGTAACCGGGCTGACGGGCTGTGTGAAGGTGACGTAGCGGTCGATGGGGTGGAGACCAAGGCATTGGTCCGGCCAGGAGTTGCGCAGTTCAACATACTGAACGGCTTCAGTTTCGGCCATCGCACGGAGGTGCCGGCCGAGGGCGTCGCGAGCGTGGTCGTCTTCGGCGAGGATGCCGCCATACACGGCGAAGGGGGTCGAGAGCAGGACCTTGCCTGTGAGGAAAGTATCCACAAGAAAAAGTGGAAGAATGCCGCGAAGAGACCCGTCCGGGCGGAAGGCGCAGAGGTAGCGGGGTTCGTAGGAAAAGGTTGCCTCGATGGTCCGTTTCCACGCTAACAGGTGGAAAGGCGTGCCGTGCGGGTGGGCACAGACATAGGCGTCCCAGACGAGTTCCTGGCCGGGAGCGAGCAGATCAATGCGCAGGGACATTCGATTGGGCGACCGGGAACACGTCGGCGATAGCGCCGAAGCGGAACTCTGTCAGGAGCCGGTCGAGTTTCCTTTCCATGGCAGACAAGCCGAGATAAGTGCGAAGGCGGGCAAGCATGCCGTTGGCCATGCGCGGGGCGTGCGGATCAATTTCCCAGGGATGGAAATAGATGCACGCGGGAATGCGATCGACGTAGTTGAGGCGGCGCACTCCGGCAGCCGTATAGGCATAAGGGAGTAGACGGAGATAGCCACCACCTCCGACAGCAGACGTACGCTGAGCGGTCAACTGGACGGTGGCAGGGGGAATCTCAAGGATGGCGCCCGAGGGGGTAGCGACCGGGCGGGCCTCACGCGGATAGCCGGGAATGCCGTAACGGTCGTGGGTGATCGGGACGATGCTGGAGTCGTAGGAGAAGCCAAGTTCAGCGAGGATGTCGAGGGCCCAGAGGGAACGTTTGGTAATGGAATAGCTGGGGGCACGGTAGCCGCGGGGCTGGACACCGCAGGCGTCCGAGATCGCCGCGACGGCCCGCCGGGTATCGGCCCGGAAGCGGTCTGGTCCTAAGTCGTAGACGAGGGCATGGGCGTAGGAATGGCAGGCGATCTCGTGCTTCGCGTCGGCTATGCGGCGGATGAGGGCAGGGTATTTTTCAGCAACCCAACCGAGAACAAAAAAAGTTCCACGGACGGAATGGCGGCCGAGGAGATCGAGACAGCGGAGGGTGGCGGCTTCAACGCGGGAGGGCAGCGCATCCCAGTCGAGGCTGTTGGTGGTGGACTGCACCTCACTGGGGTGGAAGTAGTCCTCCACGTCGATAGTAATGGCGTTCGTCATCGTTGATCAGGTTTATCGGGCGTGCGGCTTCCGCCTTTTCATGACCGCCACCGCCGCATCAAGCCCAGCCGAGAAGAGCCATAACAGGCACCAATCGAGCACCCGGCGTACTCCGGACATCCATTTCGATTATAGAGGGCGGATTCGGGATGAACGAGCCGTAATGAGGGTGAAGGCGAAAGTGAGGACCGGAAAAAAGTCATTCACAAACAATTTGAAAAAAGCGAAAAAAATTTTAAGTCGAATGGGGTGAACAGGTTGCGAGGATTCAGAGCAGAAGAATTCCTTTCGGCTGAGTGCTGAGATAAGGGGCGCGGGTACAAACTCGACAGCGGAAACGCGTTTTTCCGGCCTCTTCAAGCGGGCCCGGTTGGCGGTAACAAGCCGTCAGTCCGGGCCCAAACTATTTTCGCCCCAAAGACGCGGCCAGGAAGGTAACTCTTGACAGTGACTAGCCAGTTGAAATTTGTTTTGTTGGGAGCGTTAGCGGCTGGCGCGGGATATGGCCAGACAGCCATCGACCTGCGAACGCAGAGCAAAAGCGTCGACTTCTCTGCAGCCAGTTCGACCCGCCCGATAAAAACCGGGACGGCCATGCCGTCCAACTGTACAGTCGGCGACATGTTCTTTAAGACGGACGCGGCCGCGGGATCGAACCTGTATGGGTGTTCGGCGGCGAATACGTGGACGTTGCAGTCGGCGCCGGCGACGATTACGGCGGCGAACTTTTCGGTGTCGTTCACGAGCCAGTCGGCCGTGACGGTAGCTCACAATCTGAACACCGTGAACGTACTGGTGCAGTGCTACGACACAGGGAGCACGGCGCTCGAATACAGCTCGATGACGGTGACCAACGCCAACCAGGTTCTGGTGAATTTCTTAAGTCCGCAATCGGGGCGGTGTGTGGTAAACGGCGCCGGCGGTACAAGCGGCGGCGGCGCGAGCGGTGGGGAAGCGAATACGGGCGCCAACGCCGGCGCCGGCGGGCAAGGTTTGTATTACCAGAAGTTCGGGACGGAGTTGCAGTTCAAGAACCTGAACACAGCATCGAACAAGGTGAGCCTCGCCAACGATACGACGAATCGGGAAGTGGACATCGACGTTGTTCCGGGGAATATCGACATCGCGACGCTGGGTGGGTCGCTGACGCTGGGGCAGATCAGTTCCGCAGCCAAACAGGGGAACGGGTCGAAGATCCAGTTATTCGGCGGCGGCACGGTAGCGACAAACGACTGCGCGAAGTTCGATGCGAACGGAAACATCGTGAGCGCGGGCGCGGCGTGCGGCAGCGGCACGGGCGGCGGTAGCGGCGAAGTCAATACGGCGTCCAGTCAGGGGGTCGGCGGCGTTGGCGTGTACTTGCAGAAACAGGGTGTCGACCTGCAGTTCAAGAGCATCAACGCAGGTTCAAGCCGGGTTACCGTGACCAACGACGCGACGAACAAAGAGGTGGACGTCGACGTGGTGCCGGCGAACCTGGACCTTGCGGCCATCGGCGGATCGCTGAGCGCGACGCAGATTGCGGGCGCGAGCAAACAGGGCACGGGGACGAAAGTCCAGATGTTCACGGGTACGGCTCCGGCAGCGAACGATTGCGCGAAGTTCGATGCGAACGGCAATATCGTAACCGCCGGCGCGGCGTGCGGATCCGGCAGCGGCACTACTTACTACCAAACGTTACAAAAAGCAAACGTAGCCGTAACGCAGCGAGCAGTGCTGAATCTGATCGAAGGCCCGGGTGTGACCATCACGACGAGCGACGATTCGACTTACAACCGCACGAACGTCACGATTACATCGACAGCGGCCCAGGAGCCCCTTGGACTAGGGCTGCGCCGGCAGGCTGGCTTACTCGAGATTGAACCAGGCGCCGTGCCTTCTTACCAGATGTTCGTGAAGGACCTGGACTTCGCGCAGATTACGCAGAACACCTGCCTGGAGATGCCGATCACCGTAACCGGCGCGATGACCGGCGACCGGGTTGCCCCGGCCTGGCCGCACACGCTGGATGCGGGACTGATCGGAATCATGATGGTGACCGCCCAGAACACGGTCACGGTGCGGTTATGCAAAGTTACTACGGGTACCGTCGATCCTATTTCCCTCAATTACGGCGGCTATCTTCTGAAATCGTTCTAAGGAGGCGCGAATGCGTTTAATCCCGATTGCACTCTTTTGGATTCCGCTTGCGTTTGGAGCGATGGGTAACTTCATTACCTTCTCGCCGGCAGCGACGCAGGCTAACCGCCCGTTCGACCTGTTTCCGACGTTCGCCAAGGATGAGCTTTGCGATTATCCGAGGCCGTATGTCGACGGAGTCGCGAAGGCACAGTTTCAAGCAGACATATATAGCCGGTGGCCGGCATCTTCCATTTGCACCGCCGGCAGTGTGAAGAAGGCCTGGGTAGCGTTTCATCACGATGTTATCGCCGGCCAGGCCGTCAAGGTGGATTTCCGGAACAATGCGGCGCCGTGCCACCTGTCCTCGATAGCCGAGTGTTCGGCGGCGGGCATGGACCAGGCGACGATGTTAGGCCGCACGTGGGATGCGCAAATGAACGTGACGCCGTTCCCGACCAGTACGGATGCAACGACAAAGGCTATCTCGGCCCGGACGATGCTGGCCGCAGGCGCCTGGTCTTACCGGCGGCGGGGACCGATCGTCACCCAAGTCGTCGTGGAAGATAGAAGCACCGCGCGGTCGTACGATTTCGGTTGGCGCGATAAGAGGGTGGCGAGAGTAACCGGGACATTACAAACTGACTTCACGTCATTCAAGGTGGCGGCAGACTGGAGCCGGGTAGCCGTGCCGTTTAAGGTGATGGTGGATTCGGAAATCGTCTCGGTTTGCTATGCCACTTACATAAGTTCAACTGCAAGCACCACCTTATATCTCGGTACTACGGCGGGCATCGCAAGTTCGTGTGCCAGCTCAACCGGGCACGGCCAGGACGGCACGCCGATTTACAACCATTATGCGGAAGAGCTTAGGACCTATGCCCGGCTGTTGGGTGACGAGCCGATGAAACTGGCGGCGTCAATCGGAGGCACATACTCCTCCACACTTACGCTACAAGACGCGTCATCGATTAACTCTCCGGTGATCCTTAACGTGATGGGAGAGATGATCCGCGTTTGCAATAAGTCCGGAAATGTGCTGACGGTCGGAACCGGCGCCTGGGGATGCACAGCGGACGCGGGCGGCCGGTCATACTGGGGGACCAATACTTATCGCGGGAACGCACCGGTGGCCGCGCCAGTGTATAACTGGTCCGAGGTAACCGATGCGTGGGTAGATGCGGACCAAAACCGTTACAAGAGCCTACATCCGGTGTTTGTGATTACTCAGTTCGCAAATTGGCCGGCGACGGGTATCGAGTATCACGTGTTGAACGTTTGGCACGACCGGTTACAAGATCAGATGTACACCGTCGCGATGACACGCGGCGGCGGTGTGGCAGTATCCACGGCGTCTCAGGTTCTCCACAAAGCGATGACAATGTGGAAATATCCGGACGGACCGGTTGTCGGAACTTATGGCCCCAATCTGGGAGACCGGAAAATTTGGGACGGTACTGCGCCGTCAGCGGGGCGCTTTGATTTCAACCACGACTATCTCCGGTACGTAGGTGCGGTTCCACACGATCCAAACATTGCCATCGATACGACCGGCATCAATGGAATCTTCACGTCCAATCGTAGTCACGACGGCAACTACTTTGCTTGGGATAACTCGAATAAGGCGGCGATTCCGACGACCGCGGATTCCGATACGTTTATTGGTAAGTATAACTGCGCGGGCATGCACAAGCCCTGGGGCGCTGTGGGCGGCCGGCCGGACATCGCACCGATTCCCATGTGGACGGCGCTCGGGGTTTACGCGATGAAGTCGCCCCTGCCGGGTGCTGAACGGTGGGCTGAAGCGCTGTTCGGCGCAAGCGCTTGTGCAGGTTACGCTCCCATACACGTGTGGGAAGGCGACACGGATACCAACCGGAAATTCTGTGCCGCTACCGACACAATCTATAAGAGCTGCACCGGAACTAATGCGACGGTGCCCGCTTTCGGGCGACCCTGGTCGATCGACGCGCGTCCGTTGTCGCATCTGACATTCGATCAGGCCAATGCGGCCGATCCGTACAATGGCCGCCTGCTCTACCAGGGGTATCAAACGTTCAATAACTTTGGCGTTGGCGACGGTAACTCGCACCAGCCGCAGTTATCGTTCATTCCCTGGCTGTTGTCAGGCGATTGGTTTTATGAGACCACCATGCGGGACGAAGGCGCGTGGAGTTTGATGAATTCCAACTCCGACGCCGTCGGAAGGAAGGGTTCGTGGGGTTGGCCGAGCTGGTACAACATGACGCGCCCGATCAGTTGGTTTATCCGAACCATGTCGCTGGCGGCGTGGGCCCAACCGAGCGGCAGCCCGGATGAGGAGTATTTTGTCGATAAGATCAATAAGTTCGTTGAAATCTTTGAAGGCAAGTACAACATCACCAGTGGTATGTTCTACCGGCCTTGCACCGGCGGGAGCACCGATACAACTTCGACGCCTTGGTGTTGGGGAAGGCGGATTATCGGCAAGGATGCACCCAACCTGGATGTGATGGCCTATTTCGGAGGGGTGGCAAGCTGGGGTTGGAACGACTGGGGTAATGTGGACCAGAAATACGTCTACCACATTCAGTCGTACTGGATGGAGAATTACGGCCGGACGTCGATGGGCTGGTCGATATCGCTGGGATTCACTCAGCTCAAACCGCTTTACGACAAGACGTGGGCACGCGACAACATTAACCGTATTCTGCATCCGGATACCAGTCCTTACACGATGGGCGAATATCGCGATCCGAGTGTTCCGTGCCGGCCGGAGGGCGTCGCACAGACGTCTAACTGCAACGGCCAAACCTTTGCCGCCGGCGAGCAATGGCAGTTTGCGACTTACGGGGCCTATCACAATTCGTGGAACAGCATCGCAAAAGCAAAGAATATGTACGATAACGATCTCGACAAGCAAGGCGGCTACAGCCTGATCGCTTCCTCTGTGACGAATTTTGTCGAGGATGCGCGCGATGGAAGCCGGACCGGCACTCGCGCACAGGAATGGATGAAGTACGCGATCCGGAAACAGAGTGAATTTGCTTCGACACCGATGTTCTCGTTCAGTTCGGACCGGCGGCACAGACTGCAGGTACGTGCCTACCCATCCGCCGGCGGAAACCTGACGTTTGTGTTCACGGGTCCGAATAGCGCTGCGTGCAGTTACGCGATTGGGAACGTGTTGCTGACCGACAGCCGCGACGACAACGACGTCGTCATACCCGGCGGCGCTCCGATGCGCAAGGTGACAGTCACCGGATTAACTCCGGGGGCCAAGCATCTTCGAGTTACCTGCGGCAATTCAGCACGCGGTAACGCCTATTTCACGGCCATCAATTGAGCCGTCATCAGGTGGATATGTGGGGAATTATGATTACACGAATTATGTTTTGTGTTCTGGTGGCGGCGTTTATGGCGCTGGGCCAAACCAAGGTTAACGGGTCGCGGGTGGTTGAAGGAGCTGTTAACTACTGCGCGGATGCGGGCGTGAGCGACGACTACGCCTGCAGTTTGTCGCCCGCGATCACATCTTACGTTGCCGGCGCATGTTACGAATTCAAGGCTAACTCATCGAATATGGGGGTTGCGACTGTGAATTTGAACGGGCTCGGCGCCAAGGTGATCAAGAAAGCCGCCGGTGGGGTTGCGACCGACTTATCGGACAACGATATTCGCGCCGGGCAGTTAGTAAACGTTTGCTACGACGGCACTAACATGCAAGTGCAGTCCGGCTTGGGCAACGCCGGCGCAGATCCGGCCGCGGTGCTTGCGAGCAACACTCTTGCAACCAACGCTCCCGTGCTGGGCGCGGCGAACAATCGTAATGTCGCGACCGGAACGCGTTCCGGGTCGACGACTGAGTTTGCGACCGTTTCGGGAACAAAGACGGCGAACAAGCAACTGGCGTTCGATGCGAGCGGCAACATCGTCGCGAGTTCGACGGATATCGGCAGCGGCGGCGCCTCTGGCAACGGGACGGCTTCTCGCGGCTGGTTGTATCCGGTGCCGATTTTCGCGGGCGCCAGTTCAAACCTGAACATCGGCACCGATGTGGTGTGTCATCGATTTACGATGACGGCGCCGCATCAGTCGAACGCGATCGGGTTCAATGTGACAACTGCGTCCGGCGTGGGTTGCACCGGTGGAACCTGCGGATTCCTCGTCGGGATCTATGATTCGACCAAGAGTCTGATCGCTTCGTCCGAGGTCGCCTATAGCGGTCATGCGACGGCGATGAAAGATATCAACCAGACCGGTTACAAGAAGGTCGGCTGGGCTTCGGGCAGCGCGGTCTCAGGCGGCGTGTTGACGTTGAATCCTGGGTCGTACTGGCTGTGCTATGTGACCGATAGCAGCACCACGGCGTTTGCTCTGATGGTCGGCGCCGGCTATTTGTATGAAGAACAGAACTGGTCGGCGAACAGCGATGCCCATGGGTACCGGGCAGGCATGCGGTCCGGCAACGGAGCGGGTATGACGTTGGTCAACACCTGGACCGGCGGTCTGGCTTTGTCCGGCGGCGGTGGTGGTGAGCGCGTAGTTCGGATCGCGCTGGGTTACGAATAAGAGGTCGAACCCGATTGATTACGCGTGAAACGGGGCTGGCGATTTCATATCGGCCGGCCCCGCTTATCGTATTTCCACCTGATCGTAGATTTGTTCGGTTTGCTGCCGGTTCGCGAAGCGCATTCCCGGCAGTTTCGCCGAAGCCGTACCCGCCGCCACTCCCCAACGTACAGACTGCAGAAAATCGTATCCGTTCAACTGCGCCCACACGAACGCCGCATTGAGCGCGTCGCCCGCGCCGATGGGCGTGACAGCCTCCACGCGTGGAGGAATTACTTCAACGATCTGATCGCCTCTGCCTGCGATCGCGCCCCGCCCGCCAAGCGATAGAATCACACTCTCCGCACCCATCGACAGTATTCTTTGCACGGCGCTTTTGTAGTGCTGCCGCGTGATCAAGGCGCGATTCAGCAGGCGCGCCGCTTCCTGTTGATTGGGCGTAACGAGCGTCGGCTTCTCTTCCAGCCCGAATTGCAGCACATCTCCATCGGTGTCGAGTAGTGTCGATACACCCTGCTCCCGCGCCGCCTGGATCAGCCGCCGGTAATAATGCAACGGCGCACCCGGCGGCAGGCTGCCGCACAGCAGCAGCCACTTCGTACCCGGCAGGTGCCGCCGTACGGCCTCCTCCATCCGCTGAAGTTCCTCTTCCGTGACGTGCGGACCCGGTTCGTTCAACTTGACTGTCAGGCCCTGCTTGTCTGTGAGAATCAGGTTGGTTCTTAGATTCTGGGCGATGGGCACGATCTCGTACGGAAACCCCCAGCTCTTGAGGCTCGCTTCGAATTTCTGGCCGGATTCTCCCCCGGCCGTGACCACTGCCAGCGTGGGCGTACCCCAGGCATGCAGCACACACGACGCGTTCAGCCCGCGCCCGCCCGCCGATTCGCTTCGTGAGATGACATATCCGCGATCTTCGAAAGCCAGCCGGTCCGCCTGCACCGTGCTGTCGATCGCAGGATTTACTGTGACCGTAACAACCAAGACTTCCATTTTAGCGGATCGGCCCACTTTGCTACCCTGACTGCATTGAAAGATCATCCACACGTGCGAGCCTACGCCGCGCTGGCCTCTGTCTGTTTCTTCTGGGGCACCACTTACCTGGCCATACGCATGGCGCTGGAGACGTTTCCACCGCTGGTGTTGATCGCGGGCCGCTTTATCGCGAGCGGCCTGTTCATGCTGGCGCTGGTCCGTTGGCGGAAGATGCCGCTGCCGCCGTGGCGCGACATGCTGCGCACTGCCGTCAATGGCGTCTTGATCCTCGGTATCGGCAATGGTTGCCTTACCTACGCCGAACAGTTGATACCTTCCTCTCTCGCCGCTTTGTTTATTTCAATATCTCCGTTCTGGATGATAGGTTTGGAGGCCTTGGTGCCGGGCGGCGAACCGCTTCGCGCTCCCACCATTGCGGGCATGCTGATCGGGTTCTTCGGTGCGTCGCTGCTGTTCGCGCCCAATCTCATCGAACATGGATTCGCCGGAGCCGTATGGCAGGGCTTTCTGCTGCTGCAACTCGGCAGCGCGTCGTGGAGCATGGGGTCTATCCTGCAGAAGCGGCAGCGCAGCGCGGCACACTCGTTTGTGAGCGGCGCCGTGCAGCAGTTCGCGGCCGGCATTGCGTTTCTAATACCCGCCCTGCTGTCGCCCGACCACAACATTCATTGGAGCGCTTCCGGCGCGGGCGCGATGCTGTGGCTCATCTTCTTCGGATCGGTTGTCGGTTATAGCTCGTACATCTACGCTCTCGAGAAGCTGCCGGTGGCCATGGTCTCGATCTACACCTACGTCAACCCGGTAGTGGCGGCGTTCCTGGGATGGCTGGTCTATCGCGAACAGTTCGGCAGGCGCGAGGCACTGTCGATGGCGATTATCTTTGCCGGCGTGGCGGTCGTGAAACAGTTCACTCCCGCTCGAGCACCTTCGCCCCCAACGCTCCGCCAATCATCGGCAACGCGGTAAAGAACAGGAACAGAACGAACAGCGCGCCGAATAGCTGCGGAGACTGAAGGTTCGCCACGAATTCGTCGAAGTTGATCTCTGCACCGGCCGCATACACCTGCTGGCGGACCGATTCGCGGATCTCATCGTTCGTCAGCGCGATGATCATCAGCGACAGCATCACCAGCGCGATCAGGAATATGAACAATCCGGTGAGCCAGCCCATCCGGGCGCCGCTTCCCACGCTCAGAAAAGCTCCCGTCCGGCGGTGGTACAGATAAACCGCGCCGAACCCCGCTGCCGGCAGCACCAAGAACGATGCAAGCGTCCGCACGATGCCGCCGAACGGCATAAACAGCATCATCGACACCATCATGGCCATCAGCATGGCGGTCTTAACAGCCATCCGATTGTGAAAATTGATTTCGTGAACGGCCGGCAGCGGAGGCGGTTTGGGTCCAGCGGGCGCGGCCTCGACGGGCGCTGTTTCAACCGCAGGTTCGTCGCGCGCCGAAAGGTCACGCGTGGGGCGGCCGCACCTGTGGCAAAACAGTGCGTCTTCCACCAACCGCGTGCCGCAAGTACAAAAGCCGGTCACCCGTTCAGTGTAGCAATTACACTGGTTTCTGACCCTTTTATGAACCCGTTGACCCTGCTCATCCTGTCGAAGCCCCATGCGTCCTACCTGCGGCTGCTCGAAGGGCTGCCCGAATCCACCAACATCGTGGTCGGCAACCAGATGGAGATCTTCGAAAAGTCGTTAAACAAGGCCGACGTTCTGCTGAACTGCTTCACCCCGCTCAAGCTGTTCCGCGAGTTGTTCATGCGCTGCCCCAACCTCAAGTGGGTGCATTCCTTCTCCGCGGGCGTTGAGAACACGTTGTTCCCGGAACTGATCGCGAGCCCGGTGCCGCTGACGAACGCCCGCGGCGTCTTCTCGCGGTCGCTGGCCGAGTTCGTAATCGCCGGCGCGCTGTTCTTCGACAAGAAGATCGCCGACATGCGCAAGCAACAGGCCGAAGGGCGCTGGGTGAACATGGATGTCGACGAGTTGCACGGCAAAACGATGGGCATCGTCAGCTACGGCACCATCGGCCATCAGTGCGCCAAACTCGCCAAGGCTTTCGGCATGCGCGTTGTCGCCAACCGGCGCCGTCCGGAGCTGTCGGCCAACGATCCTTTTGTGGACAAGATGTACGGCGCCGGCGGCTTGCGCGAGATGATCGCCGAGTCGGATTTCGTGGTGATCACTTCGCCCATTACTCCGCAAACACGCGGGATGGTGGGGACCGATGAGATCGCGGCCATGAAGTCCACTGCCGTGCTGATCAATGTGGGCCGTGGACCAGTCGTCGTCGAATCCGCCCTCATCGACGCACTCAAGCACCACAGAATCCGGGGCGCCGCCTTGGACGTGTTTGACGTGGAGCCGCTACCGAAAGATCATCCCTTCTACTCGTTGGACAACGTACTGCTCTCACCACACTCCGCGGACCACACACCCGGCTGGACCGATGCCTCCATGGTCTTCTTCGTCGAGAACTTCAACCGGTTCGCCGCAGGCAAGCCGCTTGAGAACGTCGTGGATAAGCACGAGGGGTATTGATCGAGATGAGTATCACGATTGACGATATTCGCGCAGCCGCTGCCAGAATCGGCGGAATCGCGCATCGCACGCCGGTGATGACTTCACGGACATTCAACGCGAACACGGGCGTTGAGGCGTTCTTTAAATGTGAGAACCTGCAACGCGGCGGAGCCTTTAAGATTCGCGGCGCATCGAACGCCGTGCTGGCGCTCAAGCCCGCTCGCGTAGTCGCGTATTCTTCGGGCAACCACGCCCAGGCGGTGGCGATAGCGGCGCGCGAGACGGGCATTCCGGCGACGATCGTCATGCCCAATGACGCTCCCAAATCGAAGGTCGAAGCGACGCGCGGCTACGGCGCCGAGGTGGTGATCTACGATCGCCTTCGCGAAAATCGCGTCGCGATCGGCGAGCGCATCGCCAAAGAGCAAAACGCGGCCATCATCCCTCCCTACGATCATCCGCTAACGATGGCGGGACAGGGAACGGCGGCTTTGGAATTATTGGAAGAGATCGCCGGGCTGGATGCGCTCGCCGTGTGCGTCGGCGGCGGCGGACTCATCTCCGGCTGCGCGACCGCCGCCAAAGCGCTAAACCCGAACATTCGTGTCTTCGGCGTAGAACCCGAGGATGGGAACGACACCTGGCAATCCTTGCGCGCCGGCCACCAGGTGGAGATCCCGCCACCGGCGACGATTGCTGACGGCTTGCGTGCACAGTCACCGGGGAAGCTCACGTTCCCTGTAGTGCAGAAGCTGGTGGAAGACGTGGTGCTGGTGAGCGACGACGAGATCAAGGCGGCCATGAAGTTTGCGCTATTGCGGATGAAACTGGTGATCGAACCAAGCGGCGCCGTCGCAATGGCCGCAGTGATGCACGCGAAGCTGCCAAAAGACGTGCGGCGGGTCGGGATTATCGTATCGGGCGGGAATGTGGATTACGAGGTCCTGGCGGCACTTTGAAACACCAAGCCAGCACTGCTAGCGAACTCGAATTCGAGTAGGGCCTACTTAGGTTCTCGTCAATCTTAAATTTCACGATGCCATGAGCGGCAGCAGGCGTTCCTCGTGGGCCAACTCAGCGGCGTAGGCCAGAGACGCCTGGATATGCTCCGGCCTGAGTGATGGGTAGCTCGCAAGTATCTCTTTGGCGGTAGAACCCTCAGCAAGGCTGTCCAAGATCACAGTCACGAGAACGCGCGTGCCCTTCGCGCACAGTTCGCCGCCACAGATTTGGGGATCTCTAGTCAGATAGTCTTGCCAGTCCGCCATATTCCTATTGTAATGGTCACCCGCCTATCTTCAACAACTGGTCAGGGTGTGCGACATAAAAGTGAGGCTTTCGGCGGCCTCCTTTTTTGAGCAATATCTCCTTGCGTAGTGATACGCTAGGCACAGGAGGCCTCCCGGTGCCCTTTTCGCTACCCTCGCTCCTTCAACAG
>JADLDI010000095.1 GCA_020846745.1 Bryobacterales bacterium | reverse complement strand
GGAACTGCAGTTTGTGGCGAGACACAGGACGACAGCCGAACACCGGATAACAGGCGTTTTCATTCGGCAAGTGAGACCGACTCATGACTGGGGGCTGCGACCCGCTAATCTACTGTCTGAATCGCAGGTTCGTAGCGGATACTCGATCGCATTCGGCTCAGAACACCCGTTCCTGCCGCCGCAGTGTCCCGAACGACCCGATGTTTGCCACCGCAAACGCCACCCGGAACTGGTTCTCGTTCCGTGTGCCGAAGCTGAACCGCCGGTATTGCACGCTAAACCCGCAGCAATCCGTATTGTAGGTGACCTGTGTTGTCGCGAACTGCATGATTCCCAGCCGGAAATCATAGATCGCCTGGAAGCCCGTGCTCCAGCCTTTCCGGTCCGACCGGCCCCATCCCAACAGCCCGATAAACTGGTTCGAACTCGGCGAGACCACCGGATTGGCGCGCACATAATTGTGCCCCCCGGTGATGAACGACCTATCGTTGCGCCACGAAAACAGTAACGTCGAGTTGGTGGTCCGCCCGCGCATCGGATCGTAATCCGTCCGCCACTCGATGTTCGTCGACTGCGTCATGTAAGCTCGCGTGCTTGAGACGACCGGCGAATACCGCCGCGCGCTATCGAAGAACGCATAGCCCGTCATCTCCGACTGCGTCCAGAACACGTTCCGCTGCCCCGGCGCCACCGCGCCCCCCAAATCCGGATCCAGGTATCGCTTCTGCCAAACCTGCCACGTCAGAAACTCGCGCACCTGCCCGTTCCGCTTCGTGTAAAACCGGTTGCTGATCGAATAATCGATCTCTTTCGTGTTCGTGATCAGTTCCGTCTCGTCAAATCGGATAATCTCGCTGAAGTCCTTCACACCGCCCGTGTACCGGAACCCGGCACGCGGCTCAATTACGTGCTTGAACTTCTCGCCCAACCACGACGGCGGCTTGTCGAAAATGCGCGTCAGCGAAGGGAAGATCAACTCCGCGGAGAAGTCGCGCGTCGACCGCAGCACGCCGCTCCCGCTCAGCGTTCCGTTCTGCAGGCTCGATCCATAGTGTGTCTCGCGAATCGAGACGGAAGGCAGCAGCGTGAACTCTCTCCACCGCAACGCCGTCATCACCCGCGGCGCGAAATCCAGGCGTTCCACAAACTGCCGCGTCTGAAACAGCGGCTGGTTTCGCCTGACAAACGCCGCCGACGATTCCAGCGAAACCCAAACGGGCAACTTCCACTTCGACACCTGCCGGTCGCGGCTCATGAACTCGAGCGAAGGCAATCGCCGGATCACTACCCGATCGCCCGGATCTGTCGATTGATAGTTCTCCACGCGTTCGAACACCAGGTTCAAGGCATACGTCGACCAGTGCTTGCCGATGAATCCCCGCGATTGCACCTCCGAAAACACCGCTTCATTAAACGACTCCGTGAACGCTTGCCGGAATACGAATGAACTCAGGTAGTTCACCTCGGCCCGTCCGAAAAAGCCTTTCCAAAACTCCAGCTTCCCGCGAACCGTCAGCAGGAACCCGCCCTGCTTGACGCGGCTGCCGTCTTCCATTTGCAAGCCCCGATCATTCACACCGTAGAGAATCGCATCGAAATCGCCGTTCTTCGTAGGCTTCCCCCTGAAGTCGAAATGGTGTGCGAAACCTCGTTGTGTGAACAACTGCGAGCGGTATGTCAGGTCGTACGACCGATTGATGGCCCAGTAATATCCGACCCCCAGCATCTTGCCGCGCCGCGAACTGTTACCGAAATTCGGCGTCAGAAAACCGCTGCGTCGCGGCTCCTCGCTCAACGGACGGTAAAACACCGGCGCGTACAGCAGGGGAATCCCTTTGAACAGATACCGCGACTTGTAAGCCACCGCCCGGTCCCCCGGCACGATATCGAACTTCGATCCACGCAACACCCACCATGGCCTCGGCACACGGCAGTCCGTCACGAAGCCCTCGTATAGGATGTACTTGTCACCCAACCGCTCGGCCCACTTCCCTTGGAATACAAACGGTGAATTGCTCTGCAGAATGCCAGGTCTCAAATTGACCTTTGCGGGCGACGTTCCACGGACATTGTAGAAGCGCCCTTTCTCTTCTTTCAGAAAATACTCAACACGGTCTGCTTCCATGTCCTCGCCGCGCGCGAAGCTCTGAAACCGCACCCGCCCGCGGCCTTCCGCATATCCGGTCTTCTCGTTGTAGTCCACTTCATCAGCACGTAAAAGAAATTCTGTGGTTTCCAACGACACTGATCCACGTAGGTAGTACCAGGGGCCTTCCCGTTCCTGGGTGACGCTCCTCACCAGGATTTCGTTTGCCGCTGGTCCATTAATTCGCGGTATTCTGACCTGGACAACATTCGCCGGACTGCCGATCACTGGAGTGGGTTGAAACGCCAGCAACAGTCCAATCACAAATACTGCGTGACAAAAGTCCTGAATTATGATACAGAAAGTATGCGGGAGTTCGTGCTCTGGCTTAACTTGCGAGGCCAAACGCAACCCTAACATGAGGCCTTCACCCCGAGCAAACGGTTAAAACTGCCCCTTTGAACTATATGACGTGTCGATATTGTGGTTCCGCCAACGATTCCGATGCCCACCGCTGCATGCGTTGCGGCAGGCGTCTCCATCTGGCTTCGGCACGCCCGGCGCCGGATGCCTATCCGGTCGCGGGCTCGCGAGCTTTGGCCGTTCAGCCGCGCACGGTAGCACTCGCCCGCAACCACGCCTCTGAAGAAACAGAGCCAAAGGCCGAGCGGTCCCACCGGAACCCTGTCCAAGCTACCCTTTTCCAAACTCGTGAGATCGGCCGCGTGGTCCCGATCCAGGCTTTTCAGAATCGTCCGGCTCAGCCTGCCGCCCGCGCTCAGCGGCATGGACGGACGGGTACCGCGAATTCGTCTGATACCCACGTCGAACTGCACGAACAGGCTTATTTCCAGTTCCCGTCCACCATCAACTCCCGTCGCGCCGGCGCCAACGAACACACTCGCTTCAGCAAAGCGCCCATTGCTATCCCTGTTCATCGTGTGATGGCGGCTCTTCTCGATTTCAGCCTTGTGCTCATTGCTGTTGGACTCGTCGCCATTGTCTTGTATAGCATCCTGGGCCGCGACTTCCTGCAGGGTTCCACACTCTCGTTCTTCGCCCTGATGTCTGCCTTCTTTACGCTCGGCTACAAATTGATGTGGGCTCTCGTCGGCGTCGAATCTCCCGGCCTCCGTTGGACCCAGTTGCGCCTCCTCACTTGGGATGGCTCCGAACCCAATCGGGAAGATCGGCTCCGCCGCCTCGCTTGGGGCTGCGTCTCCGTCCTCCCGGCTGGCTTGGGCTTGATCTGGTCCCTCGTCGACGAGGAAACTCTCACTTGGCACGATCATTCGTCAAAGACCTTTCTCACGTCTTTCTCTGAGAACGGTCCCCGCGACTAATTAGTTGCTTCGATAATTCGTAAACTGCATATCGATTCCGAAGTCCTTGCCACGTAGAAGTTGTATGATCTCTTGCAGCGTGTCACGGTCCTTACCGGCTACCCGCACCAGATCGCCTTGGATCGACGCTTGTACCTTCTTCTTTGAATCTTTGATCGTCTTCACGATCTCGCGCGCTTTTTCGATCGGAATCCCATGCTGCAGCTTAATCTCCTGCCGCACCGTCGAGTGTGCCGCCTGCTCGATTTCCCCAAAGTCCAGCGCCTTGATCGGTACCTTCCGCTTGATGAGCTTGCTTTCCAGCACGTCCACGACGGCCTTCAGTTTGAAGTCGTCCGCGCTGGTCAAGGTCAGCGTTCGATCCTTCTCATTAAGCTGAATATCTGACTTTGAATCCTTCAAATCGTATCGTTGGTGAATTTCTTTTAATGCTTGCTGCACCGCATTCACCACCTCCGGCATCTCTACTTCGCTCACAATATCGAAACTGTTGTCTGGCATTCGTTTTCACGGCCAGCTTACCACACGCCCGCCTCCCTCGTGCCACAATTGAACCGTAAACCCTTCTTTTGCAACAAAGTGCGAAACGAACTCCTCCCCGTTCTGCAAGCCGAAATCAGCCACCGCGCCAGGTCGATCCTGGCTGCCCGCCCCGGCTGGCCTGCTGCCAAGGCTGTGATCATTGCTGCCGCCATTTGGCCGCTCTACCGTCGGTGACCGGTCCCGAGTGGACGCTCATCCAGGCTGGATTGGCTCTCCTCGCGGCCTGACGTGCGAAACGAAGCCAATTTGCGCCTCGAAGATCTGATGATTACCACGGCCTCGCTTATTGGTACCGGTGCAGTTGCGGGCCGATGACGTTCGAGAACAGGTAGTTCCCCCGCCGGTCCGCGTCGATGGTCCAGAACATCGCACCCAGCATCCCCGGATACCCGCCAGCCTTCCGCAGCTTATAGGTAGCACCGGCCGGAGCCTTACCGGTAATGATGTAGTCCATCGCCTGGCTCACCACCGTCGGCGTCGTGTCCCCCGTCAGAAACCCGACCGCAACCTTGTTGGCCGGAAACGCCGGGAACATCTGCTTCGGACCGCCCCCCACCGGAAACCCGTGCAGCACCAACTCAGTCACCGCGGCGTGATAGTCCACCGTTCCCGCCTGGTAGATCTCCCCATCGAGTCCCTGCAATGGCGGCGTATTGTAGTCCTGAACGTCCATGAACGCGAGGCTGTCCCGCAGCGCATAGGCGATGGGCAGGTACGACCCGAACTGCCCGCCGTAGCTTGGGTATCCGGCCGGAATCTGCGTCCCTTCGGGAACCAGGCTGAGCATGAACTTCGGACCAAAGTGCGCCTGCACCTGCCGCAGCGCCGAGATCAGGTTCACGATCGAGGGCGTCGTCGGATTCCGGAAGTCCGTATCACCCGGAGCGATAGACAGCGATGGGCTTTCAAAGTCCACATCGATTCCGTCGAACCCGTAGTCCTCCACAATCCGCGTCACCGAGGCGACGAAGTTCGGCACCCGCTTCGGATCGGCCAAGGTGAAGTGCTGTCCTCCGCCTCCGAGCGAGATCATCACCTTCTTGCCCTGGCTCTTCAACCAGGCGATATCGCCCTTGAACTGCTCCTTATCCAACCCGCCCGGCGTGCGAAACAGCATAGTCCCCTCGGGTGCATTCTTGTCCGGAATGGCAAAGGCCACGATGATGATGTCCCACTGCGGCGACAGCTCCCGCATCGGGATCGTCGAGCCGGGTCCGCCGTATCCTGCCCAGTAGCCGATCAGTTTGTGCCCGTTGGGAGCGCCGCTGAGCGGCACGGCTGCGACAGTCGGTTTGGGGTTTATGGGCCGCCGCCGTCCACGCTCCGGACACGCCTCTGCTGGACTCCGCAGCGCGTTCGGATCGGGGAAGCTGTAAACGCTACCCGTCCCGGTATACCAGCCGAGCAAGGCCACGTTCTCCAGGTGATACCCGCCCGCCACAAAAGCCCGCGACGCCGGGAAGTTGTTCTTCGGATTGGTATCGGTCGGCTCGAGCAGGAAGTACGTCGATGCCGCTCCCGTACCGCCACAATTCCCCTGATCGCCCGGCTTCATCGCTGCCGGACGCATCCACGCCGGGAAGCGATTCCCCGGACGGCCCTGCTGACGCGGATCGAGCAACGGATCGTTCAGCGGGTCTTTCATGAACTGCGCCAACTGCTGCGACACCGGCTGGACGTCCCGATCCTGCACGATCGCAGGCGCCTCGTGCAGATAGGAAGCCAGCACAAACGAGTTCCCTGTAGCGGAATCGACCCCGTGCGTGCCCCACGAACAACATACGGTCGCATCGCCGAGCGCATAGTATGCGACGTTGTGGCTGACCGCGATCACCAACTTGCCCGGCTGCTTCGGCACGAGCCGGAACAGTTCCTTCTGCAACCACTCCACATCCACGATTCCCACCCGCCGGCCCGACATGCGCGACTGCAACACGTATCCATACCCCACCGGTACACGGATGCCGACCGGCTTCACCTCGGGTTGGCCGAGAACGGTGTGCCAGTCCGCCGCCTCGGGAAAGGTCGTTCGCATCATGGCATCCGGATACTGCATCTTCGCCGCCCCGCTGAAGGCGAACGGAGTGAACAGCGGAGACCGCAACAGGCGTGCCACATCTGCCCCCGCGTCCAGCACAGCACCCTTCGCCTCGAACGCAAGCTTCAGCGGAACCACCACTGTACCGATCGTAGTGGTTCCCCCTTTGGCGACGTCGCCGCCGGCGAGTGTATAGGCTTTGTCGTTCACCTTCGTCTCGAACGTGGGTGCCGTCCCCTGTGCGTAAACTAAGTGCGGAATCAGCCACAGCCAGCCCGCGTATAACAGATATCTCTCGCCGATACTCTGGAACGTCATGACAACTTCATTATTCCACCCGGGCCGTGCATCGAAATAGCGGACTACAATAACAGGAGGTTGTACCAATCGTTTCGGCGATTTTTGATCTATTGCCGCGGTTTTCCCGGAGGAAGCGTCCGGGAGGCTCCGGAGCAGACAGGACGGCCGGTCCTGATTGCCGTTGCCGCCGTGTGTGTCGGAGCGCTCACCAAAGTCCTGCTCGACCGCTCAATTACAGCGTCTCCACCGTTCGCCGGATTCATTATTCCGGCGGTGGTTGCCGCCTGGTACGGAAGCTACCGTTCAGGTCTGCTAAGCGTGGTCCTGAGTGCAATCACCGGGTGGCTGCTTTTCGTGCCCCCGCGTTACGAATTGCTGAAAGGGTCGATCGATGGCCTGACCAGGCTTGTCCTATTCGTGCTGATTACCTCGGCTATTGGAGTCATGGTGTCTCGCATGCGCGACTCGCAGCGGACGGCTGAGAAGGTGGCCCGGTCTTTCCGGTCCACCTTTGAGAATGCCGCCGTGGGCATCGCTCACGTAGCCCTCGACGGCCGCATCCTTCAAGTCAACGACCGCTTCTGCGACATCGCCGGCCACCGTCGCGAAGAACTTCTCGGCCTGACCTTCATGGAGATTACGCACCCGGAAGATGTGGAGGCGGACTGGCATCAAACCCGCGAACTGCTGGCCGAAAGAATTCAGCGGTATGGGATGGAAAAGCGGTACCGCCGCAAAGACGGTACTTACATTTGGATACACCTCACCGTATCTCTGCAGCGCGACGGAGCAGGCAACCCTGAGCACTTTATCGCAGTCATTGAAGACATCTCGGCACGCAAACTCGCCCTCGAGGCGCTCGAACAAAGCGAGCGGCGTCTTTCGCTGGCGCTATCGGCCGGCGGGCTTGGTGTATGGGATTGGGACGTGAAGGCGGATCGCGTGACCTGGGGCGGCGGATTGGCACAGCTTACCGGATTATCGGCACAGAGCGTCCCCGCGACCCTCGATCAGTTCCTCGATGTCGTACACCCGGCCGATCGCGAATCCGTCCACGAGGCTGTTAAGAACGCTTTGGCTCACGACCAGCCCTACGACATCGAATTCCGGACCCTGACCTCAGACGGCAATGTCCACTGGACACTCCGCAAAGGAACGGTCCTCCGCGACGAGACGGGTGCACCGGTCCGCATGATCGGTGTCGGCGCCGACATCACGGAGCGCAAGCGTGCGGAGCGCAGGCTTGAAGAGCGCGAGTTGTTCTACCGGACGCTCGGCCATGCCGTGCCGGATTTTATCTGGGTGACGGACAAACTCGGCCGCGCCGTCTATCTGAATCAGCGGTGGCAGCAATACACCGGAAAGAATTTGGCTGAACTGAACGACAAGGGCTGGGCTCATTTCCATCACCCGGACGACCAGCCTCTGGCGGAACGCTTCGCCGGAGCGTCCCCTGAGGTGATGAGTCTCAAGGCGGAGTTCCGCCTGCGGCGGTCCGATGGCGTGTGCCGCTGGTTTATGGGGCGAGCCGTACCACTGCGCGATGAGAATGGCGCCGTCTCGCAATGGGTGGCCACCGTTACGGACATCAACGACCTCAAAGAGGCTGAAGCTAAATTGCGGCGCTACAACGAGCAACTGGAGCAATTCGCCTTCGCTGCCGCGCACGATCTGCAAGAGCCGATTCGCAACGTCAGCCTGTATTCGGAGTTCCTCGGCCGCAAACTGGATCCCGTGCTGGACAGTGAAACCCGCGAGTTCTTTTCCCTCATCCAAACCGGAGCGCAACGCATGACACGGCTGGTGAAAGATCTGCTCCTCTATACCACCGCTGTGGACGAAGACGTGCCCGCCGTACTCGTCGATTCCCGTGAACTGGCCGAGCAGGCAATTGCGGCGCTCGCAACCACGATTGCTGAAACCGAGGCAGAAGTCATGCTCAGGCATTTGCCGAAGGTGCACGCCTTTGCTCCGCATCTGGTGCAGGTGTTTCAGAATCTTATTGGGAACTCGCTGAAGTATCGGGCGCCGAACCGAAGGCCTCTCGTCAAGATAGGTGCGGAACTGGTCGGGCATGAGTGGGTGTTCTCGGTTCGGGACAATGGCATCGGCATCAATCCCGCCTACCACGAACGGATCTTCGGCGTGTTCAAGCGCCTGCACACGCAGAGCATTGAAGGCACGGGCATCGGCCTTGCGATCGTGAAGCGCATTGTGGAGCACTACGGTGGGCGCATCTGGGTGGAGTCGGCTGAGGGGCAAGGTGCGGCATTCCGCTTTACCCTCCCCATGCGCCACCGTTCATCCACGGTGCAAACTGCGGGATCGTAGGCTAGGGCTTCTGAGCGACCACCGACTTCAATTCCGGCTGCAGCACCTGCGAAAGTTGCGGATGCCCTTCGAGCAACGGCTTCAAAGTCGGCGAAAGGTGGCGGAAGATCTGGACCGGCAGCGCGCTCGTGAACTTGTGCGACGCGGCCATCTTGCCCGGTACGTAGGCGATCACGGTGCCATAGAACCGGTTATCGACAAAAAAGACAAACGCCGCGGTCCGGCTGAGGACCTTCGACTCAATCAGCGCGCCACGGCCGCCCCATGTGTCGAAACGGTTATCGCCCGTACCGGTTTTGCCGCCGATTGTGACGGTACGGCCGTCTGACAGCACGATGCTCTGGTAGGCTCGCCGAGCGGTGCCCTGTTCGACGACCGCGATCAACGCCTGTTTTGCCACCGCCGCGACTTCCGCGGGCATCGCGCGCTCAGCCGTGCTTGCCTGGTAGCGATACGTAGTTTCAAACGGAGTACCGGCACCCAGGCGCAGGCGCTCCAGGCGTGTGTTGGGATAGCGCATACCGCCGTTTACGATGATGCCCATCAGCTCGGCCAAAGCGGCGGGGTTGTCGCCCGAGCTGCCGATGGAGGAAGCATAAGAAGGCGTCAGGGCAGGGAAGGGATACCCGTGGCGCTTCCAGATCTTATGGATTTCGGCGAACGCATCGGCTTCGAGCAGTGTGCGAATGCGGAGGTTCTGCCCGTGGAACTTGCGTTTGCCATGCATCAGCCACTTGTAGACCAGTTGCCGTTCGGCGCCGCTCGCCTGGAAGATTTCGTCCAGCGTGGCATGCGGGCGCTTCTGCAGGTACTCGAGCAACCACAGTTCAAGTGGGTGGATCTTAGCCAGATAACCGCGGTCATTCAGGTCAAATTGATCCGGCCCATACTTGTTGAACAGCACCTCGGCCTTTACCGGCATCGCCGTGCCTTTGGCCAGGTGCGACTCCAGAAACGACTCCATGTCGTCGAGGTCGTCTTCCGGACGAACGCTGCGGTAGGTAACAGCCAACCGGAGCGGAGTGGGGTAAACGCGCTTTGCCAGCTTGTCCAGAGCGTCCTTAGGATCCATGCCGCGGTAGCGCTGGTAGAAGCGCGAGAGGAACTCCTTCCCTTCCTTGTCGGCGAAGCGCTTGAGGTATTCCATCCGCTGCGGCGAGTCGGGATTGGTCAGGATATCCGGGGCGATGTTCGGCAAGCGGTACAGGTGGTAGCTGGCAATGTCTCGCATCAGGCGGATAAACACCAGGTTGGTAGACCGCTGAAATGCTTCGCGTAACGGCAGAACCGATCCATTGTCGCGAGCGTCGAAGTTTGAAAATACGTGCAAGCCGCCGCCGGTGAAGAATGCTTCGCCAGGATTGGCTGAATACTTCCGGTCCATGGCGGCGTAGAGGATGCCGGAGAGGCTCGTGTCGACGCCTTGCGACAGGTAATCGGCGGCCCAGCGGGTTAGATTATCCGGCCCGGTTTGCGCGAGTTGCTTCAGCGTCGCCGCGTCCTTGCCGGCGAGGTCCGTGTGGAGCTTGGCGATCACTTCCAGATAAGTAACGAGCGTGCGAAGCTTGGCCGTGGACCCAAGTTCAAGCCGCGTGCCCTGGTTGATGTTAAGGGGTTGGTCGTAGTTGTCGGCTTGGACGAGGAGGCGATTGGCTCCCTCACCGGCTTCATACAAGGTGAAGCTATAGATCACACCTTCGAGCGGCCCCTCGCCGAGCATCTGGAACCCCACCACACCCGCCTTTGTGGCGTAGTCGCGTTCCGCCAGGCTGCGGAGGGCTTCCGTGGCCCTCATGTTCACGTTGCGATCCAAGGTCGTACTCACTTGGAGGTCGAGGCGGTCCAGTTGGTAGGTGTTGTCTAAACCGAGCAGTGAAAGCAGTGCTCCGCGAACGGAGTCTGTCGCTTTGCGTTCGGCGAGCGCCGGCGGGGGCAGCACCGGGGCACGGTCCAGGAAGATGAGTTTGGTCGCCAAGGCGCGGTCGCGCAGTTCGGGGCTGATCAGCCGCGCTTCCGCGAGCAGGCGCAGGAACAGGTCAACACGGTCGTCCAGTTGAGCGCGATGCCGCTGCAGGAAGTGCGACGGGCGGTTGACCGCGAGCAGCAGGCTCAACACCTGGCGGTACGCTTTGGCGTGCTCGGCAGTGTCTTGAGGGTCGGTTAGCAGGCGGTTTACCGTCGCGAAATCGGCGCCGAACCAAGCCCACAAACCGTCACCCAAACCCAGCACCTCGCCGTAACCCGGCGACGAGGCGAGCGGTAGCGAGTTGATGTAGTCCGCGGTAATCTGGCGGCGAACCTGGGTGGTGTCTTCGCCTTCCTGGTAGGCACGCAGGGTGGCCGCGAACATTTGGTAAAACTTGTCCGAAGCCGAGCCGGTGCGGCCTTCCGGCGAGTGACGGATCTTCTCGATCTGGGTGGCCAGGGTGCTGCCGCCGCTTCCCGCGTGGCCGTGGCTGATCTGCTTGCGTCCCTGGTCGACGATCGCCTTCGCTAACCGGTCCCACTCAACGGCCGGGTTCCGGTAGGGTGTTCGCGGATCGAGGATCTCGCGATTTTCCACAAATAGGAGCGACGTGACCACCAGCGGAGGGATGTTCTCGAAGTCCGCGTAGGCGCGTCCGGGATAGCGCGACGCGAAAAGCGGCTCGCCGGAACGGTCGAAGATTTCCAGACCGGCTTGCGTTTTTTCCCTGTATATCGGGAAGACTCCCACCTGGTTCAAGCGCGACAGCCAAGGGGAAGGGCGGGCCTGGGCTTCAACCACCAGCCCGGCGTCGCGCAACCGCCGCGTGATGTCGTGCAGACGTGCATAGCCGAGGCGCTCGTCGTACGGGCCGGAAGCGGCGCTGACTGCCTGGCCGGCGCCGGCCTCAACCGCGAAAGTGGCGCGTTTGGCCGTGGCGGCGAAGACCTTCGACTGTAGCCAGCTGGTCCGCATCTCCCAGGTGAGCGTGCTGATGCCGCTCAATGCAAGCACCCAAACCAGCAATTTGCCAAACGGAAATATCCCTGCCCGATTGTTCCGAGTCAACCTCACTAGCAGCTTCAAGCGAGTGTAGGCGTGATAGCCCCCCCAGAAATAGTGTTCTACTTACCGTAGATGTCTCAAGGCGCCTTGCAGTTTCGGCTGCCGATCAATGCCCCAAAGCAATCAGGACGCGTTCGGTTATTTCTTCGATCATTGCCGGCAACGCGGCATCGAGCGCCAGCGTAATGGCGGCGCGTACCCGCTCGGGGTCGATGTCTGGACGAGCGGCACGCTCACGTTCCACCGCTTCTGCCACCGCCGTTTCGACGGCAGCGTTGCGGATTTCCACTTGCTCGCCGAACAGTCCGCGAGCAAATTGGGCAGTATCCACCAGCGGTTTGATGAGATCCATCACCACACTGGCTTCGAACGGTTTCTTGAGTATACCGTCACAACCGGCGGCTTTGGCGTCTTCCTCGTTGAACGGCTCGAGAATGCCGGCCGTCAGGACCACCTGCATGTGACGAAGCTCCGGGCTCGACTTGACCTTGCGGCAGATGTCGATGCCGGAGTAGGTAGGCAGGAAGACGTCGGCTATGATCACGTCGGGGTCGACGTCTTTCAGGCGAATCAGCGTCGTTTCCCCGTCAGTAACCGACACGACTTCAAAACCCTCTTCCCGAAGGATTCGTTCGCCCATCCGCTGCGCGTGCGGTGAATCGTCAGCCAGGAGAATTCGGCTGGCCACCGCCGTCACTTCTTCGCCTTCTTCGATTTTTTGGCCTTGCCTTGAGGCTGCTGCTGGCCGGCGGGCGTCTGGTCGGTTGACGATGCATTTGTCCCCGACTGCTGGGTATTAGACGAGGCGCCCTGGACGTTGTTGGTGGAGCCCTCGGTCGAACCTTGCTGCTGCTGGCCCGGCGTGTTCGCGCGAGCGTCGGGCTTAGTGTCAAGGGCACTGTTGGGTCCGACCGTGGATACGGTTACGTCGGCCGTTGCGCCGGCGGCGCCGGCGGTTTCAGCACTCGGCACACTGACCGGAATACCCGGACGGAGCCCGGTGAGCGCCGGATTGCCGGATTTGGCGGCGAGAGACACATCGGGTGATTTGCGGAAAATACCCCAGAACGGGGACATCATGCCCGGCTTGATGTAGTTTTCCTTCTCGTACTTCATACGCGCGAGGGCCACCGGATCGGGATCGGGGATTTCCTTTTCCATCTCCTTCAGCCGGTTCTTGGCTTCGTCCACGCGGGCGCTGAGCGGATAGTCGCGAACGATCTTCTGGTAGGCATTCGCGGAACGGTCGCGGAACCGCGGCCCGAGTTTGCCGAAGCTCTCGCCCACCATCCACCACGCTTCGTCCGCCTGGCTGAACAGCGGATAGTGGTTGACCATCGCTTCCAGCCGGTTAGCCGCGGAGGGGTAACTGCGCTTCTTGAAGTAGAACTCGCCGACGCGGAACTCACCTTCGGCAATCACTTCCTGAATATTGCGGAGCGTTTGGGCGACGCGGGGCGCGAATTTCGAGTTGGGAAATTGCTGCAGCAGGTTACGGCACTCATCTTCCGCACGGACAGCGTGGTTGGTATCGCGGTCCGGCTTTTCCATCTGCTTGTAATGGATCATGCAGACTTTTTCCTGCGCCTCAGCCGACTCTTCCATGGTCGGGTAGAACAGGATAAAGTCCTTGTACTCGGCTTCTGCCTGGGCCAGTGAGTGCGAACCGCCTTCGCGCATCCAGCTATCGGCAATCGCGAGCTTCGCCTTGGCCATGTACTCGCTGGTGTCGTAGGTGTTCATCAGCGTGTTCAAGGTCAGCCGGGCGACCTCGTAACGGCCCTTCTCTATATCTTTGATCGCCTTATCGAACAGCACCTTATCGGGCTGTTCGGTGTCTTTCGTGATCGGGTTCTCGTATTTCTTGCGGCGGAACCCGCAGCCCGTCAGTAAGACGGCCACCAGCATTACAACCAGACCTGTACGCACCCACATTCCTCTCAAACTCCTTGTAGACTCACACCCGGACGGCGACGGCGTCGCGCGCCCGCTGCTGCATGTCACGAACAGCGGCCCCGGGGTCCGCTGTCCCAAATATGCTGGACCCGGCCACAACCCAATCCGCGCCTGCCTGGGCAACGGCGCCTATGTTCTGGAGGGTGATCCCGCCATCGATTTGTATCTTGTAGTCGAGCCCGATCTCGCGGCGCCAGGCGGCTAAACGGCGCACCTTATCGATCGACCTGGGGATGAACTTCTGGCCGCCAAAGCCCGGGTTGACGCTCATCACGAGCACGTAATCCATCACGTCCAGAACGTCTTCCAAAACTGAGACGGGTGTCGCCGGATTGATAACAACCCCGGCCATCACACCCAGGCTCCGAATCGTGTTGAGCGTCCGGTCCAGGTGCCGGCAGGCTTCCTGGTGGACCGAGATGGAGTTGGCGCCCGCTTGGGCAAAGGCTTCGAGATAGCGGTTCGGGTCTTCGATCATCAGGTGAACGTCCAGGTGAAGATCGGTCACTTTTCGGACGGCGTTGACCACTACCGGACCTAGCGTGATGTTGGGGACAAAATGGCCGTCCATGACGTCGAGGTGCAGCATGGCGGCGCCGCCTGCCGTTACCCGTTCAATGTCATGTGCCAGCCGAGCGAAATCCGCGGACAAAAGCGAAGGGAGGATTTCAACCACAAAGACAACCCAATCAACTACTTACGCGCTCATCTGTGATGTTAGCACAGCGGCGAAAAACCCGTCGCCCGGCTCGTAACCGGGCGTACGCCGGATGGTCTCCAAAACGGTGATGCCCCAGCGGCGGACAATGTCGATAACCTGTTCATTTTCTTCCGGCTCCAGCGAACAGGTGGAGTACACCAGCCGGCCGCCCGGCTTCAGCAACCCGAGGGCGTGGCGCAGGATACGGACCTGGCGTTCCTGCTGCACCTGGAAATCCGAGTGTCTGACGCGCCATTTGATTTCCGGGTTACGGCGGATTGTGCCGGTGCCGGAGCAGGGGGCGTCGACCAGGATCCGGTCAAAACGGCGGTCGAAGGGGAGCGCGGTAGCGGCATCGGCTACGACGAGGGGGCAGCCGAGGGTGCGGAGCGCCCGCAGGCGGGGGAGGCTTGCGTCGCAAGCTACCACCTGGGTTGTGGATTCCAAAGCCTGGGCGGTCTTGTTGCCGGGGGCGGCACAGGTGTCGAGGACCGTCATGCCGGGTTCGATTCGCAAAAGAGGCACGATGGCTTGAGAGCTGATGTCCTGGACGCGGCACGGGAGGTCAGACGAATTGGGTTCGTTTCGCACGAGATAGGCACCGGGCACTTCGGTCGGCTCCAATGTGTTGTGGATTACCACATTTCCAGGTGGAACACGGACGTAGGACTCCGGTGTCTGGAGTAGTGTGTGGGCAATCGTTTCGATACGATCCGATCCGAAATTACTGATCCACTTCAGCATGAGCCATTCGGGTAAACACAGTTCGACACTTTTCGACGGCCAGTTGAGTTGTCGCTTGTCGACTTTGCGGAGGATGGCGTTGACGAGGCCGGAGGCGGAGGTGAGCTTGGCGAGTTTGACGAGGTCGACGGACTCGTTGACGGCGGCGTGGCGGGGGACGCGGTCGAGGTAGCGAAGCTGGTAAACGCCGAGGCGAAGGGCATTGGCTACTTCGGGGTCAAGTTTTGCGGCCGGACGCCCGCCGAAGAACTGGATGGCGAAGTCCAGTTGAGGGCGATAGCGGAGGACACCCATGACCAGTTCGGTGGCTAGTCCGGCGTCTTCGCGGGAGAGGTGTGGGGTGCGCTGAAACAGGAGGTCGGCCGCAAACTCACCCTTCTCGACATCGTGAAGGATTTGAAACGCGACCCGGCGGGCAGGAGACACCACCCTATAATAGGACCGTGGACCTTGAAAAAGCCCTGCTGCGGAAGGTGGGGGAAGCGATCAGCCGCTTCGAGATGATCAAAGACGGCGATCGTGTGGCTGTGGGCCTTTCGGGCGGGAAAGACTCGGTGACGCTGCTCGAAGCACTGCTTTTGCTGCAGAAACGGGCTCCGATCGACTTCTCGGTATGCGCCTTCACGATCGAACAGGGGAAGTTCCTCAATCCGATCCAACCGCTCGGCGAGTGGCTGAAGAGCCGCGGAATCGACTGGACATACTACCACGACAAGCCTTCGCACCGGTTGCTGGACGAACAGCCGGACCACGGGTGCGATATGTGCTCGCGCTACCGCCGACGAGCCGTATACGAAGTGGTATCGGGATTGGGCGCAAATGTCATCGCGTTGGGGCACACGGCGGACGACTTCTGCGAGTCGTTTCTGCGGAACGCGATGTTCACGGGCCGTTTGTCTGCACTGCCGCCGGTTGCGATGTCGAGCGACCAGCAGTTTCGGCTGATCCGACCGCTGTGCTTCGTGACGGAGGACGTTACCCGTGCATTTGCCGAGCGTATGGGCGCGCCAGTGATACCATGCGGGTGTTCACAGAAGACGGGAACGGTGCGGCGGACGCTGCGCGATATGTTCGCGGAAATCGAGAAAGACCACCCGAACTTGAAGCAGAACCTGCTATCGGCGATGGGCAATGTCGACACACACCGTTTGCTCGACCCGCGACTATTAAAAATGCCGCAGAGGGCGCCCTCAGCGGAAGAACTGCTGGCCATCCTGTAACCGATCTGTAATTTGACGATGAACATGCCTACTTGCGACACTGTGAAGTCGCCGATGCTATTTGAGTCGACCTGCCGTTCAAAGCTGTCTGTATGCGATTAATTCCCCGCTCTGAGAAGTTCTTCACCTATTTCCTTGAACAGGTAAAGGTGATTTGCGAAGCTGCCGGCACGCTGCACGAAGCAACGAAACAAGGCAATTCCCAACTGGCAACCGCGGAGAAAGCCGTTCAAAAACTGGAACAGCGCGGAGACGAGATTATCCACGAAGTCTTTACGCGGCTGAACTCGACGTTCATCACACCGCTGGACCCGGAGGACATCCACTCGCTCGCATCGCACCTGGACGACGTGACGGACGGGATCGAAGAAACGATGCACCGTTTGGTGGCCTACAAGGTAGACCCGATTCCCCCACAGATGGTGGAACTGACCGGGATTATCGTCGCCTGCGGCCATTCGCTATTGAAAGCATTTGAGGCACTGAGCGAAGAAAAGCCACTGCTCGAACACTGTATCGAAATCAACCGTCTGGAAGGGCAAGCGGACGACGTAGTGCGCGGGGCGATTGCGCGCCTGTTCCAGGAAGAAAAAGATCCGATTCAGCTGATTAAGCTGAAAGAGGTATACGAAGTGATCGAGAAGACTACGGATTTCTGTGAAGACGTCGCGGACGTGCTGCAGGGCGTAGTGGTCAAGAATAGTTAAGCAACTGCATGGACATCCCGGTTCTGGTTGTCGTCGTCGTCGCGGTAGCCCTGATATTCGACTACATCAATGGATTTCACGATGCCGCCAATTCGGTAGCAACGATTGTGGCGACGCGTGTACTGACGCCGTTTCAGGCGGTGTTGTGGGCGGCATTTTGGAATTTCGTATCCGCATTCAGCTTTGGAACGGGTGTGGCGGCCACGATGGGGTCGGGCCTGGTGGATTTGTCGAAGGTGGATAGCTATGTGATCCTCGCCGGGTTGCTGGGCGCGATTGTGTGGGACCTGATCACCTGGTGGTGGGGACTGCCGTCGAGTTCATCGCATGCGCTGATCGGCGGCTACGCCGGTGCGGCATTCGCCAAGGCAGGGATGTCGGCCATCCTGTGGGGGCCGAAGTGGCGTGACACGCTGTTGTTCATCTTTATCGCGCCGATGATCGGGTTGACGCTGGCGTACATTCTGATGATCGCGGTGCTGTGGATTTTCCGCAACGCGACGCCGCACAAGATGGACACCTGGTTCCGCAAGTTACAGCTGGTTTCGGCGGCGTTCTACTCGTATTCGCACGGAACGAACGATGCGCAAAAGACCATGGGCATCATCACGGGCGTGCTGGTGACGGCGAAGATTCTGCCGACCTTCCATGTGCCGGTGTGGGTGATCCTGTCGGCGCACGCGGCGATCGCACTAGGGACGCTGTCGGGCGGTTGGCGCATCATCCACACAATGGGCGGCCGGTTGACGCGGTTGAAACCACGGTCGGGATTCTGCGCGGAAACGGCAGCGGGACTGTCGATTATCTTTGCGACAATGATCGGCAAGCCGGTTTCGACGACACACACGGTGGCGGGTGCAATCGCGGGGGTAGGTTCGATTCAACGCGTGAAAGCGGTCCGCTGGGGTGTGGCGACGAACATTTTGTGGGCCTGGGTGCTGACAATTCCCGCCGCGGCTTTGGTGGGTTGGCTTTCTTATAAGGTGCTGGCGCTGTTTTATCAGGCGTAGTGTAGCGGCTGAAACAGGTACGCTGAGCGGCAAAAGCGTGGGCCGAAGGCAGCGAGGCGTCGGAAGGCGGCGTGAGCGGTAGAGCCCTGGATGCCGGTGGATTGAGTGCACTGCCTAATCACGATGGATCGGTTTACCTTTTGGGCCTCCCGGTGAACGAGGTGGAAGCAGAACTACCGGCGCCTGATGAGTTTGGACGGCGCGTGCCATGGCCTTATCGAAGGTGACGAGCGTAGCCGGTATCGACATCGCAAACGAGATCAGGTAAAGGTCACCGATGGCCTTTGTTGCGGAGTGACGAGCGAGAGGACGAGAGATGTTTCGCATCAATTGATCCAGACCTTCAGGCTCCGGCAGCAGTTCAATCCGAGAGTCTGTCATTATCGAGTCATACAAAGAAAAGGCCTGTTGCAGGCTGAGAGCGGAGTCGCCCATGACTTGACTATTCGTGACTAGCCGCAACAGCCCCAGTTGGGAGTATCGGGAGAAGATCAGAGGTGACGCCGCCGAAACGTTTTGAAACCACGCGATCGCTACGGAGTGATGGACGTGTCCTTCCCAAGCCAGAGCGAGCCATGTATTGACATCAGGGAAGAATGAGGTCATGCGGATTTTCAGTTGATGGGGCGAGTGGGCCACGCTTTCCTTTTGCGCGAATGAGGGGGAAGGTCACTCTGCGCTCAGGACGCGACGCCGAAACGGGAACAAGCCGTGCGATGGGTTCTCCATGTCGCGTAATAGTGACCCCTTCCGGCGGCATCGCGTTAACAAGCGTAAGCAATCGCTGCCGAACCTCGCTGACATTTAGCTCCATACCCAGATTGTACATGGATGTACAAGGCCGCTGACACCAACTCCCATAGGGCACCTTATAGTCGATCCGAAGCTGGGAGTCACTGGAATGATGCAACGGAGAGGCGAATGCGCTTCGGGCGGTTGTGTGGGCCGGCCGGGTCGCTGACGCTCCCGCTCCGGGTGGGACGGGGCGGGCCGCGCACGAAGACGTTCGCCCCACGGTTGACGGTTTGGAGTTTGTGAAGGTGTTTAGAGGTCCCTGGAGAGAGTGGTCGAGGTTCTGATTAGGGCGGCTAGCGTGAAGATCAGGGGTTAGAGGTCTTCGAAGTGCCAGAGGTGGGCGAAGTAGAGGCCGATGGGGGATGGATTTACTTGGGTCCCGTGTTTTGTGGCTTCGATTAGCCACCTTACACCTTTTTCTATTTGAGCTTTGTTTTCGGGGGTTGTGGCTAGGGCTTGAAGGGCTAGGGCGGTTTCTTCTATTGAGGATGGGGTGTTGGGTGCGCCGCCCCGGCCGCCGTCTTGGTTTTGGGCGCTTTGGAGCCAACGGATTGCTCCGTCGAAACCCGTGACTAGTTGTGCCCGCGCCCTTACGGTTGCGGTTCTGTTTCCGGAGCAGTGCGTCTTTGCAATGGTTTACCGGACCCGGGGCGCGGTGCTAAATCGCATTCAGCGGATTTTTTCTCACGCCCTAACCCGGCGAAGCCGGAACCAAACAGGCACGAACGCAGTGATCACAGGATTTGCCGGAACGGAACGGGTGTAGTGGCTTCGATGAGGTCGCTGTGGGCCGAGACTCATCGCTGCCGCTC
>JADLDI010000094.1 GCA_020846745.1 Bryobacterales bacterium | reverse complement strand
GAAACTACAAAAAACTAAATTTCCTGCTTGACAACCACCGGCCCTCTCATGGAAGCGGGAGCGTCAGCGACCCGGCCGGCGCACCGAACCACCCGGAGCGGAATCACCCCTTCCGTCGCACCTATCCAGAATCCGCCATCCTATCGGCCTCGCGTCCTGCGGGCCTTTGGCGTCGCCGCGCCTCAGGCCGCACACCCCAAGTCACACCCTATTCAATCTGCCCCAGCCGGAAGCCGGGCTGAGAGCTGAGAGCTGATGGCCATGCGCCGAATACGTCACCGCAATTCCGAGCGTCAGTACTAAGGCGATCCGCCCCCTCTTTTTCTACGCGATAAGCCTATCTGTTGCCCCGGCCGGCTTCGCCCGATCTCACTCCTGTACATGAGTGACGCAACTTACATCGAAGACGAAATCCTCACTCCGCCTATTCCCGAGACTATGGCCGATACCGGTGTCTCGGAATCTCTCGTCGAACAACTGATCCTCAAAACGCTTTACTTCCGTTCGGAAACCATCGGCCGCGAACTCTCGCTTTCGCTCGGTCTCAAGTTCTCCGTCATCGAGGAAATGGTCGAATTCCTCAAACGTCAGCATCTGGTGCAGGTGCGCCGTTCGCTCGGCATGGGTAATATCTCCGCCGTTTTTGCGCTCACCGAAGCAGGCCGTCAGCACGCCCGCGAATACCTCGAAGCCTCCCAATACGCCGGCCGTGTGCCTGTCCCGCTTGACCAGTACGCCACCATGGTCAAGTTGCAGCGCCAGAAACAAGACTGGCTCACCATGGACATGCTCAAAGAGGCGTACCAGCATATGGTGGTCAGCCCCGAACTTCTGTCCGCCATCGGGCCCGCCGTCAGCTCCGGCAAATCGTTCCTCATCTACGGCCAGCCCGGTAACGGCAAAACTTATCTCGCCGAGGCGCTGTTCAACATCGATCCGACGCCGATCTTCATCCCCTACGCCATCGAAGCCCAGGGCATGGTCATCCAACTCTTCGACCCTATCTATCACCACCCCTTTGACGATCCCGATCGGCAGCAGTCCCCGCTTGCCTTCTCCTGCGAACCGACTTACGACCAGCGCTGGGTCTCCATCCGTCGCCCCTTCATCGTCTCCGGCGGCGAACTCGACCTCTCCATGCTCGACCTGTCCTATAACGAGGTCGCCAAATTCTATGACGCCCCGCTCCAACTTAAGGCGAACAACGGCATCTACCTGATCGACGACTTCGGCCGTCAGAAAGTCACCCCGGCCGTCATCCTCAACCGTTGGATCGTCCCCATGGAGCGCCGCGTCGACTACCTCACCTTCAAAAACGGCACCAAGATGCACGTCCCCTTCGAGACGTTCCTGATCTTCTCCACCAACCTCAAGCCCGACCAGTTAGGCGACGAAGCCTTCCTGCGCCGCATTCAGTACAAGATGTTGCTACGCAGTCCCGATGAGGACGAGTTTCTTGAGATATTCGATCAATACGCGGAAAAGAACAACCTTCCCTACGACCTTGCCGTCCTGGAACGTGTGCTGAACCAGCGATACGAGCGGACCGGCAAACCCCGCCGCCGCTGCCATCCGCGAGACGTGCTCACCCATGCCATGGACCTGCTCCGCTTTGAACGCCGCCCTTGGCACTTAAGTGAAGAGGTGCTCCAGTTAGCCTTCGATAGTAACTTCGTCGACACCACCGAAGACGGCTAACTAACCGAGCCGCGACCGCGAGGGCGTGAGAAAAAATCCGCTGAATGCGATTTAGCACCGCGCCCCGGGGCCGGTAAACCACTGCAAACACGCACTGCTCCGGAAACAGAACCGCAACCGTAAGGGCGCGGGCCGCGTTTCTTCTCAATCTCGCGAGGGAGCGGTGTTCCGGATTTTTGCACCCGCCCAGAGCCCGGCGGCTAGTACTAACCCCAGCGCCGTAAGTGCCGCTCCCGCTCGAACCGTCCACGGGCGGTATCGCATTCGGATCTCGTGCTGCCCCGCTGTAAGCGTCACGCCGCGCACCGCGCCATACACCTCCAGCACCGGCGCGCTTCGCCCGTCGACCATCGCTTCCCACCCGGGGAACCACGTATCGGCCACCACCAGTAGCGCCCTGCACGTCGTGGTGGCGCGTAGCAGAAACGTCGAGGGCTGCCGCTCCAGCCATTCCACTTCACCCTGGTCCCCACACTGCTCCAATGCCGGCAGTGGTCCCACGAATATCGCGGCGTTTCGTCCATCGCCGGCATGTAACCGCACTCGCAACTCACCGAGCGTATTCGCCTGAATCGCCTGATGCACAAGCCGCGCCCGGTCCAGCACGCCGTGCCGTCGGAACACTTTCAATCCGGTTGCTCCGCGAAACACCTCCTCGTCGCGCGCGTCCTGTGGTTGCCGGCCCACCGTATGGGTAACGGCCAGCACATCCTGCGTCTCCGGCTTGTGCCACTCAAGCATCGCGACGTTATAGGGCGCCGTCGCCGTATACCCGATGGTCATATCTATTCCGTGCCAGTCGCCAAAGTTATACGCCACCTCCGGATCGTCGATACTTACCCGCACCGGGCCTTTCTGCGCTTTTAGATATTCCGCGATGTCGTCATGCCGCCATATCGACGCCCAGTCCGACTTATAGCCGGGCGCAAGCCGGCTGCTGAAGTCGCGAACATGCGCTAACTCGAACAACACCAGCAGCACCAATATCGCGTTGGCCGCCACGCTCCCAATCGCACCACGGCCCATCGCTCCCACCAGCGCCGCGAACACGCCGAGCGTCACCGCCGGAACCGCCAGCGCATCCCGCTGTAGCACCGCCCCTAGCGCCGCCAACGCCGCGGCGATTCCCGCCACCGGCCATACGTTCCACTTCGACGCCTCTTGCCGCAGCGCATCCCAACCATACGCCGCCAGCACCGCCGCCGCCGCGCCGAACAGGAAAATAATACGCGCCGGCACACGCGCTTTGTCGAACCACGTTACCAGTCCATATAGAACCCCGTAAGCCGGGTTGTGGGCGGCGACGGAAAAAAACACGGCGATGGCAAGCAATGCCGCCACCAGGCGCACACCCGGTTCCCGCCAATAGCGCGCCACCCCATAAATCGCTAGCGCCAGCGGCACTGCCCCAATGTAGGGATTGGTGTGCAAGTGCGCGCCAGGCACGATGGTGCCCGCTAAATCCTGCAGCCGGAAAGTGTACTGTTCATGAACGAACGCGGGCACCTTTTCCCACCACCTGAGCGGTTCCGCCGCGCCCGCCCACCGGATCGCCAGCCGGCCGTATTCCCATCCGGGAATGATTTGCAGGGCGCCCACAAGGCCGGTGAACGATAACGACACCAGCGCGCCACGAACCGCTTTCGCTCGAGGCTCCCTCACGATGGCCCAACCCCAAATCCCAACCAGCAGCAGCGATAGGTAGTAAGGCGCTTGGTGGTGGCCGCTCAGCCACGACATTCCGCACGCCACGCCCGCCATGGCCGCCGATACCGTGCTGTCGCGCCCTTCCATCGCGCGCAGCAGATACAACAGCACCGCCGGCGTCCACAAGCATCCGTGCAGCACCTGTGGCCAGTCCGATGTTCCCAGATACCCGCCGAAGCTGAACACACATCCGGCGATGACAGACGCCGCCATCGACCGTCCACGGTCCCGGCATAGCCAGAACATCAGCGCCGCCGCCAGCGCATGCCCCAGTACAAAATGCCAGTGCACCACATCCTGCCGGATCTTGCCCTCCCGAAACCCGAACAGGAACACCGGCCAGTTCAGCGGATCGGCTGCTCCGGTAATCTGCCCCAGAAACGGCTGCCCCATCCAGTGGTGCGGATCCCACAGCGGCGCCCGCAGCTTGTGCCATTGCTGCGCCTGAAACTGGAACCGCGGCATCTCGAGAAAACTCATGTCCGGCGAATCCAGCCATGTGTACTCGGTGGTCAGAACTAACTTCCAGTAGAAAACGACGCTCAGCCCGATCAGCAGCGCCACGATACTTAATCGCCGCATTTGTTTGAAGCTCTCAGGATAGCGATACAATCGAGCCCATGATCAAGCGGCTCTGCCTCGCCTTGCTCGCTGCCTGCTCCGGAGCCGAACGCCGCCAATCGTCCACCCTCCGCCGCGCCACGCGATAATCGCATCTGATGCAACTTCCTATCCCTGCCGTCCTGGTCTTCTTTATATTCACCGCCCTTTCGGCGCTCGCCCAGCCCTCCCGCCACGTCGTCGTCATTTCCATCGACGGTTTCGCCGCCTACGCCCTCAAAGATCCCACTCTTCCCATACCCAACATCCGCCGGCTAATCGCAAGTGGCGCGGTCGCGGACTCCGTGCAGCCCGTCAACCCCACCGTCACCTGGCCCAATCACACCTCCATCGTCACCGGCGTCACCCCTTCCCGCCATTCCGTCCTCTACAACGGCCAGGCCCAGCGGACCGGGGAAGGGAAGCCCCTCAAGGTCGAGCCGTGGATCGACAAAAAGGAACTCGTCGCCGGCGACACTGTCTACGACCTTGCCCATCGCGCCCAGCTCACCACCGCCGAGGTCGACTGGGTAGCCATTCAGAACCCCGGCACTATCACTTATTCGTTCGCCGAAGTCCCCTCCGCCGAAGCGCAGATTCCTAAGGAAATGATCGCCGCCGGACTAATTACGGCCGATGAGGTAACCAGATTCGGAAAACTCCCCATCCACTATCGCGACGAGATGTGGACCCGTGCCGGCGAGCACATCATCACCCGCCACAAACCCAACCTGCTGCTCTTTCACTTACTAACTACCGATAGCCTCCAGCACGCCCACGGTGCGCGCTCCGTCGCCGGATACACCGCCCTCGCCTATGCCGATCACAAAGTCGGCCGTCTCCTCGACGCCCTCCGCCGTGCCGGAATCTACAACCGCACAACCGTCATCATCGTCTCTGACCACGGCTTCAAAACCGTCAAACAGAACATTCAGCCCAACGCCATTCTCGCCTCCAACGGCCTGGGCGACGCTGCCTGGTCCATCCCCGAAGGCGGCACCGCCATGGTCTATGTCACCCGCACCGCCGGAAAATCCGAAACCATCGCCCGCATGCAGGAAATCTTTAAAACCGTGCCGGGAGTAACTAAGGTCCTAACTCCCGCCGACTTCCCCCAATGGGGTTACCCCACCCCATCCGCCAATCCCCGCATGGCCGACCTTGTCCTCGCCGCCGCCGACGGCTACGCCTTCGGTGGAGCCACCAGCGGACCGCCCGTCTCTCCCGTCCCCGCCGGCGCAACGCCCGGCACCCACGGCTACTTAAATGACGATCCCGATATCCAAGCCATCTTCGTCGCTTCGGGCGCGGGTATCCGCCCCGGCGTCAAAGTCGGCGCCATCCGCAACCTCGACGTCGCCCCCACCATCGCCCGCCTGCTGAAACTTCAAATGAATGGCGTCGAAGGGCGCGTCCTCACCGAAATCCTACCGGAGCCTGCAAAATGACCCGCCGCCAACTCCTCGCCGCAGCCCCCGCCATCCTCACCGCCCAAACGCGCCGCCGCCAGCCGAACATCCTCTTTGCTATCGCCGACGATCAGTCGTGGCTCCATACCTCCGCCACTGGAGATCCCGTTGTCCGCACCCCCGCGTTCGACCGTGTTGCCAACAACGGCGTACTCTTCACCAACACGTTCTGTCCGGCCCCGCAGTGTGCCCCCACCCGTGCCTCCATCCTCACCGGACGCCCCATTTGGTCCAACGAAGAAGCCGGCACACACGCTTCTTTGTTTCCCCGAAAGCTAACTGTGTACCCCCAGTTACTCGAACAATCGGGTTACTTCGTCGGACTTACCGGAAAAGGCGCCGGACCCGTCGATTGGAAAACCTCCGGCTGGCCGCACAACCCCGCCGGACGCGCCTGGGACACCCACAAAACCAATGCCCCCGAAGGCGTTTCCAAAAACGACTACGCCGCCAATTTCGCCCAGTTCCTCACAGACCGTCCCAAAGACAAACCCTTCTGTTTCTGGCTCGGCTCGCAGGAGCCCCACCGCCCCTACCGCAAAGGCTGGGGTCTTGAAACCGGTAAGAAACTCGACGCCGTCCGGGTCCCGCCCTTTCTGCCCGACACGCGTGAAGTCCGGTCTGACTTACTCGATTACTTTACCGAAATCGAATACTTCGACGATCAGGTCGCCCGAGCCTTGCAGCACATCGAGAAAGCAGGCGAACTCGACAACACGCTGGTAATTGTCACTGCCGACAACGGTATGTCCTTCCCTGGCGCAAAAGCCACCATGTATGAATACGGATGGCACTTGCCCATGGCCGTGCAATGGCCCGCGCGCATCAAGCCCGGCCGCCGTGTCGACGACTTAGTCAGCTTCATCGACTTAGCTCCAACTTATCTCGAAGCCGCCGGGTTGCCCATTGCCCCTGCCATGATGGGCCGCAGCTTGGTCCCCCTGTTCAACTCCGCCCGCTCCGGCGCAGTCGACCCCAAACGCGACCGTATCTATGGCGGACGTGAGCGCCACTCGCACGCCCGCTTCGACAACCTCGGCTACCCCGCCCGTGCCATCCGAACCCGCGAGCACCTCTACATCTGGAACCTCAAACCCGATCGCTGGCCCGCCGGAGACCCTGACTTCTTTGCCGACATCGACGACGGACCCTCCAAGTCCTACATGCTCGCCCATCGCGAACACCCCCTATTCGCCCATTCCTTCGGCAAGCGCCCCGAAGAAGAGTTGTTCGATATCCGCACCGATCCCGGTTGCCTGAAGAATCTCGCCGCCGATCCCCGCATGGCCGCGGCCAGGCGCCAACTCCGCGCCGATCTCGAAGCCACCTTGAAAAAGCAAGGCGACCCGCGCATGAGCGGCTCCGAAATCTTCGACAGCTATCCGCGCACGTCCCCTATGCGGCCCCAGTTAGGCGGGTTCGCGGAACAGAATAAGTACAACCCCAAGTACAAGTGAGGCACTTATGCAGCGGCGGCATTTCTTACAGGCGGGCGTAGCCGGAGCCGTTTCCGGTTCGGCCCGGCAATCCAGACTCGTTGTCCTGACCTTCGACGACGCCGTTAAATCTCACCGCGCCTTCGTCGCACCGCTCCTCAAGGAGTTAGGCTTCGGCGCGAGCTTCTTCGTAACTCATAATTGGATGAACGATACGGCTAACTTCATGTCCTGGCAGGATATCGCCGAGTTACACGAAATGGGCTTCGAAATCGGCAATCACTCCTGGACCCATGCCGATTTCTCCCAGCCCCGCGCCGCCGCCCGCCTCCGTGGCGAACTCGCCCTCATCGAAAACGAGTTGCGCCGTGTCAAAGTACCCAAGCCCGTCAGCTTCGCCTACAGCGGCAACGGTTTCGGCCCCGAAGCCGTCAGCGTGCTCCAGGAACTAGGGTTCCAATACGCCCGCCGCGGCGGCTCGCCTGAGGTCAAATACGGAACGCTCGAAATCGGCCCGCTCTACGACCCCAGGCGTCACCACCCTCTGCTTATCCCCACCACCGCCGACGCCTATCCTAACTGGTCCCTCGACCACTTCCGCAAAGTGCTCGCGACTGCCGAACCCGGCAAGCCGCTCATCCTTCAGTTTCACGGCGTCCCCGACATCGCTCATCCCTGGGTCCATACCCCGCCCGATAAGTTCCGCGGCTACATGGCGCAGCTCAAATCCGAAGGCTGCCGCGTCGTCGCCCTCCGCGACCTCGAGCCGCTAATCGATCGCGCGCGCCCGCCGGCTGACCCCATGCTCCACGTCCGCTATCGCGACCATAAGCCCGAGCAGTTACTCCAGCCCATCGAAGTCCTCAGCACCCGGGCTAAGCGCGCGTATTGGATCGAAAACATGCTCGGTCCACACGCCTACACCCGCGACGAAGCCGCCGCCGTCCTAAACGTCCCGCCCGCCGGCATTACGGAAACCGGATTCCGCCGCGCCACGGGCCTCGAAATCCGCCCGTATCCCGGCCAACGCCCCCTCCGCATCGGCTTCCGCGACGGCGCAATCGACCCCCTCCGCGGTACGAAGGCCGGCGTCTTCCTCCCCTGGTCGCCCGAAGATTACGTCGTAGTCGACCTGCCCGAAGCCATCTTCTCGAACCTCGGCCTGCTTTTCCTCGGCCACACTCACGTCCCCACCATCTGGAACGAGCAGAACAAAATCATCGAAAACACCGACTGGGAACCGGTCCCCGGCGGCGGCCTTCAGTCCTCCTGGCGTCTGCCCAACAAGGTCGAATTCGGCGCCTCCATCGCCCCCCACAACTCCGAAGTCCGCATGGAGTTATGGCTCCGCAACGGCGCCGATCAGCCGCTCACCAAACTCCGCACCCAGATCTGCATCCTCCTCAAAGGCGCTCCCCAGTTCAACGCCCAAACCGTCGACAACAAAATCTTCGGCAAAACGATCGCCGCCGTCCAGTCCACCACCGCCGACCGTTGGCTCCTCACTGAATGGGACCGCTGCGGCCGCACCTGGGGCAACCGCCTCTGCCCCTGCCTCCACTCCGACCCCGTCCTCCCCGACTGCCCGCCCGCCCAAACCGTCCGCGTCACCGGCCGCCTCTGGTTCCACCAAGGCCGCCCCCCGTCCATCGCCTCCAGATCTACAGCAAACCCGCACAGCCCCGGAAACAGAACCGCAAGCGTAAGCGCGCGGGCCCAGTAGCGGGCCCAGTAGTCCGCCCACCTCACCCACCCGCTCCCCAACCAGCGAAACGAACCCAATTTCGGCCCCGATGTACCAGGCGCAGGAACGAACCTGCCGTTGACGCGGCATACCAATTCCTGCTAGTCATGACCTTACTATGTTGGACCTGAACCACCAGTACCTGGCTGAGGCCAAGGCACAGTTCGACGCGGACGGATTCCTGAAAGTCCCGGCCGTGCTGACCGCCGAGGACAAGCGGGCAATCGATACCGAACTCGACCGCTACGTTCGCGAAATCGGGCCGACCCTGCCGGCCGCCGATATCGTTTGGGAAGCGGAGCCGATGCCCGACGGTTCCCGCCGCATCCGCAATTTGTGGCGTATGGAAAAGTACAGCCCGCTGTTCGCATCCATCGGGTCGCGGCCCGACCTGATGAAATTGGCGGGGACACTGGTGAATGGCGAGCCGGTGGTCATGGGAGTGGAGTTGTTCGCCAAGCCCGGCAGGGTCGGGTCGGTGGTTCCTTTTCATCAGGACAACGCCTATTTCACCCTGGTTCCGCCCGATTGCTTCACGCTGTGGATTGCCTTGGACGCGAGCTCGGTCGAGAACGGCTGTGTGTACTACGCGCGCGGCTCGCACAAAGGTCCGGCGCTGCCGCACAAGCCGTCGGGCGTGCTCGGCAACAGCATGACGGCCGCCGAGGTGCCAAACGGGTTGGAAGAAGTGCCGGGGGTGCTCGAAGCCGGCGATGCGATGCTGCACCATTGCATGACCATCCATCGCAGCGAACCTAATAAGAGCGATCGTTCGCGGCGCGGGTTGCTGATCGTGTATCGCGGAGCGCACTGTCGGAAAGATCCGGATGCGGAGCGGTACTATTCGCAGGTCCGCGACGAGTTACAGGCATCGGTGGCCTAAACGGCTATGGCTCGGGATTTCGAGGTTCGCGCGGAAGACCAGGAGTTCTTCGCCAAGTATCTGGCCGGCTTCGTTCCGGATAAGATCTTCGACGCGCACACCCACCTGTACCGGCTGTCGGACTTTCACGGGACAGTGCCGGAATTGGCCGCGGCGGGTCCGGCGGAAGTGGGCTGGGATACGTTTATCCGGCACATGGAGGCGATCACGCCCGGCCGCAAGTACACCGGGCTGTGTTTCGGCTTTCCCGCCAAAGGCGTCGACTTTACGGGTGCCAATAAGTGGCTGTGCGCGGAAGTAAGCCGCGATGCGGGCTGCCGGGGCGAAATGCTGGTAAGTCCGGACATGGACCCGGATTATGTTCGTGAGCAGGTACAGCGGCGCGGCTTTGTCGGGCTGAAGTGTTATCACCTGTTCGCCAACCGGCCGGATACGTTCAACGCCGCGGTGGAGGAGTATCTGCCCGAAGAACACGTGCGAGTGGCACATGAGTTAGGGTTGTCGATTACGCTACACATGGTGCGTCCACGGGCAATTGCCGATCCCGTTAATCAGGAAAGCATCGCCCGGATGGCCCGCAAATATCCAAACTCGCGCTGGATCCTCGCCCATGCGGCGCGCGGGTTCAACCCCTATCACACCGTGGAAGGCATCGGCGCGCTGGAAGGGTTGCCGAACATCTGGTGCGACACGAGCGCCGTAACGGAACCGGGCGCATATGAGGCGATCGTCCGGACGCTCGGTGTCGGCCGCCTGCTCTATGGGGCCGACTTTCCGGTGACGCATTTGCGCGGCCGCTGCGTTGCGATCGGCGATTCGTTCCTGTGGCTATCGGACCAGAACACCCAGTTCTCGGTCAGCTATGCGGACATGAAGCCATTGATGATTCTGCTCGAATCGCTACGCGCGCTGAAGCAGGCGTGTTGGAACCTGCGGCTAAGCGATTCGGACGTGGAACGCATCTTCTATGGCAACGCGATGGAGATGTTCGGGATTCAGTAAACTTTATTGAACACCATGCGTTTCCTTGTCGTCCTCGCTCTTTGCGCGGCTGCCGTGCTTGCCGCCGGCAAGCCCACGCCCAATATCGTCGTAAAAGGCGACGGGTATTTCCCGGTGATGATCCGGCTGAAGGACGGCTCACTGCTGTCCGTCGTGCGTGCCGGTGGGGCTCACGTCGGCCGGGGCGGCCGGTTGGATATGATCTCGTCGACCGACGGCGGCAAGACATGGCCGAAGCGGTGGACCGTGATCGACGATGCGGAGGACGATCGCAACCCCGCGCTAGGTCAGTTGAATGATGGAACGATCGTCTTGGGATATGTCGTCCTGAGCGGCTTCGGTCCCGACGGGAAGACTTTGTCCCGTAAGCGGGCCGAACGTAACTTCGATGGCGTGTGGGTAATGCGGTCGAACGATGGCGGCAAGACGTGGACGAAGCCCGAGAAGTCTGCGGAAACCGGCAAGCTGAAAACACCGGGGACGGCGATTTCCCCTTACGGCAAGATTGTGCAACTGAAGGACGGCGCCGCATTAATGACCGTCTATTACGAGATGAACGAGGGTCCGACACCCACTTACAAGAGCTATGTATTTCGGTCAAAGGACAGCGGCAAGACCTGGGGCGACCCGTCGTTGATCCACAACTCGGCCAACGAAACGGCCATTACCGTGTTACCCGATGGTTCGCTGCTGGCCGCGGCGCGGTTAGGCAAGGGCGCGAGTTTGCAGGTGACGCGGTCCACCGACGGTGGGCGCACCTGGTCGGCGCCAACCCAAGTGACCAAAGATATGGAGCATCCGGCCGATCTGATCGTGCTGAAGGACGGCCGTGTGTTGATGACCTTCGGCGAGCGCAATCCGCCGCGGGGGGTTCACGCGCTGATCTCATCCGACAAAGGACAGACGTGGGGTCCGGCGGAGCATATCCTGCTCGCCGACGATGCACCGAACGGTGACTGCGGTTATCCCAGTTCCTGGGAAGTATCGCCTGGGCAGATTGTCACCATGTACTACCAGGTAGACGACATTAAGAACGCACCGGCATCGGCTTCCGCGCGGACCGTGCTGTGGCGCGTGCCCGCTAAGTAATGGAACGGCGGACGTTAAATCGGAGTAATGGCATGAGATACGCGTTATTCGCGGTGGCGGCGTGCGCGCTGGCAATTGAGCTGCCCTATAAGCCGTTGACGGTGGAAATGGGTCCGGAAGCGCTAGTGGCGCCCGGAGTGCCGTGGCCCTACCTGGCACTGACGTCGCAAGGTAACTACGTTCTGTTCGGGCATATCGGATGGCCAAAGGGCGGCCAGTATCCTATCCACTACTTGTCACGCTCGTTCGATCGCGGAAAGACCTGGCAGGAATGGAAGCATTCCGCGCAGCAGGGCCGTGGGCCGATCACGGAAGGGTCGAGCGTGCAGTTGCGCAACGGTAAGTTCCTGTTCTTCGATGTGCACGCGGAACATAAGGGCGATCAGTATGTTGGCAGTTTCTGGTCGAGCAGCGATGGGATGAAGACCATCGAGGGCCCGTTTGAGTACACGGCGCGAGTGCCCGATGCGGACTCGAAAAGCCTGGATGACCGGGGCATTCCCATTGATCGTATTTATGTCCGCCGTTCGGTGATTGAGTTGCCCTCGGGCGCCCTGCTGGCAACGGTCTATGGTCAGTTCAAAGGCGATAAGTTTCCGGTCGAGTATCAGGCCGGGATGCGCAAGATGCGGTCGTACCTGGTGCGGTCGAAAGACGGCGGCAAAAACTGGGATTACGTTTCCACGATTGCGGCGGGTCCGATTGAGCAGGAAGGCTTCGCCGAGCCGACGCTCGTGCGCCTGGAGCGTGGTCCGGCGAAGGGCCGGCTGATTTGCGTCATGCGAACGGGCCGGGAGAATCCGATGTACCAAGCCGAGTCCGACGACGACGGCAAGACCTGGACTCCGGCGCGCCGCCTGCAGTGGACTTACAGTAACTTCGGGCGGAGCCGCGATATGGTGGGGACCGATCCGGACATCGTCGAATTGTCGGACGGGACGCTGGTCCTGGCCTACGGCCACAAGCCCGATTACCAGGACGACGGGAACTTTCTCGCGTTCAGCTTGGACCAAGGCCGCACCTGGGTGCAGGAGACGCGGCTATCTTCGGCCCGCACGATGGCGTATCCTGGCATTCGCGAGGTTGCGCCGGGTGAGGTGTATGTCGTGTACACCAACGCGAATGGAACAAGTTATGACACCGTGGGCCGCACGGTGAAGATCAAACGGAAATAGTGTGATTCCCTTCTTATTTATGTTGCTTGGATGGCAGGAACTGGCGCCCCTCCCGGTTGCGCAGGGCGGCGGAGCGATTGAGGCGCAAGACGGGACGCTCGTGGTGGCGGGTGGCACCAGGTGGGCGGATGGCCGGAAATTCCATCTGACGGAAACGCAAATCCACGACCCTGCTTCGGGTAAGTGGCGTGCCGGCAAGCCTCTTCCTTATCCTCTCGCCTACGGCGCTCATTACGCGCACGGCGGCAAGGTGATTGTCGTTGGCGGGTTCGACGGTAAGGATTTTCGCCCCACCATTTTTGAGTACGACGGGTCATGGACGGCGAAGGGCGAGGCGCCGGCTCCGACGATACTGGGCCGCGCTGTCGTTGTCGGCGACACCGTGTATCTGCTCGGCGGATGCGGAAACGTCGCTGACTTATCCACCTGTCATGACCAGATCTTTCGCCGTAAGCCGGGCGCCGCTTGGGAACACTACGGTTCGTTGCCGGATGGGGCGTTGTCGCTGTTCGGGGCGGCGGCGTTCGGGGACGAGATCTTTATATTTGGCGGCTGCCGGACCATTCCGGGCGGCATCGAAAACCAGTCCACTATCTACGCCTTCCATACCGGCTCGCGAAAGTGGCGGCGAATTGGTTCGCTGGCCGAGGCCAATCGGGGGATTGCGGCTGTGACTTATCGGGACTCGATCTTCCTGCTGGGGGGCTTCTCGACCAAATTCACTGAGGCGGTACAACGGTTCGATCCAAAGACGGCACAAATAAGCCCCGCACCGCCGCTACCCTTGGGCGTCATGACAGACTTCGCCGTGGTGGGGACGAAACTGATCGGCGTCGGCGGTGAAGACGCCATGAAGCACCGTACCGAGCGGGCGTTTGCTTTGGAGCTATCGAACCTTAAATGAGATATCGCGCGTTGGGCCGCACGGGTCTTTCTGTTTCCGAGTTATCGTTCGGCGCGGTCGAGATCGGGATGGACTACGGGATCCCGGGCGCGGGCGATCATGGCCGCCCGTCGGAAGAGAACGCCGCTCGACTATTGAACCGGGTGCTCGACTTAGGCATCAACTATATCGACACGGCGCGCGCGTATGGCGAGAGTGAGGCCGTGATTGGCCGCGCCATCGCATCGCGCCGGGCGGAGTACGTCCTTTGCACGAAGGTGCTGCCCAAGGAATCGCGCGACGAGATTGAGGCGTCGCTGACGGAGAGTTTGCGGTCGCTGCGGACCGAAGCCGTGGACATCTTGATGATCCACAGCGCGCCGGCCAGCATGATCGAGACCGGTTTGGCCGCCGAGCACTTATTGCGTCTGAAAGAGCGCGGATGGTTCCGTTTTTTGGGCGCCAGCGTCTACGGCGAAGATGCGGCTTTGGCGGCGATCGACGCCGGTGTGTTCGATTGCCTCCAGATCGCCTACAGCATGTTGGACCGTCGGCCGGAAGCAAAGACGATTCCGGCGGCTCAGAAGGCAGGCGTCGGGTTGGTGGCACGGTCGGTCCTGTTGAAGGGTGCGTTGAGCCATCGCTACCGTGCTTTGCCGGACGTGTTGGATCCATTGAAGCAACAGGTGGAGCGGTTCGGCGAGTTAGTCGGCGCGCATTTACCTGAAGCCGCCTACCGGTACGTATTGGCGCGCGACGTGCCCGAAACAGTGCTGGTGGGAACGGCGAACGTCGCTGAGGTGGAGGCGGCGGTCGAGTACGCGGCGAAAGGTCCACTGCCGGCTGAAACTGTGCAGGCCATTGCGGCGGAACCGCTGCTCACCGATTACGAACTGAATCCGGGGAAATGGCCGCCGCTGTAATAGTTGCGCTGCTGCTACAAGCGCCCGATCCGATGGCGCTGGCGCGCGAAGCGTATGATTTGGCGCGGTCGGGCAAGGCCCAGGAGGCTGAGCAGAAGATGCGGCAAGCGATTGGCGCGGCACCGAACAACGCCCTGCTACATTCCGCGCTGGGCGGATTGCTGGCACGGATGAACCGGACGGCTGAAGCGCGGGACGAGTTTGCCGTGGCGGTGAAGCTGGCGCCGGACAATCCGGCAGTGCGGATGCAGCTAGCCCTGCGGCAGCGCGAGTTAGGCGGGTTGGAGCAGGCTTGGGAGAACGCACGGGTGCTAATGAAGCAGCAACCGGCGGATGAACGGGTGCGAGAGTTAGCTCTGCAAACGGCGCTCGATGTTGGCGCCTCGCTGGCCAGGCAAAACCGGCACCGGGCAGGACTAGCGGTCGCCGTCGAAGCCGTGAAGCTGTTTTCGGACGCCGCGCCGGTGTACGAGATGCTTGGGCTGTTCCAGCGGAATAACCAGCAGAACGTAGATGCCGTGGCTAGTTATCGAAAGGCGCTGGAGCTAGATCCCCACGCAGCGGGAGCGGCGGTGGGATTGGGGATTGCCGCATCGGTGGCGGGGATGCCGGATGAGGCGGTGACGGCGTTTGAGAGCGCGACTGCGAAGTTCCCCTCCGACACTACAGCCAAGCTGGCTTACGCGGTGTTTCTGCTGCGGCTGGCGGAAGCGGGCGATTTCAGCGCCAAAGAGAAGGGGCGGGCAATGCTGGAAGCGGTGCTGAAGGCGAACGACCGATCGGCTGAGGCGCATTATCAATTAGGCAATTTGCTTTTGTCCGAGGACAAGGCACAGGACGCGTTGGCGCATCTACGCAAAGCGGCCGAGTTAGGTTTGGACGATCGGCGGATCCACTTTGCGTTGACACGCGCCCACCGGCGAACAGGGGATCGCGCGTCGGCAGAGCGGCACCAGGAGTTATTTCGAAAGCGGGCCGGCCAATGATACCCCTGCTGCTGCTGATGGCGGCCGGCCTTACGTTCGACCACATCACCGACTCGGGCATACGCTGGCGCCACTTCAACGGCGAATCGCCTGACCGGTATCTGGTCGAAACGACTACTGGCGGCCTCGCCTTTTTCGACTACGACGGTGACGGCCTGCCGGACCTGTTTCTGGTGAACGGCGGCGAGACGCGCCGGGGACGGTCGCCTGTGCCGGTGCAGCACGCCCTCTACAAGAACCTGGGCAACCGGCGTTTCATGGATGTGACGGCAATGGCGGCAGTGGGCCGGGTGAACGGGTACGGGATGGGGGCTACGTCGTGCGATTTCGATAACGACGGGCTTGCCGACCTCTATGTCACGGGGTTCCCGAAGAGCACGCTTTATCGCAACTTGGGAGGGGGCAAGTTCAAGGATGTGACGCAGGTGGCAGGCGTCGAGAACAACGGGCGCTGGGGAGCGAGCGCGGCATGCCTGGATTTCGACAAGGACGGCCTGCTGGACCTGTTTGTCGCGAACTATGCCGAGTTCTCCTATGACGATCCGAAGAAGTGCGATTTTGCGGGAGAGCCGACTTACTGTGCGCAGACGGCTTACAAAGGGCAGGCTCCGCGGCTGTATCGCAACATGGGAGGCTGGTTTTTCGAGGATGTCAGCGCCAAGGCCGCTGTTTCAAAGTTAGTCGGACGGGCTTTGGGTGTGGTGGCGGTGGATGTGAATGACGACGGCAATACCGACCTGTTCGTCGCTCGCGATGCTTCGCCCAACTTGCTGCTGTTGAATTCCGGCAAGGGTACGTTTCAAGATGCCGGGCTGGAAGCGGAAGTGGCCTACAACGAGGATGGTGTCGCACGCGCAGGAATGGGCGTCGACGCGGGCGATGTCGACGGCGATGGGCGGCCGGACTTCATCGTCACAAACTTCGATACCGAGTACCATGCGCTGTTTTTGAATACTGGCCGGTTTCCGTGGCGCGAGGCAACCGTTGTCAGCGGACTGGCCATGCACTCCAAGCCTTTTGTAGGGTGGGGTGTGCGGCTGGTGGATTTCGATAACGATGGGGATCTGGATGCGGTGATCGCGAATGGTCATCTGCATAGTGCGATTGAGAAGTCGAATAAGTCGGTGCGATACCGCGAGCCGCCACTGCTGCTGCTGAACGATGGTAAGGGTAAGTTCACGAACGGTTCGGCTAGCGCCGGTCCGGCATTTTCGCGAAGTTACCTGGGCCGCGGGCTGGCGACGGCTGATATCGACAATGACGGCGCAGTGGATGTGGCGTTTATCGATCTGAACTCAAGACCTGTACTTCTTTCGAATCGACTCGCGACCGGAAGTCACTGGCTTGGTTTGCGGCTGGAGGGGACGGTGTCGAACCGCGATGCCATTGGAGCGCGGGTGACACTCCAACAAGGCGATAAAATACAGAATCGCTGGGTGACGGGCGGCGGCAGTATTCTTGCGTCGCATGACCGGCGGGTGCATTTCGGCCTGGGCGCCACGACCGCGCCCGTGCGGCTGACCATTATTTGGCCTTCGGGCCTGAAGCAACAAATTACAGACTTGGCATTCGACAAGTATCATACGATTCGCGAGCCCAAACCATGAAGATGCGCTATCACCAGACGATTCTGATCAGCTGCGAAGTCCCGTGGGACGAGAACGAACAATTCCTGTCGGACCTGTTTCGAGCACAAGTCGCCCACGCGACTGCCAGCGGCTTCCACGATGTGTACGTGTTCGGCACGGCTGGGGAAGGGTACGCGGTCACGAACAAGCAGTTCACCGAGATTGTAGAGGTGTTTGCCGAAGAGACGCTGCGCGACGGCATACATCCGCAGGTAGGCGTGATCGGACTGTCGTCGGGACAGGTGATCGAGCGGATTGAGATCGCCCACCGGCTCGGTTTTCGCGCCTTTCAGATTTCGTTGCCGTCGTGGGGGATGCTGAACGATTCGGAAATGCTGCGGTTCTTTGAGCATGTTTGCGGGTCGTTCCCGGATTCGAAGTTTCTGCATTACAATCTGATGCGGACCAAGCGGTTACTCACGGCGACGGACTACCGGCGCGTCGCGGATCGGGTGCCGAACCTGGCGGCCACGAAGAACACGGGGTTGACGATCCCTGCCACGGCGGAACTGATGCGGACCGTGCCGGAGATACAGCATTTCTTTGGGGAGACGCTGCTGCCGATCGGGACATTGTATGGGGAATGCTCGCTGCTGAGTTCGTTCGGACCGATGATGCCGCGCAAGACGCATGAATTATTCAGCTACGCGCGGAAGCGGCAGTTTGATAAGTTGTTCACCTTCCAACGCGATTACATGGTGGTAGTGGAGGATGTGATTGCGCCGATGCGGAAGGAGTCGCTGATTGACGGCGCCTACGACAAGTTGCTGGTGCGGTTGGGCGGTGTCGATATACCCTTGCGACTGCTGTCGCCATACCAGGGTTTCGATGAGTCGGTATACGAAGAATGCCGACGCACACTGCACGAGAAGTACGCCGACTGGCTGGGCTAAGACATGATCATCACCGACGTTCGCACGACACTGCTGACCGGCCCTTGCACTAACGATCCTTTCCTGCGAGAGGCGCGCGGACTGCGGAGCGCCGCGTTTATTGAGATTCTGACAAACACGGAACTTACCGGTATCGGGGAAACATACGCCGGATACTTCTGCCCCGAACTGGTGCCGGAAACGGTGGAGTTCTTTAAGCCGATATTGCTGGGGCGGTCGCCCGAGAAGATTGATGAGTTGTGGCAGCGGATGTACCATTGCGGCAACTTCTGGTGCCGGGTGGGGCTGGGTGCGGCGGTGTTGAACGGCATCGAAGCGGCGCTCTGGGACTTGAAGGGAAAGGCGATGGAAGTTCCCGTGCACGCGCTGCTGGGCGGCGCCAGGCACGACAAGCTGCCGGCCTATGCGACAGGGGGTCCGAGTAATTACCCGCTCGATCGTTTGGCGGCCAAAGTGGACCACTACTTGAGCTTGGGCTTTCGGGGGGTCAAGGTGGGCGCCGGGTCGTTTCATCCGGAAGAGGGGTTCAAGGTAGCGACGGACCCGCAGGCCGCGGCCGAGTTGGAGGGTAGCAAGCTGGCATTCCTTCGAAAGCATGCCGGGAATGAAGTCAGGATCATGCTGGATGGGCACATGGGAAACAGCCCGTCGGGCACTTGGGGTTATGACGCGGCGCTGGCGGTATGCAAGGCCGTTGAAAGTTACAACCTCTACTTCTTTGAAGAGCCGCTGCATTACACCGATCCCTGGAGCTATGCGCGGCTGTGCGAGGCAACGGATGTGCCGATCGCGGGTGGCGAGTGCCTGACGGCGATGTATGAGTGGCGTGTGTTTACGGAGCGCAACGCGTTCGATATTGGACAGCCAGACGCTTCGTTCACGGGTGGGTTGCTGGAATTCATGCGAGTGGCCGCGATGCTCGATGAGCGCGGGCGCCGTGTGGCTACGCATTCGTGGGGCGCCGGCGGATCGCTCATGCAGAACATCCACTGCGGGTTCGCAGCGCCGAACACGTGCATCCTCGAGGTCGCGCCCGACTTCGCCGGCTTACATTCGGAGGTCATGGGCGAATCGTTTGTGTTTGAGAACGGTTATGTCTATCCGCCGCACACGCCAGGCCTTGGAATTGTGCTGACCGACAACATCAAGAATCGATATCCGTTCCATGCCGGGTCGGGTGAGTTCAACAGCGTTCCTGGAAAGGTTCTGACGACATAACTCATGGTGCGCGCTGTTGTCGATGTTCCTGTTCATGAGCAGACGGCCGCCGAAGTTAGCCGGTTCATCGGGATACGGAGGGTGGGTCCGTCGGAAGCCCGGCGGGAGTTACCGGCAGATGTGCTGCGGGATGCCGATATTCTGTTCTGCACGATGCCGCCGACGAACTTCGGCGATCTGGAAAAGGTCCAGTGGATCCAACTCACCTCGGCGGGATACGCGCAGGTGTTGAACCTGGGCCTTGCGGAGCGCGGGACACGAGTTACCAATGCTCGAGGCTGCTTTGACGTTCCCATTGGCGAGTGGAACGTTGCGATGATGGTGAACCTGGCGCGCGACATGCGAGGGATGATCCGCAACCAGGACGCCGCGATTTGGGATCGATCGGCCGTGTACCAGCGCGAGATACGCGGGTTGCGAGTCGGCATTTGGGGCTACGGAGGGATTGGCCGTGAAACGGCACGGCTCGCCCGGCTCATGGGCATGCATGTTTCCGTCCTGTCTCGACAAGGCGTGGAGCCGAGCCGCGATATATACGTCGTGGAAGGGACGGGCGATCGGGTCGGGACAATGCCGCACCGAGTGTTTCTCAAAGGGCAGGAGATGGAGTTTCTTAGTTCGCTGGACTTCCTGATATTAGCGATGCCGTTGACGCCAACCACTGAAGGTCTAATCGGAGAACGGGAGTTACGGGCACTGCCGAAGACGGCGTTCGTGCTGAATCCGGCGCGCGGTCCGTTGATTCAGGAGCAGGCGCTGTTACAAGCTCTACGTGAAGGTTGGATTGCGGGAGCGGCTTTAGATACGCACTATCGATACCCGCTGCCGCCGGAGCATCCGTTGTGGGCAATGCCGAACGTGATACTGACGCCGCACATATCGGGATCGAGTTTGAGTCCGCATTTCCAGTCGCGGATTTGGGACATCTTCCGGCTGAACGTTCAGCGCTACATTAATGGAGAGCCGCTGCTGAACCAACTCAGTGCGGCTCAACTCGCCGGCGCCTGATCACGGCGGTGGGGAAGGGAGTCTCTCTAAATGGACATCGCAAGGTTGAGCGGCATCATCCCGCCGATGGTGACACCGTTTCGCGAAGACGGGTCGATCGACGAACAGGCACATCGGCGCGACGTGCGGTACATGATCGACCGGGCGAAAGTGCACGGGCTGGCAGTGTGCGGCAGCACGGGCGAGGGCCACACGTTGACGACCGAAGAGACTCGGCGGATAGCCGGGTGGACGGTGGACGAGGTGCGCGGTGAGGTGCCCGTGATTGCGGGAATCATCGCCAACAGCACACAGGGTGTGATCGAACGGGCGCGGGCCGTCGCGGATCTTGGTGTTGCCGCGCTGCAGGTTACGCCGCCGCACTATGTGTTCCGGCCCGACGATGAGGCGATGGTGCGGCACTTCGGCGAGATCGCGGATAAGACGGGAGTTCCGGTGATCATTTATAACGTGATCCCGTGGTCGTACCTGTTGCCGCCGCTGCTGGTGCGGATTCTAACCGACGTAGAAGGAGTTATTGGAGTGAAGCAGAGCGCGAGCGACATGAAAGCGCTCGCCGATCTGTTGCTGCTGATCGAAGAGGCAGGCATTGAGGAACGGGTACGGATTATGTCCGCTGTGGACGCGCTGCTCTATCCGTCGTTCCAGATCGGGTCGCATGGGGCGATAGCGGCGATTTTGACCGCGGCGCCCGATGTTTGTGTTCAGTTATGGAATGCCGTGCAGACCGGGCATCATGAGCCGGCGCTGAAGATCCATAAGGGCTTGCTGCGGTTATGGAACGCTATCGATGCCCCGAACCTGCCGGCGAACACCCGTACGGCGATGCGGCTCACCGGACGGGAGGGCGGGATACCGCGGCCGCCAATGCCCGCGAGTTCCGCGGAACAGCAGTCGAAGATCCGGGCGGCAGTTGAGGCGATGGCGCCAGTTGCTTTCGCATGAGTATCCGTTTTTGATGAGCCGTTGCGGGCGGCCGCCTGCGCGTTAGTGAGTGTAGAGGAGACAAATCGATGACACTCACTGGACTTAAAACAACACTTATGACAACCATGGCAGTTGCCGGATTGATGATGGCGGGCGCCGAGGCGTGGGCCCACGAAGGACACGAAGGCGAGCAACAGCAGCAAGCGGCCAAGAAGCAGCCCTACTGGGGAGCATCCGCACAGCTTGGTGGCGGGACCGTTCGGACATACGTACGGCTCGGGAAAAAGAACGAGAATGGCGCCAAGAAGATACCGATTGAGTTAGAGGTCGAGATACCGGAATCGGTGATGAACAACCTGCCGGCGGAGCCGCAGGCCTTGATTATAAGCTTCCCCTTTCAGGCGAAACAGACGCCGTTTCAATATATGATGCTCGACTGGAATCCGCAGGGTCACGAACCGGCGGGCGTGTATGACTTGCCGCACTTCGACTTTCACTTTTACATGCAGGACCTGGACGACGTTATGGACATTAAGCCAGGCACATGCTCGGGACTGGATTGTGCCGACTTTGAGAAGGCCATGAAGCCGGTACCGGCTGCGTTCACGCCGGAAGGCTATATCAACGTAGGCTCGGTGGTGCCATATATGGGTAACCATTTGATCGATCCGAAATCGCCGGAGTTCAACGGACAGAAGTTCACGTCGACCTGGCTGTACGGCGCCTACGACGGTCGGATAACGTTCTATGAGCCGATGATCACGAAGGAGACTCTCACCGGGCGTCCTAACTACTGCGAAGCGCTGAAGGCTCCGCAGGAAGTAGCGATTGGCGGATTCTATCCGAAGACTTACTGCACGGCTTACGATGCGGAAGAGAAGGTGTACAAGGTGTACCTGAAGGATTTCCAACGGCGGCGCGCGGTGAATCCGGATTGGGAGTTCTAGTTGGTTAGTTAGTTGGGGATGGCGTGACACCCGCCTCTTTACAGAGGCGGCTCCGGGTGGGGGGTGGTGCGTGGTTGTATAGGTGCTCGAATGGTTAGCGGCCGAAGATGAAGCGGCCGCGGCGGGGGTCGGCGGCTCCGTGGAGGACGCCGTCGCGGACCAGGATAACGGTCGGGGCGGAGCCGTTGGACCAGTCGCCGCGGACCTCGACCTGGTGGCCAAGGGCTTTCATTTGCTCGATGGTTGCGGCGGGGATGCGATGTTCCAGGTTGACCTTTCCGGGGACGAAGTCGTGATAGGCAAACGAGGAGTAGAAGTGCTCGGTCTGGAATCTGGGCGCTTCCGCGGCTTCCTGCGGGGCCATGCCGAAGTCGAGGATGTTCAAAAGGACTTGTAACATGGCCTGGTCCTGATTATCGCCGCCTGGGGTGGACATCACCAAGAGTAACTTGCCATCTTTGAGGACCATGGTGGGAGATAGAGTAACTCTAGGACGCTTGCCGGGGGCTAACTGGTTGGCGTGACCGGGGGTAGTTACAAAGGACTGCAGCCGGGTGCTGTAGGGGATGCCGGTATCGCCGGCGATTACACTGGGGAGCCACGATCCGCTGGGGGTGGCATTGAAGGCATTGCCCCAACGGTCCACTACGTTGACGCAGGTGGTGTCCTGTACGGCTCCATCGCGGCCGCCGCCGGAGGGCATGGGAACGCTGGGGAGCCCGAGATCGCCTGGGCGATGTTCGAGTGAGGCACGTTGCGAGTCGATCTGTTTGCGGCGTTCGGCCGCGTAGTTTTTGGACAAGAGGCGATCTTCGGGGATATTGGAGAACTTGGGGTCGCCATAGTAGCGGTCGCGGTCGGCAAAGGCTAGTTTGACGGCTTCCAGAACGGTGTGGAGATACTGGGGGGAGTTATGGCCCATTGCGTTGAGGTCGTAACCTTCGAGTATGTTGAGCGCCTCGAGCATGACAGGACCCTGGGTCCAGAAGCCAGGTTTGACGACGGTGTAGCCACGGTAAGTGGTAGTTCTGGGCTGGTCGACTTCGGCGTGGAAGTTAGCTAAGTCATCATAACTAATAAGTCCGCCGTTGGCTTCAGAGAAGGCGGCGATGCGTTTGGCGAGCGGACCACGATAGAAGTAATCGCGGACGGCCTGGATTTTGCGGGCACGCGAGCCGCGGGACTTCTTTTCGGCCTGGACGAGTTCCTTTAAGGATTGGGCGAGGTTGGTGGCGCGCCAGACCTCACCCCGCTGTGGGAGTTTGCCGCCGGGGAGGAAGAAGGCGGCGGAGGCCGGCCAGCTACGGAGCAGATCTTCGTTGGCGCGAAGGAAAGACGCGAACTCGTCACCGAGGGGGAAGCCCTGTTCCGCGTACTCGATGGCCGGGGCGACGACTTTCTCGAAGGGCATGGCGCCGTGGTTTGCAAGGGCGAGCATCAGGCCGTCGAAGACGCCTGGCGTAATGGCAGCGCGGAGGCCATTGACGGGGACCGGGGGACGCTTGCCAGAAGTTTCCCAGGGTTCCGGCCGGCGGGAGTTGTACCAATCGACGGTCGCTTTTTTGGGGGCAACGCCGACGCCCGAGATTACAATCGGGTCTTTACCAGCCATCTTGATAATAAGAGGCATTTCGCCGCCGAGTCCGAAGCGGGCCTGTTCGGTGACGGCAGCGGCCAGGGTAGCCGCGACACCGGCGTCAATAGCATTGCCGCCCTGGAGGAGGATGCGGAAGCCGGCTTCGACTTCGAAATTGTTGGCCGCGCCGACCATCTCGCGGGTACCGCGCACGGGCCAGATCATGGTCTGTTGCGCGAACGCACCGATAGCGAGAAGGGCGAGGAGGAATCGCATACAGGGATTGTACAGCGGGTGGACGCGTAGAGACACTGTGGGCATGTTGGTTGGTGGGCGGGATGGGGTTGCGGGTTATTTGATGGTATTTTCTACAGAGTCAGGCGGGGTCGGAGCCGCCTCGGGGCTGGTTTGTGGGGGAACATTGGGCGAAGATTGCGGTGGACGGTTTTCCGGGCGCGGTGGAATTGGGTTCGTTTTGAATTCTCCGGCCGCTTCGCGTTCTTGGTAGCTTTCGACGAGCCAATCGGGTTCGTTTTGTTGTTCTTCGCGAATGGCTTTGAGGGTTTGGCGGAACTCGCGGTGGAGGCGGGCGATGATGGCGGCCATTTTGGGAATGGAGTCGTGGGAGACGTTGT
>JADLDI010000093.1 GCA_020846745.1 Bryobacterales bacterium | reverse complement strand
TCACCGCCAACTGGCAAATCGAACGCTGCCGCCAACGCGAAGCCGCCCTCCGCGCCCAAGAATCCCCCCATCCCAACGAAGCGCAAAACGAAGCCGATCTCGAGAAAATCCACCGCTACTACCTCCGCTGGGAAGGCTCCTACAAGTCCGCCCTCCGCGAGATCCGCATGCTCCAAACCGACCGCGGCATCCAGCAGATCTCCAACGGAAACCCGCCCGACGAGTTCGCTCCGCTCGCGGATGTCCCCAAAATTGATCACTTTGCGAGACGAATTGCCAAGGCGCCGGCGACCATTGACGACAACATCCGTCACGCGCTCTCCACCCAAAACGCCATCCTCACCCTCGAAGGCCAAATCCGCGAAAAAGGCGTCGTGCCCGTCTCCGGCCACCGCTACGTCAAAACCGCCCAAGCGGCAACCAAACCCGCCGCTACCCAAACCAAATCAACAACTTGCGAGACGAAATCCGCCCCGCAACCCGAAATCGGCCGCAACTCCCCCTGCCCCTGCGGCTCCGGCCAAAAACACAAGCGCTGCTGCGGCGTCAACGCTCCCCCCATCTACAATCAGGCCGCCTGAGCCCGGCCGCAGACACCCTCCTGCCTCCGCGTCTACCGGAAAGGCTCGCACTACGGCCGCATGCGGCGCTCATCGCAGACATCCAGCACCGGGCATAATCTGCGATACACTCGCCCCATGCTCCGACGCCGGTTCCTTGCCTCCGCGCTTCCCTTCGCCATTGCTAACCCCCTCGGTGCCGCCGTCGAGAAAGCGCGCCCGCTCAACCTCAAGATCACGGACCTTAAGACCTTTACCGTAAACGTCGGCAGCGTCAACTGGGTCTTCTGCAAGGTGTACACCAACCAGGGCATCACCGGACTCGGCGAAGGCTCCATCACCTCGAAGGAAGCAACCCTCGCCTCGGCCATCATGGAGCACCACCGCTATCTCGTCGGCAAAGATCCCACCGATATCGAGATGCACTACCAGGCGATGTTCCGCTGGCCTCGCTGGCGTGGCGGACCCATCCTCAACTCCGCCATCTCCGCCGTCGAAATCGCTCTCTGGGACATCCTCGGCAAGGCGCTCAACCAGCCGGTATACAAGCTCCTCGGCGGCGCCGCACGCCGGCGCATCCGCCTCTACAAAGATGTGGGCTCCACGCCCGAAGCGTTTCTCCAGGCCAAAGCCGAAGGCTTCACCGCCGCCAAGTCCGGCTTCGTACGTGTCGACAAAGACCTTGTCGTCCCCTCGTTTGCTGTGCGTGAAGGATTGCGAAGGCTTGAAGCCGTTCGCAAAGCCGTTGGCGACCACTTCGATATCTGCATCGACGCCCACGGCATCCTCACCACCACCATGGCCGTCGACTTCTGTACCGGGTCCGAGCAGTTCCATCCCATGTTCGTCGAAGAACCCACCCAACTCGAAGACCTCGGCGAACTCGAATTGCTCCGCTCCAAGACCAAGGTGCCGCTGGCCACCGGCGAGCGTAGTTTCACCAAATACGGGTTCGCTGACTTCTGTTCCCGCCATCTGGTTAACTATGTTCAGCCGGATGTGTGTCATGCCGGAGGCATCCTCGAACTCAAGAAGATTGGAACAATCGCCGAAACCTTCCGTGTTGAGATGGCCCCTCATAATCCGCAAAGCGAAGTCAGTACGTTAGCCTCGCTGCACGTTGACGCCACCACTCCCGCCTCCACCATCCAGGAGTTCAACCCCAACCGGCAACAGTGGGTCCAGGACCTCTTCTATGGCGGCGCCGTCCAGGTCGAAGATGGTTTCGCCGCCCTGCCCGACCGCGCCGGCCTTGGCGTCGACCTCGACGAAAAGGTCGCCGCGGCCCACCCCTACAAACCGGTCAACCGGCCGCAGTACCGCTTTTCCGATGGTGCGGTAGCCGACCACTAGACCGCCTTCACCCGAGACCAACAATCGTCGTGGGAGTTATCCTAAGAAGGTCCCCCACCAAACCGAGTAGCCATGCGATTAGCCGTATTTCTGTTCGCAATACTGACCGCCGCTGCCCAGCCCGCGCCCGAACCGGAACGCTCCGTCGCCTCCTGGATCGTCCGCATAGGCGGCAGCGTCACTCCCGTCGGCGCGACCGAGCCCATTCGCGACCTGTCTTTACTGCCGTCAGGCGAGTTCCGCGTCGCCGTCGCCGATTTCACCGGCACCCTGCTTACCCCTGAAGAACTGAAGCGTATCCGCAACCTGACCGAATTGCGCGAGCTTTACCTGCCCGCGCCCATGTGGAACGAAGGCGCCGGCTCGCGCCGCGACTCCAACGAAGCCCTCGAATACGTCGGCCGCCTCACCAAGCTCGAAAAACTCCAGTTCTCCGTCCACTTCCTTACAAACATCAACGTGCAGGACAAAGGCATCACACTGATCGCCCCGCTTAAGAACCTGCGCGAGATGCGCCTGGCACAGACGCGCATCAAAGGCAAGTCGCTCGCCCCGTTTACCAACCTCCGCGCCCTCGACATGTCCTACACGCCTTTCGATGACGACGGTATGAAAGCCCTCGCCGGCATGACCCAGCTCGAGCGCCTCATCGCCAAAGATACCCTCGTCACCGACGCCGGCCTGCCGGCGATCGCCAAGCTCACCAAACTCACGGAACTGAACCTCTACGGCTGCAACCTCACCGACGCTGGTATGCAACACCTCGCCGGACTCACCAACCTTCGCAAGCTCAACCTGCTCGGGGCCAAGCTTTCCGATCGGGGCCTCGAAGCCCTTACCGGTATGACTCGCCTTGAAGAACTGGTGCTCTACCGCAGCAACATCACCAACGCCGGACTCGACCGCCTCAAATCCCTCAAAAACCTCCACTCCCTCGACCTCCGCTACTCCCGTGTCACGCGCGCCGGCGTCGACAGCCTTCACGCCGCCAACCCCAAACTCAAGATCCAGTTCCTCGAGTCCGCCCCTGCCCGCGCCATCTCCGCCGCAGCCGCTCCCAAAGACTCCTCCGCCGCCTCCGTCGCGGCCTGGATCCACGACCTCGGCGGCACCGCCAAAATCGAAGGCGGAGCTGTCACGGAAGTCGTGCTCGCCTCCACACCTGTTACCGACGCACAAGTTAAAGCATTGGCCGGCCTTACCAGACTCCGTCATCTGAACATCGAAGCCACCGAAGTCGGCGACATCGGTTTTCGCGCTCTATCAAGCCTCGCCGCCCTCGAAGAACTCGACATCTCCCACACCACGCTTACCGACACCGGCCTGCAATCGCTGAAGGCGTCCAAGTCGCTTCGCCGTCTCTACGCCAACCACACGTCCATCCGCGGCACATCGCTCACAAACTTCCCTGCCCTCGTCGATCTTGAACTCTCCGGCGGCACCATCAACGACGAATCGCTCCAAGCCATTGGCGCGCTTACCTCGCTCGAACATCTCCGCATCGGCTACACCGACATCACCAACGCCGGCCTGGCCCACCTGAAGCCGCTCACTAAACTTCAAACGCTCGACGTCTCCAGTAACGACATCGACGATACGGGCCTCGCGTCTATCGGCCAGATCGCCAGCCTCCGCAACCTCAACCTCGCCTACGACCGTTTTACCGACAAAGGCCTCGCCGCCCTCAAGCCGTTAGTCAACCTCGAACGTCTTCAACTCGCCCGCTCCAAGATTTCCGATAAAGGCGTGGCCGAACTCGCCGCCCTCAAGTCGCTCAAGTCGCTCAACCTCAACTACACGCTCGTCACCGACACCGTTCTCGACTCGCTCAAGACGCTCCCCCACCTCGAAGAACTCTCCCTCGACACCGGCGCTATCACGGATAAGGCAATCGACACCTTCGCCGCCATGAAATCGCTCAAGCGGCTGAACCTCTATCACACGCTGGTCAGCGAAAACGGCCAGAAGAAACTCACGGCCGCCCTGCCCGCCTGCCAGGTCATCTTCGACCGCGAATCTTCATTGCCCACCCGGAGGGGAAGCTGATGTTTGTCATCGCATTCTTACTGGCCGCCACCGCCTGGATCACCGATGTCGGCGGCCGCGTCACCACCAACGCCAAAGGCGAAGTCACCGGCATCCACCTGCGCGGCGCTTTTGTGTCGGACAGCGACCTCGACGCCATCGCGGCCATGCCCACCCTCGAAGTTATCGACCTGTCGCAGACCCGCGTCACAGACCTTGGCCTGCTCCGCCTCAAAGCCCTTCCTAACGTTCGCGAACTCAACCTCTTCTACGCCGAACTCGTCACCGACGAAGGCCTTGCCGTGCTCCGCAACTGGAGCCGCATCGAGCGCCTCAACCTCCGTGGCACCAAGGTTACGGATAACACCCTGTCGATCCTCGCAGGCAAAAACACCGTCAAGTCACTCGATATCGGATACGCCGAGGTCACCGATAGCGGCCTTCAGAACCTTGTCCGCATGAAAGGTCTGCGCGAACTCGCCTTCGGCGGCAACAAGCTCACCGAAGTCGGCCTCGAAGTTTTGCGCTCGCTTCCGCAACTCACCAAGCTCGATATCGCCGGACAGCAGCGCACCGATTCGGGCCTCTGGTTCGTCTCCCTCACCGACATCGGCCTCGACCCCATCGCTACGCTCACCGAACTCCGCGAACTCAATCTCTCCTCGACCCCCGTATCCGCCAAAGGCATCCAACGGCTGGCCACGCTCAAGAAGCTCGAAAAGCTCAATCTCTATAAAGCCAGGCGCATCACCGACGATGCGGTCCCACAACTGGCCGCGTTACCCGCGCTCCGCTGGGTGGATATCAAAGACACGGCCATGACTGCCCAAGGCGTTGCCGCGCTCCGCAAGGCCCACCCCCACCTAACCGTCCAAGGCGACCCCGCCCAGGAGCCCTTGGTCACCTCCGTCGAATTCGAGAACTTCCTCTTCCGCGCGCTGCTTTTGGCTGACCCGTCCGAAAAACCGGACGTGAACGCCTACGTCGACGTGGACCTCAAGACCAATCCGCCCCGCCGCCTACGCGTCGAACTCCGCGACCATGCGGCCCAGCGCTTCGACGGCACACAACCCGCCGAAACCGATAACGTCCGGATCGCTCAAATCGCCTGCCCCGCCCGCGCCAACTGCGCCCAATCCAGCTTTCCGGCGCTGGACATCAACCCCGTCACCGGAGCCATTATGTTCCACCGCAAAGGCGCCGCCGCCCGCTACAACGAAGCGCCACTCCCGCTCGGCCTTATCCGCATCGAGTGGAAAGGCAAGACCGAGTTCTAGCTGTTCTATTAGATTCAGGCAAGCGCGGACTATAACTCGCCGGGATGGACCGTTCGGGGCTTTCCGAGCGTCACACTTTCCAGCAAATCAGCTTCGGCTCCGTCATTTCCTCGATCGCGTACCGCGGACCTTCACGGCCCGATCCGCTCAGCTTCACGCCTCCGTACGGCATCTGGTCCACCCGGAATTGTGGAATCTCGTTGATCATGAAGCCGCCGACATGCACCTGCCGCGCCGCCTTCCAGGCTTTCTCCATATCGCGCGTATAGATGCCTGCCTGCAGGCCGTAGTCGGACCGGTTCACCAGCTCGATTGCCTCCTCCAGCCGCTCATACCCGTTCACGCCCACCACGGGACCGAAAACCTCTTTGCACATTACCGGCGATGTCTCCGGGACATCGGCCAGCACCGTTGGCTCGACAGTCGCTCGCCCACGATGTTCGCCGCCGGTGACCACCTTGGCGCCTGCCGACTTCGCCTCCGCCACCCAACCCTGCACCCGTTCCGCCTCTTTCGGCGTGATCAGCGAACTGATATCGGTACCCGCCTCGCGCGGATGGCCGATCACCAGTTTGCCCGCGTTCGCGGCCATGCGCTCCAGAAACTCGCTCTTGACGCGGCTCTGGACGTAGATCCGCTGCACCGAGATGCAGACCTGGCCCGAGTGCGCGAAGGCCCCGGCGGTACACCGCGCCGCCGCCTCCTCGAGATTTGCGTCCTCATCCACAATCACCGCCGAGTTGTTGCCAAGCTCGAGCGTCACCCGTTTCATGCCCGCCAGGTTGCGGATACGCAGCCCGACTTCGGGGCTCCCGGTGAACGTGACCATTACCACGTCAGGATGGAAAACCAGCAGATCGCCAATCTCCCCGCCTGGTCCGGTGATCACGTTCAGCGCGCCTTGCGGCAGTCCGCACTCCGCGAAGATGTCGGCCATCAGAATGCCGCTGATCGGAGTTGTCGACGCAGGCTTGTGCACTACCGTATTCCCCGCCGCCAGCGCCGGACCGATCTTGTGCATCGCCAGGTTCATCGGAAAGTTGAACGGCGTAATCGCGGCGATCACCCCCAGCGGCTCGCGGACCGTCATGGCGTAGTGCCCTTTACCGGCGGGTTCCGCATCCATCGGCACTACTTCGCCAACCAACCGGTGCGCTTCCTCGCTCGAAAACAAGATGGTGTAGGCGGCGCGTTCCACTTCCGTGCGAGCCTCGCGGATCGGCTTGCCGCACTCGGAAACGATAGCCGACGCCAACGCATCGCGGCGCTCCAGCATCGCCTCATGCACCTTGCGGAGGATGCACGAACGCTCTTCGCGCGTCATCTCGCCCATCGCCGGACCCGCGGCTTTCGCCGCCGCTACCGCACTGTCTACCTGCTCGCGAAATGCGCGGTACACCGTACCCACTTCCGAGCCGTCGTACGGTAGTTCCACCTTCAAAGCTGTGGCCGTTTTCACAGCTTTGCCGCCAATGTGCATCGGATATTCCATGCGGGGTATCTTAGCGCGGATATTGGGATGGGCTTTGCTACAATGCTTACCGTGAGAGGCAACGAGCGGGTTCTGGCTTATTTGCAAGAAGTGTTGAAGGCGGAGCTAACCGCCATCAATCAGTATTTTCTCCACGCGGAGATGCTGAACAACTGGGGGTACAAGAGACTGTACGCGTACACCCGGAAAGAGAGCATCGAGGAGATGAAGCATGCCGAAAAGGTGATGGAGCGTATTCTCTTCCTCGACGGCACGCCCAACATGTCCGAGCTGTTCATGCTCCGCATCGGACGCAGTCCCAAGGAACAGTTCGAAAACGATCTGGCCCTCGAACTGGAAGCGGTGCCGCGGCTGAACGACGCGATCAAGGTCGCCACCGAAGTGGGCGACAACGGCTCACGCGAACTCTTCGAGAAGATCCTCGTCGACGAAGAAGAGCACGTGGATTGGCTGGAAGCCCAGTTGCACATCATTCGTGAAATCGGGCTCGAGAATTATCTCGGACAGCAGATACACGGCAGCTAGATCTTTTAGCGCGCCGCGAATTCCCGCGGCTTAGGCAAGTTCTCCAGATAAGTAGCGACCTTTTCCGGTGTGGAAAGGTCGCCTTTCAGCATGGAAAACGTCAAATCGCGCAGAACCGTCATCGGTATGGGAGCCTTGACGTTCGTGTCCGCGGTCTGCCCCGGCATGTGAATCAGCAGCGGAACGCGCTTTTCGTGGCGGTGCGCCGTGTCCACGTTAAACCGCAACTGGTGATCTGCGGTCAGCAACACCACCGACGTGTCCCAGGCGCCGCTTTTCTCCATGGCGGCGCGAATCTCGCCCACGGCCCGGTCGGCGAAGGCCAGCCCGCTGCTGTAGCCGCTGGGAAGTTCCCGGCGCTCGCCCCACGCGCGTGTCTTCGGATCGTAGAAGTAGGGAAAGTGCGTCATCGGCAAATGCAGGTAGACCAGATCGTACGACCGGTCTGCCGCAATCTGTTTCGCCTTTTCGAGCACCGCAAATCGCGACACACGCGATACGCGCGAATCGAGCGGCTCCGGCCAGGGGCTGAGCGCGCCGAGGTCGGTCGTCATATAGAGCTGTCTTCCCACTGAACCGCTCAGCGAATCGACAGCGGGAAACGACGACCAGTAGAACGGCCACGTCCAACACCCGGCCAATGACGAGCCGAACATCCGGCAATACGGGAAATACCAACCCACGACAGCGGCAGCGTACCCGGCCTCATGGGCGCTCGAAAACAGTGTGCTCGTCTGCTGCCACTGCGAAGCCGCGCCCGGCAGTTTTAAAGTGAAGTTGTCGTGGTTGCCCACCTCCACATCGTCGACCGGCAGTCCGGTGGTCATGGCGGCGATTGAGGCGAGCGTGCGCCGGCCCCCTCGAATCGCATTCGACGCATGAACCGATTCCGCGCGAAACCGGTCGATTTCCGGCAACGCTAATTCGGCATCGCGCTTCTCGAACGTCAGCCGGTGATCCCACTCGTCGAACAGGGCGATCACGACGCGGTTCACGGCCCGTTGCGTACCCTTCGCCGGAATTCCTTTCGCCGGAACCGCCTTCGCCACCGGTTTCGCGGCCACGCTGTAGAACATCATCCGTCCCGCAATGCCGAGGTTGAACATCGCCGGAACCGCCAGCAACAGGAGCAGGTGCCGCGCACCTGCGCGGACGGCGGCAAATCGGGCGAAACTCCAGGCCAGCGCCCCGCCCGTCAGACTCAGGGCGAGCAGCGGAAGCGGGCGCAACAGCACTTCGCGTATGCCCACACCGAAAAGCGGCAGCTTCTCTGTGAAACCCTGCAACACGAACCGCAAGTGATAACAGATCACGACCAGCAGCAGAAGCGAGCCGGCGCCGAGCGCCACCCGTCTTGGCCACCCGCGCGATGCCGTGCTCCATCGCAGCCACACCCAGATCACGCCTGTCACTAACGCCATGTTGATGATGAGCGCTGCGTAATGCGCCGGTGGAAACGGTTGCTCGAGCAAACCCGTATCTTCCCGGTTCAGATGCGGTGGCGTTACCATCCACACGCGCAGCAGGCACAGATTCGCGAGTGCCAGCGCGACTGCGGCATTATGCCACCAAGGCTCGGCTTTCGCGAGCGGGGTGGCGCGGTCTGGGGTCATGGCGCCTCTTTGTGCATTTCATAAAGGACGCGGCCGCTGTTCAGTTTCTTCATCTGTCGAATAGTGGGAAAGCGGGTCTGAAACGCTTCCTCAAATTGCTGCCGGCTGAAGTCGCGGTGTAAGTCCTCCCGGCCACGGCATAGCCTCCGGAACAATGGATCTTCCCGGCCCACAAACTCCACTACTAGCGATTGGTTCGTCAAACTGGCCGCGAGATAGACTATTTCGCTCAGCGGCACCCGGTGGGTCACCAACAGGTGATGCACCACCGCCAACATCAACACACAATCAAACTGGCCTCGCGCCCGATCGAGGAAGGGCTTTTCTTCGGTATTGCTCCAGCCCTTTCCCGGAGTCGGAGCCGAAAGATCAACCACCAGCGGCAGCACCGATTCGCCGGTGCTCCTGACGGCGCGCCATAGGTTATCCATCGTCACTGTGTCCAGGTCGATGGCCACCACTTGCTGTCCCCGCCCCGCGGCCAGCCGGCTGTATTCTCCCTGATTGGCTCCGATGTCCAGCACCCGCGCGCGCTCTGGCAACGCCGACAAAGCGTCGTCCACCAGTTGCCGCTTACTCTTCCGGTCTTCTTCCGCGTAGTGGCATTCGCCGCCCTGGTACTCCGACCAGATGCTGCGCTGGCTCGATTTCGGACCAACCTTCCGCAGTACCTTCCGGGCGCTCTTCAGCCGCCGGCCCAGAATGAACTGCGCCTGCTCGGTGGTCGAACTCTCGCGTGCCCGGTAGAACTCCGGCGTCTCGACACTGTTGCGCTGCCCCAGCCACGCCGGCAAGGTGGCTTGCGTCATAAATGGCGGCAACCACTTGCGCAACGGCCCCGCCCACCGCACCATGTCTTCCGGTTCCACGCCTTCGCGATGCACCCCGAGCGTTTGCCGAAGTGAAATGCCAAGCTCAGTTGCGGCCAGCAGCGGATACACAAACGTCCGCTCGAACTGAGCCAGCGGACGCCACAGCGGATCCTTCGCTGCGCGGCGTTCGAAACTCAGTGCGTCCACAAAGACGGGTTCCGGACCGCGGAACAGCACGTTAAACGGCGTCGCATCCTTCATGCCCAGCCCTTCCGGCAGCAAGGCCTCCGCCAGGTCGAGCGTTAATTCGCCTGCCGCCGCCAGCATCGCCGGAGTCCATTCCGAGGGGTAGCTGACGAAGGGTATCCGCTCATGCTCGAACACCAACTGTGCGTGGGTGATACCCAAATCCGACACTTCCTGCGGCGACAGCACTCGGGTCCGCACCAGTCTGCCCTTTTCGCGAAACCGGTCCAGCGCCTTCGACTCCAGCCACAACCGTGCATTCTCTTCGCCGGCCGGCAGCACAACTCGTAACAACCGGCCGTCGCGTTCGAGTAAATATCCGCTCGGATCCCGAAAGCTGGCCTGAGGAGCGCTCACGTTATGAATTGATATCGTCTCGACGCGTAAACCGGCTCACCCAGCCTGTAATCCGGCGCAGACGAAACATCACTCCTAACAACGCTGCTCCGGCCAACTGCCAGAGCAACAATCCCGTACCCGGGTCGCCATAGGCGAAAACCGGCGCCTCGATAGCGGCTAACAGGAACAAGAAGACCATCATCGACTGAATCATTTTGTACTACCTCCGAGCGGCTAAATTGTCATTCATTTTACAGTTGTATGACACGGTAATCAACCTGATGACCACCCGGTCAGTCGCACACGCTACGGCATCCGTAATGTATTGAACACTCGTTTCCATCAGATTACCCGGTCGTCCCTGTAAGTTCACGTGTCTTAACAGTAGGGCGTCTAGTGCGTGAATTGTTTCAGGAATTCTCGGGCGGGAGGGTGAAAATTTCGGTCAGTCACCAGAGGACACACCTCTGGTAACACAAACAAACGACAGGTGTTTTGATTACCCGGTACCCTGACTAGGGTAATCGGCTGGGCCTTTTCCTAGGCTCTGAGACGATGCAGCAGTTCCACCCCGCCGGCGATGTCGCGCAACCGCTGCTGGTGGTCCGGAACCTCGCGCTCGATGTTCATTGGGTTTGTGTAACCAATCTCTTTGAGCTTGGCCACAAACCGCTCCATCCCCACGTCCCCCTGTCCCAGCGGGTACTCAGTACCCAGGGAACCAGGAACATCCTTGGGCGGCCATTTGCCGTCTTTAGCGTGCACGGAGATCACATGCGGCGCCAGCACCTGCAGCGCCTCGATCGGATCGCCTGTGCCGTACAGGATCATGTTGGCCGGATCGAAGTTGATGCGCAGGTTCGCCCGGTTTACGTCTTTGAAGAAGTCGAGCAACACGTGGGCGGGTTCCTGCCCCGTCTCAAGCGCGAACGTCTGCCCATTGGCTGCTGCATAATCGCACACCAACCGGACCATCTCGCGCACCGCCAGGTAATCCGGGTGCGTATGGTCCTCCGGCACAAAGCCGATGTGACACGCAATCGACTTTACGCCCAGGGCCTTCCCCCAATCGGACAGCTCAAACGTCCGCTTCAATCGCTCCGCACGGGTCGCCGGAGGGATGAAACCCACGGTGCGCTGCACGGTGGGAGCGTCGGCATAATCCTCGCCGTTGTACGCGGCGAAAACCGTAACAAGCGTGAAATCTTCCTGCTCCAGTGCGGCTTTCCAACTGGCGGCTGTCGCCAGGTCGAGCGGAGTGTTTCCCGCCACTCCCAATTGGCCGCAAATCACCCCCAGCCCCTTCACTTCGCGGACTGTTTCCAAAGCGGGCCGCCCCGCCCAAAACATCACTCCCACTTCTAACGGCTTTAGAGCTGGCATGGCACTTTCTCTCCATTTTTCTCGCGAGCTTCGACGATCAATCGCGTCAACTTCACCGCTGCCGCCGATTCCTTCGGCGGGCAGATCTGCGGTTGCCGGTTGTTGGAGGCACATTTCACGAAATATTCCAATTCGCCCTGAAATCCATCTTTTTCCGGCTTCTCCACTACTTCTTCCCGGCCGTCGTGCGTGTACAGTGTGACCGCCCGGCCGGCGCTCGAGAATTCGAAAGTACCGCGATCGAACGACACGGTGTATTCCATCGAGAACGGATAGGCCGCCGGATGATGCCATCCGCCAGTCACCACCACCGACGGAATGTCCCGATAGTGCAACTGCGCGCTCACGATATCGATCCCATGCTGCAGGTCCTCGTAGCCCGTCGACGAGACCGCTTCGGGCGCTCCGAACAAGTGGACCGTCATATCCACATCGTGAATGAGCAGATCGAAAACGCCGCCGCCACCCTTTTGCGGGTCTTTGAGCCACTGGCCCCACGACGGCGCCGCACACCGCCGCCGGAACATCGCGGCACGCACCGGACCCAACGACCCGGCGCGCCGGGCTTCCACCAGCGGTTGATAATCGCCCCAGAAGCGCAGCACCTGCGCGCACATCAGGATCTTGCCCGCTTTCTCGGCCGCCGCAATCATACGGTCGCACGAGCCGCCGTCTAAGCCCATCGGCTTCTCTACCAGCACATGCTTGCCCGCCGCCAGCGCCGCCAGCGTTGCCGGTTCGTGCAGATAGGTCGGCAGACAAAGATCCACCGCCTCCACATCCCCGTCGGCCATCACTTCTTCAAACTGGGCGTACTTTCGGACGCCCGAGAAATCGAGCTTCTCGCCAGGACGGTTCAGGTTCCCGGTAATCGAGGTCAGATCGCCACTCAGTTTCGTTGGATCGTCACTGCAGACCGCAACGATTTCCGCACCTGGGACGTGCCTGTAGGCTTGCAGGTGGGTGCTGCCCATAAAGCCTAGACCCACAACGGCTATTCGCATATTGAACCCACGATTCTAGCACCCGCCACCGTCCACATTGAGGCGGGTTAACGACACTTTCCATTTACTTCCCCAAAGTCTCCCACCGGGCCGGCAAATACCAATAGAATGATAAGGAACCCATGCGTCGCCGCGGATTCCTTTTCGCGCTCACCGCCGGAGCTGCCGGCGGCTACAGCAAGTGGGTCGAGCCGCAGTGGCTCGACCTGACCGGCGTTCGCTGTTCCGTGCCCGGCTTCGCCCCGGTGCGGCCCGTCAAAATCGCCCATCTATCCGATTTGCACGCCTGTCCGAATGTCCCGAACGAACTCATCGAAGAGGCCGTTTGGCTCACCACCCAGGAGCGTCCCGACATCGTGTGCGTTACCGGCGACTTTGTGTCGTGGCGCGGCGGGTTCGACCGCAACTGGTACATCCGCGTCCTGTCGCGGCTCGCTAAGGTTGCCCCTACGTACGCTACTCTCGGCAATCACGACGGCGGCGCGTGGTCTCACAGCAATGGCGCCGGCTGGAAAACCTCCCTCGTCGTAGCGGACCTCGTCCGCGAAGCCGGCCTCACGCTTCTGTTTAACGAAAATCGCGTTGTCACGCTGGGAGAACGGAAGCTGAACCTGGTGGGTTTGGGTGACCTGTGGGCCGTCGAGTTCGCGCCCGAACGCGCTTTTTCCGGCCTGCCGGCCGGGCCGACGGTGGTCCTGTCGCACAACCCCGATACCAAAGACAAACTCCGCGAGTATCGCTGGGAACTCATGCTCAGCGGCCATACCCACGGCGGACAGGTCGTCATTCCCGGCATCGGCGCACCCTGGACACCCGTCCACGATAAGCGCTATCTCGACGGCCTCAAACCTTGGGGCAACCGGCAGATCCACGTCTCGCGCGGTGTCGGCAACGCTCGCGGCATCCGCTTCAACTGCCGCCCGGAAGTCAATCTGCTGACGCTCGCCTAACCTCGCCTAACCTACCACTCGACCGTGGTCCCCGGTTCAAGCTCCCACACCTTGCAGCCCTGCGATTCCACCCGCTTTGCCAGTTCCTCCGGCCGTCCCGTCAGCGGCGGGAACGTGCCCCAGTGCATCGGGATCACCGTTTTCGCCTTCAACAGCTTTACGGCCAACTCCGCCTGCTTCGGGCACATTGTGTAAAGGTCGCCGATCGGCAGTATGCAAAGCTCAGGATGATAGAGTTGCTCGATCAGCGCCATATCGCCAAACACCGCCGTGTCTCCGGCGAAATAGAGCGACCGTCCGTCCGCAAACTCCAGCACAAACCCCGCCGGGTCGCCCGCGTACACAATCTCGCCGTTCTCGTCCTGGATGCCCGAGCTATGCAGCGCGTGCGTCATTACCACGTTCACCGGACCCACCTTTTGCGACCCGCCCTTATTCATCGGCGCTACCTTCTCAACGCCTTTCGAGTGCAGGTACGTGCAGATCTCGTAAATCGACACAACCGTCGCATCATGCTGCTTTGCGAGCGATGCCGCGTCCGCTATGTGGTCGAAATGCCCGTGCGACACCAGTATGTAGTCCGCTTTGTTGATCTGGTGCCCCTTCGGGAACTTGGGGTTGGCAAGCCACGGGTCGAACAGCACGACTTCGCCCGAAGCGAGCTCTAACTGAAAACTGGAGTGGCCGAGCCAGGTGATCCGAACCATATCCGCCATCCTAGCCCAATTGGCTTCGTTTTACTTCTTCGGCGGAGGAATCGCACTGCCCAGATTCATCGATCCGCCGCCTTCCGACACGTAGTTGATGTTCCACGACGGAATCTCCACAATCACATCGCCGGTGACGATGCTCTGGCATCCCAGCCGGGAATGCAGCGTCAAGCCCGGCGCCATGTCCAGCCGGTCCGCTTCGTCGTCTTCCATCTCCGTCAGGCTGTCATCTCCCGATCGCACAATCACATGGCACGTCGTACAAGCACAGTTCCCGCCGCAGGCATGCTCCAGGTGGACCTTGTGGTTCAAACAGATGTCGAGTAGCGAGCCTTTCTTGCCGTGCTCCGAGTACGGCATGCTGGCTGGGTCGTACTCGATCGTGATATTCGCCGGCAGGATGGTGACTTTGGGCATCGTTCTTTCAGAATAACAAACCCTACTTTATCGATAGGGATTGGTATGTTATCCTGGCCGGGTGACCGAGACCCACTCCCGCTCCCTCGCCAAAGCTGTCTCTTACCGTGTGTTTGGGTCGATCTCCACCGCCGCTCTCGTCTACCTGTTTACCGGCAACAGCAAAGCCTCACTCATTTCCGGCGCTGCCGATTCCGTCGTGAAGATCGTCTTATATTTCCTTCACGAACGCGTCTGGACCTATATCCCGTTCGGCAAACCCAAGGCTCCGGAGTACGAGATTTAGGCATTACAAGGGATTACAAGGCAATCCTTTTTGCGTCGCAGACCGGGCAAGCGGTACGCTGAAAGTGAATGTTGGTTGAGAAAGAGTTGGTAGCGCATGTCGAGATCGCTCGAAAGGTCGCGGCCATCGAACGCGAGTTGGCAGGTCGCGTAATCCGCATCGCCTACAACCTGGGTACGGACTGGGCGAATGAACCAGCAGTGTACTTCCGGATCATCCTCTCCGATGAGGCGAGCCGCGAAGAGAATCTGCGCGGCATCACCGCTGCTGTTTCCGACCGCTTGATGAACGCCCTTGACCATCTCGGTCTTCAACCCTACTTCAATTTCCGGAGCGAGTCCGAACAGGCCTATCTGAATGATCCTGCCTGGGCCGCCTGATGGAATTCGCCGACGAGTTGCTTGAGCAGGCTCACCACCTCGCGCATCGCGAGCGAAAACACCCTCGTCAGGCGAGCCTTCGACGCGCCGTATCAACTGCTTACTACGGGCTGTTTCACTTGATCGTCAACGACGGTGCGCGCAAATGGAGTATCGTGCGGCAACAGAGCCTTCTGGCGAGAACGGTGGATCACCGCCGGATTCGTTCCGTTTGCGGTGACACTTTGAGAACGGTCGTAACTCTTTCCCCCAAACGGCCGCACCCAATCCATCCCTCCCGAAACCAAAAAAGAGGGACCCTTCACGGGCCCCTCTCTTCACCAGCAACTCACTCCATCTATCGATTCGAGGAAACCGAGGTTCCGATGATGTCTCCCGAAACCACGATCTCCACCCGGCGGTTCTGCTGCCGTCCTTCATTGGTATCGTTTGAAGCCACGGGTCGAGTCTTCCCGAACCCTTTGGACGTGATGTTGTCCGCCCGTAAGCCTTGCGCGACCAGATAGTCCCGGACAGCTTGCGCACGGTCTTCCGACAGCTTTTGATTGAACTGTTCGGACCCGATCGAATCGGTGTGGCCTTCGATGTCGAGCTTCAAACCCGGATGTGCAAGCACCACGCCCGATAACTTCGCCAGCCGTTCCCGAGCGCCGGGCCGCAACGTGTACTTCCCGAAATCGAAGAGTACGTCCGACATATTCACGATCAGTCCTCGCGCCGTATCCCGTGTTTCGAGAATGACGTTTAGCTGATCGAGCAATTGCTGCCGCAACTGTTGGCGTTCGCGCTCCGCCTGTTCTCGCAGCCGTTGCGCTTCCGCTACCGCCTGCTGCGCACGGGACGCTTCCGCCTGTGCATCGTCGGCGCGCTGTTTAGCTGCCATCGCTTCGCGTTCGGCGGCCAGCCGGCGTGCTTCTTCTTCGGCCTTTAGCCGTGCCGCTTCCGCGCTTTGCGCTTGCGCTTCTTGTGCCTTGCGCTGGGCTTCAAGCGCCTGCCGTTCCGCGGCCAGGCGCCGCGCTTCCTCTTCCGCCTTCAACCGCGACGCTTCCGCACGTTCGCGCGAGGCGCGTTCGGCGTCCGCTATCGCCCGTTGACGGTCCGCCTCCGCTGCCGCGCGCTGCCGGTCCGCTTCTGCCCGCTGCTGCGCTTCGCGTTCAGCGCTGGCGCGCGCCGCCGCCTCGCGTGCCGCCGCATCCGCACGCTCTTGCGCCAGGCGTTCTTCTTCCATCCGCTTCACTGCGATCGCGCGCGCATCTTCGGCGCGTTGCACCGCTTCTCGCGCCATCATCGCGATCGGCTTCGAACCGACGTTCTTCTGCCGGGCCAGGTAGTCTTCGGCCCGGTTCAGCGCGTCGCGAGCTTTCTGGTACGTGTCCGCCGCATACTTCGGCGCCTGCATCCCCTCGGCGATCATCATCGCGTTGCGCGCCTCCAGTATCTCGATCGGCGTACTCCGCCCCGAACGCACCGCCGACAGCCGCGCCGTATCGGTATACTTCGTGTACTGGCCTCGCTGTAGCAGTTCGTATTTCGCCTCCACTTCGTCCACCTTACCCTTCGTATCCCGGCGAATGACGTTCTCCATCACCACCAGATCGCTCGGCATGCTGACGGCATAGTAAGGTTCCGCCGTGATCACCAGCGCGAACTGCTGCAACTCCGTCGTGACATTCAGTTTCGAACGGTTGCCGTTCAGCAGCACCTCGCCAAGGTTAGTGGCCCGTCCGTCGGGAGTAATCGCCCACATCACATAAGTGAGATACTCAGGACCGAACTTCGTGGCCGGTTCCAATTCATCGAACTCAACCTCAATCTCGATATAACCCTGTTTGCTTTCGACTTTCGCCTCGCCGCGGGCCTTCGGCAACAACGCGGTGCCCTTAAAGTCGATCTTCGTCGCCCCGCCTCGATGGCGGTAGTTTATTGCTTTGGCGGTTCGCCCGACGACGTCCACACGAAATACTGCATCCGATTGATGCACGGTCGTGGCGCCCGGCGTATTAGTAGTGGTCACGGTCGTCGTTGTCTGCGTGGGTTGCTGGCCAATAGCCAAGCCCGCAGCCAACGGCGCAATCAGCATCAAGCGCATAGTAACTCTCCCAGCACAAGCAAGAGGCAATTCCTAAACCAACCACCAACTTGCTTAGAATCAGCGAGTTACCCGCCAGAGCGGACCGCCGCTACCGCGAAAAATTTTCTCCCGCCCCTGGGCTACCGTGAGAAACCATGCAGAAAATAGCTCTCGTCACCCAAGCCTCCCGCGGTATTGGGCCCCGCCATCGCGCTCGAACCCGCCGCCCGTGGACACGCCGCAGGCGTCAATTACCGGACTCAGCAGGATAAGGCGCGTGAGTCTGTTTTACAGATATGCGCCACAACCGCTCAGAACCCCGCCGTGACAGTTGCGCCTACACTCTTGTCGCGTGAAAAAAGTGTCGATGTCAATTTTTCGCCGGCTTGCCGGTCGATCGTCAGCGACCCTCCCGTAAGTTCGCGAGCGCTCAGGTTTGAGCGCATCAGGCCATGCTCGGTGTGCCGTTTCGTGTTTGCCAGCACGTGATACATCTCATGAGCGACCACTCGCGCCAAGGCCCGGCCCATCCAAAACATCGGCGGTTGCGCTTCCCCGAACCGCCGTTCCATCAGCACTGCCTTAACCCTGTCGCATAGTACTTCTATGAACGGAAGCAGTTGCCCATCCACTGAGTGGGTGAACGCCAGCGTTGCTCCGGAGTGAGCCAAATCGCCCACTCCCCGCGACGCCGGACCACAATCGCCGCAAAACTTAACCACTATTGCGCGCTCCATCACAGGAGTACTCGCGCCCGAGCGGTACCGAAATAGGCTGACGCCGATCCCGTACGGCTCGAATATCTGCGACACCTCCGATCCCATTACTGCAAGTGTTGCCGGCGCGATATCTTCAGCCGATTGAATGAGTAACGTAACTGTCAGGTTGGGGGTAGGGTTTTCTGCCAAGAGCCCCGAAGCGCAGCCGGAAAATAACACCCCGGCGATAAGGGCGAACCGCATGTGAAACTCTGAAAGCAAACAACGTTCCAGAGTGCACAAAAATAAAACGCCCTCAGTACCGACAGTACTGAGGGCGTGATTCGTACAGGTCGTGAGGTGAGTGTTCGGCTTAGAACTCCAGCCGGAGCCCCATCGTAATGAATCGGGCAGCACTCTGCGGGCCGGTGGCCCTGCCGAAGTCCGGATTGTCGATGGTTCCATTCACGCCGAAATTGGTCCGGTTGAACAGATTGAAGAAGTCTGCGCGGTAGGAGAACCTTACGCGGTTGTCCCCGAACAGAGCGAACCGTTTCATAATGGAAAGATTCTCAGAGATAGCGTATGGCTGGCGGAAGTCACCCACGAACTGGGAAACCGAGCCAAGCTCGAAATCGCCGGGCGAAACAAAGGGAGTGGACCCCGCCGCACAGCGGTAAGATCCAGGCCGGCCCGGGACGTCTTCGGTCCGGCACCCAAAATAGCGAATGGTGGGGTTGTTAGGATCGAGCGTTCGCTTATCGATGCCGGTCTGAATGGGCGCCGATTCGTTACGGTTAGCCTTTTTAAACAGGGTGAATAACGTGTTGCGCAGGGTGTTGGCCGGGGCGACGTCAATGGGACCGCCGCTGGCAATGCGCTGGATGCCGCTGATCTGCCATCCCCCTACAATCAGGTTCATGGCCTTGCCGGTGGAACCCAGGAACTTCTTGCCCTTTCCGAACGGCAGATCGTAGGAGAACAGCAAATTGTAGATGTGAGGCTGATCTGAGAACAACAGGCTCTTGGCGTCGCCCAAATCGTAGTTATTTTGCGCCTGTACCTGGGTCTGGCTGAAGATCTGCCGGTAGTGCAGCATGCCCTGGGACTTCGAGAAGGTGTAATTTGCCAACAAGGTGAGGGCGCCAAACCGGCGCTCCACTTTGGTTTGGAGCGAGTCGTACCAGGTGCGGCCGACGCCCGCGTTGCGATCATAGACGTCGAAATATTGCGGGAAGGGCCGTAGAGCCTGCGCCAGGGTCTGGGAGTCCGGGAAAGCCGCGAAGGGTTTGCGGAAACCGCGGGCAACCACTTCCGGATTGTCGATGCGCTGACGGAGGAGCGTGCCGAGAGACAGGTACTTCGGATCGACCTGATTGGCCATCAATGTGGCGGCCAGGCGTTGTCCACGCTGGCCGACATAGGCGGCATCAAACAGGAAGCCCTTGAAGGTTCGTTGCACGTTGAGGCTGAACGTGTAGACCCGCGGAGATTTGCCGAAGTTGGGCCCGAGCAGGTCCATGGTGCCGACGGACAATATGCCAAACCCAGGGTCGATGAACGGAGGACGCGAGCCCTGCGGGATCGGCACCCCCTGATCCCAGTACAGCGCCGGGTTGGCACCGTCGGCGAAAATCGAACCGGGGGGTCCGGCAAAACCGGTGGTGCAGCCGCATCCGCCGTTGCCCAGGGTCTGGTAGTAAATACCGAAGCCGCCGCGGACGACGGTGTTGGGGGTGGCGTTCCAGGCGAGGCCGATGCGTGGTCCGAGATTAGACCAATCGGTTGGGTAGAACCGTTTCGTGCCGGTGCGTCCCGGGCCGGGTCCGGCAAAGATCATGGCTCCCGGCAGACCGCCGGCGGCGGGGTTCGGCTTATTCGGGTCCATGGCGGAGAACTGATAATTTTCCATATGGAATCCGATCGGCACTTCGTAACGGAGGCCAACATTCAACGTCAGTTTCGAGGCCACCCGCCAATTGTCCTGGAAGTAGAATCCGTGGTAGCCGTAGCGGATCAGCGGGTTGGGAATGGGCAGGGTTGCGAACTCGACCTGGTTCGGAGCACCGAGGAGGAAGCTCGCGAACGAATGGCCGGTGGTACCAGTGGCGGTCGGCAAGGCCGTCTGCGCGCGCTCATAGAAGAACCTTCCATTCGTGCCAGCCTTATCGTTGCCAAAGGTTTGGAGGCGCCGGATGTCGCCGCCCATCTTAAATTCGTGACGACCCTTGACCATGGTGAAGTCGACGGCACTGTGGTAGGTCCAATTGAACTGGCCGCCGTTGTCGACTTTTCCATCCTGAACGCCCCAAGGGGTCAGGTTGTCGGCTGTGGAGAACTGAATGCGTGGTGTCGCGTCAGTTGGCACGCTGAGGCCCACTTTGGAAGCGAACCCTCTCTGCGCCGGGTTATCCCAACCTTGCTGGGTGCGGCTGAATCCAAACATTCCGTGCAGCAGTTTCGTGGGGCTGATGGTCCAATCGTAGTTACCGCGGAAATTCTGCGGCCGCTGTGTATTGGCCCCCAAACCCTGACCCAAGGGCCCGGGCAATGCGGAGATGTTCGCGACGTTTTGGTCTTGGAACGTGTGGAAGTATGCAATGCGGTGGTTCTGCTTGATGGAATGGTCGAGCTTCAGAGTCCAGATGTTGTCGGTCAAAACCGATTCATTCACGAAGGCTAAGTTGTTGTTGGTGCCCGCGAGGTTCGCGTCAGGCAATGAGGACAAGAACTTCTGCGAGATGGCGCTCATGCGCGCCCGTGGAATGATGTTGCCCGCGAACGGCGTGCGAAGGTTGCCCGATGTCGTCAGCGGATCGTAGATCAACTGGGGAACTTCGGAGAAGTCTCCGTTCTTCATGCGGACGGTGGGGATGCTGCTCGTTGTGGGCGAGATGGTCGCGGGGCGCCGATCGCTCGTGTAGCTGAGATAGAAGAAGGTTTTGTTCCGGCCATCATAGACTTTCGGAATGTAAACAGGCCCGCCGATCACGCCGCCCATTTCGTTGAAACGCTCTTTTGGACGAGCGCGGCCGGCGGCGTTCAGCGCCCACGCATTCGCATTGAAAATGTCGCGCCGCAAGTACCAGAAGCCGGCGCCGTGAAGATCGTTTGTGCCGGACTTGGTTTGGAATACCTGAATTCCACCCCCGACACGGCCATGCTCGGCCGCGAAGGTGTCGGTCAGCAGCTTGAACTCGCCGAAGGCTTCGACGCCCGGGAAGTTGAATACGACGCCGCCCGATTCGGGAATGACAAGGCTAGCGCCATCGATCAGCACTTCGGATCCGCGCCCGCCCGAACCGTTGATGGAAGTTTCGCGCCACGAGTTTACGCCAGGCATGTAGGCGACGAAGGAGTTCGCCAACCTGAGACCTCCCGTGAAAAGCGGAAGGGTGGTCATCAATGTAGGCGCAAAGCCCGTACCGCGCTCGGATGTGCTCGCCTCTAGAAGCGGCGCTTCGGCGCTCACCTCGATGCTCTGCTGCACGTCGCCGATTTCCAGTTGCAGCGGCAGTTCAAGCCGCGATGCGATCCGCACTTCAACCCCAGTGCGGGTTAGTTTTCTGAATCCGGTTTTCTCGACGGTAATCGTGTATGGCCCCGTGGGCAGCACGGGGAATACATAAAGGCCCGCGGCGGTGGTGATGGACTCCATCTCCTGGCCGGTTAGTTGGTGTCTGGCCGTCACCTTTACATCTGGAATGGCGGCTCCATTGGGGTCGCTCACCACGCCGGAAAGTGACCCGCTTGCTGTTTGCCCATATGCCACTCCGAAAGTGGCGAGGCAGAGAAGCAACAACTTCAATGTTGTGCTGAAACTCTTCATTACTACTCCCTATTCTGACTATTTTTTAATCTGTGAGCGGCCCACGCTCGAGTTTTCACATCGCTGACTTCCGATGTCTTCACCTCTTCGCAGGCAGGTAAACCGCGAGACTGAGCCCCGTTTGGGCTCATAAACACAATGTCCCGATTATAGTCAGAAGTAAGCAGACCTACAAATAAAATCGGTTAGCTGTTGCGATTCGCTACTACGCGGATTGGGGAATGGCATGTCCGTTGTATGCAGAATCCTCCAACTTCATGGCCCCAATGGACATAACCTCACCATCCACCCGGAGTCGCTTACAATGGTCTTAGTACAGCCTATGGTCAGCGAAACAATAGAAATGCAGATTTCGAAGCCGGATCTCCATGTCGAGACGGTTTCGCGCCTTGCTCAATTGGTCGCCACGGCGAGCCCCGGTTCCCGCCTCCCCACCGAGCGTGAACTGTGCGAACAACTCGGTGTGGGCCGGTCGACGTTGCGTGAAGCCGTTCGCGCCCTCGCCTTTATCGGCGCCGTCGAACCCCGTCAGGGTTCCGGCACGTTCGTGGGGGGCGATCCCGAAGCGGTCGATCGTCTGATCGGCTTGGGTCTCGTCCTGCACCGGTCCAAGGTCGAGGAAATTATCGAGGTCAGGCGCGCTCTCGAAGTTCAGGTGGCACGTCTGGCCGCCGAACGTCATACGGCTGCTGACGCGGAATCGCTCCGCGCCGTCATGGTCGAAATGAAGGCAACCACCGGCGACATCCTCGCCGCTTCCAAGCTCGACGTAGAATTCCACCTTCGCCTGGCAAAGGCTTCCGGCAACAACGTCCTCCATCATCTGTTGAATGGCATGCGCGTCCTGCTCGAAGCCTGGACCCGCCGCGCCATCGTCAATGAGGGCATCCTCAATGCCATCATCTCCGAGCACGATGCCATCCTCGAAGCTGTGTTTTCCCGCGATGTCGCCGAAGCCGAGCGCTGCATGGACTTCCATCAGGGCAACGCCGCCGAACGCCTCTTCCGCGTAATGGGGCCCGACGGCTCCACGGCCGAGTACATTTCGCTGCTGTTGGGCGGCCGCTAAGCCGCTCGCCGCGTGTAACCCAAAAACCTGCCGCGCACGGGCGTGGCTGGCCTGGCTTTACCTTCCGGTAATCAGCCGGCCACCCCGCGCGCAACGCCGCCTCCCCGCCGGTTGGCTCTATCTACCTCCTAACAGCGCACCCCGCTTCTTCGGCGCATAATGTTCCTAATGCCGGCCGTTCTGCAGTTACGTGAGGTGTCGAAGCAGTTCCCGACCCATGTCGCGGTTCAAAACCTGAACCTGGAAGTCGAGCGCGGCAAGCTGTTCGCCTTGCTCGGGCCCTCCGGCTGCGGCAAAACCACCACGCTCCGCATGGTCGCCGGATTCGAACAGCCCACCACCGGTCAGGTCCTCCTGAACGGCGAAGACATCGCCTGCCGCAAGCCCTACGAGCGCAACGTCTCCACCGTCTTCCAAAACTACGCGCTCTTTCCGCACATGACCGCGCGCGAAAACATCGAGTTCGGCCTTCGCCGCCGCAAAGGCCGCGCCAATAACGATATCTCGAGGCGCGTCGACGAAGTGCTCGACCTCGTGCGGATGACCGGTAAAGGCGACCGCAAGCCCGCCCGCCTCTCCGGCGGCGAAAAGCAGCGCATCGCCCTCGCCCGCTCGCTCGTCGTTGAACCCGAAATCCTCTTGCTCGACGAACCGCTCTCCGCCCTCGACCCCAACCTCCGCAAACAGGTCCGCAACGAACTCAAAGCCCTGCAGCGCCGCGTCGGCATCACCTTCATCATCGTCACCCACGACCAGGAAGAGGCCATGGCCATGGCCGACATCATCGCCGTCATGCACAAAGGCGTCCTCGAACAGGTCGGCACTCCCGAAGATATCTATCTCCGCCCCCAAACACGCTTCGTCGCCGGCTTCCTCGGAGCCGTCAACTGGCTCGATACCTTTGGCGTCCGCCCGGAAGCCATCCGCGTCGCTCCATCCGCCAACGGCAAAACACGCCGCGCCAAAGTCGAAAGCGCCATGTTCCTCGGCAACTGCGTCCATCTCGAAGCCCGCCTCGAATCCGGCCACGCCCTCACCGCCGAAATCTCCCGCCTCAACGGCAGCTACCGCCGCGGCGACGAAGTGTATCTCTGGTGGGAAGAGCGCGACGAATTGAGGCTCCCATGAACCGCCTCCGCCAACTCTTCCTCGCCCCGGCGCGCCTCCTCACCTTCGGCTTCTTCCTGGCGCCCCTCGGCATCGTCGTCCTCTACAGCTTTCTCACCCGTGGCACTTACGGCGGCCAGGGCGCGCCCTTCACCATCGAGAATTACGTCCGCCTCTTCGATCCCCTCTACGGCACAATCCTCCTCCGGTCCTTTTGGCTCGCCGCTATCTCCACCGCCATCTGCTTGTTAATGGGCTTCCCCTTGGCCCTCTTCATCGCCCGCTCCGGCAAGCGCCGCAACTTATATATCAACCTCGTCATGCTCCCGTTCTGGACCAGTTTCCTGGTTCGAACCTACGCCTGGATGTTCCTCCTCCGCGATACCGGCCTCATCAACACGGCCCTCCAAGCCATGGGCCTTATCTCCCAACCGCTACCCCTGCTCTATAACGATTCCGCCGTCATTCTCGGACTCGTCTACGGCTATCTGCCCTTCATGGTCTTACCCATCTACGGCACCGTCGAACGGCTCGACCCTTCATTACTCGAAGCTGCCGCCGACTTAGGCGCAACCCCCTGGGTCGCCCTCTGGAAAGTTACCATCCCCATCTCCATGCCCGGCATCCTTGCCGGATCGATCCTCGTCTTCATCCCCTGCCTCGGCGCCTATCTCACGCCCGACCTTATGGGTGGCGGCAAAAGCATCATGATCGGCAACCTCGTCCAGAACCAGTTCACCACCGCGCGTGACTGGCCCTTCGGCGCCGCCCTCTCGCTCGTCCTCACCGCCATGGTGATGGGTCTTCTCTGGATCGCCGTCAAACGCGGCGGAGACAGGCTCTTCTAATATGGCCGCTACCGCAACCCCGCCCCGCACCGCGCGCCCCGCCGCCAAAGCCCCGCGCAACTGGAACCTCCTCCCGCTCTACGCCGTCTTCGCCTACGCCTTCCTGCACGTCCCCCTCCTGGTCCTCACCGTCTTCAGTTTCAATTCCAGCAAGTTCACCCGTTGGGAAGGTTTCTCCTGGAAGTGGTACGCCACCCTCTTTGAAGACACCCGCCTCGTCGAAGCCACCTGGAACAGCCTCATCATCGCCGCCGTCGCCACCACCATCGCCACCATCGTCGGAACCCTCGCCGCTTACGCCCTCTGGAAGCGCAAAGCTCCCATCCTCGAAGGTTCGCTATATCTCTCCTTAGTAACTCCTGAAATAGTAACCGGCGTCTCTTTACTCGCCTTCTTCCAGTGGCTGTTCCGCTACATGGACGTACGTCTCGGCCTTCACACCGTCATCCTCGCCCATGTCACCTTCTCCATCGCCTATGTCGTCATCGTTGTCCAAGCGCGCCTCAAGACCCTCGACCATACCCTCGAAGAAGCCGCGCTCGACCTCGGCGCTACCGAATGGGAAGCCTTCTACCGCATCACCCTGCCCCTCCTCATCCCCGGTATCGTCTCCGCCGCCCTCTTAGCCTTCACCATCTCTTTCGACGACTACGTCATCACCGCCCTCGTCGCCGGAGTCGACTCCGAAACACTTCCCATGGTCATCTACACCATGGCCCGCAAAGGCGTAAACCCCAGCGTGAATGCCGTCTCCGCCCTGATCGTCGTGTTACTCGGATTCCTCATCCTCGCCGCCGAACGCATCCAGCAGAGGGAGCCATAACTTATGAGCACCACCCGGCGCACCCTCTTCTTCCTCTCCCTCACCGGACTCGCCGGCTGCCGCCGCTCCCGCTTGCCCCGCCTCAACATCTATAACTGGTCCGATTACGTCGCCCCCGACACCGTCTCGAACTTCGCCAAAGAATTCCAACTCGACGTCCGCTACTCGGTCTACGAATCGAATGAAGAAATGCTCGCCAAAGTTTTCTCCGGTAACTCCGGTTGGGACATCGTCTTCCCGTCGAACTATTTCATCGAGCCCATGCGCGAAAACCGCCTTCTCACCGAACTCAACCACGACCTCCTGCCGAACCTCCGCCACCTCGACCCCATGCTCCGAAATCCCCAATGGGACCCCACCGTGCAATACTCGGTCCCCTATATGTGGGGAGCCGCCGGCATCGTTTACCAGCAGTCCCTCCAACCCGCGCCCGAGCGTTGGTCAAACCTCTGGGAGCCCCGCCTCAAAGGCCGCATCACCATGCTCGACGATCCCGCCGACACCATGGGAGCCGCCCTCAAGAAACTCGGCCTCTCCATCAACTCCCACACCGAAGCCGACATGCGCCAAGCCCAGCACGAACTCGTCAAACAAAAGGCCATCGTCCGCGCCTACCTCAACGCCGAATCCCGCGACCAGGTCATCGCCGGCGACCTCCTCGCCGCCCACCTCTGGGCCACCACCTCCGCCCAAGCCATCGAAGCCGCCCCCACCCGCCTCGCCTTCGCCTACCCCCAGGAAGGTTTCGCCCTCTACGCCGACACCGCCGTCATCCTCCGCGAAAGCGCCCACCCCGAAATCGCCCACCAGTTCATCAACTACTTACTCCGCCCCGAAGTCGCCGCCTCTATCGTGAAAGTCTCCAAAACCGCCACCGCCAACGGAGCCGCCCGCGCCCTCCTCCCCGAACCCGTCCGCGAAAACCGTGTCCTCTACCCCTCCCCCGAAACCCTGGCCCGCGGCGAATGGTTCGCCCCCCTCCCCTCCGCCGCCCAACGCCTCCGCGACCGCCTCTGGACCGAACTAAAATCCGCGTAACCGCAAGTTCCTAAGTCCTGGCAAACCCGCACCGCTCTGGGGTCCTGTAAATCATGGCAAACAAGCACCCAATGTCGTAACCGAACCACGGTGCGTAAG
>JADLDI010000092.1 GCA_020846745.1 Bryobacterales bacterium | reverse complement strand
TCGAAGAAGATCTCTTCCAAGGGGCCATCGGGGCGGCACTGGGCGTGGAGTTCGTTTCGCAAACTATTGAAAACAGGACGGAGATCGGCGGGGATGGAGTCGGCGGTGAGGCCGTGTTTTTTGGAATTTTGGGAGGATTTGGCCTTGCCTTCTTCGGTGCGGGGTCCTGTGCTGAGGTTTGCAGACATCTGAGTAGTACTCCTTCTTTGCAGAATTTTTTGGAATCGGCCGCCGATTAACGCGGATTACGCCGATGGGTCGGGGGCGCGACGGCTTCCGACCGGAGGTAGTGCGAAAAAAAAGGACCGCGCGATGGCGGTCCTTTTCGATTTGTTGGTGGGTGGACACACGTCCACGACCACGGGTCAAGTGTACCAACAATGCCAGCGGAATACAAGAGGTATTGCGAAGTATTGCCGGGTTGAGCGCAAGATACTCCTGTACCTCCGGATGGGGTAGGATCTATTGCGCGCGCAGGAACTTGATGCCGTCCCAGGCGATCGCTTCGGGCGACTTGGCCAAATCGCGCCAGATACACGCCGCTGCCGCGATTTCTTTGATCGCGAACCCGAACGACTCGATCACCAGCGCTCCCTGGTAGTCGATCTCGCGAAGCGCGGCAAACACCTTCGGCCACTCCACGTGGCCCGACCCGGGCGCGCCGCGATCGTTCTCGCACGAATGCACGTGGACCAGATGCTTTGCCACACTCTTAATCGCCTGGTACTGGCCGCGTTCTTCGATGTTGGCGTGGAACGTGTCGTACAGAATGCCGATGTTCGGATGGTCTACGTCGTCGCACAATTTAACGGCGTCGGCCGCGGTGTTCAGGAAGTACGATTCAAAGCGGTTCAGCGGCTCAACGCCGAGCTTCACATCCGCTTTCGCGGCATGCTCGCCCAATGTCGTGAGCGCTTCCACTTCGCGCTTCCACTCGTCATCGGTGCGGCGCCGGCCAGGAAGATACCCGACCGGCGAATGAAACGGACCGGACAAGACATGGCAGCCGATCTCAGCCACCGAGTCGATCGCCCGCTTCATGTAGGTAATGGTGTTGGCGCGCGCTGTCGCATCGTCTGTCACCAGCGACAAATCGCGCGAGCCGAAAGCCGTACAGAACGTCACGCCCAAATCCAACCGTTCCAACTCGCGGCGGATCTCCGCGGCCGGAAAGCCGTTCCAATCGAACCGCGTCAGTTCGACGACATCGAACCCATGCTCTTTGATCGGCCCGAGCAGGGGTAGATGCTCCTTTTCGAAACTCGCCGTCCAGATGAAGGTATTGACGCCGAATTTCATGCCGCTTTGTACCTCGGGTTGACGAGCGGCTGCGCGTCGGGATTGCCCGGACCGAAGTGCTTGAGCATGACCAAATCTTCCGTATCGCCGGCGTTGGTCACCTTCACGCCGTTCTTTGCCGCGTCGGCGGATACGAACATCTCGTCCCTGGTCATCTGGCCGTAGCGGATCAACGTCGGTGTTTCGACCTCGAGCTTGCCAATCGACCCGCGACCTTGCGTCACGATCAACCCATACGCCGCCGCATCCTTGATTACTACGGACCGTCCCGGCGATACGGTCAGTTCCTTCGCCGAATAGTGCGGGGTCGAGAACACGATCCACTTCTCGGAGTAACCTTCTTGCGCCATCGCCGCAGGATCGCTCACCGGGCGCGGATGGAACAGGCGGTTCTTCTGGAAGTTCGGGTCGAGGTTCGCGTCCCAATCGAGCATGTCGAGCAGATAGTCGAGGTCGTGGTGGTGCTGCTCGGGAACGTCCTTCACCAGCAGGTCCCATGGCACAGCGCGGCCTTCCACCATCGACTGGAACATCGCAAAGACGTCGGAGTTCACCTGCGGCTCGTAGGTCACGAGCGACCCTGGTGCGTGCAGAATGCCCGCGTCGATTTGCCAGCCCGTTCCAGGCGTCAACCGGTAGGCGCGGGAATGGTCGAGGATTCCGTTGTCGCCTTGGTTCCACCGCTCGAGGCAGCGCCGCACATCGTCGCGCGTGGTCCCAGGCTCCAGGCCCATAAACGTGTAGGGAAAGTTGTTGCCCTTGAAGTTGTATTGAGGCGGGAAGTAATAGGCCTCGGGCTTTCCGTTCTGGCCCACGCGCTTGGCGAACTCGTCGTTCTGATGCAGGTGGTGCGGAATCGGTCCGAGATTGTCGAAGAACTTGCAGAGCAGGTTCCAACCGCCATATTGCGACATTACGGCTGAACCCAGGAAAGCGTCGCCGGCGGTATCGATGGCTTCCTTCAACAGCACGCGCTTGCCGTTGAAATCGATATAGCTGAGGCCTTCGTCTTCGGCCGTCAACGGACCGTTTGCCGCCTTGGTGGTCGAAGAAAACCACCGCTCATCGATACCGCCGCGGTGTGCGCCCAAACAGTACAAATCGCGCGGATCAAGTTTCAACCGGCCGCCGGGCATTAAGAACGATCGGGGTACCCAACACGGGGCAAGGCGGACCAAACCCTCGCCGGCAAGGAGGGCGTCCTTTATGAGGCCAATATTCGACATCACTGTCTGTTCTACCGCGCGGATGTGCGAAAGTCCACCGGGCGGTTGCCGTTCAGTAATCCGGGGTGGGCCGCTACCAGACCTTCCACCATGGGCGGTCGGATTGCTTCGCAGGCGCGGGCTCGCCCAACCTGGCCAGAGCCTGGCGGGCAATGTCGCCGACTGTGAAACCCGGCCCGCGATCGTCGTTCCACGCGTGGGCCGAATCAGTCGCGAGATTCCTAAGCAAGGGCACGGCGCGAGCATCTCCCGATGCGCCCAACGATTGCGCAGCGATGGCACGGGTGAATGGCTCAGGGTCTGCGAGGTAGGGTGCGATGGTGTCGACGGCACGGGAATCGCGGAGGGTGGCAACGGCGTTAAGAACGAATCCCAGCAGAGGCTTAGACGGTCTGCGGGCGAGCAGGCCGAGCAGTGCGTCCGCCGCCCGCGGGTCCGCTGACTTGCCTAACTCCATTACTGCCTCGCGCACGGTCTGATCGTTTGTTGAGGCGAGCATCTCGATTCTGATCTCGTTCGCATCTTGTTGGCGGCCAAGCTTGTCCAAAGACAGGACAGCGTAATGGCGGATATGAGCCTGCGGGTCCTCGCGCGCAGTCTTCTTGAGAGCCTCAATCACGCCCGGTTCCAGAGGCAGAAAGCCAAGGCGTACCGCGGCGCGGTGGCGTTCGTTGTCGTCGGAGCTCGACAGGACGGCAAGTAATTGTTGGGTTTCGGTCATCGGCAGCTTTTGTGTATCCTACACCGGACTCGTTTGAGGCGCACGCTGGGTAGCGGTTCTCAGCTTCAGCAGCCGGGCATCCATGGAGCGGACCGCCCATTTTATTGCTTTTTGGATCAGCGGCCGCCTGTCGGTGGATAGATCGGCCAGCATTCTTCGCCCTTCATCGAAGCGCGATTGCGGAGATTTCTTGTCGTGCACCGCCAACGTTGCCAGCAGTGCAATCGATGCACGCCGGACAAACTCTTCCTCGCTTTTTGACCATTGCTTCACTTTTGCCCAGGCGTGCGGCGTTTTGCGGATCAGTTGAATGCAGGTGGAATCGCAAAGCGCCCACGAATCGAACATGTGGGCCCAACGGTCGAGTTCCTCCGAAGTGATGTCTTTCGGATTCGCCACCAAAGCGCCGAGAAAACGGGCATCGTGCACTCCGGTGTCCCACAATCGTGTGGCAAGTGCCGTGTTTTTCCCCAGGCTACGGGCTAACTGGCGCAGCACGGGTGAAGGGACGCCGTATGCCTTCGCCGGGCGAATGCCGTAGCGGGCCATGCCTGCGACGTTCTGCGGGCCGCCCGCCCGCTCCAGAAACTCCATGATTTCAGACAAAGAAGCGGTTTTTCCGGGCACTGTATAATTCATTTCACACTCATGAAAGAAAGTTTGAAGCAACTGGCAAACGATTTGCACGTCTAAATTAGCAGGAGGCTTCAAATGAGCAACACCACCGATCGCTTAGAGTTGATGGAGGCGATCCTTGCGCTGATCGAGCGCAAACGGTCGGAAACGGGCGATCCGTTGCTCGGCTCGGCGGTCGAACACGCCGTTCTCGAAAGCCAGTTCCGGGATTTGGAAGATGAAATCCTGGAGAATCCCGGCGCGATCGAGCCTTGGCTGATTCGCAAACGACGAAACGAAGGCTAAAGCGGGGCTTCGTCGAGGCTCTTCCATCCAGGCTCATTCTTCTGCATAATCGCATTGGGAGCGATTTCGGTGAAGAGTGCGATTCTTCTGCTTGTTATGGCCGCGACTGTGGGAGCAACAGAATCCCCCATTCTGCGGTCGCCTTCAGTACCCGATTCACAGATCCTGCGAAAGGTAGAACCTGTTTATCCGGCACGAGCGCTGGAACTCAGAATTGAAGGCGTGGTCCGATTCACGACGCTGGTTGGAACGGACGGACGTGTTTTGGGGTTGCGGCTGCTGAGCGGTCATCCTTTGCTCGTACATGCGGCTGCACGCGCGGCACGGAGATGGGTATTTCGGCGTGGCTTTGTGGGAGAGCAACCCGCACAGCGGATCACCGTAGTTGAGGTGCCGTTCCGGTTGCCTGAGAAGGCAATAGCCGAATCCTACGACCGAACACTCTCGAACGTAAACGACTCGCCCAAATAGACGCGCTTTACCTCCGGGTCGCGGCCTAAGGCGTCGGGCGTGCCGGCGCGGAAGATCTTGCCGGCGTTGATGATGTATGCGCGATCGGTGACGGCGAGGGTTTCGCGAACGTTATGGTCGGTGACCAGAATGCCGATGCCCGATGCCTTGAGTTCAGAGATGATCCGCTGGAGTTCCAGCACCTGAATTGGGTCGATGCCGCTGAACGGTTCGTCTAAGAGCAGGAACGACGGGTTGATGACGAGCGACCGGGCGATCTCCACGCGGCGGCGTTCACCGCCCGACAGCATATAGCCTTTACTCTTGCGGACCGTTTCGAGGCCGAGTTGTTCGATCAACTGGTCGCGGCGTTCGCGGCGTTCACGGCCGGTGAGCGGCAGCGTCTCCAGGATCGCCATCAGGTTTTCTTCCACCGTCAATTTGCGGAAGACCGACGCTTCCTGCGGCAGGTAGCTGATGCCGCGGCGGGCGCGTTCGTACATGGCGAGATCGGTAATATCCTGATCGTCGAGCATCACGCGGCCGGAGTCGGGTGTGATCAGGCCGACGATCATGTAGAAGGACGTCGTCTTTCCGGCGCCGTTGGGGCCTAATAGGCCGACGACTTCGCCCTGTTCCACCGAAACCGACACGTCGGATACGACTTTGCGCCGCCTGTATGATTTCGAGATCTCCGCCGTTTGCAGCTTATGCATTCAATGAACCTTAATTGCGGCGGATCTTGCTGACAACGGGTTGCGTGATGACGCCTTCAACCTGGAGCGTATCATTGCGGGAATAGTAGGTCAATTGACGGCCGCGTGTCGTTCCCTTAATGGAATCCGTCATCTGGGCGATGCCACCGTTGAGGACGATCTTCCCGTCGCCGACAAAGTAGTCCGCGTGTTCGGATGTGCCGCGGCGGGTACGCGTCTGGTCCACCTGGAAGATCTCGACGGACCCGTCAGCAGCCAAGCGGTCGAGCGACGATTCGCCGGGTTTCGTCTGGCTTTGCTCTTTCATCCAGGCGCGCAACTCCTGAGACTTCACATCCATGCCTTCCCGCAAGAGACGAACTCCTCCCCGGTAATGCGCAAGCCGGGCCTGGTCTTCGTAGCGCATCCACGGTGAGCGAACGACAGTCACCGTGCGCTTGCCCGTCTTGTCATCGGCTTTCTGATCGAGTAACTGGCTGACTACCTGACCTTCGGCTACCAGGACCTTTGCCTTGCGATCGATGGTCACCGTGTCAGCCTGGAGCCGGTTGCCGGATTGCCAGAGAACTGCGTCACCTTGATAGACCACCAACTGGTTCCGGTCTTTCGCGATCATCTTCTTCGCCTTCCCTTGCACGGGTTCGTCCTGCGACAGCATGCCGCCGCCTTGCTCTTTGCCAGGCTTTTTGTCGGGCATCCGGGTGGAGGCGACGTTGCCTTCGGCGGTGAAGTCGCCGGATTGCTGGTTCAGCACAATCTGGTTGGCGGCAACGGAGCCGGTCGGGTCCCAGGTGCGGGCCAGCTCGTTCAGGGTGATGAAGTTGGTTTTGGCGTCAAGCGTAGCGCGTGTCGCCGTGGCGTGCCGGTCGCCTTCCTGATAGCGGAAGTCGTTCCACTGTTCGAGGCGGGTGAGTTCGTTCGATTCGCCTTCAAACGTCGCTGTCAGGTCTTTGCTCCAGGTAAGCGCGGGTGGCGGGTCGGCCTTCATCGTGGGCGTCTTTGGTTTCGTCGTCCGCGTTGCGACCTGGACCGCTCGGAACCCCTGCAACTGGTTCTTCGCGCCATACGTCATGCTCATGCGTTCTGCCGCCATGTGGCGCCGCGGTTGGCCGGCAACGTTGGGGATGATCTCAAGCGTACCCGCGCTGTGGGTCTCGATCTGCTCGATCTCTTCCCCGCCGGGCCGCATTTTGGCGACAACGGATTCCGACTTCAGAATGCGATTGGGCGGCGTCTTTGCTCCGTTCATCGCGACCGGCTTCGTTTCGAGGATAGATCCACCATTAGCGGTGGCCGTGGTGAGTTGGCTGCCTTGTTCGGTGACCGTGAAGTCGAGGTCGATCTGGCGGGTATGGATGTCCGTTCGCGACAGGCCGGCAACCGATTCCAGACGCGCCTCACCGACGCCGGTGATCTTCTCGACCTCCGACTTGGTGTTAAAGCCCATCCGTAGTTCATTCGCTCCGAAAGCAAGTTGCCGGTTGGGATACTGATCGCGGCCCGTGGCTTTCTGAGCCTCCACGAGACGGATAGCACCCTCCTCGATGGTCACGACCGAGTCGGCGGCCTCAAGGCTCAGGTTCGCCCGGCGGAACTTCGACCAGGGAGTCAGGTACACCTTGGACTCGCCTTCGCGGTACAACAGGCGCCCGGCCTGGACCTGCATGGGTTTTGCCTTGTCGCCTTCGCCGCGCCAGCGGAGGTCCACGGCGTTGCGGAGGATCAGTTCGCGGGTTTGCGGGTCGTATTCGGCGCCTTCGGCTTCGCCATCGCCCAAGTCGAACGCGAATGTCGTCTTACGATCAGTCGATACTTTGCCGCTTCCGGAGATGATCTTCACCCCCGAACTGCGGATGGTGAGCAGGCGGCCGGGCTTGTCCTTTGCCTCTTCGGGTACACCCAGCGTGATCTCGACATCGCCGTCCGAGAACATCGTGCCTTCGGTTTCGTGGAACTCGGCGGCCTCTGACTTCACGAAGTCAAACTGTTTGCCATCCTTGTGATACAGCTTGAGTTGGACGCCCTTGAGCATCAATTTGGCCACGGGTTGCTCGACGCGTTCCATGTCGCGGGCGCGGACTTCGACCACCGGCCGGTCGCCATCGCCTTTGTAGTAGACCCAATCGCGACTGGAAGCCTGAACGCCGGCGTTGAGACGCTGTGGTTTGGGAGGAGTCTGGCGGCTTTGCAGTCCCTTTTGGACGTAGTACGACGTAGCCACTGCCGCAATAATAACTACGAGTGCCAGCAAGAACAGCCGGCGGGTACGCCGCATCCTACTTCCCAGGATAGCGTGGCGGGTGGTTTACAGGAGGAAATGGTTGAGGCAGGACGTGGTCAGGCGACACGGTAGCCGAGGGCAGCTGCATTCTCCCGAACCCGAGCGTCGCGCGTCACTACAGTCACCAGCGCAGGCGGCCGCTGTATGCCTATATGCCGCCTGGATCGCCCGGCAGACTTAGCCACGATCTTCGTCGACTAACGCTGCGACCGTGCCAGGAGGAAGGTTGATATCAGGGAAGAATTCCAGTGGATCGCCCGCTTCCACCGGAGGGGTAATTAACCCTTCGGCAACCAAGCGTTCGAAGGAACCTGTGCGCGTGGCGTTGGCTCGAGGCGGAACCAACTCCGCTACTACTCTCCCGTGGGCGGTCACCTTGATTATTTCGCCAGCTTCGACCTGCCGAAGATACCGGCTCAGATTGTCCCTTAAATCGCGAATGCCGGTTTGCATATACCCATCGTAGCCACATGTGGCGACGCTGATGCATCCGCTATCCTGACAATGTTCGCTATGCTTCAGCCCTCCAATAACCGCCTCGTGGAAGGCAATCCTGACGCTTCTGTTCGAGTTTTGATCTATGAAGACCTCCAGTGCGGCGATTGTGCCGTGCTGCGCAAGATGCTGGATGACCATCTGTTACCGGCCTATCGGGAGCAGGTGGCCGTCGAGCATCGCGACTTTCCGCTGCCTAAGCACTCATGGGCCCGGCTGGCGGCCGTGGCGGCGCGGTTCTTTGCACAGCGCGACTCCGTTGTTGGGCTGGAGTTCCGGCGGTATCTGCTGGCGGACTTCCGGTCGATTTCCATGATGGATTTTGGCGACCGGCTACGTGAGTTCGCCGCCGCTCATGGGGTGGACGGGATGGAAGCCATCGCCGCGCTCGGCGACGCCGACTTGCAAGCGGCCGTTGAACAGGACTATCAGGAAGGGGTTGCCAGGGGAGTCGCGAAGACACCTACCGTTTTCATCGGCGAGAACGTGTTGATCGAGAAATTCTCGCCGGCGGACCTGGCCGGAACGATTGAGCGTGCGTTGAAGGAGGCGGCATGAAACCGGTCGCTGTGATTACGGGAGCTTCGCGGGGGATCGGGCGTGGGATCGCGGAGGAACTGGCGCCGACTCACCATGTGGTCGCCACGTACAAAGGCCGGCTCGATGCGGCGCAGTCCCTGCAGGAAAAGACCGCGTGCGAGATCTTCCAATGCGACGTCTCGCAGGCGGCGGATCGTGTGGCGCTGATCGAATTCACACGGGCTAAGTTCGGACGGGTGGACCTGCTGGTGAACAATGCAGGCATCAGCCAGCGGGTACGCGCCGATGTCCTTGAGGCGACCGAAGAGAGCTTCGACGAACTGATTCATACGAACTTGAAGGGTCCGCACTTTCTGACACAACTGGCGGCGAAATGGATGCTGGAACAGGGGTCGGGACGGATCGTGTACATTACGTCTGTCTCGGCGTTCGCGGCATCGGTCAACCGCGCGGAGTACTGCATTTCGAAAGCCGGCCTGGCGATGAGCGTGTCGCTCTATGCCCAGCGGCTGGCGCCGCACAGTATCCAGGTGTTTGAGATCCGGCCCGGGGTGATCCGAACCGATATGATCGCCGCAGTGGAGAAGGTGTACGAAGAGCGCATCGCCGGCGGGTTGATCCCGCAGCGGCGGATGGGCGAGCCGGCGGATGTGGCGAAAGCCGTGCGGGCGATCGCAGACGGACTACTGGACTACGCGGCCGGACAGGTACTAAACGTCGACGGCGGCTTCCACATGCGGGGGCTCTAACTGGCCGAGCTAAGCGACGCGGAAACGCTTCAAAGCGTCTTCATCGACGTCTACACCCAAACCCGGTTTCTGCGGGACCTCGATGAAGCCGTCCTTGACCTTGAAGCGCTGGGCCAGCAGGTCGTGCTCGCGCATGTAGCTGAGCGTATCGGATGGGATGGTGCAACTCTGGGTTGCCGCGGCGGCATGGACGAATGACATGTCGCGGATGCCGAGTTCGACGCCGGAACCGTGCCAGGCGGCAATACCGGCGCGTTCGGCGATGACGCCCGCACGCACGAAGCTGCGCATATCGCCGCCGAGGTTGAAAACATCGACGGCTTCCATGCGAATGGCGTCCCACATCTGCTGCGGGCTGACGGGCGTCAGCGCGAAGGGGATGGTCAGGCGTGAACGCAGTTGCTTGAACCAGTCGAGCCGTTTCGGCACGGGATCTTCGATCGTGAGCTTGTAACCCTGCAGCCGGTGAGCGATGGGGAGGAAGCTGTGGACATCCGGGTACGAGGAGTTGAAGTCGACGATAAAGGTCAGGTTGGGGCAGGCCTTGGCGACCGCCTCCAACTGCCGGTCGATAGGATCGCCGAAACGGGCTTTGAACTTCAGGTTCTTGAACCCCAGTTCCACGGCGCGCAGCCCGACGTTGACCAGATCGTCGAAGGTCCGCTGGCCCGTCCAGTATGAGACGGCGACCTTCTTTTGGTAACACCCGCCGAGCAGGGCACAGACAGACATGCCGGACGTCTTTCCCAGCAGGTCGTAGATCGCGATTTCAAAAGCGTCGGCCGTTCGAGGTTCGGGCAGGCCGAGCGTCGGAAGCGAGAGATCGAACTGCCCCAGGACCTTGCCCTGCACGTATTCCGCGTTCCGCTTAACCGACGTCTCCGGCACCTCACGAGCCGTCTCACCCAGGCCCACCATGCCGTTCGACGCGTGGAGTTTCAGGATGTACTTGGGATAGCGATCGAACTCGACCAGCCGCATATCGAGCGTCGGTCCGTAGTTATCGCTCGAAACCACGCCCTTCTTCATCGGCACCACGACTTTAATTGTTTCGACCCGTTCGATTTTCACTGCGCCGGCCTGCGACCAAGCCTGATAGAGTCCGCCAGAAAGAACCGAAAACAGACCGCGGCGCGTCATTGTGTGAGCCATCAGCAGTCCACTATACTCCAATGCCTTTGCTGGTTCGTACTAGCCTTCTTGATCGCTACACCGAGCCAGCTCAGAATCGTGCGCACCACGCTCGTGGTGGAGATTTCGTCTGCTGCTATGCCGGCCGGATCGCCGGGAGTCACGATATGAAGCGGCACCTTCCGATCGTCGTCGAAATTGCTGCCGTGCCCGGTAACCTCGTGGCAGCCGCCGTAAAACTGCCCCTCGGGCAACGTAACCAACAGGTGCGGAGCACGGTCCGAGTAGAATCCGGCAGGCATCTCACCTTCCGTGGACGCAACCGCGGCGACGTTCAATTCCTGCCGCAGACGAGCGGCGAGCGAATTGCGGAACTCCTCCGTCACCTCGTAGAGGTAGATGTACACCGCGGGGCCGTTCGGAATCAGGCGATAGCTGCCGCCTGAAGTGGCGAGCACTGCGCGAATCCGTTCCGGCAGCGTCAAATCCTGCGCCGTAGGGTCGCAATCGGTTCGCCCATGGTCCGAGGTCAATATGACTTTCGTGTCCTGTCGCCATTCCGGGCGCATTGCGTCGAGCCGGTCGAGAAACTGCCCGATCAGCGGATCGACGACATCGGCCAGATAACCGGCTTCCGCAACCAGTCCCGCTTCATGTGCCGTGCCGTCTGTCCCCGCGAAATAGAGCGTAAACAGATTCGGCTGTCCTTCGGATTCGAGCAGATCGATCGCATGGGCCATCATGCGCCGGTCCAGAACGCCGTACTTAATATTCTTGCCGTCCCAGAACGAGAGGGCCTCCAGGATCGTTGGGGAACGGAACCGGGTGGCGCCGCGCCAATACGGATGGAATGAGACAAAGCTGGTGAGGTTGGCGGCAGTCAGCGTCTCGTATACAGTCGGAACGCGAAGGTGGCTGTTCGCCAGACCACCGGCACACTTGCTGCCTTCAAACAGCGTGAACCCATAGACGCACGCCATCGAGAGCGGGGTCATGTAGTCCACTTCGTCATTCGCCTCCGCGTCAAACCAGTGATTACCCGGAATGCCATGCTCGGCGGGATAGCGGCCCGTGATCAACGACGCGTTCGCCGGCAGGGTGACAGACGGGAACACGGTACGCGCATTGGTGTACTCCGTCGCGCCGGCAAGCAGCCGCTGATGGTTGGGGAGACGGCCGGAACTCAGCGCCTCGTGAAGAGTGTCGGGCCGGAGGCCGTCGTGGACGAACAAGAGCACGTGGCGGCCGGGGTCGGCGGCCGCCAGTGCCAGCAGGAGGAGAAACACGGTCGACAGCTATTTCACGGTCACCGTCCGAAGGGACAGTGAACCGCTCATGACGATCCCGGAATCGAGTCCCGGTGCGCTGAAGTGGGGTGTTTCGGTCCCACGTGGAACGGTGCCGAGGATGAGCGCGGCGCCGGAGTCTTCGAGCGAGGTTGTACTGATGGCCGGCAGACTGTCGAGCATTGTGGAAGGCACAGTATACTGGCCGTCTTCGCCCGGCGCGAGACACATGAACCCGGCGCTCGCCTTGGTCTTCTGATCGGTTGCCGCGCCCGCCAAAATCACAGCTTGCTTGGCGTTGCCGCCAGACCATCGAAATGTCACGCCATTCCGACGGTTGATTTCGGTCAGGCTGTCGCGATTGGTCCAGGTGATCGCGTTGGGTAGGGTAAAGGTGGCGCTGAACCGGCCAATGTCCTTTCCGCCGGCGCCTGAGACCGAATACGATCCGCCATCAAGGAACAGCGGCGTGCTTGACACGCCCGGCAGCGGCAACGTGCCTCCCAGCAAACCGATGTACGGGGCGCCGCCTTTCTCTTCGTCGGCCGCCGCCAGCAGCATCGTTCCCTTCGGACCGGTCACGGACAGGGCCTTGCCGGCATCAAGCCACGTGATCGGCGCCGAGAGACTATCCGTCGACCCGCCCAGCAGCGAACTGGCGTCGACAGAACCGCTGAACGCCGTACAGGTCCCGAGCGGAGGCAGCGAGAGCAACATATTAAACCCCATATCGCCACCGGCCGCCTGATTCATAAAGATGCCGGCGCCGAGGTCGAGCGTTATGTCGGCAGGCGGCTGCCCCGTTTGCAACGATGCATAGGCATTCACGCGAGCAAGGACAAGAATGCCCGCCTTGCCCCCACGTGTCGCGAGGTCGCCGAAAGGATTACCCGGATCGCTGCATCGCGTCTCCTTCGACAGGGCAATGGTGATCGGATTGGCGGCGATGTCGCCAACCTTGATCTGCACCGGAACGTAGCACCCCATGACCGCGTCGGCCGGAACCTCGAAAACAATCTGGTCGACGCCGGCGCAGCAGGGAGCGCGGCCCGCGTACAACTTCTTGGCGGCCTTTCCGCCAATCAGAATCTGGACATCCACCGGCAGGTCGCCGGCGGGGGGCGGCATGTTGTCCGGAGCGGTGATCGGTCCAAGCCCGGTACCCCACAAGATCACCACCTGGCTCGGATGCGCAGCGTTGGCCGTCGTGTTGAGCGGCGTTTCGGTTGCGGAAACGAAGTTCTGGAAAATGCCGGGGCCTTTGCCCGCGGCCGTCGTAAATGCGCCGAAGTTCGACTTCACGACCCTGATCCTGGTCGACGCGCTTGTCACGCCGTTGTAGGTCACCGTCAGCGTTGCGTCTCCTACGGGAGTATTAGATGGAAGCACCGCGTTGATCTGCGTGGCAGACACGAAGTACAGCCATGCATCCACTGAAGTGGACCCGACTGTGACGCGAACGCCGGCCCCCGACAACGTCGTGCGCAACGGATACTCCTGGGCTTGCACGTAATTGGCGGGCCCAAGGTTCTTCCCAAACACGGAGAAGAAGGATCCCTGGGCGATGCCCCCGTTGGGGAAATCGGAGGAGACGAAACTACCCGCATTGACTACTCCGCCGAGGTCGATCGTGGGAGCCCCGGCAACCGCGGCCGCTGCCTGGGTAATCGTGTAGGTCTTGCCGCCCACGGAGATGGCGCCAACGCGCGATGTCGAGGCGGTGTTCGCCGCAACCGTGTAACGAATCGTGGCAGTGCCGGTGCCCGAAGTCGGCGCGGTCAGCGTTATCCATGCCGGTGCATTGGTTGTCGCAGCCCAGGCGCAGGTTGACGCGGAAGTCGAAAGTGCAAACGCACCTGCGCCGCCCAGCGCCGTCACCGAGGCGGACGTTGGAACGATGTCGTACGTACAGGCGGCCGCTCCACCGGCTGCTTGCGTCACCGTATGGGTTTGGCCGGCGATGGTCACCGTGCCCGTTCGTGTGGCGGCGTTCGGGTTGGCGGCCACGTTATAGGAGACCGCGCCCGAACCCGTACCGGATTGCCCAGCGGTTATGGTGATCCAGGAAGCGTTGCTGGTGGCAGTCCACTGGCAGCCGGTCGCGGTGTTGACCAAAACCAGTCCGGTGGCCGCTGTACCGGGTACCGACTGTGTCAGCGGACTGAGCATGTAGTTGCAACCCGTTCCGCCGCCGCCACCGGTGCCTCCGCCGCCAGATACCTGCCCGGTCGCGAACACCAGCGATAGATTATCCGCATAGCTGTCGTTATACGATCCCTCCGTGCGGTGAAACTTGACGCTCACCAGCGCCGACCGCGCACCCGATGGCGCCATTCCCGTACCCTGCCGCAAGAGCAAGCCGGTAACGGAATTCCGATCCGAGGCAACGACCGGACCGATGCGAACTGTGCCTAACGCCGCTCCGCTCGCGTTCCGGAATCCGACCTCTACGGTGACACTATCGTTCTGGCCTTGCCATCCGCCCAGGTATCCCGACAGCGAGTAGTTGAGGTTGTTGGCGTCGATATTTGAGGCAGCACCGGACAGGTCGATGGTTTGGGAGATCACGGCATCAGCCGAAGTGCCTCCGCTGAAGAAGTTGTTGCCGCGATCCGGCGGACCGGGCGACGTTCGGTCCGGTCCTCCACCGCTATTGGCGTAGGCGCACACCACGGCGAGGTTATCGGCGGTCCACTCTGGAATCGCGACTACCGAGGTGCAGTTCGGACTCGCCGATCCGCCTTCCGCGCCGGGGTTGCGGATCAGGTTCGCGGCGAGTTGAAAGCTTCCGCTCGTGCCGGGTTCCTGAATGGTGAATTGAAGCTCGGTCAGGATCTGGGTGTTGAGGATGATGCGAACCTTCCACGTCCCCGTAAGGCGCGCCGGGGCGTTGCCGGCTATGTCGAGCGGGGTATCCACATAACAGTGAGTTCCCGCGGCCTTGGCAGGCTCCCACGACCCGCTGGTCGGAACATAGAACTGGCCCGACGGGGTGTAGTACTCGGTTGATGCGATATCGCCGATCCTCACATCGCTGACGGCGAACCACAATACCGCCTGCTCATCGGTAGTGAGAAAGGTGGTAAAGCTGGCAGGCGGGTTGGCGATGGTCGCCGAACAGCCGGTAGTGGGCGCCGCTTTGAGCAACAGCGCCTTTTCGAGGCGCGCCCCCTCGATGGAACCAAGGACGCAAACGGACGCTAACGGTAGGAGCCAACGTTGGGAGAACTTCATTGTATGTTCCCTCTTGCACGATCCGTGGCCGATTATAAAACCTGAATGTCAGGGTTTCAAGACCCAGTAATCCGAAATCAGTACCGACCGAAAGGTCCTATTTTGATGTGTTTAGAAAGTGATCAGTTCCGCCGGCCACTACTGCTGCACAGCCGATGCCATGGCTTGGACTAGATCGCGTCCGAACCGGAGACGGTCCGGTATGTTGGGTTCACGGCCGAGTTCGGGGTGCGGGAAGCAGCGCAGCTCGATCAGGAAGGCCGCGAGTTTGCGGTCGTGATACATGCCTTGGGGAAAGCTCATACGCCCGGGTTTACCGGCGGTGGTACTGGTTTCCGCAAGCGCTGCTTTGCGGTTCTGCTGAAACACGGGGCTGGCTTCTATCAATCGGGCGAAGCGCTCAAGCAAGGGCCGGTGCTCTTCGCCGGGAGGTCCGCCGATGTACTCGGGACCTTCGTCGTTGTGCAGGGTAAGCAGCATGTCGGCCCGTCCGCCACGGTCCACCCAGTCGAGAATCGCCTGGCGCTGCGCGGCGATCTCGGGCATCTTCTTCGGATCGACCAGGTCCCAGTTCCGGTTGAGGTCGTAGCCGTTGGCATTGAAGCGGACACCGCCGCGGATAACACCATCGGGGTCGCACATGGGGAAAATCTTGAAGACGGCTTGTTGCCGGATGCGGACGGCGGCGGGGTCGCTGGAGGTGAGAAAGCGGATCGCGCCTTCGCCGGCCCACGAACTGCCCGATTCCCAGGCGTGCTGGCGGAAGAGGATCCAGATGACCTTCTTGCTACCTACCTGCCCGCGCTCCGTTATGGTCAACAGCGGTATGTCGCGCCCGCCAACGGTTCTCCCGACCGCTTGGCGGGTTACATGAGGATTGCCTTTCAGTGAGGCGAGCAGGTGGTTCAGGTGCCGCGTGGTGTAGGGCGGCGTGTGGGCGATCCAGATACGGTCGGCTGTCGGCCGGATCTTGAGGCGAAGGTGGGGTTCGGCGGCGTCGTACGAGGTCGTTTCTAAAGTGGTCCAGGTCTTGTCGTCGGCGCTGAAGAAGGGCCGCGTTTCGGCGACGATGGCGCCTCTGTTGGGCCTGTAGTTGTACTCGCCAGGGAGGTCGACGAGGTCGAGCGTCAGGTCCTGGCCGCGGGCCCCGTCGATGCGGAAGTAATACCAACTGGCTTGGCGATTACGCTTGTCCTGGTCCACTTCCCCCAACATATGCAGGCGGAAATGCGTTGGACCGATGGTGTCGGTTTTGCCGAGACTGCCGCCTTCAAAGTCCGCATGAAAGGTGATGGCAGCTAGGGCGAGAAGGCCGAACATCTCTCGATTGTCGCGCGTTGTTGACCGGCAGCGGGGTACTGATACACCATACAGAGCATGCGACGCCGTCACCTTCTGGGCTCCATTACCGCCGCCACCGCCGCCGTCTCGACCCAAGCCGCTCCCGCCGGCTGGGCCAACCCGTTTCTCAAAGAGTTCCACACAAGCTTCACGGCTCATTGGAAGGATACGAAGGACTACACACTCGAGATTCTGGACGCGATGCCCGCCGATGGCTTCACGTCGAAGCCGAACCCGGAGCAGCGGACGTTTGGGGAACAACTGGTCCACCTGGCGCTCGCCAATGCCGCCTATTTCCGCAGCTTTGGCCTGGCGCCTGTTCCGGAGACGCTGCCGATGGACCGGGCCATGCTCGAAAAAACGGCCAAATCCGCGGATAAGGCTTGGGTGCGGCAGTATGTCGTGGCTTCGTTCGACTATGTTGCGGAGGTGCTCGGCAAGTGCACCGAGGCGGACTTCCAGCGGAAGGACTTGAAAACGGGCCGGACCCCAAAGTCGCACAGCGCGACGGATATCTGCTTTCGAGCCTATATGCACACAGCCCATCATCGCGGGCAGATCGTGACGTACCTGCGCGTGAAGGGCATTACTCCGCCGGCCTGGAAGTTCGAGCCTACGGCTTAGTTCGTATCGCAGGGAGCGGGAGCCGTTATCCCTTCCACTGCTGCTTATGCCAGTCGACGCGCTCGCCTTCGGGCCGCCCTTTGAAGTCGCGCACCAGGCGTACGAAGTTGTTCACCACGGCTTCAAACACGATGCGGCCTTTCTCGGGCGTGGCCAGCGTGGGGTCGCCATTGATGCCGGATTTTGAGAATTTGGTCCACCAGTCCATCATCTTGATCGGACCGGGATTCATGAGGTCGTTCCAGATGAATTCCGACGGCGGCTGGTTGGTTTCCTTGATCGCTTTGTCCATTTGGACGCGGCCCGAATCGAGATAGAGGTAAACCGACGTTTCGAGTTCACAGGCGTGCGACATGCCGCTGCGGCCCGATTCGCGAATCTTCTTGATGTCGTCCACGGCCAGTTGCGGCCAGATGAACGCAGCGCAGAGCGCATTGGTTTCGAGGATTGTGCGGCGGGACACCAGGTCGAGGATAGGCATATTCGACCCGTGGCCGTCCGCAATCAGAATCCGCGTGAAGCCGTGGTGGGCCACGCTTTTCGTGACATCCAGGACAAAGTGCAGCAGGTGCTCCATTTGGATGTCAATGGTTCCAGGAAAATCCATGTGGTGCGTCTCATAGCCGAACGGGATGATCGGCATGAGCAGGATGTCGCCCTCGGCGCGTTTGGCGGCTTCTTCGCAGATAGACCAGATCAGGAAGTTGTCGACATCGAGCGGCAGGTGAGGGCCGTGGTCCTCTACACTGCCGATGGGCAGCACAACGACGGGGTTCTTCTTAGCAACTTCACCCAACTCCACCCAGGTATGGTGTTGATACAGGTACGGGGTTTTCGGCACAGTTTTCCTCGCTACACGATGTTATGAAATTTCGCGGCGGCGCGGGTCGATGATCAGCCACAGCGCGCCGCTCAAAAGGTAAAGAGCGGCAGCGACATAGAAGACTGGGGCGAACGATCCGAAAGCGTCGGCCAGCCAGGCGGACGCAAGCGGCGCGGTCATTCCAGAGAGGCTGGACGCCAGGTTGACCCAACCCGACGCCGTACCGCCGAAACGGCCGCCGATGTCGGTACAGGACGCCCATAGAACCGGAAGGATCATGTCGTGCGCGCCGGAGGCAAGCACCAGGCTGGCGATGGCCGTCTCAGCGGAACCGGCGTTGATCGCGGCCACGAAGCCTGCTGCGCCCAACAGGAATCCGCCCGCACCGACAGATCGCCGTCCCCACATCAGGCTCCCCGTGCGGCGCGTGATGTAGTCGGCCAGCATGCCGCCGGCCAGACAACCGGTGGCCCCGGCCAGCAAAGGCAGTGACGAATAGAGGCCCGAGCGCGTGAGCGACTGGCCGTATTCCTTGGTGAGATAAGTAGGCAGCCAGGTGACGAAGAATTGGAATCCGAAGCCGGACGCGAAGTAGGTCGAGCAGAGCATCAGCAGGTCGCGATCCAGCAGCAGCCTGCGCCAGGGCACCGGTTCGCCGCGCTTGGGCGGCGGGGCCACGCCTTGTTCGATTTCCGCGAGTTCGGCGGGGTTGACGGCGGGGTGCGCAGCCGGATCGTCGCGGTACCACCATGCCCAGATCGCGACCCAGATCAGGCCCACGGCGCCGAACAATGCAAACGCGCCGCGCCACCCCATCCAGGCCATCACGGCGACGGCAAGCGCAGGCGACACCGCACCGCCGAATCGCGCGCCGGCCCACATCAGCCCGTTGGCGCGCGACCGTGCATCCACGGGGAACCATCGCGAGATAGCTCGCGACAATGTCGGGAACGCGCCTGCTTCGCCGGCGCCGAACACGAAGCGGGTAATGAGCAGTGTGGGGTAAGTTCGCGCCACACCGGTGAGAATCGTGAAAACGGACCAGCAGCCGACGATGCGGATCATCGTGGTGCGCTGACCCCAACGGTCGCTCAACCACGCGGCGGGCATCTCGAAGATCGTATAGGCAAGATAGAACGCCGTGAACACCCAACTGAACTGAAACTGGGTCAACCCGAGTTCGCGTTGCATGGCGGGCGCGGCCACGGAGATACACACGCGGTCGAGATATGTGATCACGGCCGCGAAGAACACCAGCGCCAACACCGAATAGCGCGCCCGCGTGGGGGGCACGCTTAAAGCTCCACGGCAGCAGCGAAAGCGGCGACGGTGCGTTGAACGTCTTCGTCGGTGTGAACGGCTGAGGTAATGCCGCCGGGCCAGCCGACGATATCGACGCCTTCACACAGCAGGGCCACACGAAGTTGGTGAATTTGTTCGGCGGGCGTCGCGCCCTTCAGACGGCTCCAGGGGACCTTCGCTTCATAGATCTCTTCTGGCCGGCCCGGCGTCACATCGCCGCCCATGTAGATGTGGAAATCGGAGAATTCGCCGTAGACGCACCAGCCGAGATTCTTGCGGCGCAGCACTTCGTTCATGCCGTCGCGCAGGCCGGCGGCAACGTGATTTGCGCGGGCAATGGCATCGGTCTCGTTCAGTACTTTGAGGGTCGCCAACCCGGCCGCGGCTGAGACCGGACCGGCGTTGTAGGTGCCCTGATGCGGCACGAGCGGCGCTTGGATTTTCCCGTCGTTGCGGCGATAGTCGAGCACGCTCAGTACATCGGCGCGGCCTGCCAGCGCGGCGCCGGGATATCCGCCGGCGATGATCTTGGCGAGCGACGTCAGGTCCGGTGTGACGCCATAAAAGCCTTGCGCCCCGCCGCGCGAGCAGCGGAACCCGGCGATCACCTCGTCGAACATCAGCAGCGTACCGTAAGCGGACGTGAGTTCGCGAAGAGCGCGCAGCGTCTCTCCCCGCGTTGGGATTTGGCCAAAGGTCGCGCCCGTGGGTTCGATCATCACCAGTGCGACATCGCCCGCTTCGAGTGCCCGTTCCACCGCCTCCAAGTCATTGGGCGCAACGATGGTGGTGTCGTCAGTGATGCCCGGCACAATGCCCGGCGCGCCCCCCATGGGGAACGATACATGGTCGTGCCAGCCGTGGAAGTGTCCGGCGAACCGTACGACACGGCGCTTGCCGGTGAACGCACGCGCCACGCGCATCGCGAGATGCGTCGCCTCTGTGCCTGTTACCGTGAACCGCAGCTTTTGTGCCGACGGGATCATCGAGCAAATCTGCTCGGCCCAACGCACTTCCAGTTCGTGCGAAGCACCATAATGAGCGCCCAAACCGATTTGCGAGGCCACCGCCTCAAGCACCGCCGGATAGCAATGGCCCAGGATCAACGCCCCGTGCCCGCCGAAGTAGTCGATATATTCGTTGCCGTCCACGTCCCATTTATGGGAACCCGCCGCATGGGACACATACAGCGAGTAGGGCTCCAGGTACCGGCCGACGTGGGTCACGCCGTTCGGCAGTATCTGCCGCGCACGCTCCGCCAGAGCACGCGAGCCCGGCGTCTTCTCTTCATACCTGCGCAGCAATTCCAGCGTGCGTGTTTCCGCAACGGCACTCATCGTCGTTACAGCCCTCCCTTAGCGTTCAACTCTCTCACAATCTCCTCTCCGATTGCCAGTGACGCCGTGGCGCCGGGGCTGGGCGCATTGACGACATGAAGCTGTCGCGGCGCGTGCACGAAATGGAAATCCTGAAGCAAGGCTCCGTCGGGCGCCATCGCCTGTGCGCGCACGCCCGCGCCGCCGGTGGTCAGGTCCTCTTGCCGCACCTCAGGCACAAGGCGCTGCAACGACTCGCAGAACAGCCGCTTGCTGAACGACCGCCGCAGTTCGTGCCACGATACGCTGGGGTACTTCATCAGAAATTTCCAAAAGCCGGGGAACGAGAAGATGTCCCAGAGGTCGGCGAGACTGATGTCCTTTTTCGTATAGCCCTCACGTTTAAACGCCAACACCGCATTCGGACCGCACTCCACGCCGCCATGAATCAGCCGCGTGAAATGTACGCCCAGGAAGGGAAACTTCGGGTCCGGCACAGGGTAGATCAGGTGCCGCACCAGGTGCTGCCGCTCGGGGCGGAGTTTGAAGTATTCGCCGCGAAACGGGACAATGCGCACGCCGCGCTGCCCGGTGCCCAGTTCGGCCACGCGATCGGAGTGCAGGCCGGCGCAGTTGATGATGAATCCGCCCCGAAACTCACCGGCCGTAGTCTCCGCGACAAACTCAGCCCCAATTGGGCGTATCGCGGCGACACGTGCCTGCGTCACCACACGTCCGCCTCGCCGGGTGATGTGGTCCACCATTCGTGCGCAGACTTGCGCGTAATCGACAATGCCTTCTTCGGGCACACGAACGGCCCGGATGCCCGCCGCGTGCGGTTCAATCTCGCGGATCTCCTCCTTGTTGAGCAGGCGCAGGTTGGCGAGTCCGTTCTGCTGCCCGCGCTCGTAAAGGTCGTTCAGGCGCCCCAGTTCCTCTTCGGCGGTGGCGACGACGACTTTCCCGCAGATCTCGTGCGGCACGCTGTTTTCCTGGCAGAACCGGACCATCTGCCGGATACCCTGAACCGCCAGCCGCGCTTTCAGCGAACCGGGTTTGTAGTAGAGGCCGGCGTGCAAGACTCCGCTGTTGTTACCGGTCTGATGTTGCCCCACCTGCTTTTCCTTCTCAAGAACCGTAACCGATGCACGGGGCTCTTTCTCGAGAAGCCGTAGAGCGGTGGCCAAGCCGACGATCCCGCCGCCGACAATGAGGAAACTCTGCTGACCCATGAAAGTTCAGGCATACCACACGGCGGCAGGGGGCGGATGCGGCGCCGAGGGGTATCTGAAAAGACGAGCCATAATGAAGGGGATGGCAACTGTTCACATGAGCGAAGCTGAAGTTGCGCGCGATCTGCATGCTGTGCTCGCCAAAGTGCAACAGGGCATCGAGATAGTCATCGAGCAGGACCACCGGCCTGTGGCGGTTCTTCGCGCACAGAGCCGAAGCGGAAGGCCGATCACCGAAATCCTCCGCGAGGCCAAGCAGCGCAATTCGGCTGTAACTCTGGACGAGGACTTCGGCAAAGATCTCGAAGAGATCGTGGCGATGCATCAACACTAAGAGCCGGCGAGGCATACCATAGAGCGTTGATGCTCGATCGGCTGGCAGTCTATTTTGAGTTCGCGCGGCTGGGGACCAACTGGCGCCAGGAAATCCTGGCCGGTATCACGACGTTCGTCACGATGGCGTATATCGTCTTCGTGAACTCGACGATTTTGGGCGACGCCGGTATGCCTGTAACGGCAGTAATGGCCGCGACGTGTGCCTCGGCCGGGTTCGCGTCTATCCTGATGGGCGCATTTGCACGGTACCCGATCGCGCTCGCGCCGGGCATGGGACTAAACGCGTATTTCGCGTACGCGGTGGTAAAAGGCATGGGCGTACCGTGGCAGGTGGCGCTCGGAGCGGTGTTTCTATCTGGTGTCGCATTCATGCTGCTCACGCTGGCTGGTATTCGCGAAAAGCTCTTTACATCGTTACCGCATGAGTTGTACCCGGCGGTGGCGGTCGGCATCGGGTTGTTCATTGCGTTTATCGGCTTCCGCAATACAGGGCTCATCGTGGCGGACCCGGCCACCACGGTCACGCTCGGCAACATGCGCAATCCCACGACACTGCTGGCCGCCGCCGGGTTACTGATCATGGCGGCATTACAGGCGCGTGGCGTGCGGGCCGCGATCCTGTTCGGAATTCTCACCATCACCGCCGCATCTGCCGCGCTTGGGCTGACGCAGTTCACACCGCGATATTACTCGTTAAGCGAAATTACTGCGACCGCTTTCCAGTTGGATATCGGCGGCGCGTTGCGGCTGGGCCTGTTGGAAATCCTGTTCGTCTTCCTGTTCGTCGACCTGTTCGATAACCTCGGCACGCTGGTGGCGGTTTCGAAGAAGGCTGGCCTGATGGAAGCGGACGGGCGCATTCCGCGCATCAACCGGATTCTTTTGACAGACGCGACGGCCACAATGGTTGGCGCCTGCGCGGGCACGTCGACGGTGGTGAGTTATATCGAATCCACGGCCGGCATCGTCGCGGGCGGACGCAGCGGCGTCACCTCCATCGTTACAGGTTTTCTGTTCCTCATCCTGCTGTTTCTCGCGCCGCTCGCGGGGGCCATTCCCGCCGCCGCTACCGGTCCTGCGCTGATCCTGGTTGGCGCCGCCATGTTGTCGCACGTCTCCGAAATCGATTGGGAAAATGCAGGCGTGGCGATTCCGGCGTTTCTGACGCTGACCGTTATTCCGCTCTCGTTTTCGATCGCGAACGGGCTGGCCGTCGGATTCACCAGCTACGCATTCATCCGCCTGCTGACCGGGCGCGCTCGTGAAGTGTCGTGGCTGGTGTGGGTACTGGCCGCTCTATTCATTGCGCGCTTCGCCTATTTAAGTCGAGGATAGGGAATGCGCGCCGTTCTCTTTCCGCTCTTCGTCGGCTACGCCTTTGCCCAGCAACCGGCAGCCGCGCCTAAACCGTTCACACCAACCGCGGCGCTCGGTAAGCCGTACGTGATCGGCGAAGATCCGGACGATTACGGCAAGATCAAAGTCGATTATGCGAAGAAGTTTGAGATTACCTTGGACGCTGTCGAATCGGCTCTCCATTTCCCGAACAAGCATGGCAATGTCCTTGCCAAAGCCGATCAGAAACTGATAGTGTTCCGCGGAACCGCGCGCAATCTCTCCCCTGAAACCGAAGCGCGTTTAACGTCGGGTGAGATGTTCGCCATCCGTGTTTGGAAGCGGTTTGAAGGGCCGGGCCGGTTCCAGTTCATCCTCGGATACGATCCGGCAACGCTGGCCGCAATCAGCACGAAGATCCCGCCAGGCGGGTCCGCCAAGTTTATCGAGGTGATTGAGGTTCCGGCTGCCTATACCGACCTGCAACTCGGCATTTATCTCCGCAACCGCGCCCGCATCGCCTGGTATGACCTGCGTCCGGTGGCAAAGCTGAACTCCGCATTCGCCGGTCCCGACGGGCTGACGGCCCTACAAACGGCAAAGATTGCGGCCGGCAGCCCATTCGACTTTGACGGTCTCGATATGCGCGTTACCGGTAGCTCACGCCATCCAAACGGCTTCACGGTCGACTTGCACGTCACCAACAAAATGTTGCTCCCATCGCGCTGGGGATGGCAGTACTTCACGGCCGAGTTGATCGGGGCGGACGGCGCGGCCATCCGCTTTTATCCGGAGGTTCTCGACACATCAACCGGACGTCCCTGGGACGGCGACCTGCCGGCAGCGGCTTCCACCACGGGGCGGTATACGTTCACAACTTCCGCGGACTTCGTTCCCCGCGCCTTAAGGCTGACCTCTGCCGCTACCGGCCGCATCGCGGAAGTCGCGCTTGTCCGGTAACTCACCTTCCCATAACGAAGGGAATGTCCACCGTGGTGACGATTGCCACCGGCCGGCCGTTCAACAGCGTCGGCTGATAGCGGTACCCGCGTAACGCCTCCTGCGCGGCCGCAACCAAGAGCGGGTGGCCCGATACGAGCGTTGCATTCGCGACGGTTCCATCCTCGGCTACCAGCACCTCAAATCGCACAGTACCCTGAATCCTCGCCTGCATGGCCAGAGCCGGATAAACTGCCTCGGGCTTCTGGATCAGCTTCGCGGCCTGCACATTGGCGGCGATGCGTAATCGCGATGGTCCACCGTCTGCCGCCGCGCTCGTGATCACTGGGGGTTGCGGCGCAGCCAACTCGTCTCCCGCCTGAAACCGCGCGAACTCACCCGCCAGCGGCATTGGACCGTCCAACGCCCCCGGCGCGAGTTGGCGAGCTTTGGCCATCAGGGTTGACGCCAACTCAAACGGCGTGCGATCGGCGTTCGGGTTCCGCGCCGCCGGAGTGCGCGGGAACAGGTTCGGCAGTGCCGTTCCAGCCCCGGCCAGGACGAACGCGTTCGCGGTCTGATCCAAGGCGGCGCGCGCCTTTCCTGCCAACTGCGTTTGCTCTTGTGCGGGCCGCGCGCTCACCTCAAACGGACCGGTCAATCCCAAGATGTCGCAGGCGTACAGGAAGCCAAGCGTGGCCGCGACAACGCGATTGTCGCGATCGAATTCAAGGAAGCGCGTCAGAATCGCTTCCGCTTTCTCCGGACTTTCGGCGAACAGGAATCGCGCTGCGTTAAGGTGTACCGCCGCAGAGGTTGGATCATGCGCCACAGCGAATTCCCACGCGCGCGAGACGGTGGAGTAATCGGCGGCATCGGCATAGGGTCCGCGCGACGGACTCACAGCGGTCTTGCGGCTAACCGTGCTGGGGTTGCCGGCACGGTTCTCAATTAACCAGAGAATATGGGCGAGCCGCGCATGCCGGATAACAGCCTGCCGGACAACAGCATCGCCGCCCGGAGCGGGCGGAAACTCGGCATAGTGGCGCAGCAGGCGCGTTCGCGCCGCCTCGTCGCCCGCGTTCACGCGGACACGATTTTCGAGTTCCGCCACCTGTGCGGCACTCAATGGCGCCAGCGCCGACAAGCGCCCAATGAGAACCTGCTGATTGGCTTCCTGGGCATTCAGGAATAACCCGGCAAAGAGAATCGCGACAATAGAACTGCGTAGCCGCATTCGGCCTCCGTACTCTGACTATACGGCAGGACGGCGGTGCGGCAGTCGTTGGAAAATAGAAACGTGACGCGCAATCGAAGAAATAGAGATGCCCCCGTTGGCTATGACTTTAAGGCAAAATCGGCGGACAACGTGCCGGAGGACCGCGCCCTCACGCGCAGCGGGCAAGCCTCCGGCATTATCGAGCAATTTCGCGCTTCGTTGCAAACGCCACTTTCGAAGGAACCGTTGACTCGGCAGGAAGAAGACGACATCCTCGGCTTCGGGCCTGAGGGCGTGTAACGGACGGCATGAGAAAAGGTGGACCGCGGGCTCACGCGCCGCGGCACGGTTACCCCAATTGTGCTTGGTCGGAATAGTTGGCGCGAGCCTGGGGCTGGTTACCGCACCTCGACCCGCAACCCATCCATCGCCACCGCGTGCCGGTACACCTTCGACGCATCCAGTTGCGCCCGCAGTTCGGCCGCTGCCTCCGCGCTCCTCGTCGCCATCATCAGAAAACCGCCGCCGCCGGCTCCCGCCAACTTCGCCCCATACACGTACGGCCGCACCTCGGCGAGCATTTCGTTGATCGGAGCGTTGGTTGTGTTGGGGTCCAGCACTTTATTCAATTCCCAGTGGCGATCCATCAGCGCACCCAAGTGCGCCCAATCGGATTCCTGCATCGCATACGCCATTTCGACCGCAAGCGTCTTAATGGAGTGCAACACCTGGACCGTGCTGGTTTCGCGCGCCAGATAGCTGCCCACCACCTGTGCGAGCAGGTTGCGCGCCACGCGGCGTATGCCGGTGTAGTAGATGACAAGTCGGTCGGACCAGTCCTTCGGCGCCGCGACGGGCTGTACACGTAGCCGCTGATGAATGGCCGGCGCGGAGGTGATCAGCTTGATGCCCGGATAGATGCCGCCCGCCTGGTCCTGCCAGCCGCCGCCCGTGGTCATCAACTGCTCCACACGTAACACAAGCGCGGAGATGGCCTGAGCGTCGAGCGGGTGGCCGGCGATCTCCCAAAGCGCTTTCACCACCGCGGCGGCGAGGATGGACGATGTTCCCAACCCGGAGCCCAACGGCAGATCGACAGTCATCCGGATGTCGAGGCCGCCGCCGAACGATTCGAGCCTTCGTCTGAGGTCGCCGTCGTTGAACAACCCCATCAGGCGGAGCGCGGTGCAGGGGATGGCAAGCGGATCGCCGGGCGAGCGCTGTCCGACGATGGTTGCCGCATCGGTACACTCGGCGCACTCGCCGGTTTCTTCCGACGTGATACGGATGATGGGCTCGGCGATGCGCGTGACGGTGGCGCGAATCGGATAGGCGCCGTTCAACTCGAGCGCCGCGTTTAAGACCGTGCCCCCCCAGTCGAGGCAAAACGGTGGCGTATCGCTCCAACCGCCGCCGAAGTCGATACGCGGCGCTGCGGACACGCTGACTTCAGCCGCGTTCCAGTTTGTTCGGCCGGGGTCCACGGCGTACGTATCGAAGGCTGCGCGATCCACTGCCGAGCGGACAAATCCGAATGCGTCGTGGCGCGACCGGCGGGCCTGCTCTTCCAAGCCCGCGTGTTCGAACAGCAACCCGGCTTGAAAACAACGGCTGGCCGCCTCGGTCGGCTGCTCCAATCGGAGCGTTTGCGCATCGGCTTCGAGTTTGCGCGCCGCGCCGGCCAGCACGTGCAGCGCCGGCGCCGAAATCAGCAACGGCCGGATATCGGCGCCATCGCGTGCCAGGGCCAGCGTACTGGCCTGCCAGCGCGCGTGATAGCGCCGGTCCCGCTCAGCGTTCAGGGCTTGGTTGTCCGCCAGACGTGTACTGCTTTCCAATGACAACCGTTCTGCGCTCGCCCAACGCTCCGCATCCCAATCCACGGGATATCTAAGCAGCCATTGTGCCGCGCGCCAGGCGGCCTCCAGGTCCGCGGCCACAAAGAGGCGTGCATTCCATAGCGACCGGTCTGAAATGGGCACGCGATCGGGCCAGACCTCATCGACGGGGATCTGTAGCGACCGTAGCGTCTCGAGAAGATCGTGGCCGAACCACAGCGCGCGGCCCGAAGCCACGGCCACCTTCGGATCGTCCTCTACGCCGTACGCCCGGACGGTGAATGCCTTCTGCCGGTCGGGCAGCAAAACGGGCACTTGGTGGAGAACCACGTCTTCCGGCACTTCGATCGGTGCATCCAATCCGGCGAGCCCGTGGACAATACTGCCGCGCCCAACCCGCAATCCGGCTTCGTGGTGCGACTCGATGACCAGCGCGCCCGGCCCCAGTTGCGCGGCGGGAACGAACGAATCCATCAAGCCATCGGGCCGTTCCGTGTTGGTATGGATGTGGTGGAACGATCGCGTGGTGCCGACGTGCGTAAATCCGCCGTCACCCAGACGGCGCCAGAACGGCGTACCGGCCAACGCGCCGTGCAGCGCAGTCATCAGGGGATGGCTGTCTGAATCCGGAGTCCACTGCCCGGTAAGGGCGCGAGTGAAATGGTCGTAAAGATCAATCGGCGGAATCGATACGTCGTCGGCTACGCCCGAAATCGCCGGCAGCCGTTCGCAGACAGCCGCATCGAAATACAGCAGTCCCGAATCGAGCGCCGCATCGCCGCCGTCCAGGACACCGCCGGCCGCCACTACCTGCGCCTCGCTTGGCTTTTGCAGAAACGAATAGACGCGCCCTTCGGAGTCACTGATGTACACGCCGTGCTGCAGCGCAACCTCAAGCGGCTGGCGTAGCGCAACGCCCGTCACCCCCGGCTGCGACCAGTCGAGACACGCAGGGTCGAAGGTCAGCACCACGTCGCCCGAGCCTACCAGCAACCCCGGCGGCATGTCGCGCACCCACGCAAGCGACAGCAGCATGGTCTCGTCAAAAACAGTCGACACATCGCCCCACGGCGTTCTGGCGGGCAACGCGGTGAATAGTTTTCCGGATAACGAATACTGCGGCAGTCGCCGCGAATCCCCGCCGCAGTGCAGCAGCAGCACGCGCCAGTTCCGGAACCACTTGGGCGTCCACCGGTGGCCCAGCTCGGCGATGGCATGCAGAGTGGCGGCACCGCTGCCGATACGTCTGTCGCCCGGATCCGGGACTACCAGATAGTGTGCCCCGGCGGGCAGTTTGCCGTTTCTGAGGCGCCGTTCGATTTCGTCGCGATAACGCGACGCCTGGCGCTCCGATGAGGCCGTAATGATTACCGCATCCCACCAGCGCCGGTGAGAGTGTCCGCCAAGAAGTTCCGCGTAACCTGAGCGACTCAAATAAGAATGCTAGCGCGAACGGTCGCTGCCACTCTGTGTTGCCACCACCGCCGCCGCTACGCCGCCGCCGGCCACCGCGCCGATGATGGCGATTTTGGTCCCCGCCGACATTCCCGTACTGCCGGCGCTGCCCGCGGGCGTAGATGCCGGCGCGGGTGAAGATTTGGGTGTGCGCGCAGGTTTGGATGCCGCAGTTGCTTTTGCTCCCCCCGTTCCTGTGTCGGCGCCGATTTCCTTGGCGACGTCTGCGCAGCCCCCTTGTTCAATGCGGATCACGCTGGTGACATCTAGCGCCTGTGTGTTGCCCTGGGCCGCGGCGCGTGCCGTGCCGTTCACTTGCACCCGGTTTCCCGCTTCCTTCTCAAATCCCGTCCCACGCAGTTCGACGATCATGCGCGTAGTCTGGTCGTAGACGATGAACTTGTCGTCTTTCTTCAGCACGCATCCGACGAAGCTCGACGGAGCGCCCGGCCCGGTCACCTGCGGTTCGAACTCGAGTGCCAGACCCGGGTCGAGATTCGACACCAGAATGCCCGCTGCGTTGTGCACGCGAAACCGCCCGGACGAGGAAGCTACCTGGACCACTTTATCGGCACGCAACGCCACTCGTGCGCTCGAATTCGGCGCTTCGGGTGTGATTCGCAGCGTCCGCGCTTCAATCGAATAGGTACGCGTAGCCGTCAACTCACCCGATCCCTTTTCAAGCACCACCCGGTCTGTGAACACGCGCGCCCGCGAGTTCGGATCGAGCCTGACTTTGGCGCCGCTCGCTAAATTCAGCCGCGACGGCGCCGTCGTGGTTTCAACCGCCGCACCGTCCGTTAACGTGGCGTTTCCGCGCACGAGCGCACTGTTGACGGTGAAGGGCCCTTCCGCCGTCGCCACTCCTAACGATCCGCCCGCCGCCGTTGCCGGTCGAGCTACAAGCCCTGCGGCCATCACAGCAGCTAGCACAGAGTTGACCCACATGGGTTCCATTGTAAGCTAGCGCGTTGGGTCTAATCCGCATAATTACTTGCGTTCTGCTGGTGGCCGCGGCTGTGGAATCGATGCGCCGGGGATACGCCGAGATCCTCTACGCCTGGCCGTCGCGCGATCGTCTGGAACGCGCCACAGCCATCGACCCCGGCAACGCGTTCCACCATGTCGCGCTCGGACACTGGCAAGAGGAAGCCGGGCAGGACCCGCGCCCCGCCTATCGCGCCGCGGTAGAGCGCTTGCCCGCCGACGCCTTGCTGTGGGTGAGGCTTGGTTTGGCGGAGGAGATCGCCGGAAATATACCGGAAGCCGAGCGTTGCCTGCTCGAGGCCGGCCGCCGCAGCCGCAAGTACGATGTACGCTGGGCCCTCGCCAATTTCTACTACCGCCGGCAACGCCCCGCGGAGTTTATCACTTGGGCCAAGGCATCGATGGAAATGGCGTATACGGATTTGCGACCACTGTTCGACCTTGCGTCGAGTCTGCTCGGTGACGGTGCGCGCGTTCGACACGAGGTCCTGCCCGAACGCCGCCCTGTATGGCTGCAGTACGCATTGTGGGCTGCGTCCAACAGGAATTGGGATGAAGCCGCCGCTGCCGCGGAGAAACTCGGGCCACCCGCCGAGCCTTCCGACCGGCCCCCGCTGGCCGGTCTCGCCAACGTGCTCATCGAGAACCGCCGGTTCGATGAGGGCTTCCGTGTCTGGCGGCGGCTAGGCAGCCGCGATGTCCCTCGTATGGAATGGACCCCGCTCGCCGGCCGCGGCGTCTCCGTGGTAGTGCTCGAACCCGGCAAGCGCTGGCGTGTCGACCTCAATGGAGATCAGGCTGAGCGTTGCGCCGTGTTAACACGGTTGCTGCCGCCGGCCTCCGGCGCGCTGCGCGAGCTACGTTGGAAAGCCGGCGGTCAGAATCCTGGATTTCTTTGGGAAGCGGCAACAGCCGGCAAGGGGCAAGTGGTCGCTCGCGCCAGTTGGGCCGATGGCTACCTTCAGGTGCTGTCGCCTGAAGCCGTGACGGTCACCTTGCTGTATGAGCGCCCGCCCGGCCGCATGCGCTTTGAAGGATCGCTGGCGGTTGAGGCGCTCGCGGTGCGCGAATCCCGATGAGCGCATTGGCCGTCACACTGGCGGCGGGCATTGCACTCGCCTTCGTCCGGGAAACCTGGGCGTGGCGCCTGGAACAGGTCGCGCTTTTGCTGATAGCCGCGTGGGGCGTCCTCAGCGGTCGAGTGCGCTTCCGGCTTTCCGTTGCGCTCGTGGTCTTGCTCGCGGTCGTCTCCTGGCCCGGCGTGCAACTCGTGCTGCATCGCACGGCCTACGAATGGGCCACGTTAAACATTTTGCTGATGTGGCTTTCGTGGCTGGCCGCGTTCCACGTAGCAACCGCACTCGCCCAACAGGACCACCTCGATTGGATCGCCGGCTTCGGCGCCGCCATCGCGTTTGTCGCCTTGATGCAGCGCCACACCGCCACCGACGGCAAGATCTACTGGCTATTCGAAAGCGGATACAACCTGGGTTTGATGGGACCGTTCGTTTACGAGAATCAGTACGCCGCTTTTATTCAACTGGTGCTTCCTGCGGCACTCGTGCTGGCGTTTGCTACGGGCCGCGTTCAGATCGGTTGGGCCGCCGCATCGGCCCTAATGATCGTCTCCGTGGTGGCATCCGGCTCACGAGCCGGTTCAATCCTGGTATTCGCGGAAACCATCGTCGTCGTCATGCTGCTGCGTGTAGGCAAGAAGGCCGGCGCACTGGCCGCGCTTGTCGCAGTTTTTGCGTTGATCTCTGGTTGGCAGTTGCTCGCGGAAAAGCTTCTGCGCGACAAACCCTACGAGGACCGCTGGATGCTGACACAATCCACCTGGGACATGATCCGCGAGCGTCCCGGACTCGGCTTCGGCGCCGGAGCCTGGCCGCGTGTGCACCCTGCCTACGCCCAATTCGACGACGGACTGTTCGACAACCACGCCCACAACGATTGGGCCGAATGGGCCGCCGAGGGCGGCATGCCATATGCGCTTCTCATGCTCGCCTTCGGCTTGGTGATCGCGCCACGCGCATGGCTCACCGTGTGGGGCATCGGCTTGCTCACTGTGCTGCTGCACTGTTGGGTCGACTACCACTTCCACGAACGTCCGGCATTCGGCGCCTTTTACTTCGCCCTCGCGGGTGCGGTGTGGCGGCTGGGCGCGTTGTACCGGCCTAAAAGCGCCACCCCACCCCTGCCCGGACCGTCGCATTCGGCATCGCATACGGGAAGCCGATCCCCAGATCCGCGCGAAACAAAAGCCGTCCCGTGACCGTCGCCACCAGCCCCCCTTTGCCGTGCAGGTAGACGAACCTACTGTTGCTCACATGTCCCGCCTGCGGAATTCCGACGATCGGCCCGCGCGTGAAATCCGTTGAATCCCACTGCCCGCCGACGCCGCCGCCGGCGAACCCATACACACGGTCGGTCCCCCAGCGGGCCACCAAACCCGGTGTAAACAACGTGCGCCGCCTCTTGGCCTCGTAATCTCCGTCGACTATAGTCTGGCGCGAAGTCAGTACATCGACGTCCACCGCCCAACGCTTGGTAAGCGGTAGCATCACCGCACCGCCGTACGCGGCCGCGCTGCCGACGCCTCCCTCGTCACCCGCCCATCGCATCCATCCGATCTGCCCAAACGCTTCGATGCGCTTGGTTTGTGCAAAGGCAGGCGCTCCGAACATCAGCGCTGCTGCTGCTATCGGCAGAACTCTCATGAAAACAACTATGGCGAAAGATGTTTTGGAATTGCAAGGCCTGAATGATTACTGTTTGGCCGCCGGCCGCCAGTTCCTTGCCATATCCTGCGCCTGCGCCACTTGCTCGTGGGTCATCAGGCCGGCCGCCTTCTCACGAACTTGTACGGCTTCCGCCTCGCCTTCGGTAGCCGCCAGGTTCGCCCACACGTGGGCCTGTACGAAATCCTGCGGAACGCCGCGGCCTTCCAGGCACAATCGCGCGAATTGCAATTGGGCCGCCCCATACCCGGTGTCCGCCGCCAGCCGCATCAGACGCGCGCCCTCGCGAACGTTACGAGCCACGCCTCTTCCTTCGAGCAGCATCAGGCCGTAGCCGTATTGGGCTTGCCGGTTGCCTTGCTCGGCCGCCCGCGCCAGCCATTTCGCCGCCTCGGCCGGATTTGCCGCGGCGCCATTGTTGACATAAAACTCGGCCAGTGCCGTTTGCGCCTGTCCGTTCCCCTGTTCGGCCGCCTTCTTGTACCAGCCGATCGCCTCCGCGCTACTCTGCGGAACCCCTATCCCGGCGGCAAACATGCGGCCCAGCCGGAACTGCGCCTCCGGATGTCCCTGCTCGGCCGCCATGCGCATCCATTTGAGCGCGCCAGCCTGATCCGGCGAACCCGTGCGGCCCTCTTCATAGATCAGCGCCAATTGATACTGCGCGTCCGCATTGCCCTGTCCCGCGGCTACCTTGTAAATGCGCACCGCCTCCAGCGGGTCTGCCGGGCGCACACGCCCTGACGATTCAAGCGCGCGCAGATTAAAGAACGCGCCCGCATGGCCTTGCTCCGCCGCGCGGCGATACCACTTGGCCGCCTCCTGCTCATCCTGCGCGACCCCCTTGCCGTTGGCATACAGGAACCCCATCTGGAACTGCGCTTCCGCGTTCTTCTGCTCCGCGGCCTTGCGGTACCACTTGGCCGCTTCACTGTCGCTCTGGGCAGCGCCCTTGCCTTCGGCGTACGCTACGGCCGTCGCCATCTGCGCCTCGGCTGAACCCAACTCGGCCGCGCGCAGCCGCAACTGAAACGCCTCCGCGGCATTCTGCGACCGTGACGCCAGCAGCAGCAGCGCGTCCGGCACGCCCTGGTTTGCCGCAAACTGCAACCACTTGATGCCGGTCTCTTCGTCTTTGGGAATCGTAGTGGCCGTCAACAGCAATTTGCCGAGTGCGTACTGCGCCGACGGGTTTTCCCGCTGCGCCGCCACCGTCAAAAGCCGCGCGGCTTCCGCCTCGTCCTTCTTGACCCCTTTGCCTTCCACATAGAGCAACGCCAGGCTGTATTGCGCCGGTATGTGGTTCTGCGCCGCGGCCAATTGGAACAGGCGCGCCGCTTCCGCCTCATCCGCAGCCGCGCCTTTGCCGTTCAGCAGCATGTAACCGGCCGCGTACTGCGCATCGGCGTGACCGCGCTGCGCCGCCATCCGGAACCACAGCAACGCCTGCGACTCGCTGACCGCCGTTCCTTTGCCGTTCGCATACATGAAGCCAAGGGTGAACTGCGCGGCCATGTTGCCCGCTTCGCCTTCACGTGTCAGTTCGCGAATGGCGGTCGCAAAATCGCCGTTCTGATACGCGCGCATGCCCGTTGCGAAATCCGCAAACGAAACACCGCTCACCCACACGACACCGCACACAAGCCGGACAAGGCGACAACGCATGAACAGAACCCACTCCGATTATAAAGGCCGTGCTGTATGGTACAGAACCTATATGCGTCTGTTTCTTCAATTGGCCGTTCTGGTTTGCTTCGCGGTCGCTGTTCGTGCGGACGTGGTTGAGCAAGGAGTCCGCAACTCCGCACCCTCGGGACTAAGCGCCGGCGTCGCACGCGCCGATATCACTCCGCCGGTCGGCATCCCGCAGATGAACTGGGGCGCCCAAACTCATGTGGGAGCGGAAGGCATCGACCCGGCCGGCATGATCGCCACCGCGTTGGTTATCTCCGATGGATCCCAGAAATTCGCGATGGTCGATATCGACTCGCTTTTCCCCAACTACGTCGTCGACGCCATCGGGCGAGCCGCGGCGGCAACAGGCATCCCGCCCACGCACATCCGCATCGGCGCAACCCATACCCACGCCGGCCCCTTCCTGACTAAAGAAAAAGGACCCGTCGGCTACGACTTGACTAAGTTCGAAAAGGGCTTCGATGCCTACTGGAGCGTCGTCACCGACAAGATCGCGGGCGCGATCGTCGAAGCCAACCGCAAACTGGAACCCGTCCACGTCGGCGGAGCCCGCGGCGCCGGCACCATCAACATCAACCGCCGCATGCGTCCATTAAACGGCGCGCCACCCGCCGTGGGCCGCAATCCTGAAGGCTTGGTCGACCGCGACCTGACCGTGGTTCGGATCGACCGCGCCGATGGGTCGACGCTCGCCGTGCTCGTCAACTTCCAATGCCACGGTACGGTCATGGCCTGGGAGAATAAAATGATCTCGCCAGACTGGCCTGGCATGATGCGCAAAGAGGTCGAGCACGCCCTGCCCGGATCGAAATGTCTCTTCTTCCAAGGCGCCGCCGGCAACCAGGGACCCATCGAGGGCTTCACCGGAGACCTTGGCGTTGCTCACCGCCTGGGCCGTATCCTCGGCCATCAAGCCGCCGCGCTGGCCCTGCAAACCGACACGGTAAAACGGTCTCCGAAGTTCGAAGGCTTCGTCGAATCCACCGCGTTCATCGCCAGGCAGCCGTGGCGTGTCACCGGACCTCGCGATGGCACCCTCAAGTTCGCCGAGAAGGTCCTCGAAGTGCCCGGCCGCGAGTACACACCCGCCGAGGTCGACAAGATGCGCTCGCGCGTGCGCGACGCCGAAGCCAAAGCTGTCCAAATTAAATCGCAAGGCGACGCCTGGGCCACCCACGCCGCCGAGGCTCGTGTCAGGCGTTTTCAGGACCTGTTGGATAAATGGCAGAAGGCCAAAGGCGATCCCATCAAAGTGCGCGTCCAACTCCTCCGCATCGGCGAGGTCGTAATCGCCTCCATGCCCGGTGAACCGTTCGCCGAAATCGGCCAGGCGGTCAAGAAGGCGTCCCCCTTCCCAATCACGCTGTTCTGCGGCTACTCGAGCGGCGAAGGCGGCGAGTACATGCCGATCGAAGGCGAGTATGCATTTGAAGGCTACGAAGTGGATCGGACACCGTATGCCCGGCAGGCAGCGGATCAGGTGGTGGCGGGGATGATCAGTTTGTTTGGTGCGATCAGATAGTCAGCAAATACATCTGTGGGGTGAACGTCTTCGTTCGCGGCCCAACCTCCGCCACTAGCCTGTGACTCTTTCGTCGGAACAACTCCCCGCGATTTTGCGCCGCCTTCCGACTCCGGCAAGCGATTGCAAACAAGCACGATCCACGTCAACGAGCCGTGATCCGTTCCCCGAGGTCCGGTAAAACCATTGCAACCACCATCGCTTCCAACCGGTGCCGCCCGAAACGGAGGGGGAGCGTCAGCGACCCGGCCGGCGCACGCAATCCCCCGAAGCGCGATCTTGATTAACGTTTAGCCATGTCGCAATTGGGATCGTAATTGGGTTCGTTCCGCACGGATGCTTCGAGGGCGGTCTGGTAGCCGATTTTGGCGTACTGGCTGATGAGGAAGTTGACGGAGATATCGAGGTTGGCAGCGTCGTCGCGGATTTCGGCGGCT
>JADLDI010000091.1 GCA_020846745.1 Bryobacterales bacterium | reverse complement strand
TTCGAAGGTTCGTTCAACCGCGCCTACAAACAACTCACAGCGTCCCCCACGAACCGCATCTGTCCGCTAATAGAAGCCAACCCAGAAGTGCCGCGTCCGTCGCTCCCCCTAGCCGACGCCCTTGAAATTCAACGCTTTGCGAAACGAACTCCCCCACCGCGCACCTCCCCCGAAACGGAGCCGCGACCGTCAGCGAGCGCCGCCCCATCCGACGACATTCTCACCCACTTCCCCCCGTCCGTAGCCGCCGAAATCCGCGACGACGCTGCCAACCTCGATATCGCCGTCAACTTCCTCATCAGCCAGTACGCCAAAATCGGCTACCAGACCGCCCTCCAAGAATCCGTGCGGAACGAACCCAATTACGACTGCGTTAAACGTTAATATGGTTAAACGTTAATCCAGATAAGCGGCCACAAACCACCCATGCTCAAATTCTCCATCTCTGCGTCGCGCACCCTGTTAAATCCTCTTCGTTTTGAAACAACCGCACCGGCGCCACCCTGATCCGGTTTATACTAGGCGGGAACGTAGATCTGATGTCGCTGGGTAGCTCCGCGATATCGGTTGTGCGCCCGTTGCGCGGGATCCCTCGCATTCAAATTGGTTGGCTCGGCCGCAGTGGCTGTCGAAATGAGACGGGTGTGGGTCAAGCACCCATTGCGTCTGCATGTTCGTTAGAATGAGACTTTAGCCCGCGCCGAGTCTGCCTATTCGCTAGATGAAACTTCGGGGGACAGACCTGCGTCTCAAAGGATCGGCGCAGAGTGGAAAGGAATAGCTTCTGAGATGATGTTGCGCAGGCCGACGAGCCTGAAGAGTCTAGTTCTGTGTGTGCTCTTCGCTTGCTTCCTCTCCGCTCAACAACCACCGGCTCCGCCCAAACCTGCTCCCGCTAAGCCACAGAATCCATTTGAGGCTGTGCCCCAGGCGGCGGAACAACCCAAGCCGGAACCACCTAAAACACAAGCCCCGAAGCCATCAACACCGTTCGAACGTCCTCCTGAAACCGCGGAACCTAAACCGGCGGCGGAAGCTCCGAAGACCGGGCCGGTAGAGGATGTCATCGAATCCATTGAGTTTCGGGGAGCCCGGCGTGTTCCACAGGACACGTTGCGCGCGTTGATTTTTTCCAAGAAGGGTGACCGGATCGATCCGGAAACGCTCCACCGCGACTTCATGACCCTCTGGAACCAGGGCCGGTTCGACGACATAACCTTGGAGCAGGAACCAGGCCGCACGGGGTGGATCATTCGCTTCCGGGTGACCGAGCGGCGGGTTGTTCGTTCCATTAAATACGACGGCATGAAGTCGATCACGGTATCGGAGATCCTGGACCGGTTCAAGGAACGCCGGGTGGGCCTTTCGGTCGAGCAGCAGTACGATCCGGGCAAGGTGCAGCGCGCAGCCATCGTGTTAAAGGAATACCTGAGCGAGCGCGGACGGCAGTTTGCGACGGTTGAACCGGAAATTCGCCAGATTCCCCCCTCTTCGCTGGAGGTCACTTTCAAAGTAAAGGAAGGGCCCAAGGTGAAGGTCGGCAATATCGAGATCACCGGGAACAAGGTCTTCAATGACCGCACCGTGATCCGGGCGATGAAGAACTCGCGTCCGATCGGCGTTCCGCACTCGATTCTTCTCGAGAACATGTTTGCCAAGAGCTTCGATTCGACGAAGCTCGAAGAAGACAAAGACCGGATTCGCGACTTCTATCAACAGCGCGGCTATTTTACGGCACGCGCGCTTGAGCACACGGTGGCGGTGAAGGATTTTGGCGGCGCCGGGTTCAAGCTGCCTTTGATCAAGCCGAACAAGCCGGGCAAGCGCGCGGACATCAACATAGCGATTGAAGAAGGTCCGCTGTTCAAGTTGAACAAGATCAACTTCGTTGGGGTGAAGCTGTTCCGAACCCCTGAGACCATCATGCAGCCGATCTTCCAGATGAAAGAGGGGGACATCTTTTCCACCGCCAAGCTGCGCAAAGGCCTGGAACAGATGCGCAAGCTCTATGGAGAATTCGGGTATATCGACTTTGTGCCGGAACCGTCGTTTGAACCGGATCCAAAGACCGGTAAGATCGACCTGACGCTGAACGTCGATGAAGGCAAGCAGTTTTTCGTTCGTCGAATTGACTTCACCGGCAACACGACCACGCGCGACAAGGTGATCCGCCGCGAAATCCTTCTCGACGAAGGACAGATCTACAACACCCGGTATTGGGACCTCTCGCTGTTGCGATTGAACCAGCTTGGGTACTTCGAAGTTCTGAAAGAGAACGAAGCGGCGGACATTAAGCGCGATACGAAAACCAATACCGTCGACATTACGCTCAAAGTGAAAGAGCGCGGCAAGAACTCGGTCCAGTTGAACGGTGGCGTTAGCGGAATTGCTGGATCGTTCATTGGTTTCGGTTACGCGACCAACAACTTCCTCGGCTTGGGCGAGACGCTTTCTCTCGATGCTCAGTTAGGTGACCGCATCCGCAACGTCACCCTTGGATTTACAGAGCCGTACCTGTTCGACCGTCCGATTACGGCTGGTTTCACCGTCTTTACCCAGCGCTTCAACTATGACCAGGGCCGCGAAGTTTCGCTGCTGACCGGGCGCAACCTGATTCCGCTCTATAACCAGTTGGGCCGTCAGAACCTGTTGAACTACGTATCGAACGGGTACGGCTTCACGTCGTTCCTGTCGGCGCCTACTCGCAAGCTTGGAGGCCTGTTTGCTCGCGTTGGCCTGACCTACTCATATTCGACGCAGCGGATTACGGTTGCTGAGGACTCGTCAGCGGCAAAACAATACTTCGAGTACATCAACTTCCAAGGGTTGAGCGGGCAGAATTCCCTCACCGGGATTCAGACCTCGGCAATCATCCCGTCGTACTCGTTCAACTCGATCGACCATCCGATTACTCCTTCGCGCGGTAAAAGTCTTTACATCACGACCCAGTTTGCCGGGTTAGGCGGAAACGTTCGCATGATCGAACCCACCATCGATTTCAAGTGGTTCCGACCGGCTCTCAAGAAGGGGCACGTCATCGGTATGCACGGCCTTACCCGCTTCGTCACCGGGTACAACGGCCGTGTGGCCCCGCCCTTCAATCGCTTCTATATGGGTGGTGAAAACGACGTCCGTGGGTTTGAAATCTGGGGTATTTCGCCGATTGCCTATATCCCCTCCACCGCCACGGTCCCTGTTTTGAACGCTGACGGATCGGCCCGTCTGCAGAAGGCGATCGTGAATGGTGCGGAAACACAAGTTGCCGTCTCAACTACAATTCCGGTGTACCAGATGATCTTCCCGGGCGGCGATTTCTCGAGCGTGGGCAATTTTGAGTACCGCATCCCGATCGCCGGCCCGGTCACCCTGGCCGCGTTCTTTGATGCCGGGATGAACAAGATCCTCCGGCCCTCGCAGTTGGTCCTCAATCAAGGTCGGCTCGACGAGTTGAATGGTCTGTTTCCGCAGGCGGCATTCGATCAGCGCGTCGTGCTCGCCAAGAACACTCAGCGCGTCCGCACCTCCACGGGTCTTGAACTGCAGATCATGATGCCCGTGGTCAACGCGCCGTTCCGTTTGTATTGGGCTTACAACCCCACCGTCCTCCAGCAGTATCTGATTCCGCCGGTCGTAGCCGATCCGTCGCTATTCCCCAACCAGGCGACTTACTTGAATGCCATCCAGTCCATTGGCCGTCCGTATCCGTTTTATGAGCGCCGGCGCCTGTTCCGTTTCACCATCAGCCGCACGTTTTAGCTAGCTAAACGTCGCATGTTACCATCACACTTGTCTGGGAGTTTGTTAAGAGTTATGAAGCGTTTTGTTCCGATCGCCGCCCTGGCCGCGATCCTCAGTGCTCCGGCTCCTGCGCAGCAGGCGCCCACAAAGATTGCCGTGATTAATATTCAGGCCGCGCTTATCGGCACGGCCGACGGGAAGAAGGCGGCCGCCGACCTGCAAGCCCGCTTCGATCCCAAGCGAAAGATCCTCGAAGGTAAGCAGGGGGAAATTGCTCAGTTGCAGCAAGAACTCAATAAGGGTTCGAACACGATGGCTGAAGCCCGGCGCCTGGATCTGACCCGCCAGATCGACTCGAAGACCAAGGCACTGCAGCGTGACCAACAGGATGCTCAGGAAGAGTTCGAGCTGGAGCAAAACAAGGTTCTAAACGAACTCGGCCAGCGCATGATGGTGGTGATCGACAAGTATGCCAAAGACAACCAGTACGCCGTGGTGATCGATATTTCGTCGCAGCAAACCCCGGTGCTATGGGCCGCCAACGGTATCAATATCACCGACAACATCATCGCCTTGTACGACAAGAATGCACCCCCGCCCGCGTCCGGCGGTGGCGCTGCCGCCGCACCGGCCGCACCTGCTGCGCCGCCTGCCGCGCCGCCGAAGAAAGCACCCGGCGCCGTTAAGAAGTAACGTTTAGCCGAAGAAGTAAGAAAGCCGTCGCGACCTTCTGTGGTGGTAAGGTCGCGACGGCCTTTTTGTGTCTGGTATCGAACCGGCTGTCTATCCTTTCCGGCCCTTCACCTCTGCCTGGGCCGCCTGGTACAAGGCCTTGATGTAACCCATGCTGTACGACCAGCCCGAGTGCCGTCCGCCTTCCATCCCCGGCACGTGGTCCGCAATGAGGTTGCCGCGGAAATCCACTTCGACAAGCGTCTTCATCAGCTTGTACATGTCGGTATAGCCGTTGTCGATGTACGTCTCAACGAAATAGGGAATCGGGCCGGTCACGTTACGGAAGTGAATCTTCCAGAGCTTGCCGGTCTTGGCGAACTCGCGTGCGGCGTCATAGACATTCTTGCCCGTCGACTTGCCGCCTTCCATCCACGTGCCGCAGCATAGACAGACGCCGATGGCAGGAGAATTTGCAATCTCCAGCGCCTTCATGTAGCCGTCGAACGTGCCAAAGATGTGGCGCGGAATGCCGCCAAGTTCCGGAACCGGCGGGTCGTCGGGGTGAATGCCAATTCGTACTCCGGCCTCCTCGGCTACGGGTGCAATCTGCTTGATGAAATAGGTGTAGTTGTCCCAAAGCTCTTCTTTGGTGTACTTGCGTCCGTGCGAGAGTGGACCATCATAGGTCTTCCCGTTCCAGAAGCCTTTCGCGGTGTCGAGCTTGAAGGCGCGGGCCGATACGCCGCCACGGCCTTTCTCCTGCGTGCTCGACCAGATACCGTTGGCCATGTGGGCGTAAGTAATGTAGCCGATGCCGGCCTTTCCCGTATCGCGGATATACTGCTTAAGCCACGCGATCTTGGCATCGCGGCCTGGTAGATTTAGCGTAACTTCCTCGATATTGCGATTGTCATTATTGGAGATGTTCCAGACTTTCAGACCCGCGGTTTCCACGCGCTTCTTGATTGCCAGGAAGTTCTCGAGCGTTCCGCGCCCCTTTCCTGTCTGGACATTGAGGTAGTCAATGCCCATTTGTTTGACCCAAGTGAGATCCGTATCGCTGACATCTTCATTCACCTGCATCGAAATCTTGATGCCGGGTGTTAGAGGCTGCAGCGGCTTTGCCGTCGCGGCGGGCGCCATTGCCGCTGCCGCTCCGGCAAGTGAAAATTTCCTACGTGTCAGTTCCATATGACTCCGGTGTCCCGTCTGAAAATGATATCTCACTCGCCGGTGACGAGAGTGTGAGAATTATGCGTCACGTTAGCCGGATCGGCGCACCGGTTGCGGCGGACTCCTCCGCTGCCAGGCATGCTTCCACCGCGTGCATTGCATCGCGGGGCGAAACCACCGTTGGTTTGCGGCCCTCAATAATGCACCGGACGAAGTAAGCTAATTCGTCACGGAGCGCTCCGGCGCGATGCCCGTATAGCATCGGCCAGTACGTTGCGTCGGGCGAGCGCCAGCCGCTCTTATCGCACACGCTGATGGCCGCGGGCGAATCCTGGATGTAGATAGCGCCTTCGGTGCCGACGATTTCCATCCGCTCATCGATCCGGTACGGCGTGTTTTCGGGCAGGAACCAGACGTTCTCCAATACGCCTACCGCGCCGGTGTCGAACCGGTACATCGTCCAGCCAAGATCGGGATGGCGCAGGTGACGTTCCGAGTGCGTCTGCGCGTAGGCAGACACGATGCGGGCGCCGGTGAACCACAGCATCAGATCGGTGTCATGTACGCCGTCGCCAACAATCGGACCGATCTTCTGCAAAACGGTCTCGCTGACTGAGGCAGGGATGTTGCGGCGGGCGTACATGGAGACGACCTTACCGATGGCGCCGCTTTCGATTTCGCGTTTGGCCGAGGCGAAACGCGGGTTGAAGCGGCAGATATGGCCCACCATGAAGACGCGGTTGGAAGCTTCGGCGGCGTTAAGCATCGCCTGGCAGTCGTAAGTGGTGGAAGCCATCGGCTTCTCGACAAAGACATGCTTTCCCGCGGCTAGGGCGTCAAGCACCGGGGCTGCGTGCTGGTCCCACATGGTGACAACGCTGACTGCGTCTACTTCGGGGTCCGCCAGCATGTCGCGATAGTCGGAATAGAGTTTGGTGACTCCGAACCGTGCGCCAACCGCGTCGAGACGATCGTGGGTCCGCGTGGACAGCGCCGTCAACTGGACGGTTTCCAGGCCACTCAATGCCTCACAGTGGACCTCGCCGAAGCGGCCCAATCCGATGACTCCGACTCGTACGCGATTCATATCAACAAGAAGCATGGCACGAAAAAAAGACTGCCGTGTGATGCACGGCAGCCCGAAGTCAGGTTCGGAAAATGTAACTCACTGCTCTCGTGTGCGGCACTGAAGGAACGCGTGGACGGCAGCGAGAAACGGTCAGGAAAAAAGGACGGCCCGGAAGCCGTCCCTTTAGAGGTTCGGATTAACTGCGAGTTTTGCTTGGGTCGTGGTCTCCGGCGCCGCCTTCGCCACCCCAGGTGTCCGGTTCTTCGTCCGGTTGATCGGGCCGGCCGCCGAACGCTCCGGGTGTCGGATGCGTATGCGGGGCTGACGCGAACTTGTGGCTTACCTCTTCCGCCTTCTGACTGGAAGACCGCAGGCCCATCTTGTTTGAACCCTGGCCGCCTTCCAGTTTGTCTGAGATATCTTCGGGCGGAAGAGCATCTTCCTTGCCGTCTTTGGGATCGTTACGCTTTTCGCGCACAGCCGCCTCGGCGTACTGGGCGCGTTCCACCTGATGGACGACGTCGCGGCCTTGCGGCTCGCGCCCGCGCGTCTTGTAATAGTCGGGATTTATGTTGTTCTTATACTTACTCATCTCTTGTGCCTTCCCTTCTATAACTTGAACCGAAGCGTGGCCCCGATTCCGCCCACATCGGCCAGCAGCGCCGGATCTTCGACAAACGTTACCTGCGCGCCTGTTTGGCGGGCGCGCGTTACGATCTCGTCGGCCAGCAATACTTTCGGCCGCTTGTTCCCGTCAGCCACGCCTTCGAGTTCGGCTAACTGGGGAACCAGTGCCGGGTCGATCGGTTCAGGCTCGTCATGTTCCTGTTCGATACTGGTGCTGATAAAGAGCTCTTCCACCTGTCCGTTGGCCAGCGCGCGCATGGTGGCATGCAGTCCAGTGATGGCGAGACCGCGCGCACGCCATGCGTCGAGCATTCGAGTCACCTTATCAATATCGGTTTGCGCATCCTGGGCGCGGATGGCAGTTAGTGTTTCTTCGAGTAACTGGTGCTCCGGTGTGCGGATATCGAGCGGCAGGATATCGACGATCATTTCGCCGAGCCTGGGGCTTAATTGCTCGCGCAGCAGAGGTATCAGCACCTCGTCGCCGCCGATCACTATCTTGCCGATCTTTTCTTGGGTGACGATCCGTTCCAGGTGCTCGTTCAGTTCCTTGACGTGCTGCGCGTTGAAGTTGTCGACCCGGCGCTGGTATCGCGCCTGGCTCCAGCCGCCGGCCTGCACGCGCTTGGTCTTGGGATTGTCGATGGTCTGCTGGTTCTCTACACCGCGCATCCCGAAAACGTAAATGCGCGCTGCATGCGTATCGGCGACCACCGCCACATAGCGCGGAAACTGGTCGAGCAAGCGAGCGAGTGTATAAAGATGCGGCTGATGGTAGATGTACAGTTTGTGTTCTTCGATGGGCGCGTCCAGTTGCACGGCCTCGAAGAAGTTGTCCTTCGCCGAGCAGGTAAAGATCGCCACCCCGTTCGCAGACCGGTCGATGTTCGCTGTCAGCCACTCCCTGATACGGGCGGTGTCCGCCTCGATACTCTTCCGGGCTTCCGACCCCTTCGGGTAACTGTTCAGGACCCTTGCGAATTCCTTCCGCAAGAACGGGTCGTAGTTATCCCGGCCGTGTTGATCGGCTTGTGTGTTCAGGTACAGACTAAGTACCGGCAGCGTCGTCGGCTCAAATGCAGCCAACCGGTCCAACTGCTCGTCGAGTAGATTCGCCGTGGTTGCCATCGCCGCAACTAAGTGCAAGTGCTAAGCCATAGCGGCCTCCCCTGCCGGATCAGTGGTTTAGGCGAAGTTGCGGCTGGTGATCCCCGGTGAAAAAACTGCGCTTACGGAAGTAGCTATTGCCCGGTATTCGCCGGGGCTGGAAACGGATAGGTGTCAGGCGTCACCAAAACCTCTGTCGTAAACACGAGCGGCAGCGGCCCAGGGCCGGGATAGGCGAGTTCGAGGAAGAAGGCCGTGTGGCCTGCCGCGGGTGGCGGCATCGTGATGAGGTAGATGCCGTTCTCGCCCGTCACCGGTTGGCTCGTCCACGCCGGACCGATCGTCTGCAAGCGGAAGTCGCGCGCCTGCGGATTGCTCGCCTGCCACAGCCGGACTTCGGTAGGCTTGTCGATGGTGCGTAGCAGGAGTTTGCCTTCCTCGCGGATGGTCTTCCAGTAGAAGCGCGGCCGCGGGAAGTTTTGCACCATGGCTTGTCCCCACGCCAGGACGTTGGCTATGGCATCCGGACTGTCGTCGATCCCGTGCTCCGTATTCGGGACGTAACGGATGTATTTTTCGCCCGGCAGGTCTGAGTAGTAGAACCGGGACGAATCGGGCAGGAAGAACTGATCACCCGTCGAATAGACCAGGTACTTCGGCAGTGTGAAGCGGTCGCGGTACTCGTAGGGATCCATGATCTCTAGCGACGCGCGCATTTCCGGCCGTCCGAAGTAGTTGAAGATACCCGCTTCTTCGTAGTCATGCACTGCGTCGGCCCATAGGCCGTAGGCACGGAAGTGGTGCTGGAACGACTGCTCCATATTCAGGGCATCGAACACCAGGGGTGCAATCGCGATCACACGCGCGTCCACTGCAGCCGTCAACCATGTCGTCCAGCCTCGCTTGGAGCCGCCCGCGACCATGAAGCTTGTGATGGCAAGTGGATTCTCGGGCAGCTTGGCCAGGAAATCCTGCACCGCGTCCATAGACCGTACTACGGCCTTCGTCATGGGTTGCAGCGCCGGCCATTTTTCGTCACCCGTCTCAAGGAACTTCTTCCATGAGTAGGCGATGATCGCGTCCTCGCTTCGCGTCCGGTCTTCACCTGCGAACTTGAGCGGCTGGTTCGGTACCTGCTGCACCTCAACCAGGACCTGTCCGCTCTGGGCGGCGAGCAGCAGCAGAGCGCCGGGCGCCGCCGGTGTCGCCGTGTTCGTTCCGCCGTTGATCAGCAGCAATGCTGTCTGCGACGTTACGCGAGCCGGCCGGGCGATGTTGACGAAGTGATGCCACTCCGGCCGGTCGACCTCTGCGGTGGTCAACCAGTTCTGCGAGACCACCTCCAGTTGGTAGATGGTTGCGCCGATCGACGGCACTGTCCGGACCAGCGTGTATTTGTAAGCCGCGTCCGGCGCCGCGACATACCGGTCCAGTGCCGTATAGTCAGCCGCAAATACGATCGTGACGAAGAAAAGACAGGAAAGCAGGCGGTGAGTCATACCCACTGCCAAGGCTAGCAGGTCTTACCGCGATTTCAGATATGCGGCGAGGGTCGCTATGTTCTCGGCGAAATCGGAACTGCTGATGATGCGCTCGAGCGGCGGCTGCGGCCCTTGAAACACCTCCACCGTGTCGTTCTCTTTGAGCTGTATCGTTTGCGACTGGTCCTTGACGTCGGTGTTGCCTGTGCCTCCGTCGGAGGAGCGCCGTCCCACACGTAGCACCATCGGTTTGGCTGCGTAGACAAACATCAGCCGGTCGGCTTTGCCGATCGTTCCGGGCTTTGTCCACGCGCCGCGATCGTCCATTGATGTAATCAGTGTTCGGACCTTAGCCGCAGGGGCACCGCCTTGTCCACGCCGCGGTCCTCTTTCCGCGCGGTCGCTCCAAGGCGACAGGCCATGCAACTTATCGGGGCGTCTTAGGGTGGCCGGGTCTGCTTTCAGCATGCGTTGGTAGTCACGCTCGATCGCCGCCAGTCCCGCACCGCTGGTGAGTACGCCATAGTGGGTGATGACCGACTCGTCCGTGTAGCTCAGCTTGTAGCCGTCTACCAATTTGCTGCCCATCCCGGCGGCCTGCATTCGCGACCCTTTGGTGATGTACAGCGGCCGGTTTGTCTTCAGCTCATAGAAACGTGCCACCACCGGTTCGCCCGGCTTGAACTTCCGGCGGGTTTCGGACTTCTCAGTCACGTCCGGCAGAATCGACGCCTTCAAATACTTGAGCGCGGGACCCACCGCATCGATATACCTGCGGTCGCCTGTTTCCGCATAGAGCACCAGCAGCATCCGCATCACCCCCTGCGATTCGCCGCCTGTTACGGATGGTGGCTCGAAGATGCGCGCCCACGCCGGGTGCATATCGCGGTCATACTGCTGGGCCCATGCGGGTTGAGGTTCGGGCATTTGCGCCCGCAGGATGAACTCGCCGCCTTTCTTGGCGGACGCCGCATAGCGATCGTCCTTGTAAATACGCCCGGCTTCGAGCATCATGTCGATCACGTCGGCGATGGTGTTGTCGTTGAACGTGTAATGCTCCTGGTAATTAGGTCCGGGCCATTCGCGGGACCACGTCTCGGGATAAGACGCCTTCTTCACCGGGAACTTCGTATGGTCCGGAATCTCCTTATACCGCTGCGGCCATGCGCCGACGGGATACTGCGCTTTCAACAGGCTATCGAGCGCGAACATCGCCGCTTCGTGGATGGCGGCGTCTTTGAAGTCGAGCGCACGGTCCACGCGCATCATCAACCGGAGCACGCCTTGGGTCACGTTATCGTCGAGGTTCGTGACCGCGTTGCTCGCGACGCCGCAATTGTTATCTACGCGATAGGGGTATTTCTTGCGCTTCTCGGGTTCGAACTCTACCAGGTAATCCCAGCCGCCGCTGCACAACTGGCCGCGCACCGCCGCCATTGCCGCGGCGCGCGCGCCTTCCAGGAAGAAGCGGTCACCCGTCGCGGAGTACGCTTCCAGGTACGCCATGCCGACGATGGGAGTCGCCTCGCGTTGCAGTTCGATCTGCGTGGGTCCTTCGCCGTGCTCAGACCGGCCATAGCTCAGATCGGAGGCATAGTCGTAGTGATAACCACCCTCAGTGGATACCTTATTGCGGTAGAACTCGGCGGCTTTGCGCATGGCGCGGATGACGTCTTCACGCGAAGGTTGCTGGGCCGCGAGCGTCGCGGCAGTCGCTAGGAAAAGGACCAGTCGAGGCATCAGGCGTCATTGTACGCCTGTTCTTCGCAAGCGAACCGGTTGTGCTACACTGCACGCCATAGATTTCGGCCCGCTGGGCTTAGGGGCCTGAGGATGCGATACGATGACACTCACTTCGGGGCCTTCGCGCCGTCAATGGATGGAAGACTGTATTGTCCGCGGGTTACTGGTGAGCGCGGCGCCGGTCTCCCAAACTGCGTTACTCGGGATGTGGCAGCACGCGGAGCAGCAGGCCGCCAAACCGACCCCCGCCGAGGTGCTGGGTCCGTTCTTCAAAAAGGGTGCGCCGAATACGCCGGTGCTGCGTGTCGCCGGCGATCCGGGTTTTCCGTTGCGAGTGTCCGGAAAGGTCTATAACACGCGCGGCGAAGTAGTTCGCGATGCTCGAGTGGATGTCTGGCACGCCGATCATCATGGCGAGTACGACGTGCAAGGCTATAAGTACCGCGCCAAGCTAACGCCCGATGCCCAAGCCGTGTATGCAGTGGAAACCATCATGCCGGGCCATTACCCGGACCGTCCGGCGCAGCACGTCCACTATCTGATCACGGCTCCCGGTCACAAGACGCTGGTAACTCAACTCTATTTCGCGACCGATCCATTCTTTGACGGCAATCCTGACAAGAACTACACCAGGCGCGGCATCGTTACCAATCGGGACTGCGTGCGGCCGGTGATGCTGTATGAAGGTCCGGGTGCGGCGCGGGCGGCCGTGACGTTCGACATCGTTCTGGAAAGAGCGTGACATGGCGATATTGGATCGTGTGTTGCAGTCGGACGCGGCTGTCCTGCAGGTGTCGTTCAGTGCGGATCCGTCTCGAGTGGCCGGAGTCTGCGCCGACAACAAGGTCCGGTTCTGGGATCCGGTTTCGGGCACGCTGATCAGAACGGTACCGTGGCGGGAGAGGGATCGCCGCAGCGTTACGCTCAAGCCTGGTGCGACGCGCCTGGCGGCGGCGGGCGATGACCGTGTGATCAAGATCTGGGACCTCGGCAACGGAGAACTCCTGCACCGGTTGAGCGGACATGAACAACTGACCGGGGCGAGCGTGTTCTCAACGGACGGCAAGCTGTTCGCTTCGAGCAGCGCCAAAGAGCAGTCGGTAAGGATTTGGAACCTCTCCACGTCGAGGCAGCAGGCGAAACTGCAGGATGGGTTCGGCGGAGCATCGGTGCTGGCGTTCTCTCCGGATAGCAAGTTCCTCGTGTGCGGCAACTTCGATACGAACCTGCGGATTTGGGACGTCGGAAGCGGCAGGCTGGTCCACACGATTGAGGACCTGTTGGTAGCTGTGTTCCAGATGAGTTTCTCGCCCGATGGGAAATATCTTGTCGCGGCGGGAGTGGATCGGAACGTCTACGTTTGGGAGAGCGCTACCTGGAAACTGGCTCGTAAGCTGACGGGACAGCCGGAGATGATCTCGGCGCTGGCGTTTTCGGGCGATGGCCGCCGAATAGTCACCGGTGGGTTCGATGCGCGGGCGATGGCGAATCCAACGACCGCCATCGTTTGGGATCTCGCGTCGGGTGAGACGATCCGGAAGGTGCAATCGCCGAGGGCCGTTTCGTCGGCAGCGTTCGCTACGGACGGGAACGCTTTTGCCTTGGCGGCCAGGGCCAACCAACTGCACATTTGGCGGGCGTCGGCCTGAGTTGCTAAGGCAGTGACAGTGTCCCCCCTTCGGGCACTTCTTTCAGGAAGGTCCGGCCGCGCACTTCATAGATCACTTCCAGCACCCTGCTGCCGTTGCCGGGGCTGACGCCCATGGTGCTGCCGTTGACAGCCACACTCAGGCGATCGTTCGAGAGCAATGGGCGGAGGCGTTCGCGGACATCGACGCGTGCGTTCTCTGGACCGTACCGGGCGTAGAAGATCCGCAAACCGCCTGCCTGGCCGATCGGCGGAATCGACGCGGCCGCGGCCGGCGCCGAACTGGCGGATGCGGACGTCGCGGAACTGCTGACCAGTTTGGCCGAAGACGATGGGATATTCAAAGTGGATCCCTCTTTCGTCTGCATCTCGTAGGTGCTGCCGCCGAGTTCGTACTGTACTGTGAGGAACTTGTCCGCGCCGACCGCCGGATCGGACCCCATGTTCTGGTTGGTCGCTTTCAGGGAGACGGCGTTGTCGCGGATGCGGGATTCGATCACCGATCGTACGTCGGCCTGACGTGTGTCGGCGCCCCATTTGGCTGAGACGATACGGAGAGTGGGCCGCGGTGGCGTCGCTGCCGCCGCGGGGGTGGTTCCTGCGGTGGCGTTGTTCTTGAACAGGTCGGCGATCGAGAATCCTCCCTGCGATTGGGATGGCGCTGCCTGTTGGACCGGTGGGGAACCGCCTGAGAGGGGGATCTTTACCTGCTCGAAGTCGCGGGCGATCATCTCCATTTCGCGGCCGTCGAGCTTGTACTTGATGACCAGCGTTTTGCCTGTGCCGGGTGCTGGATCGGAGCCGAGCGTCGGCACGTCCACCGTCAGCACCAGCGAATTGTCGCGCACCAGTCCGCGCACCCGCTCCGTCACATCGGACATGCGGGTGTCGGCGCCGTATTGGGCCGAAACGATGTCGAGGGGCTGCTGCCCGAACAGTGCGGCAGCAACCCCTAGGAGAATAAGCGCCGGGCGCATCTCAGTTATACGTTTTCGGGCACGACGTAGGGCTTGCGGTAGACCGGACGCGTCATCATCTTAGTAGCGTCGGCTTCGGCAAACTTGTGCGCCGCCGGATCGAACGTTAACTTCTTGCCGCCGAGTCGATAGGAAATGTTCGCCAGGTGGCAACAATCGGCCGCGACCGCCGCGGTGGCGACGTCGCAGCGCAGGTCCTGCCACTTGCGCGACTTCACGGCATCGAGGAAGTTGGCCATGTGGGCGCCGGTTTCGGACTGGCCGCCGCGCTGGAACTTCTCTTCCATCTCGAGCTTCCGGTCTTCGCCCTTCCACACGCTGAAGCCATTGCCGTCGACCGACAGAACGCCGTCGGAGCCGAAGAAGATGTCGCCCACCACGTTGGTGCCGCCGCCGAACTTCAGGCCGCCTTCGGGCATGGTGATCAGGCCGCGGACTTCGAACACCATCTGCACATCGCCAAAGTCGTAGTACGCGGTTTGGGTGTTGGGCGTCTCCTGGTCGTCGTCATACACCAGCTTGCCGCCGTAGGATTGGACGGACTTGGGCAGTGTGGTTTTGCCCAGGCCCCACAGCGCAATGTCCATCTCGTGGACGCCCTGGTTGCCGATGTCGCCGTTGCCGGTGTCCCAGAACCAGTGCCAGTTGTACTTGAAGCGCAGTTCGTTGAAGGGGCGCATGGGCGCGGGCCCGAGGAACAGATCCCAATTCACGCCGGCGGGCGTCGGTGAGTCCGGCTTGTGCCCGATCGACTTGCGGCGCTTGTAGCAGAGTCCTTTGGCCATGTAGACCTTGCCGATCACGCCGTCGCGCAGCAACTGCATCGCCTTCATCTTGTGGGGGATTGAACGTGACTGCTGGCCCACCTGCACAATCCGGTTGTACTTGCGCGCCGCCGCAACAAGCTGCTTGGACTCGTACATGTTGTACGAGACCGGTTTTTCGCAGTAGACGTCTTTGCCGGCTTTCACGGCCCAATACGCTGACAAGACATGCCAGTGGTTGGGTGTGGCGATCGATACGGCGTCGATGCCCTTATCGGCGAACGCCTCGCGCATATCGTAGTAGGTCTTCGGATCGTGACCGCGCTCACGCTTGATGTAGGCAACGGCACGTTCCTGTGCGGCCTGGTTCACATCGACGATGGCGGCGAGGTGAGCATTGGGTAGCTTGCAGTATTCCTGGACGTGGTTGGTGCCGCGTCCGCCGACGCCAACCACCGCCATCGTGATGCGGTCGTTGGCGCCCAGTATGGGACGTTGGGCGGTAGCGATCGCCGCGGCAACGCCGGCGATCATGTTCCTGCGGGACGGTTGGGACATGGATGATCTCCTTGGGATGAAGTCGTATTATAACGAGCGCTACGCATGGGTGAGATCTCTGGGTGGCCGGTTTCGTACAACTGGCGGCGTTTCCGCGGCATCTCCTACAATAAAGAGTTATTTTCGCTTCAGGAAGGGACCGAACGAATGAGTGCTGCCTCCATACCGCTCCCGCTAGCGCGAGCGGCGCGGTTTTATGAATCAACGATCGGTAAGAAGGCCATCATGGCCGTTACCGGCGTGATTGGGTTCGGATTCGTGATTGGACACCTGCTGGGGAACCTGCAGTTCTACCTAGGGCCTGAGGCTCTGAACCACTACGGCGCGAAACTGCGTGAACTGGGGCCGCTGTTGATGGCGATGCGCGGGGTCCTGCTGCTGGCCCTGGTCACGCACATCGTTGCTGCGTTCCAGCTGTGGCGGCAGAACCGGAAAGCGCGGCCGTCACGCTACGTGAAGTGGCAGCCTACGAAGAGTTCATTCGCGTCGCGCACGATGCTCATAAGCGGACCCATTCTGCTCGCCTTCATCGTTTATCACCTGATGCATCTCACCTGGGGCACCGCGCATCCGAGCTACGAGCACCTGCCGTCCGGTACGCCGAACGTGTACCACAACGTCGTCGCCGGGTTCTCGCAACCGGTGGCCGTAATCGCCTATATCGTTGCCATGGCGTTTCTGGGCTTCCACCTGGTTCACGGTGTGTGGAGCATGTTCCAGTCGATCGGCTGGAACCATCCGAAGTACACTCCCGTGGTGAAGAAGTTCGCGGCGGGCATCACCGCGCTCATCTTTATCGGCAACATCTCCATCCCAATCGCTGTTCTGCTGGGCTTCCATCAATAGGGACCCAACCAACTGAAGGAAACTGACATGAAGTTTGACTCTCGCATCCCGTCCGGCCCCATCCAGGAAAAGTGGGACAAATGCCGGTTCGATATGAAGTTGGTGAACCCGGCGAACAAGCGTAAGTACACAATCATCGTGGTGGGCACCGGATTGGCGGGCGGCGCCGCCGCCGCGACCCTGGCCGAGCTGGGCTATAACGTCAAGTGCTTCAGCTATCACGATTCACCGCGCCGGGCACACTCGATCGCGGCGCAGGGAGGTATCAACGCTGCCAAGAACTATCAGAACGACGGCGACTCGATCTATCGGCTGTTCTACGACACGGTGAAGGGCGGCGACTTCCGCGCCCGCGAAGCGAACGTCTACCGGCTGGCGCAGATCTCGGTCAACATCATTGACCAATGCGTGGCTCAGGGCGTTCCGTTCGCCCGCGAGTACGGCGGGTTGCTGGCCAACCGGTCGTTCGGCGGCGCGCAGGTATCGCGAACGTTCTACGCACGAGGGCAGACGGGGCAACAGCTCCTGCTCGGGGCCTATCAAGCGTTGGAGCGGCAGATCGACGCGGGCAAGGTCCAGATGTTCACGCGGACCGAGATGCTCGACCTGATTGTGGTGAACGGGCAGGCTCGCGGCATCGTCACCCGCAACCTGATCGATGGGCGCATTGAGGTCCACTTCGGCGATGCCGTTTGCCTCGGCACCGGCGGTTATGGCAACGTCTTCTACCTGTCGACGAACGCCAAGAATTCGAATGCGACCGCCATCTGGCGTGCGTACAAGCGGGGTGCGGCGTTCGCTAACCCCTGCTTTACACAGATCCACCCCACCTGTATCCCCGTGTCGGGCGACTACCAGTCGAAGCTGACGCTGATGAGCGAGTCGCTCCGCAACGACGGCCGCATCTGGGTGCCGCTCCGGAAGGGCGACAAGCGGGCTCCGAACCAGATCCCCGAAGCCGAAAGGGATTACTATCTCGAACGGCGGTATCCGTCGTTCGGTAACCTGGTCCCGCGCGACGTGGCCTCGCGTGCCGCCAAAGCCGTGTGCGACGAAGGTCGCGGAGTGGGCGAAACCGGACTGGGCGTGTATCTCGACTTCGGCGATGCCATCCGCCGGCTGGGTGCGCAGCCGATCTCGGAACGCTACGGCAACCTGTTTGAGATGTACGACCGCATCACGGGCGAAGATCCCTATAAAGTGCCGATGCGTATCTTCCCGGCAATCCACTACACGATGGGCGGGTTGTGGGTCGATTACCGGTTGCAGTCCACTGTTCCCGGCCTGTTCGTACTGGGCGAGGCAAACTTCAGCGATCACGGAGCCAACCGGCTGGGCGCTTCGGCGCTGATGCAAGGCTTGGCTGATGGTTACTTTGTTATCCCATACACCATCGGCGACTATCTCGCTTCGAATAAGTTCGACAAAGTCGGTGCCGATACACCGGAGGCGGTGGAAGCCCTGGATAACGTCCGGAACAGCAATAAGAAGCTGCTCTCGATTAAGGGTAAGCGGACGGTGGATTCGTTCCATAAGGAACTCGGCAAGTACATGTGGGACTATTGCGGCATGGGCCGTAACGAGAAGGGTCTCACTCAAGCCCTCGGTAAGATCGCCGAGTTACGAGAAGAGTACTGGAAGAACGTGAACGTGTTAGGGGAGAACGCGGAAATCAACCAGTCGCTCGAGAAGGCCGCACGCGTTGCGGACTTCCTGGAGTTAGGCGAGCTCATGTGTCTGGATGCGCTCGAGCGCCGCGAGTCGTGCGGCGGGCACTTTCGCGAAGAGTGGCAGACGCCCGAAGGCGAAGCGATGCGCGACGACGAGCAATTCTCGCATGCGGCGGCTTGGGAGTTCACAGGCGTCGGTAAGCGTCCGATCCGCCACACCGAACAGTTGACGTTCGAGTACGTGCACCCGTCGCAGCGCAGCTATAAGTAGGAGCCAACCCGATGCGAATCGTTTTAAATATCTGGCGCCAGAAGAACGCGGCAAGCGCGGGCAAAATGGTGCGCTATGAAATGAGCGACGTGAGCGAGCATATGTCGTTTCTCGAGATGCTCGACGTGTTGAATGAGACGCTGATCGCGAAGGGCGAAGAGCCGGTGGCATTCGAGCACGATTGCCGCGAGGGTATCTGTGGTTCCTGCGGGTTCATGATCAATGGGGTGGCTCACGGTCCCATGCCGGGCACTACGGTATGCCAGTTGCACATGCGGCACTTCAAGGATGGCGATGAACTGGTGCTGGAACCGTGGCGCGCGTCGGCATTCCCGATTTTAAAGGACTTGATGTGCGATCGCGGGTCGCTCGACCGCATTATCGCCTCCGGCGGCTACGTCTCCGTCAACTCCGGTTCCGCCCCTGACGCTAACGCGCTGCCCATCGCCAAGGAAACGCTCGACCGTTCGATGGACGCGGCCGCTTGCATCGGCTGCGGCGCCTGTGTGGCCGCGTGTCCGAACGCCAGTGCATCCTTATTTACTTCGGCTAAGATCTCGCACCTCGGCCTGCTGCCCCAAGGCCAGCCCGAACGTGACGACCGCGCGTTGCGTATGGTCGCGGCCATGAACGAAGAAGGCTTCGGGTCGTGTACAAACATCGGCGAGTGCGAAGCCGTTTGCCCGAAGCGCATCCCGATGGAGTTCATCGCGCGGATGAACCGCGATTACATCTCCGCCTCCTGGACGTCGCGTCCACTGAAGGCTGAGGTCGGCGGCGCCGGGTAACCCCTGTGAACGCATCCGCGTTTACCGCAGCCGCCGTGCTGCTGATCGGTTTCGGCTCGAACCCGTTTGCCAAAGATAACCTGATCGCTTGGTGTATCGTCCCGTTTGACGCCAGGCATCGCGGACCGGAGGAGCGGGCCAAGATGCTGCGAGGCCTCGGTATTAAGCACTTTGCCTATGATTGGCGGGACAAAGATATCCCGGCCTTCGATGCCGAACTCGACGCGCTGAAGAGCCAGGGCATAAAGCTCGACGCCTTTTGGTTAAGTTATCCGTTGAGCGGCCAGAACAACCGCTGGCCCGAGGTCCGGGACTTTCTGAAGCGCCGCGGAGTGAAGACCCAGATCTGGTTCAGCCTCGGGGTAGGGAGCGAGTTCGAGGCGCTGCCGGAGGAAGAGAAGCTGCGCCAGGCGGCGGAAGCCGTGACTAGGGTCGCCACCGAAGCGCGGGCGATCGGGTGTACCGTGGGGCTGTACAACCACGGCGGGTGGTTTGGGGAACCCGAGAACCAGATTGAAGTGCTGCGGAAGGTCGGCTTGGCAAATGTTGGAATTGTCTATAACATGCACCACGCGCATGAGCACCTGGACCGCTTACCGAAGCTGCTCGCGCTGATGAAGCCGCACCTGATGGCGATCAATTTGAATGGCATGAAGGTGGGCGGTCCGAAGATACTGCCGATTGGGGATGGCGATCGGGACGTGGAGGTCCTGAAAGCCATCAAAGCGAGCGGTTACAAGGGGCCGATCGGCATATTGGGGCATCGCGAAGAGTTGGACGCCGAGGAAGCATTGCGGTTGAATCTGACCGGGCTCGAGAAACTGGCTAGGCAGATCAGGTAACCGCTGCCCGCTGATGCGGCGCAAGAGCCCAGCCCATGCGACAGTACGTGCGACAGTACGTGCGAAAGTAGAAGATAAGCAGGTCCAGAAATGACCCTTACCTGTCTTCTATTTCTCCTTGTCTTCTCCCTCTCTGTGGGCCAAGCCGCCCTCGACCGCACCATCCCCGTCGTCAACGACATCGAACTCTGGCAGCAGGTCGGCCAGCAGCCCTACGAGTTCACCTGGACCCAGCGCCAGGAAGACCCTCACACCCTCATCGACTTCGAGGACCTGCGCGGATGGAATCTGGACCTGTACGATGGCGCGAAAGGCGAACTCCGCCGCAGCCGCGAACAGCAGTTATGGGGACAGCACGTGGCCAAGTTCCTCTATTCCGGCACAAGCGACGCCAGCCGCGTCGTGGCGCGCCCGCCCAAGCCCATCCCGATCCCAGGTGCATTCGACTCGATCGACCTCTGGGGTTACGGAAACCGCTGGAGCTGGGTGGAAGACAAAACGACACCCGCCGCGGAGATCGCCGTGTGGCTCACCGACGCGCGCGGTAAGGAATTTCGCGTGGAACTGACCAGCGTCCAGTGGAAGCAATGGTGGCTGATACACCGCAAAGTGCCTGCCAGCGTCCTGAATCAGATCGCCCTTCCGGCGTCGATATCCGGCATCGAAATCGCCAAGGCCAAGAACACCGAACTGCGCCCGTTCTTCTGCGATTCGCTCGCCGTTTATAAGGAAGACCTGAATCCGCTGAACCTCAAGCCCCAACCACGCCGGAACCTGAAACCCTGGCGCGGCCAGATCGCCGGCGTCAACACCGGCGAAGGTACACTCCCGTTTCCCACGCGGGAAGAAACAATCCTGCCCACTAACTTCGAGCGCGACTTTAAAGTCACCGTCCGCGAACTAAGCCCCACCCAGTTCGAACTGCGCTACCAGGCGCGCGACGCCACGGTTATCTACACTTACCGTCCGCGCTCCGGTTCACTGGCGGAAATCGATGCCTCGGTGAACGGCGGCCGAGCGTTTCGCCCCATGCAGGACGGCGGCGTGCGGTTCACGGATACACCAGAGGGCCGCGTAGCGGAAGGCCAGCTGATCTCGGCCGCTGTATCCGCCAACGGCGTAAGGTCCAAGTTCCAACTTGGCTCCCGTATCGTCGAGTACGAACTGCGCCTCTGGCAGAAGTCGCTCGTCGTGGACGCCCTCTGCGAAGGCGGAGAAGCCGTTGAACTCCGCTTCGGCCATGCCGCCGGACTCACCGATCCCCGTCTCATCACCATTCCCTATCTCACCTACGCCCGCTCGAACCCTCGTGTGTTACTCGCCGCCAACGGCGCGAAACCTCTATTCGCCTCCGTCTGGTTCGACTGGTACCGCTCCAATGCCTCTGAAGCGTACGCCGCCACCGCGCCCAAACTAACCCCTGACACTGCCGAACTCAACGGCGGCATGCGCTACCTGGCGAAGACCGATGGCTCCCGTAACACGTTATTTGAACGTATCTTCGTAACTGCGTCACCGGTCTATGAAGAAGTCCTGCCCACCATCGACAATCCGCCATCGCTGCGGCAGCAGGAAGGCCGCGAAGTCCTCTGGACCGTCACCGAACCCCAAAGCTTCCCAGACGATCATCGACGCTCCCAAGCTATTCGCGCCTACGGTATCGATAAGATCATGCAGCATAGCCACGAAGTGACCTGGCGCGACGAAGGCGACAGTAACACCATGAAGCTGAACGCCTCGCCCCTCAAGGGTGGCGACGCCATGCTGCAGTGGTACATCCGCGTTCAGAACGGACTCGGTTGGCTCCAAGGCGTCTACAGTAACTACACCGACTTCTGCACGGTCAACACCAACTGGAACCCCGACCATGTCATTCGTGGTCCTGATGGCGAATGGCGTCGTGCCTGGCCCCGCAACTATCGCCTCAAACCGGCCAAAGCTGTCGAGTTCGACGAATACTACGCCAAGCGCATCAAGGAGAAGTTCGGCGTCAAGATGTCGTACACCGACGTGCACACGGCCATTGCTCCCTGGGATAACACCGATTACGACGCCCGAGTGCCCGGTGCTGGCACTTTCGCGGCCACATTCTACGCCTACGGCCAGGTGCTCCTGAACGATCAGCATGTCTACGGACCCACACAGTCCGAGGCCACCTACCAATGGCTCTATGCCGGCCTCGATTCCGGCGACTACGGCTGGGTTTACACCAAAGTCAACCTGCTAACTCACCCCCTCGACGTAGCTTTCATGCTGCACAAGATCCACCCGCTTGAAGCCAGTTACGGCATGGGCTACACGTTCTACTATCTCGAACAGATCGACAAGAAATGGCGCGACTCCCCCAAACGCCGCGACTATGTTGACCTGTTCCTCTCCACATCCATCGCTTACGGCAACATGGGATGGCTGGTCAACGAATTCGACCAGTCCACCGAGTTCGGCGTCGAAGCCATGACCCGGTCCTATTACATGATGCAGCAGTTACAACAGCAGTACGCCTTCGTCCGTCCCCGTAAAATCGAATTCGCCTCACCTGACGTCCCCGGGAAGTGGTACACCGCAAGCGAAGCCCACGCGAACAGAGCCATCGAAGACTCACGGCTCCACGTGAGCTACGAGAACGGGACCGAGGTGTACGTCAACCGTGGCCAATCAGGCAACTGGACCGTCAAAGATCACCGCGGCCAATCCGTCGACCTGCCGGCTTCCGGCTGGCTCGTCTACAATCCATCAAACGGCTTCTACGAACTCTCTGCCAACATCGCCGGCCGCCGCATCGACCACGTGGCCTCCACTGGCTACGAGTTCCTCGATGGCCGCGGCCAGTGGACCGAATACGGCAACCTCGGCGCTACCGGATCAGTCGTCATGCGGCAAAAGGGCACGGGCGTCAGCGAACTAATCGACCTCTATGGCAACAACCGGATCGGCTTCAAAGCCCCAGCAGGCGGTACCTTGACAGCCTACGACCCAGACGGCGACAACCTGGGCAAGGTACCCACGCAATCTCCGAACCCCGGCTGGCAGCAATTCCAGCCAGTGCCTAAGGGCAGGACATACGTCTACGCGAACTAACGCTTCTGGCTGTCTTTCAGCGTGGTCAGGAACTCCACTCAAGGCGCTATTTCGTTTCGCACTATGTTGATTTCAAAGAACTTGGATGGGAACGGCCGCTAGGATTGCGGTCACGCGGCCTGATTGTAGATCTGGGGGGATTTCGTTTCGCAAAGTGCTGAAAGGATTGGGTCAACGAGGTGCGAGGCGGGGGTAGCGGCAACCCGTGGTTTACGCTCCGGGTTCTGGGGGGATTTCGTCTCGCAAGTTGTTGATTTGGCGATGGGGATGGCGCCGAGGTCGCGGATCTGTTTTTCGAGTTGGAGGGTTTCGAGTTGGATCTCTCCATTTGCCAAGTGGCGTTGGTTAGGCGGCGAAAGGCCAAGTCTTCGAGCGGGCCCGCGGGTTGGATTTCGTCTCGTAATTCGGCTTCCATTTGGTCGAAGAAGGGCTGTTCTTCGACGGAGACGATGATGTTCGCTGTAGACAACCCATGCTGCCTACTATTCTGAGACGAGGCGGACTTGCGTTCGCCGGTGCGAGGTCCGGTTTGCTTGGGCATTGTCTGACGCTCCTTTTGCGGAAGTAAAAGTCGGTAGAGGGTGGCGCGAGGCAGGCCACAAACAAAAAAGGACCGCGTGACGGCGGTCCTTTTCGAGTCGAGTGAGTGGGACGTGGATACACGTCTCCATTCAAATTACGATCGTACCCACAATTTCTGAGTAAGTCAAGCGAATTCAACTGGCGTTTTGATGAAATTGTCCAGGCTGAATGCTGCGCTCGAAAGTGATTACGGACGGACGGGCAGCGGTGGCAGGCTGAAGTGGAGAGTTATCTGGCCTTCGGCGAGAGTACAGTAACCGTGGAACTCCGGTTCGTTCCAATCCGGTGGAATGCGGAGATCGATTTGGTAGACGCCTACGAACCCCGGTGCGAAAGCCTTCGGTAGATCCCCGAGGCCGCAAAACCCCGGAAGCCGCAAAGTAGACCGTGCGCCCGTCGCCTGTGGTGGCCGGCCAGTAAATGCGCGCGCACAGCCCCACCCCGAGCGCCAGCCCCACACTCAGCAAAGCAAGCCGAAACAACATTGCCATTCGGAGTATAGAGTCTGTTTCGGTGTGAGGCAATCCTCCTTTGATCAGCCTGGTATCAATGAAATGTCATGGAAACGGGCGATGGATTTGGGTGCGTCCGAACAGCGAATAGGACGTTCCGCAAATGAACACCGCGTTAGACAATAGAGCTTGACTAACGCTTCTTACTCTCCTTGAGCGTACTCAGGAACTCGAGCAAGTCGACCACCTCCTGCTCCGTCATCTTGCCGATCAAATCTTCCGGCATGATCGACAGGTTACTCTTGCGCCGGTCCCTAATGTCCGCGGGTTTGATCCACGTTGCTTCGCCTAACTCGTTCTTCACGGTTACCCGCTGCGCGTTCTCCTGAGCAATCACCCCGATCACCTGACCTTGCGACTTAGTCTCAAAGAACCATGTCTGGAACTCGTGTGCTATGCCCGCGCTGGGGTTGAGAATAGCGTCCAGCATCGCGTCCTTCCCCAGCTTGTCTCCAATCGAAGACAGGCTCGGACCCACTTTGGTCTCCGTCCCCTCTACCGCGTGACACAAGCCGCAGTTCGCGCCCTCTTTCTTGAAGAACACCTTTCTCCCCGACATCGCATCCCCTTGCCGCGCCACCACGCTCCGCGCATTCAACGCTCCGCCGCGCCGTGTGGCAGCGGGCGGAAGCAATTTCGCCGCCCTCGTCTTCACGGCGGCATCGCGCGATTGAGAAAGCAGGTTAGCCGCCACGTTCCGTAACTCAGCCGGTAACTCCTGTTTCTGCTCCAAATCGAGCACCGCAGTCGCGCCTGACGGGGTTCTGAGTAACATCCGAAGGGCCTCACTCCGAAGCTCATTCGGCTCCTTGCTCAAGATCAACTGCTGCATCCTCGCCTCGATCGCCGGCGCCTGTGCACTACCCAAAGCCCGTACCGCCGCGACCCGGTGCACCAACTCCCCTTTCCCAACCAATAACTGCAGCACCTTCGCCCCCTCGGCCGACTTAGTCCGCCCTAGTGCCGCTATCGCCGCAACCCGCGTTTCCGAATCCAACCCCGCACTTGTAACTACCTGCGCAAGCGCCGGCGCAAACGCCGGGTCCTCTAAATCCTCCGCTAATCGCACCGCCGGTTTCATTAACTGTGGAGTGGTAAGAGCTTTCGCCGCTGCCGGCACGATCAACCCTCGAAACGGAGCCCACTCACTAAACACCCGTGCTCCGAACTGCTCCAGCGCCGCCGCCCGCAACGGCATCGGCGAACCGTCCGCCGCTGCAAGCTCAGCCACCGCCTTTGCCGCATCCTCCGACGGTTGAGCCGCCACCGCCTCCAGCGCCAGCCGGTTCCCCGCCTTCATCGCCGACACCAAAAAGGGCAGCGACTCCGGCACCCGCAACCGCCAAGCCAGCTTGAATAGCCGTGGATCGTCCGCCAGCAGCGCCTTCCGCAACCGCGCCCACATCTGCGATTCGATCCCTTGCATCCCCCCTTGCATCCCGATGCCGAGCGCTTCCAGATACCACCGGTCCTCCCCCGTCCACTTCCGAGCAAGGTCCGTCAGCACCGGACCCGACTCCCATTCCGCCACCCCGTGCAGCAGCGCCGCCAACTCCCGTCGCACCGCCGGCGACCGGTCGTCCCGCAACACATACGCCTCCGGCAATCGGTTCCACGCCGCCGCCACGCGCACCGCCAGCAGCCGGAACCGCGCGTCGTCATCGTGATACGCGTCAGGCAAACTACCGGGGATGAGCCACAGTGCGCGAGCGCGCAATATCGGATCGTCCTTCTGCTCCCATGCCCGTCGCAATATCGGTGTCGCAGCCTCGCCCATCGCCTTCAGTTTCGAAAAGGCCGCAAACCGCGTCGCCTGATTCGGCGAAGCCAGCGCCTTCAGCAACCCTTCCGGTGAGCTCAAATCCAACTGGACCGGCGACACCTTATGCCCCGGCGGCGCTAACCGATACACGCGGCCGCGATTCGGGTCGCCGATGTTGTGCCCGCCCACCGTCGGGTCGTACCAGTCCGCAACGAACACCGACCCGTCCGGGTGCACCGACGCATCCGTCGGCCGGAACCACGGATCCTCGCCCGTAATCAGTGGATTCACCGTCAGCTTATAACCCGCGCCGGCAGACTCAATCGCATACGAGTTCACCACGCGCTTACCCGCTTCCGTATGGATCGGTTGCCCGCGATATTGCGGCGGCAGCAGATTCCCCTCATATATAAGGAGCCCGGTCGGCGACCCCGCCCCCAACCGCGCTACCGTCGGCACGACACCCGGATTCTCCTCGTGGAAGTGCGTTCCCCGATCTTCGCGCCAACCCTTCCCGCCCGGTCCCCAATAACCGAAGTTCCCAAACGGCAGGACGTAATTGAACCGCGTCCACGCATTGCCGTCATCGTCGTTGTCCGATTGCCAGACGCCCCCGAACGAATCCACCGCCAGCTCATACGGGTTGCGGAAGTTATGCCCGATCACCGTAAAGTCCGACCCGTCCAGGTTCATCCGGAATGCCGCGCCCGCATAGTAAGGACCCTGCTTACTGCTCACCCACCGCTTGCCCGACTTATCGGTAACGTCAAACCCTAAGTCCCCGGAGTTAAAGTACAGCCGACCATCCGGACCCAGCGCCACCGAGTGCAACCCATGGTCATGCTCCACACCTCGCCAGCCCGTCAGCAGCACCTCGCGGTTCACCACATTGTCGTTCTCGTCCTTGGTGAACAGAATCAGATCCGGCGACTGCGAGACATACACCCGGTTCCCCAGCACCGCGATTCCCATCGGCGTCCGCAAATCCGGCGACTCGTAGAAAATCTTCTTGCGGTCCGCTTTCCCGTCCCCGTTCGTATCTTCTAGAATCACAATCCGGTCGCCCGTCTTTCGCAGATCCGGCAATTTCTTGAGCTTCCGCCGGTAGTTGACCGAATCGATGTACCAAACCCGCCCCCGCTCATCAATGTCCAGGCTCGTCGGGTTCGACATCATCGGCTCCGCCGCCCACAGCGTCGTCTCCAACCCCGGCGCCGTCTTCAATCCCTTCGCGGTTTGTGCCGGCGTGAGTTGGGCAACCAGCGGTGCGGCCACTAAGAACCAGGCGACGAGCAGAACACGGGACATTCCAGCAAATCCTATCGCATCGCCTTCATCGGACAAAGGCACACGATTGGCATCTGACAGCGCTACACTGATTGCTTCGCCATGTCGAAACTCGTTGTTACTTTCGGAGAAATCATGCTGCGCCTGGCCCCTCCGGGCTTTGAGCGCTTTCTTCAGTCGCCGCAGTTTGTCGCTACCTTCGGCGGCGGTGAAGCCAACGTCGCGGTCGCGATCGCGGGCTTCGGTGGACAGTCTCGCTATTGCACGTTCCTGCCGGCCAACAACCCCATCGTCGATGCCTTCGCCGGGGAACTGCGCCGCTTCGGCGTTGAGCCGCACATCGTTAGGTCCAAGGGCCGCTTCGGCATCTACTTCGTCGAGCCGGGTGCGAACCAGCGTCCCTCGAAAGTCGTCTACGATCGCGAAGGCTCCGCAATTGCGCTCGCCAAACCCGGCGACATGAATTGGGACGATGCCCTCAGCGGCGCTGCCTGGTTTCACACCACCGGCATCACGCCCGCCTTGTCCCAGTCCGCGGCCGGCCTCGCCGTCGAAGCCGTCCAGGCCGCCAAAGCAAAGGGCGCCATCGTTTCCGTCGACCTCAACTATCGCAAGAACCTCTGGAAGTACGGCAAGGCTGCCAAAGAGGTCATGCCGTCGCTCGTCAAATCCACCGACTTCGTCATCGCCAACGAGGAAGACGTACAAACGGCCCTCGGCCTCCAGGCCAAAGTCGACGTCCACTCCGGCGAACTCGACCGCAACGAGTACCGCAATCTCGCCGAAACCGTCCTCAACGCCTATCCGAACCTCAAGGGCATTGCCATCACTCTGCGCGAAAGCTATTCCGCCTCGCGTAACGGCTGGTCTGCCTGCTACCACGACGGTAAGGACTTCCTGCTGTCCCGCCGCTACGACATCACCCACATTGTCGATCGCGTCGGCGGTGGCGATTGCTTCGGCGCCGGCCTCATCTTCGGCCTCATGAACCTGCCCACCAGTCAGGACGCTCTTGAGTTCGCAGTCGCCGCCAGTTGCCTCAAGCACTCCATCCCCGGCGACTTCAACCGCTTCACCCGCGACGAGGTGGAAGGTCTCCTCAAGGGCGGCGGCTCCGGCCGCGTGCAACGCTAGTTTGTACTCGCGTGCAGCGCTAGTTTGAAGTGATGCGTATCGTTGTCCTGGTGACGTTCGCCGCCGGCCTTCTCGCCGGCCAGGTAGTAACTGATAAGCAGGTGGAAGAGGTCCATCGCTCCGCCCTGCTGATCGACACCCATAACGACGTCACCAGCGATACCGTCAACGGTCTCGACATCGGCCCGTCTCGCACGAAAGGCCACACGGATACGGCCCGGCTGCGCAAAGGCGGTGTCGGCGCAGTGTTCTTCGCTGCCTACGTCGCGGCCTCCTACGCCGAAAAAGGCCAAGCTGCTCATCGTGCCCTCGAGATGATCGACACCATCCGCCACGATATCGTCGCCCGCCACCCGCAAGACTACGCTCTCGCCCTCACCGCCGACGACATCGAGCGCTTTCATAAGGAAGGCAAGATTGCTTCCCTCATCGGTATCGAAGGCGGCCACGCCATCGAAGACTCCCTCCGCCTGCTCCGCCAGTTCTACGGTCTCGGCGTCCGCTACATGACGCTCACCCATTCCAACTCCAACCATTGGGCCGATTCCTCGGGCGACAAAAACAAACCCAATAACGGGCTCTCGGCGCTAGGCCGCCAAGTGGTCCGTGAGATGAACCGTATCGGCATGATCGTTGACATTTCCCACGTCTCCGACAAGACCTTCTTCGCCGCCCTCGCCGTTTCCCAAGCCCCCGTCTTCGCTTCCCACTCCTCCTGCCGCGCCTTATCGAACATTTCCCGCAACATGACTGACGAGATGATCCGCGCCCTTGCCCAAAAGGGCGGAGTCATCCAGATCAACTTCGGCTGTGAGTTCCTGTCGCAGAAGTCCGCCGACACCTCCCACTGGACCAACCCGTCCTATCCCGAAAAAGGTCCGATTACCCGAGCCACTCTCGCCGACGTGGTAGCCCACATCGATCATGTCGTAAAGATCGCCGGCGTCGACGCCGTGGGCATCGGTTCGGACTTCGATGGCGTCGGTTGCACGCCTGAAGGGCTCGACGATGTTGCCAGGTTCCCAAACCTCACCCGTGCTCTGCTCCAAAAAGGCTACACTGCCGCCGACATCCGTAAGATTTACGGAGGCAACCTCTTACGTGTCATGCGTGCCGTCGAACATGCCGCGGGTGTGTCAAACTGACAACGCAAATTGTTGTACCCGAACCACACTCGTTGTAGCCGCGATAGTACACAATAGTAGGTCAGTCGCCCATGGATTTCCTGGTTCATAACACCGGCTGGATCGAAGTCATCTGCGGACCCATGTTCTCCGGCAAGAGCGAAGAACTCATCCGCCGCCTGCGCCGCGCCCGCATTGCCCGCAAACGCGTCCAGGTTTTCAAGCCAAGCATTGACGTCCGGTACTCGGCCGACGAGATTGTGTCCCACACTGACGCTCGCCTCAAAGCAGAGTGCGTCACCGGCGCTGGTGAAATACTCGGCAAACTCGATTGGCGAACCCAGGTGGTGGGTGTTGACGAGGCCAACTTCATGGGTCCGGAACTGGTCGACTTGGCGCAACAACTGGCTGACAGCGGTAAGCAGGTCGTAATCGCGGGCCTCGACACCGACTATCTCGGCCGGCCGTTCCCCCCAATACCCGACCTGCTGGCCCTTGCCGAGTCCATCACGAAGACTCTCGCCATCTGCATGCGTTGCGGTAACCCCGCCAAGCACACCCAGCGGCTGGTCGAGTCCGGCGACCTGATTGTGGTGGGCGCCACGGGAATGTACGAGGCTCGCTGCCGCCGCTGTTTCGAACCCGGTGTGCCGCCCCACCAGGAAGAACTACCTTTTGTAACCGCAATGCGCCGTGCGCCATCCAATCGAGAGTAAGCTGTTACACTGGAAAAACCAGCAAAACCGTTTGATTTAGAGAGGTTAACCGACTGTGGACGCGCCTATCGTACATCCGCACCACCACCATCACGACAGTGGCTCAGGGGCCAAGCTTGCGATCCTTTTTGGTATCGTGATCGCCCTGCTCGCCGCCAACGTGTACCTGTTCATGCAGATCAACAACACCAAGGAAGAGATCGCCGCGATGCGCGAATCCCTTCTGACGGAAATCACGAAAGTTCGCGAAACACAGAATCTGTCCGTAGCCGCCAGCCGCCGCCATGTGGAAACCCTCCGGTCCGACCTGGAAGCTGCCCGCCGCCGCGCTGACGCCGTGGCCGGTCAAGCCAAGGACGAGGCGCTGAAAACCGTGGCAGTCCTCGAAAAGAAGGTCAGCGAGGAGCAGAAAAAGACGTCTGAGCAGCTGAAGACCGAAATCAGCAAGGCCGAGCAGAACGCCCTCGCCGCCTCCAACACCGTCAAGTCGGAACTCACCACCCAGGTGGGCGACGTCCGCAACCAGGTAAGTTCCACCAAGTCCGAACTCGATAAGACCATTTCCGACCTCAAAAAGGTCACCGGCGACCTCGGCGTCACCAGCGGCCTCGTCGCCACCAACGGCAAAGAACTCGCCGCCCTCAAAGCCCTGGGCGACCGCAGCTACTTCGAATTCAACCTCGTGAAATCCAAGCAGCCCTTCAAACTCGGCGATGGCGTGATGATGACGCTCAAGAACGCCGACATGAAGAAGAACCGCTACACCATCGAACTGGTGGCCGACGACAAGAAGGTCGAAAAGAAGGATAAGGGCGTCAACGAGCCCGTCCAGTTTTACATGTCGAAATACCGCCAGCCGTGCGAAATCGTGGTGAACCAGATCGCGAAAGACCGCATCGTCGGCTACCTCTCGCAGCCCAAGGTGCTAGCCCCTCGCACCCAGCAAACAGCCTCCAACCAGTAAAACTGCCCAACTGAAACCGATCTACAACGCGGGTTACGCTCACCAGGCGGCCCGCGTTTTCATTGCCGAGGAATCAGCCGCGGCTATCCTGGCAGAATGCATCGTTTTCTATTCCCCGCTATCGCACTGTTCGCCATTTCCACCTCTCTCGCCACCGCCGGCGAGCGCAAAATCATCCAGCCCGAAGGCTACAACCGCGGGCTCCCCTTTAGCCCCGGCATCCTCACCGACGGCACCCTCTACATCGCCGGCTTCAGCGGCGAAGACCCCGCTACCGGAGCGGTGCCCAAGAACTTCGAAACCGAAGTGAAGCAAGTCCTCGACAAAATCGGCGTCATCCTCAAGGCCGCCAACATGGACTACAAAGACGCCGTCTCCGTCCAGGTCTATCTCACCAACATGAAGTTATTCGAGCGCATGAACGCCGTTTATCGCACCTATTTCCCGGAACCCCGCCCCACCCGCACCATTGTGGGTATCTCCAAACTGATCGGACCCTCGCGCATCGAAATCACCGTCACCGCACGAAAGTAGATTGTTTCGATACAGGCTTCAACGCTTCCAATCGCGAATCTGGAAACAAGCACGGTCCATCATGTTCCGATGCACCACCATCGCTCCGAACCGCTGCCCCAAAACGGAGATGGAGCGTCAGCGACCGGGTCGCACCCATCCCAGTACCCTGCCGTTTGATTGTGGTTAGATAAGGACATGGCACGGCTGGATGGAGGCTGCAGGTTTTCTCTCGCAATCGAGTACCACCGCGAGGATGACGGCCGCTGGCTCGCTGATATCCCCGCCCTTCCCGGCGTAACCGCGTACGGACGAACGAAAAAAGCAGCCACTGTCGCCGTACAGGCGCTCGCCTTACGCCTGATCGCCGACCGCCTGGAGCACGGCGAGGCCGTCCCCGGGCCGATGAATGTCTCCTTCATTGCCGCCTGACAACGCTCGACCGGGGGACTGGCCGTCCACAAAGGCAAAAAGGGTGCTGGCCGCGCTGCTGCGTATTGGCTGGCGTATCAAGCGACAAGGTGGCACGTCCCACCGAATTCTGGAGCGCAAAGGTTCCACGTGCCACATTGAGAATGAAGGCGATGGACATGGGAAACGGCGAAGTTCACCACAGATTGGGTTCGTTTCGTCAATAGCTGTGGCTCGCCCGATAGGGCTGGCCGATGACGATGGGTTGGGTTTGGGGTCCGGATCGGTGGCGAGGAAGAGGACTTCGTTTCGCAAAGTGATGAAAGAGTTGGAGATCGGGGCAGTGGAGCGGGGTCAGAGTGCGGTTATCAGAGGGGTGGACCTCACCACCAGGGGCGATGTAGGCGGGTGGCCGAAGCCGGGGCCCGGCAGCGGGGGTTCGTTTCGCAAAATGTTGGAAACAAAGATCTTGCCCTGGTAAGTGGAGGCGAAGGGATGACTTCTATATCCCGCCTTTTTGTTGGGAGTACCCCAGGAGTGGGAATAGGAATAGGAATAGGAATAGGGCAGTTCTACGCGTTCGTTTCGGACGGTGCGTTGAATTTCTGGCCCGAGGGTCAGACGCGCCTGCCGCAGATCGTACTCCGATTGTAGGTTCAGCCACAGTTCGGCGGAATTACTGAAGTAGGCAGCCAAGCGCAGGGCCGTGTCGGCGGTGATGGAACGCGATCGCACATCGGCCCGAACCGATTCGGAGGAGTGCTACTCCGTGCCCGAAAGGGTATGCGTCGACGTGAACGCTCCTCCGGGATTGAATCGGAGTCCTAAGCCTGACAGGGCGTTCCCGGAAGAAGAGAATTGAAGGGTGCCGACCCGACCTTGAAGCGCGGGATAGCGACCGGCACGGTGAATACCATCTTCTGGGAGGAGTCCAGCAAGAAGGAATCGCTCAACAGGAGTAGTTCTTGTTGCAGATTTCGCAGCACTCCCCCGCCTTGGCTTTCGTCTCCACATCGGCTCAATGGTGGTGCTCCCGAGACGCTTCTTTGTACATGCCGCCTATATCGCGGCAGTAAACCCCTTCCGGTGTCTCCACCATCAAGTAGTATAAGGGCTGACTAACCGCCTGGCCGTCCAGGAATGTTTTAGCAGAGATTGCGTCCGGCGCCCTAAAAATTCTATAGGTCCCATTACCATCCTCCGCAGTCTCTTCTCGCACGAAGACGACGGCCTCAGGTTTTGCCGGCACATCGGGCTGAGGGGCCGCCGCCTTCGTTGGCCGGAGTTCGTTCTTTCGCTCCCCTCCATGCTTCTCAAAAGCCTCCTTGGCTTGCTCCCACAGTTCAACCGTCAAGTCGTCACCGCCAATTACGGCCTCGTAATTGCCATCGCTCTGTCTGTAGACGCCATAGAAGAGAACTTCGGTGCAGATGAGTCCATCCTCTTCATCCTCTTTTATGCATGGAAGCTCCAACAATGCCCGCTTTGCGTCCGCCTCTTTAGAAAAGATATATAAGGCGAACGGATCCTTTTTGGTCTTTTGCATTCGAGCCATCCAGTACGCCACGGCCTTGTTCAAAGTGCTCTGGTAATCTCCACGGTTCTTATATCCGATGGTAACTTTGAGGTGAGCCTTCGGTCTAAATCGTATTTCCACAACAGCTTGATCCAGAATATCCAAGGAGAACTGTGGCAGCCGACTACCTATACCAAGGAAGCCAGCTCGTCTACTTTGCGTCAACCGAATCGTCTCCACTAACTCAGTGCTTTTAAGTGTATTCCTTACTATGCGTAGGGCGGAAGCCTCATCTTCCGCCGCTGTGTCAATCGTTCGCCGCTTCGGCTCACGAACTAGACGAGTTTCAATCACAGATACATCTTTCGGTAGCTGCGCTTGAGCTTCGATCAGGGCTATTTCCTTGGACTTACCCACTCCTTCGACGCGGGTCGGTTCTCCATCGCAAAAGTACTGTCTCGTGCAAGACGGCTTTGTCTTTCGGTACCCGTTGCCGCACGTCCGCCCGTGCTTCTTGGAGGCTGGACGCGAAGACTTCTATCGATTGTCTTGGCATATCTGATCTTCCTTTGTCTGCTATTTATTAGTCGGATCAAGATGGTCCCAATTCAATGCCTTCACCTTCTCAGCAAAGCGGCTGTTCGCAAAACGAAAGACGTGACAGTCCCGACGTCGGGAATACTTCACGATTGGAACGCCAGCCACTACCGCGCAGCCGTAACCTGCTCGTCTTTTTCTCCTACGATGACCAAGACGTTTATAGACTAGTACCACATAAATTGCGCCTGCGACCAGCGCACATCCGAACACAAGCAGAAATGCATTGTCAAGCCTATCGACCGCCAGAACGATCGTAACGACTCCGAACAGAATCACTAGAAAAAGCGGGACTGCCATCAAAAGACAGCCCAGCTCGTATATCCTATCTGGTTGTTCGTGCTCCTCACATCGGCTACAGAATGGAACCTTCCATGATGTTATCGTGTCAGCGCTAGCCAATGCCTGAACGCTTACGTGAGAATCAGGTGTGCCGTTGCAGCAGGCACACTCTTTGGGCCACGTCATAGCGGTACCTTCAATCGACACTTCGACGAATGGCTTATCCCACATATCTTCTTGACATCCGCCGCACGTTATATCCTATGTTACAGAAAACAAAGACAGGCTGCGCCTATCAGTCTTCTCATTCTCAGGTAAGCTGTAAGAACTTTTAGATCTTTAAATGGATCTACTAACACCATGCTTCACTTGCCCTCAACGTGTGTGCTATTCATATTCTGTTCGCACCTGTTCCTCCTTCTTGCAATGGACACACACCTTTGCGAAGATCCGCTTGATGGTTCCCCGGGAATCGAAGACGTTCAAACCTGAAAAGTCGTGTTCCTTGATCGGCCCCCACTCGTGTGACCGGGTAGTTCCGCAGCACCTGCATATGCAACCGTCCCAATCGTGCTGATCATCGCAGAGGTGTGGTTCTTTTGAGTACGCGAAGCGATTCTTCAGGGACTCGGGTGCCCTCTGCCAAAGTAACTCCGAGTTACAGGATTCGCTCAGATACTTGACAATCGAATGCTTCTGTATATCACTGAGCTCGCAGGGTTTGGCCGAGGCGGGATCAAAGATTTGGCATTGAGTGAACCTGGGATAACCAGCGGTATCATACTCAACTAGGAGATCCACTTGTACCCACTCCTTGTCGTGGACCTCACTGGAACCCGAATCTTCGAATTTAATAATGGCCCCGCCCGTCGTCGAAATGTACGCGGTTTTCCAGTAACCTTCCGCGCTGTAGCCGCCTTCCAAGAGGGTGGTCGGCGGAGTCGGCTTGGCGACAACGGACGGTGGGGGACTAAGGGTGATCAGGTTCTGCTCCTGGCCCAGAAAGAGTAAATTCCATAGCTTCTTGATCATCTCGTCTCCATATAGAGCGCCTTGTAGATTATCGAATCTTGATAGACTGTGCGTGCTGCGCTGAAACGCATTTCCGTCCGTTCACGGCAGTAACCAACGGTCTCCCAGAGGATTTCGAGACGCCGTCGGCAGATGAATGGTTCGGCGCAGTATTACCCGCGCCATTCTCCGATGCCATCCCAATGCATCTCCAGTGTCCGGGATCCAGGCGCGCCACCTAGCAGAGCAAAAACGCGCCTCATTTCTTGTATGCCGCCTTTGCGATCCAGTTCTTTCCCAATCTCGGTGACCACTGGCTCCAAAGACTGAATGGCGGAACGGTCGTTATTGGTGTACGCCGCACAGAGGCGACGTAATTTGTCCAAAGCATGATCATCTTGCATAATAGTCTCCTTTCGATCTCTCAACTCAAATCTCCCGCTGTAATCCGCTTCCGCTCCGTGTTTGAGAAGTAGTGGCATCGGCCTGTGATCGGAATCTTCACCAAAGATTGTCGACTGAAGTGGGGACATTTTATTCGAGCGTGTGCTAACCTCGGCACCGCTCGTCGTCGGAATGGTGCGAATCTCTCTTCGCGCCAAGTAACTTGAGTTAATAATCAGGTGTAGGTAGTCTTGGCTTCCAATGGAGCAATTAGGAAAAAGAGTTCGGGCATGGGATTAGAATCCTTGGAACTCCTGCAAGGCTTTCTGCATATCTTCGAAATACACTCCTTGCCCGCCGCATCTAGGGCAAGCTATCTTAGTTCCGTCAAAGCGTATAAGCCGTCCCAAGTACGGTGTCAGATCATACGTCGCGCCGCAAAGGCGGCACGGCACGCCGGGCCTTGGAGGCTCCGATTTTCGAAACAACTTGTCTAAGAATCCCATAGTAGTTGGCTCTGTCGATCAGTGATGTCCCTTCGCTGAATGAACTTGTGTATTGATATCAGCATCCCGCTATTTCGTCACTAGTCACCGATTAAGTGGGGGAATACTCGCCGGGGTTCGCGCGTCTTCGACGGTCACTGGTAGCCGATTTTGCTGTTGACCAAGCGCCATCAGTGTCCAGCGCTTCTTGAAATAGAGTGCATTGCCCACTGAAAGAAGTAGTACGCCCAGAATGTAGCTGGGCCCAGCGACGGCAAGTGGTAGGTACGCGAGGAGGATCGCGATAGCACCCCATTGCCGTCGCCTGAGGGTACCTACTGCGCCAGCCAGTGCGCATGCGATTAACACGCCAGCAAGACCTAATTCTAACAAAGATATGGGAGCGTTACCGATGAGCATCGTAGTCCCCAACGATATAGCAAGCATTGCGGTTACAATCCCCATGAAGGTCCCCCACTTATAAGGAAGTCCACCTAGAGGCTTGGCCTTTTGTGAGATCCATATCGGTACGACCACCAAAGCCACTGCAAGAAGCAAGACCAGTTCTGGAGCACCTAACGGACGCATTCTTTGGTAACCTTACCTTTCGTTATTGACAATTCTGAATGATTCTGAGATGTCTTAGCTTTTCTGAAGTCTACGGTTTTTCGAAGCTCTTTGGCACACATCAGTACCTCCCTGGAATGCAGTTGCAGGTACATTCGTAGCCCGGTGGGACGGGCTGGGCTGTGCAGGGCTTGCGAATGGTGCCGCCTGGTATGCGTATGGTTGAGGGAGATGACGGCGTGCTCGTGGTGCGGCGCGACTCTCGTGGCGGCGGGGGTGGTATGTAGGTACCCGGAACGCAGTTACAGACGCAGGTGGCGCCGGCGGGAATTGGCGAACCGCACGGCAAGGTGAAGGTGAGTTGGTGTCCGGTAACGCGGTCTGTAGCTCTATAAGTGATTCCTGTTGTTGACTTTGGATTCGCGGCAGGGTCAAAGAGGAAACCGTCCCGAGCGCGCTTGGCGAGATTCCAAGAGATAATTACTCCATCGCTGTCGCCGGAGAACATGCGGGTCCCATCGGGTGTACCCGCAAGGGAAGCTACTCCGCCTTCGTGCCCACGCAGTTCATTTCGATCCTGATCATTATTCACGGACCACAATCGGACTGTTTTGTCGTCGGAAGCCGAGGCCAACCTAGCGCTTTGGGCGATCCACTTCACCTGCCTGACCAGATCGCCGTGTCCCGTGTAGTTCTTCAGCGGCTCCAGGGTCGGAACGTTGTACGTCACAACTGTCCTATCGTAAGAAGATGATGCAATGCCACTATCCGAAAGGAATGCTATGTCAGCAATGGTGGCAGTGTGCGCCTGTCGGCGTGCAATAGCGCGGACGGCAAGAGGTTTGGTGCTGAAAGATAAGAGGTTGATATTGCGCTCAGATGCGACCGCGACCATTTGACCGTTTGGCGAGACCGCAAGCGACCTCAGTTCACCGGCGTCAAGCGGCAACGCCAATCGCAACTCACAATCTGGCGTGCTCCATATCCGAAGAAGACCATCTTTCCCGCAGGAGAGTAGCGCCTCATCGTTGCCGGCGAATGCGACCGACATCACGTCAGTGTTCGGGTGAGCTAACCATCGTCGGAGGAGTTCCCCTCCGGGTATCGTCCTCAACTCAATCTCGCCCTTGTCAAGACCGCAAGCCAGTAGGTGTCCCCGTTTTGAGAACGCGAGTGTGTTAACCCAACTGCCCGGGGCACCAAAGACCCGCGGTATCGCCTGACGACCGCTGAGCGGCCACAGCTTCATCTCCAGGGATCCTGACGCCAAGATCTTGCCGTCTGGCGATACAGCCAAGCTAATCACCCCGGAATCATGCGCCTTCAAAGCTGGCGTAGCGGCGGAGAGCGTGTGCGCGCCACCAAGCGTTATGAACGTGGCGGGAATGGCGAGCGCCTCGTGGATCAGTTGACGGCGGCTTATGCCGGAATCGGCTGGTACGAGAATCTGGGGCTGAGACCCGTCGTCTGGAACGGGCCGGAGGCGGTAGTCAGGTTTAGAAGTACTCATGCGGAGACCTCGCAGTTATCCGAAGCGGTATGGTCGGGTTGGGCATTGTTCAACCCACCCTCGTGCCAGAAGACACCGCCGGCTTCCTCGATCTTGGTCAGAATCTGATCTTTGGTCAGTTCGCGGGTGATGTGGCAACGGTCAGAGCCGTTGAACACCGCGTTGACGGAAAGCCCTTTGTGCAGACAATCGCCGGCGCAGGACCACTTGGCGAAGCAACCCTCACAGAACGCGCGGCGCTCGACTACTTGCGAGCGAAGGTTATTGAGAACGGGTAGGTTAAAGCTGTAGCCGCCATCGGGTTGGGCGGCGCCATAGAAGAAGGTATCGGAGAAAGGTCCCCCTTCGTCGAAGGCTTCGTAGCAGGCCGAGACGTTGCCGGAAGGGGAAAGGGCGAAGGCGTCCTGGGTGACGCCACAGAAATGGTTGGTCAACAGCCCGACGCGCGCCGCCGAGAAATAGAGGGAGTGCCCGAATTGCCGCGCCACTGCGCCGGCTTCACGAAACGCATCGGTAAAACTCTGCGACTCGGCCGAAGGGGCTTCTGTCCACCGGCCGAGGTTATAGGCCGGCTCGACCATGATTTGACGCGGAGAGAAGTTCGAGCAAATGTAGTGAAGCGATTCGGGCAGGCGAGCGATATGGGCAGGGGTGACGGTGACGCGCAAGCCGTAGGGGAACCGGGCGGCGTCGAGCGCGCGTAAAGTTTGCGCGACGGTTGAGCTCGACGCCTGACCCAGAACGGTGAGCCGGTTGGAGTCGTGCGCGTCGGGAACGCCATCGAAGGAGACGCTTAGACCCTGGAGGTTGGCGACGATCCACTCGGTCTGGGCCGGCGACAGGACGCCATTGGTTGCGGAATAGGCTTTCACCGACAGGCCGAGGCCGACGCAACGTTCGCGCGCATAGGCCAAGGCGGCACACATCACTTTCCAATGGACAGTGGGTTCCCCGCCGCCGTGAAAGGTGATCTCAATCTCCGGCTTCCTCTTCTCCATGGCGTTCGCAATCACGAAGTCGATGCCGCGCCTAGCCGTATCGATGGTCATGAAGGTGGCCGGGCGGTCGCCGGCGGACGCATAACAGTACGTGCAGCGGAGGTTACAGGCGGTGGTCAGGAACAGTGTTAGGGCGGTCGGCCGCGGGGGTCCGGTGAAATCCCCAACCGGGGGCCGGATTTCGGGACCAGCGTCGACAATTTCCAGGGAGCGCAAGAACTGGAGAACTTCTTCATTGGCCTCCGCCGCATCCACAGTTAGTAGTTCCGGGTGGCGAAGAGAGTCGATGAAGTTCACCATCGAACGGTTAGCGACAAAGGCGGCACGCCGTAAGGGGGCATAGATGATGAAGGAATCGTTATCTAAGGGGATCGAGAACAACTCGGCGGAGACGCGCGGGCGTGAACGCTTTATCGCCTCGCGCGGTTGTGGTTCTGCCGGTGTTTCGATTGCATTCCACTCGATGGGTGTTGTCATCTGAGCGACCTCCGCTTCGTCTCTATATGGCGGCACGATGACGGTTGTTTCCAGGAAGGCGTCGAAATCGGGTGGATGCCGCGTTCGATCATGCGTTTCTTTAAAACACATCATCCTCCGCTGAGTGAGCAGGACGGCTTTAAGAAAAGCTGAAGAAATCCTGAAGGAGGTTTGCGCCCGGAAACGACGTGAGGAAACATGGTCAAAGAAGCAGAATGATAGTTACAATTGATGACCTGAGGGTCGGGAGGGACCGTGGAGTATCGATTTGGCTCATTCAGGCTGAATGGGGATTTGTTCTTCAACCATGTGCCGATCCGGTTGGAGCCGAAGGCGCTGCGGCTGCTGGCTGTGCTGGTGGAGAGGCATGGCGACGTGGTCAGCAAGGAGGAACTGCGGCGGACGATCTGGCCGGGGCAGTTGGTGACGGAAGAAAACAGCATCGAGGTACTGGTCTTTAAGGTCAGAAAGGCGCTGAAGGAGCATTCGGGGGACGAGAAGACAACCTATATTGAAACGAAACATACCCGCGGGTATCGGTTTGTGGTTCCGGTACAGGTTGTGAACGGGCCGGAAGGGCGAACAGGGGCTGCAGACGTTCTCGACAGGGATGAGGGAAATTCCTCCGTTTCGTCGCCCCGTGAGTTGTTGGAAACTCCTGAATCGGCTCCAGAACCTCCAAAATCGAAAAAGCGACGGTGGCCGCCGTGGCTGGTGATCGGGATAGTTGGCGGGGTGCTTGTTGTTGTCGTTTTGTCGGTTGTGCTTGCCAGACGAGATCAAGAGATACGGCCGATTCCGGCGCCGCGGCGGGTGACGGCAGGGCGGTTCACGTGGAGGGTGACGGCGGAGGGTCGTGCGCCTCACGCTATCGATGTTCCCGAGGTGGTCGATAGGCTGGCGGTGACGCCGGATGGGAGTAAGTTACTGGGCGCGGCGTACCTGGGACACCGGATCTGGGTATTTGACGTGGCAAGCCGGGAAGTGAAGTGGGTGGACGCCGGCATGAAAGTGGGGGCGATCGAGGTTGCTCCGGACGGGAGAAGTTTTTGGGTGGCGTCGGCACAGGATGGGTTGGTGGAGGTGCGTCTGCCAGGGTTGGAAGTGGGACCGGCGGCGCCGACCGGCGGGGGGACTTACCATATCGCGATCAGTCCCGATTCCAGGCAAATCTATCTGGCGATGATGCACCTGGGGGTGAAGCGGTACGATGTGGGGGCAAAGCAGTTGGTGACGGTGACCGAGCAACCGAGTCCGCACTTTGTCGATGTCAGTCCATCGGGGGAGCAGTTGGCGATCAGCTACCAGAACGGGGGGCCGAAAGGACGAGAGGGGCACGATAGTGTGGGGGTGATGGACACACGGACGGGAGCGACGCTGCAGGTGTTTTCGGGTCCTCCGATGGTCGGGGGCGGGATTCGGTATTCACCGGATGGGGAAGAGCTATGGGTGGATGGCTGGGACGCCTGCCGGACGGCGAAATACGATCATGAGGGTTGTCCGGCGGTACCGGCATGGTTCTGGCAGGTGTTTCGGCTCAAGGAAGGCTGGGTCAAAACCGTGAGTTTGCCCGAACATTCGGGGAGTGTTCCGATATTTCTGAGCCGGACGGAGGTGGCGGCGGTGGGGCATTCGGTTGTCGTGGTGGACGCTATCAAGGGAACGTTCCGTGAGCAGATGCGAGGGATGATGGCAGGTTGGGCGGCGGTATCGGCGGACCGCAGCCAGTTCTACGTGGCCGGACCCGATCCGCGCACAAAAAAACCGGTAGTAATGAAGCTGGAGCGGGAGCCGGAGGAATGCGCGGTCAATGAGTCGGCACTGGTTCATTTTCTGCCGTTCGATGGAGCGGAGGTCGATTGGGTGGCGTACGGGCGGGTTAGCGGCAGAGAGAATTGGGAGTATGCGCCAGGAGTGGTGGGACAGGCGCTGAAATTCGACGGCGAATCGCGGCCGGAGTTGCACAGCTCGGCGGCGGTGCAGTTTCCGGACATCGATTCCACCCTGGTGATGTACTTGAAGCCGGAAAAAAGCGGGCCGATGGCAGTGTTGGAGAAGCCGAAGGTCAACAAATCGGCGAGGTGGGCGATTGGGCTGAACCGGGAAATGAAGTTGACGCTCGGGTTGGAATCCGCGGAAGGGAAAACGTTCGAGTTGGAGGCGGACCGGAGTTTGGCGGTGGGCAGTTGGAACCACATCGCAGTGGTGCGGTCGGGGGACGCGTTTCATATCTATGTGAACGGCGCGGCCGCGGGCACGAAGGCGGTCCCGGGATTGCAGATGCGCGATTTTGCGCGGCCGATGGCGTTTGGATGGTCGAAGCGGCAGACGGGCCGGTACGTGGGATTAGTGGATGAGCTGGCGATGTGGGGGCGCGCGCTTGCGGATCGGGAGATCGCGCGATTGGTTTCGAAGCGGGCCGAGGGGAACTGCAAGCCGTAGCTGGTCGAATGCATTGTCCTCATGTCCCCAGCTCATTGAGCATTCCTGCCAGCGTGGTGAATAAGTTCGATCCGCCGGACCCTTCCGGGTCGGCGACTTCGGGCTGTGCCGCCAGAACGCTGTTATCGCCGGCCGGAGGACCGGGCCAGATACTTTGGATACGCCCGAAACCGCCCTGCTCCAGTAGGTCGTGAACCACATCGAACGCTCCGGCCGGCGATCCCAGCCGGACCCATTCGCCGCTTAAGGGCTGGCCGGCCGCGGGCGCGGGCACGTTCATCTTGGCGGCCATCAGAGCGCGGCGATAATTGCGGACCTTGGTTGAATAACCGTCCGTGATCTGCCGGTCGAAAGATGCGATGGCGGCGCTGCCGTCGAACGTCATGCCCCGGCGGCGGAAGTGCGTGGCCCCAACCAGGCACCACACGTCATCGACGATGATCGAAGCCGTCCGAATATACGCGACGCGGCCGGGAAAGCCAACCGGGTGGAACAGCAAGACACGATCTTTCGCCACCGATTGTAACTCGGTAAACGCTTCCATTCGGGCATTGTAGTGTTGGCGGTGGAATGTCCGGAAGTTATCCGCAAAGTCGGAGAACCTTGGCGTGCAGACAATCACCCGCAAGTTCGGATGGGCCGTCAGCCTGTCCTTCAGTACCTTGACTAAGTCGAGTTCGAACGGCTGCGGATTGTTCGGGTCGGCCGGGCGGGCGGTGCGGGCGAATTGCGCAGACTCGATATACACTAACTCGCGAGCCTCCGAGAAAGCCCGCAGCAACGACCATTGGGCATCGCGGAAACCGTGTTTTGCGGCGAAGAATTCGCGCCGGATCTGCTTCTGAATGCGTGGTTCGTTATCAATGGTGATATTGATATTCGGCGCGGGCAGGTTCATCGCCGTGGCCGCATTCTGGATCATCTGATTCACGGTGTTTCCCGGCGGCGGTGGATTCAGGCTGCCGAGCCACGGCGTCTCGCATCCGGCGGCGATGCTTTCGAGTAACACACCCGTCCCGGTATTCGCGTTGTTACCGGCATCTGATGGTTCATCGAAGTTATCGCCTCCGGTGGCGACAACCCAACCGGGGTTAACGGGACCCTGTCCCGTCGGCCGCGGAATGATCGAATGTGTCCGGCGAATCGCGTGCAGCGCTAAGTCGTACGCCAGTGCCCCGGTAACGCTCACGGCAGGGGCGTGAACATCGGGCCCGGCGGGATTGCCGGGGTTGCCGCTTTCGTGCAACGCCGAGCGGGATTCAGCCTGCCACCGCCCTCCGCTCAGGATAGCTTCCCAGAGCAAGGTGCCGTTGGGGGCAGGTGTGCCGGGCCCGGTTGTGCCGGTGACCGCGACGGTTTCCAGGCGTGCCATGGTAGGCAGCCGCGCAGCCTGGCGGGGTGACTCTTCGGCCATCAGACTTACTACTAAGTCGAGGAAGTTAGCGGGCGGTACCTGCGGCGGCGCGATCGTCTTCGGGATGCCGAACAGGGGCTGCTCGGAGACGCCTTGCTGCGTGACCGGCAGGATGCCCATGATGTTAGCGGCAGGGGGGCCGAAGAAAGGATCGGCAGGAGCGGTGGCGGGACCGGCTAAAACATTGACTGAAACGGCTCCCGTCAGGCGTCGACGGCCAACACGCGGCGCAACCACGATATCCATCGTGAGAACAGCGGGGTTCGGCTTCTGCTGCACGCCTTGCAGGTTAAACGGATTGCGCAACAGCACCTGGGTCGGGTTGTTGCCGTTGACGATATTGGCGCCGCCATCTCCGCGCACAAACGACGGCTCTTCAGCATTGATCGACGAGATTTCAATGAACCGCTGCGGGTAAATGCGAATGTGCGAGCCGTCGGGCGCCGCACCCCCCGCAATGGTTACGACTACGTCGTTGCCGGAAGTGAAGGCCGCGGTTACATTAGCGGCGGACAAAGCAACGGGCGGCGCGGGAAATGGGGCATTGGTGTTGGGCGCCGGCAGCGCAGGCCAATGCGCGTTAGGACCGGGGGTGTTGGGCGTAATCAGCGTTTGGTCGATAAAGGGCGAGACGGCGAGCACCATGTTCTGCTGAGCGCGCGTGAGAATGCGGGTGGCCTCCGCCAGCGTATCCGGACCGTCCACCATGTAATCGATGTCAACCTGGTCGCGAACCACGGGCAGTAACTCCGGCGGAATGCGGCCGTCGTCGGCGCGCAGGCCCAGCACCTGGCTGGATGTGCGGTTGCCGAGCAGATACCAGTCCGTATCCACAACCATTACGCGATAAAAGCGGCGCGTGATATTTCCGTTGGCGAGCGCGGGCGGGAACAGCGGAGCCTTACCCATCGTGCCATTAGTGGCCCAACCCCAACGGAGCGTCGTGCCGGCAGCGCTCGCGGCAATGCGGTTGTTGGCCGCAAGCGTGATGACGTTGGCGTTTACCTGTCCCGTGGAGTTGCCGTTGTTATCGGTGGTGATCAGTTGCGTGCCACCCGGCGGTATGCGCGGCGGATTGCCGTGCGGATCGATAAAGTGGATTCGAACCGCGGCCGCGCCGCCGATTCCAGCGATGGCCTGCACGCCACCGGGACCGTTGGCCGCAGCGGCAATGCCCGCGGGAACGAGACCGGGCAGGGCTGTTTGAAGGTCGGCGAAAAGGCCTGCGATGTAGAGCGGGTCGATTATCAATCCGCGATGATCGTGGAATGAAAGCACGCCGCTGACGTTATCCAGTAACTCGTCCGGCCGGTACCAACGCGACGCACGAAAGCCCTCAGCCCCACGTACAATCATCGCCACAGGTATCGGCAGAATGAGTGGCTGTCCATAGCGTGACGCGGCAATCGTTTTGAGCCGCGCTACTGCCTGCGGGTGAAATCGAAAGATCGTGCAGTTCTGGCTGACCGGTGTGCCGTCAGCCTCATAGAATTCCGCCGCGCGTTGTGCCGGGGTAAGGCGGAGAATCACGCGATCGCCGCCGCTGAATGTCTGCTTGGCCGTGCCGAGCGCCCCGCGGACCACGGTGAGTGTGTCGTTGGCGCGCGCGGTGCATTCGACCACCTCTAACTTGGAGCCCGACGAGTTTTGGATTGTTAGCAGAACACGACCGGGATTGACGGGCGAAGGGAAGCTGTTTCCACCGCCGTTGGTGAGATTGATGGAGGTGTCGTCCGCGCCGATGTTACCCGCGAGTGTGGACGAAGCGTCGATAAAGCCGTTTTCGCGAATACCCAGAAACGGCGCTTGGATCGCTCCGGCAATCGACAGCGTGCACTGGTCGGCATTGTAGTCCCCCGCGTTGGGCGTAACGGCCGCCCAGCGCGTGTTGAGCGCCACCGTGGTGAGTCCCAGGGCCGCGAGACCGTTGTTTTGCAGGCTCTGTTGAACCTGGTTCGGTGAGAGGGTGGTGATTTGAATCGGGACCATGGCATCAACTCGGCAACTGTGTGTGCTGGGCTACGCGGCCGTCCGGAGACGTCAGCCGCACGTTGATTTGCGTGAAGGGCACGCGGACGAAGGCGTAATAGCTGAAGTTGGGTCCGGCGCCGGGCATGCGCCGGATGCGCAGCGGATCGAGGCCCGCGGGAACGGGACCGGGCTCATCCAGCGGCACGTCGGCCAAGGCCATCTCAAGCACTACGGGCGGCTGTGGAATTAGCGGTCCGTTCGGAAACAGGCGGCGCGGCGGCCGGTTGACCGTGACGCGCAACGTGTACGGGCCGATGTCGACCGGCGTCGTGCTCTTCCATTCGAGGCTGCTGCCGGGCGGCGCAACGCTCGGCTTGAGTTGAAAGTCGCCGAGCACCGGATCGGGCAAGATGTGCCCCGATTTGATGGTCGCGAGCGCTTCACTCGTGCGGCCCAGCGGATCGGTGATGCGCAGCGTCAGTTGAACCGCATCGTTCAGATTGGCCCGGCGAACCATCGCGCGGTACTGCTGTGGCTTGGCGCCGTCAATCCGCCACGCGCCGCTCCCGGTAACCGGTTGTGTCAGGCCCAGCGTATTGATGTCGCCTTCAAAAGCGATCAGCGGAGTCTCGCCGGGCGGAGCGCCCACACGCTTCGCACTGATCGATAGTTTGTGGGTGCCAAGCGGTGTCTTCTTCAAAGTCGCCGTGCTGGTCCACTTCACCAACACGTCTTCCGGATCGCCACCGGGCCAATCCAGCGTCAATTGCGACAAGTTCGGTGGAGTAGAGGGCGGGATCACCACCCAGGCGGCTGTGCTGGCGGGTGAACGCGCGGTGAGCGTGCCTCGAAGCGGGTCGGGCTGCGACCACGCCGCGGCCCGATACCAGACACGCTTCCACGAACCGCTGGGTGTTTCCTGAACCTCGGCCACGATGTGCGGCTCGGGCTCGTTCTTAGGAGTCCAGCCGGCAGTCATTTCATCAATGGCCAGCACCGGCGGACCCATTGTGTCCAATTCCTTAGCTGCATCGTCCACCCGCACACGATGCAGTTCGATGCGGCTCACGATCGGCCCCTTTCGCGTCGTCACGCGAACCTTCGCCCGGTAGACGTTCGGGTTCACATTCTTGTCGAGGAACGGCGCCACCTCGATCATCGGTGTACCCGGCTTCGGCACGCGCGGCACGGCAAACGCATAAAGCGCTGCCGAACTGGTGGGCCATGCGGCTTCCACCTGTCCGGCGCTGACGCCCAAAACCACAAACACGTGAATCGCCGTAGACCCGCGCGGCAGCGTCACATCGGCGCTGGCCGCTTTGATCAGCCGGCTGTTCCGGCGTGTGAACTCAGTGCGGCGCGCATTCGGGTTCGCGTCGAAGATCTGAAGCAATCGCGTCAGGCGCAGACTGAGCGTCTTGTCGGGATCGGGCTCGGGATCGCCCACAGCCTTCAGAAGCTTGGTTTCCGTCGATTCGTAGATGAAGTACCCTTCCGCGCCGGGTGTGCCGGACCAGCTCAAAACAGCATGCGATTCGCCGGCCGCGTCGGGCAGACTTGACAGCGTAACGATGTCGGGCGTGATCACGGGCGGCCGCGGGTCGGAGGTGGCGATTACACTCGGTTCGGGGCTCCAGGGGCCGAACCGCGCGGGCGCAATCGCTTCGCGTGCCTGCGCCCAGAGCGCAAGCCCGATGTGGCCCGTGGACGCGAAATCAAGTTCAAACCCGGGAATCGTGACGCGGTACCGGCGTCCTTCATTGCCCTGCGCATTGCCGAACGCGACCTGGCTATCGCCCTCGGGGTTGAGCGCCTGGCAGTGCTGCAGCGGATTATAACCGGGCCAACTGGATGTCGGCGCTCCGTTCGCCGCGAGTACATTGAAGTTGAGCGTGAACGTATTCGTGAACGGCCCAGCCAGCCTGGTTTGAAACGCCGTGGGCAGCGTCGTGTCGGGCGGGGGTTCCCCATGATAAGAGGCTGCGTGCAAGCGCCCGCGGAAACCGATGGTCTGCGGCGAACGGATCCGCCAATCCCACAGAAACTCGATCACCAGGTTCGCGGGGCACTTGGCGTTGGGCGGAGTCGGGACCGACGTGAACTTGAACTCCGCCGAAACAATGCGTACCTTATCGACCGGCGGTTGTTGAACGGTAGAGTTGATGGTGCTCCACACGCTCCACTGCCCGAAGATGTCCTGGTGTGCGACTGCGTATTTACTCGAGCGGGTTCCGGGGTTCGAGGGAATCGCGAGTTCGCGATCCACTCCCGAAAGCCGGTTCGGTTCCTGGTCCTGTGCGTTGGTGAAGTAGTTGACCGCGATCGGCAGCGGTCCGCCAGACGCGCGCTGGTTCATCACCAGCACCGCCGGCGATGCGGGCGCGATGCCGGCGCGGGCGAATGCGTACGACCGTGCACGGAACAGCGGAATCGGAACAGGCTTATCCCAAGACACACGCACAGATCCGCGCCAGTTGCCGTCGGGCGCAAGCGGACGTATGTGCCCCATGAAATCTTCCAGCAGGTTGGCCGGAACAGGCGGAGGAACGGCTGCTGACGGCGTCGGTACGATGGCTGCGTAATCGATCGGCGACGGCTGCGCTGCGCTCTTCTCGTAATGCGCCGTGATCATGTAGTCGTAGTCGAGCGCGGAAAACGACGCCGCTCCCGTGTTGATGAAAACCACCGGATACGCCGTGCCAAAGCCGAGCGCGAGGCAAGCGAAACAATCGGCGCCCGCGCCCATGTACAGCATGCTGAGCGGCGAAACCTTGGATGTGCTGCCTGGCTCAGACATCGCCTGTCCGGAAGAGTTCTCAGGCGGGGGCATCGGCTTGTCGATCCTCGCCGCGGCGTGCTGTGCGGCGGGCAACCCGGCGATCTGCCGCAGGTCGGCCAGAACGGTCTGGTTCAGTTCCGTAATCAGCGGGCCGAACCCTGGCGCGGTCCATGGCGGCGCGGGTGTAGTTGCGTCGAGCTTAGGGCTCCAGCCAAACGGCGGCGCACCGCGTTCAAGCCGGTTCACGGCAGCAGCCTGCGCATTCGTGAAGGCACCGAATATGCCCTGGTCGACGCCGTGATTGCCGATGCCGGCCCAGTCCGATTTCTTGACCGGAATGCCCACCGATTCCAATTTCTCCCAACCGGCGGAGGCTGAAAGATCGTCGGTCTTGATGCCCGCGATGGCGTTGATGGTGCAGTTGACCGAGACCAGCAACCCTTCGATCGACGGCGCAGCTACGCGGACCACCACGTTGTTGCCCGCCGCCAGGGGAGCGAGCGTGACAATGCTGCTGACCAGCGGCGCTCCGGCGAACGCCATCACAACGCCCGCGGTAACGCTGGTGAGCGTGATATCCACGACCGTGTAAGCGCCTTTCAAATCCACCAGGTGCGCGTTCCCGAAAATGCCGAGCGTCGAGATCTCCGCATTAATCTCTTTGGGCGCGCGAAGGCTCTTGTGCCGCCGCCACACAAGGAACGGTTCGGAAGGAAAACCGAGTTCGTCTTTGAGCGTCCAGCGCAGTTGCAGCGTTTCGGGGAACTTGGGCGCGGCGGTCCCGGCAATGCCGATCCCGAGTCTCTGCGCGATCAAATTCCACCGCATGTACGCCCCTTCGGCCTGGAACTTGGTGCTATCGACTATGTAGGCCATTAGTCTTCCTCCTCTTCCCACGGCGCACGGTTCAGTATGGTTTCGACAATGGTGAACAACTGATCCGTAGCCGCCGGACCGTCGAGGTAAGGCTCCTTCATTGCGACCTGGCGCAGCCCGAGCTTCAACTTCTTGCCGCGTGAATTGGGTTTCAGGCTGATAAGCGCGCGTTGACCTCCCGGCGCTTTCACGATCTTGTCGACAATCGCGTCGCCTCCGGCCTGCTGCTCCAGCTTCAGCCATTCCACCTGCGTCAACTCGTAGCGTTCCGCGTTCGGTGGTGTCGCATCCACCACCTTGCGCGGAATCTTGCGGCTCCGCCACATGGGTTCCGAAGCGTCCACCAGCACCGCCGCGGGTTGCGGAGTCGGTCCGTTGGTTTCCCAGAACACCACAATGCGCGGGGCCGATGGAACGCCCATCGGTTCAAGACCCGCATCGATCATCGCCTGATCCAGTTGGTTCCCTTGCGGATTACCGGCCCACGGCGCTGTTCCGATGGCCTGCAACTCTCCCGGTTTCGAGTACCGGTGCAGTACACGGTCAAGCTGGAACGACAGCGCGAACCTGTCGACTGTCGCGAACCGTCCCGTGGAGAAGCCGATGCGCCACACCGAAGGTCCCGTGGCGTTAGCGGCAGCGCCCTTGTCGACCATCTCGATATCGAGAATGTAGTCCGTGAAGGGCTCCAGCGGGATCGGCATGACCACCATTGAGTGGCGCGTGCGTTCACCACTGATGGGCACGCACGAATTGGTCAGCAGGTCTTCCACAACCTCTTCCCACGGAGATAACAGGCTGCCTTTCACCGGCAGCAGGTGATCGGGTGTTAAGGGCAGCGGATGCGGCGCCTGCGGGGTCGATGGCAGCGGACGGAACGAGGAAGCACGCAGTTTCACTCGCAGCTCCTTGCCGTATGCGTCATAGATGCGGCCGACATCTTCACTGTTGAACACGATGCGAAGCGGAATTTCGCCGAAGTAATGATGTTCTCCATCCTCAGGCGCGGAACACATCATCCACGGGTCCAACCGGCGCGGAGCCTCCCTTTCCGTGTAGAACCAGAACGTCTGTTGCACATCGGGAAAGTCCGACTTGTCGGAAACGCCCTGTCCTGGTGGACGCTTACCGCGCGAAGCGTCATAAGTAACCTTCACGGCGTAAGCGGTATCTGGTCTGAGCAGCGCATTCCCGGAACTGCCGGCCGATAGCGCGCCTTCAAGCACACCCTGCTTCTTCTTCTGTTCCTTGGTGTCGTAATCGTGACGCCAGAACTCGGCGGAATGCAGCGCTTCAATGGCGGCTACAAAGAACGGGCGCCGCGTTACTTTCCGGTGCCACTCCGGCGGTTGCGGCTTCAGCCCGATCTGGATACGGTCGGCTTTCTCGTGTCCTTTGATGGTGACGATCACGCCGAGATATCCCGCCTGTTGCATGGACGCTTGATGCTGCGCCACATGCACGGTTTCATCGAACCACGGGCCATTCGGATCCACCCAGCGGCCGGGGAAGGTCGCCGGAGGCATGGCCATCGAAGTGTCGACCGTTACCTGCTGGAATACCTGGTCGTTGCCATCGGTGGCCGACACGACGACGATGCGCGACGCAAGGATTTCGCGCCACACGAACAGGTAGAACGTTGCCGTCTCCACCTGCCCCGTATGGAACACGACGGCGTCGTCGAACGGACCGGGTTTGAACTTACGCCGCTTCCATCCGGCTTCAATCTGTTCGAGCCGTTGCTCGCCTCCGAACGGCTGCAGCGGGCGCGAGTCCATCATCGGAGCGGCCAGCACTCGGGAGGTGCAGCGGCTGTCGGGATTGGTTGCGGCGGCGGCGGCCGTGACGTTCAAACTCGTCATCATGGCCCGCGTAATCGGTTCGCCATTATTCGCCATGCGGACCATGTCGGACACAGTAACGTTCGCGAGCGGCAACAGGTCCGGCCGTTTCCGGCCTTTAGCCGCCGCGATCGGATTCGCCAGGCCCGCCCTGAACGTGGGCCGCACGGTTGTCGTCACCGGTAGAAGCGGGTTCGTAATTGTAATCGGAATGAACGTACCCGGAATCGTTGTGAGCGGCGGCGCAACCGGAGGCACCGTCGTGCCCGGCGATGTAGTAGAAGTGCCGGGAACCGTCGTGCCAGGCGTGCCCGGCTCAGGCCGTTTCGGCGGGCAGATCACGGGCGCACCCACAATCTCAGCCGGGATGATGCCGGTAAGCGTATCGATTGTGTAAACGCTGGTGCGCCAGCGCTCCGTCACCTTCAGCTTCGTGGGCGGCGGTTGCGACCGCACCGTGTTCGGCGGGTCGGGCCAAGGCTCACCATCGAGCATCCAGCCATAGAGCGACGGTCCGAACGGCTCCTGCAGAAACGTCCACAGAACAGAGGTCGGCGGGGCGGCCGGTTCGCACACAGTGCCCCACGTTTCCTTGATCGTCTCTTCCAGGAACTTGCTCTTCTCGATCGCCTTGGGCGTCGGATCGGGCACCCAACTGAGCAGCGCCAGTTGCGCCTCCATCGCCTCGTCGCCGGCTTTCTGCGGCCACCAGACAGCGGGGGTCGAACCATCCAACAACTCGCCGATCAGTTCCACCTTCTTGAGCGTGTACTGGAAAACGTCGTTGCCCTTCTGCACCCAGCCATCGGCCGGCGCCTCAGGTGTGCCAGGGCCGGGCGCCAGGTTCACGCTCGCTCCGCGGAAGTGATACTCAGTGCTCGCGGTCACGGGCGGCATCGCCATCATCACCAGTGGAATGGCGTCGATCGGTACGCGGCGATCCGTCAGCGGGACCTCCGGCTGCGGTTGCCCAACCGGCGCCGGCGGTGGTGGATCGGGCGGCGCCGGTGGTTGTGCGTCGGCCTTGACGCCTTCGGCAATACCGCCGTCGATCGGTTTATCAACGCCTGTCCCAACCGCAAGCGCGGGCGACCGGCTAACGAGTTTAAGCGACTGGAACAGTTCGGGCGGAGTGACTGCGGGGACCGAACTGGAGCCGATCGCGAAATCCACACAACCTTCAATCGTGAAGAACAGGAACTCGATCCGTCCGCAGATTTCGCCCGAAATCCTCGATACCTTCGAGCCGTCCGGCTTCTCGCCGATATCCACCGTCAGGTTCGCCCAAGCGCTGAGGTCGATGATGAAGACGTGCAGCGTGCCGCGCACGTAAAGAATGCCGGTAAGGCGGAACGGGTCAAACCCGAGCACCGCGTCAAACCCCGCCGCCACTTCCGCATACAGGCGGATGCTCTTGCTGCCCCACACGAATGAAACGTGCAGGCCGGTTGAGATTGCAAACCCTTTCACCGGAACAGGCAGGTCGCTGTGCAGATCGCCGGCGACAAATCCCTTGCCCGATAGCATCAGGTAACCGGAGCCTTCAAAGACCTCCAGGATCTTGGCGTGAATCTGGTCGACGTAGCGGCCCAGGTAGAGGTGCCAGTCTTTCCGGTCGTTGAAGTTAAAGAATGCTTCAACCGGGATATAGATCTGCAGCAGCGGCTGAATGCTGAAGTCCACCGAAATGCCGATGGTCAGCGTGCCGCGGCCCATGTCTAGGTCGATGATGGCGAGGAACGTGCCCTCCGCCGTGCCCTTCAACTGCGGCATCACGGCAAGCACATTGGCCTTCATCATCAACAGCAGGCGCGGTCCTGGCAATTCCAGCAGGATGACGCCTTTCATGTTGAAGACGACGCTTGAGCCCATGATGCCCAGCACCGCTCCCACACCGAATGCCCAGTTATCGATCTTCGGCTCCCACGCCGCGATGTTTACGGGATTCCCTTGCGCGATGTTCTTCAACCACGCCAGCGCCGGAGCCATGTTCGATGGCGGCGGCTCTTTGCGGTGGTAGTGCATCGCAAACAGGCCGAGGAAACCGTAGATGCCCAGTCCCGACGGTCCCAGCGGAATCGCTACGGGAAACTCGACCTCCAGCGTGACAATCACACCCGTCGCCTTGCGTCCGTTCTCGTCGATATTGGCGACGCCCAGCCCCGCGGCAATGCGCACCTGAACGGGAACGATCGTGACGTCGATCTGTCCTTTGATCTCGTTCTCGTTCATCTCCATGTACCCGCGGCCTTTGATAGCGCCGGGTATATCGATGCCGGCGGCAAACGCCGTGAGTTCCGGAGGGCCGAGAGGATCGAACTTCAGGCGCACTCGCGCGCGCTCGATCGAAACCACGCCCAAATCGACCGCAAAACCAAGGTCGACTTCAAATACCAGCGGGTTGTTGCGGGCAACCCTCGCGCCCAGCACTGTCAATATCTGATCGAGCGGAGAAGCAACCGTGATCGCGCCGGGTCTCGATACGTCGATCGTATAGCCCTTCGAGGCATCGAATACGGGTTTGAACTGGAACCGGCCCAGGGCGGGGTTGTCGCCAATACGCACGCCCACGGCTTTATACCGGACAGCGAGCGGAGCGCTCCGATCGATCTTGAGCAGCGTCTTATTGCTAATCGAAACGTCCACGCTGAGCGCCGCTTCCATGTCGAACAAAATCACGCACTCGACACCGCTGGGCCGCGAGCGGAACTGGACCTCGCCGCCGTACCAGATCACTCGTTCGCAGCGGACCTTTACGGGGCTGTTGTTCACCTCTGCCAAACCCGCGATCACGGCTGGAATGGCAAGCATACCCGCGGTCATGCCGAGTTCGGCGAGCGCTCCGTCGTTGGCAACCGCGCCCACTGCCGCATCGATCAACGGCATGAACACGATCGTCGTCCCGAAAAAGTTCAAGCCGAAGCCGGGTTCACCAGCCGGTGTCTGGCCGGGGCGTGTCCCGAACAGCCACAAACCGTCAACATCCGCAGGGTCGGCGCCATAATAACCAATAATCGAGACTGTATCCGTGGCGTCGTCGATCTGAATAACAAGCCGGAAGTCAATCAGCCCGTCGGCTGGATTGGCGCCGATCGGCTGGCCCGCCGGCAACGTACCCGAATCTCCGGGCGGCATGCTGCCCTGCAACCGGTCTTCGGCCGCCGTCTGGATATCGATTTTCGCGGTCACCTCGCAAGCGACAAACTGATTGCGAACAATGCGCACCTTGCCGCCCATTTGCCGGAACCAGCGCGGCGGCGGAGCGGGCTGCGAGTTCGGCGGAGGCGGTGGATCGACAATAACGGGATCGGTGGTGGAACTCGATTGCGGATCCCGGTGGAGTGTGCCTTCAACAACAATCCCGCCAGTGTTAGAGGCCGCATTCCACGATGCGATGGCCTTCCACCACACCCGGCGCGTCGACACTTCCGGATAGCCCTGCGTCGGCCAGGGCGTCATGTCCTGCGGCGCATCGGTTACCGTAACGTTCTTGCTCCCCAGGTTGCTCGACGGCGCGGCCAGCAGATCTTCGATAATCGCGCGTAACCCAATCGCTCGCCGGCCCGCCAGTTCCTGGTTATACGCGCGCTTCGTGTTGTCGGTGTCAGGTGGTGCGGGACCTTCGTAACTCGCGTAACCGACGCAGTTAATCGTGACGGGCGTGTTATTCGGAAGCCCCTGCAATAAGGGCAGCAGGGCGGAGCGTACCTCGCTGCCGCCCAGCCAGTTGGACGTTGTGCCTTCATCTGAGGCTGTTGTTGTGTGTGTATTGTCGGTTTGGCGCGCGAAGTTCTTCGTGTCTTCGCGCGTCTGGATGCGGTCGCCGACTTTGTAAGGAGGCTGGTCGAAACGGTAATATCCTGTGAACTCGCCGACAGCGTTCTCGCCCGGTAACTCGGCATGAATGGTGGCGTCGGCGCCCGGCGGCAAGTCGACCGTGACGGTCGAACTTGTCCCGCGCGGCGTTCCATTAATCGTCCACTGCGTAAGCGCTTGCCGCGCGGGTGTGGTATCCAGCGCAACGGTGACAGTGGACGCGGTTTCCGCAACAGCGATCAAACGCGGCTGCTGCACCGTCGCTCCGCCCTGCGTCATCGATGTCGTCGTCAATACCGCGGCGGGCACCGGACCCAGCGTGGTGGTGCCCGGAATAGTTTGCGCCGGCGGCCGCCGTGTCGCGGTAATCGTCAATGTGCCGTTGCGCTGCGGTGAACTCGAATCGGTAACGCTGATCGTAATCGTGCGTTCCGCGGCCGTCGACATATCGATGTCGGCCACGCGATCGTGCACCGCGGGGCTGCCTTGGACCGTGATGGTGGTAGTGATCGGCGTTCGTCCGCCTTCGACATCGGCCACCATCCGCGACCGTTCCGGCAACTGGACCGTTCCCGTCGTATCGGACGTACGGACCAGTCCGTAACCCCGTTGGTCGGCGTCATAGAACCGTGCGCCCAGTTTCAGCGGACCCGCGCCCTGATCCAGCACTTGCAACGAAAAGTCGCCGGTGACGCCCGACGATGCCCCAACGCCGATCAGCAGGTTCTCAACACCCGCGTCGATCGCAAAATCCTGCGCCCCGTGCGGTGCAATAAACAGGCGAATCTCGGGCAGATACAGCCCCGTCCACGATTCGTCAAACCCGAATTGGGACAGCACATCGGGAGGCGTAGATCCGTTCGACAGATCGAGAATGCCGGAGCGGAAACCGAACCCCACCACCTGCGACGAGCCGATAAACGCATACGGCGGCTCCATCTTGATCAACTCGGCCACTGCAATGTCGCCGGGATCGTCCAGCCCCGTGGCGCCCGCCGACAGCAGCACCGCCGTAATCGGGTCGCCGTTCAGCGGACCCTGCTGCAATCTGAACTTGAGTCGTGGCAGCGTGAACTTCACCTGCTCGTGCTGCGGATCGGGCACGAGTTGACCATTCGGCTCGCGCTTGGCCCCGCGCAGAAACGGCGGCCGCAGCACCACCGTGGTCAACAGCAGATCGAGCGTGAAACCGGTAGTCGGATAGTCCGAGGGCGGCGCGTCGTTCGGATTGGTGTCGTAAGCCGTAATGACCGCGGCGGCATTTGCGAAATTACCGGCGTTGCCGATTGCAGCCACGGCGGTCGATACTTTCTGCGAAGCAACGCGCGGAACGACAAGTTGGAAATCGAGTTTCGCATCGCGAATATCGATCCACGGGTCGCGGCGCGACGGGTCGTTTTGCGGATGATTTTCCGCGTTCGCCGCCGTCATCGACATGTTCGTCGGATCGAGCGATAGATTCCCTTCGAAGTCCACCGTGCCGCGAATGGTGATGCCGTTCTCGTCCGAGCCGATCTCATGTTCGGCCACGCGGAATATAGACAGCACCGCGTGCCAAGCTCCGAACGTGTCGCCCTGCAAAACGTACGGCGACACCAGGTCAATCAGCGAAAGCTCAAACGGCACATTGCCTCCTTGCCAGGAGACACGCCTGATGACCTTCTGGACGGCCCGGGCGCGCCAACAAGCAGCTAAGCGGACATTTACATTCCGGGAAGCGCCAGACCTCCGAACGACCTTAGCGTCCCGGCCCAGGGGAGAAATTGATGCTAGAGAAATCTATCATTAAGTCGTGGAAATTTCAAGATGAACGTTTCAACTATCTTTTGGGATTTCCTTCAGCCTCGCCCTCCCTTGCTCTACGCGAGCACTTCGCGGATCACGTGCCCATGCACATCCGTCAGCCGCCGGTTGATCCCGTTATGCAGATAAGTCAATCTGGTGTGGTCCACGCCCATCATGTGTAATACTGTCGCGTGCAGATCGTAACAGTAAGTTGGATTTACCGCCGCCTTCCACCCCAGCGGATCGCTCTCGCCATACGCAACGCCCGCTTTCACTCCCGCCCCCGCCATCCAGCCCACGAACGTGCCGCCGTTGTGGTCACGGCCCCCATTGCCGCCTTGTGAATAGGGCGTGCGGCCGAACTCCGTGCTCCAGATCACCAGCGTATCTTCGAACAGTCCGCGAGCCTTCAAGTCTTCGATCAGTGCCGCCATCGGTTTGTCGGTCGACAACGCCATGGGCGGTAACTCCTTGTCGATGCTCGAATGGTTGTCCCAGTTCTGCGAAGCGCCACCGGGGCCGCTCCATACCTGCACAAATCGCACACCGCGCTCGATCATCCGGCGCGCAAGCAGACACCGCCGTCCGAAGTCCTCGGTCTGCGGGCGGTCCAAGCCGTAAAGATTCTTCGTCGCATCCGTCTCTTTCGAGAGGTCCAGCACTTCAGGCGCGCTCACTTGCATGCGTGCGGCCATTTCGTAAGAAGCGATGCGTGCTTCTAACATCGTGTCGCCCGGCGATTCCGCCATGTGCCGACGGTTCATTGTTTCCAGCAACTTCAACCCGTCGCGAGTGCTTTCGTCTGTGATGTACGCGGCCTTCTTGCTCGGAAAAAGATCGGGCACCGGATTCGGCGAACTGCCATAGATAACTGTTCCCTGATGCGACATCGGCAGGAAGCCGGATGAGAAGTTAGCGGTCTGGTTGTAAGGAAGTCCCTTGCCATCGGGCAACACGACAAACGTGGGCAGGTCGCGATTCAACGTTCCGAGGCCATAAGAAATCCATGCGCCCATTGCAGGGAAACCCGGCAGAATGAACCCGCAATTCATTAGAAAACTCGCCGGACCGTGCGTGTTCGTCTTGCTTGTCATGGCCATCAGAAAGGCCACATCGTCCACACGCTTGGCGAAGTTCGGATACACGCTGCTCACCCATCGCCCGCTCTGCCCGTGTTGCCGGAACTCGAACGGGCTCTTCATGAACGCCCCCCAGTTCGCGCCCGGCGTATCTACCGTCTTCGGATCGGGCCGTTCCCCATGCCGCCGCGTCAACTCCGGCTTGTAGTCGAATGTGTCCATCGGGCTGGCGCCGCCGTTCATGAACAACTGGATCACCCGCCGCACACGCGCCCGGTGATGCAACCCGCCGTTCAAATCGGTTGCCGCCGCTTCCGCCTGTTCCTCACCTATCAACCACGCGAGCGCCACTCCGCCCAACCCGCTTCCGCTTTCAAACAACATCTCGCGCCTGGTCATCGCCCTATCCTCAATTCACAAACATGAACTCATTCGCGTTCAGCAGCACCCGCGCGAAGTTAGCCGCGCCGTGCTGCCGGATATAATGCTCGCCCTCAGCGATTTCGGCCTCGGTAGGTTCCCGCAGAAACACGCGCCGGTACAACTCGCGCACCGGATCTGCGCCGGCTTGGCTCGCCAAATGTTCGGCATGCCGCGTCATAAACGGATTATTCAGCAGCACCAGCGCCTGCAGCGGGTCGACCGACTGCACACGCGACGCCGTCATAATCGACGCATTCGGGCAATTCAACGCGTCCATAAACGGATCGGCCAGCGTGCGGAACGTGTACCGGTAGACGCTACGCCGTCCCGCGCCGGCGCTATCCCAATCGAATGCGGCATAATCGGGCGCCGGAGCGCTCGCCACGCCCTTCCCGACCACCGCCTGTTTCACAGACGGCCCGCCCATCGTCAGGTCCAGCCGCCCGGCCGCCGCGATCACCGCGTCCCTCAACGACTCTGCGTCCAGCCGCACCCGGTTCATCCGCCACAAGTAACGGTTGTCCACATCGGCCTTCACATACTCCGGGTTGGCGTTAGACGTCTGCCGATAGGTCGCACTCTTCACGATCAACCGGTGCAGACGCTTCAACGACCCGCCGCTATCGCGGAACTCCGCCGCCAGCCATTCGAGCAACTCCGGATGTGTCGGTTGCGACCCCATCCTTCCGAAGTCGTTCGGCGTATCCACAATGCCCCGCCCAAAGTGGTAGTGCCACACACGGTTCGCGATCGATCGCCAGGTGAGCGGATTGTCGCGGCTCGCCAACCACCTCGCGAGCGCCGCCCGCCGCTGGCCTTCATCGTTCGCATTCTCCAACTGGAACCGCGACGCAAGCCCCGCAACCGCCGACAGCGCGCCCGCACCTACGGCGCCGCGCGGCTTCTCCACTTCGCCTCGCTCCAGCACCTCCACCGGCCGCGGGAACAAAACGGGTGCGAACCAGCCGCTCGGTGTGAAATGATTCGTCGCCGCGAAAACCATCCGAGGCTCCGGCATCGCGGCCAGCTCCGCGTCGATCTTCCGAATCCAGGCATACCGCGCGCGCTCCAACTGGTCCTCAAGTGGTGGCAACAGCGCCATCCGCTCCGGTAGCTGAGCCGTCGTAATCGAGAATCGAACGCGCCCAATCATCTGCACGCCGCGCTGGTCGATCTCGACCACCATACTTTCCCCGTCCTTAACCTCTAACGCCTGTTCCAGCGGGATCACGACTTGCCGGTATTCGCCATGCCGCGGATAGTTGCGCCACGTCGTATCGTTGCGCTGGTCTGTCAGCGCCACCGCCTTCGCTCCCGCATCCTCATAATCCGCCAGAGCCCTGCCAACGCACACTTGCTCAACTTCGGCTCCACGCGCGACCTTTACGCGAACCTCGCTGATGACAAAGCTCGCCATGCTCGACCGGCCAGGTCCGCCCAGCGGCAAGCTCTCATGCGTGGGAAACTCCAGCCGTAGCGCTGTCACCGGACCCTTCACGCCCGCCAGGGTAACCGTCATCGTGTCCGACTCAGGCTCCGGCCCCGACGCAAGTAAAGAATGATCCGGCAGAACCTGAAACTGAACCCCGCCCTTCGACACAACCTTGCCAACAGCGGCAACCGTCCACACAGGCACGCGAGCCGCGGCTTCCTTCCACCAGACCGCGGCATCCGCCATCCGCGCCGGCTCGCGCAACCGCGCCATCGCCCCCGCATCCCGCCGGTCCAGCGCCAGCCGCTCGCGGATCAATCGTTGCCGCTTCTCGTGCACCGCGGCATCTTCGTCATACGGCCGGTTGGCGCGATCCACTCCGGCAAACACCGCCTGCAACGCGTAATGATCCTTCTGCGGTATCGGGTCGAACTTGTGATCGTGACACCGCGCGCAGTGGACCGTCATGCTGTTGAACGAAGCCATCACCGTCTGCACCATATCGTCGCGGTCGAGCGCATAAGCGCGCAGCACATCCGGACGATCCGGAGAGAACGGCGGAATCGTATTCGAATCCCACGGACCCGCCGCCAAGAAGCCCGTCGCGATCAGTGCCCACCGGTCCGACGGGTACAGCACATCGCCGGCCACCTGCTCCTCAATAAACCGGCTCCACCGCTTGTCTTCATTGAACGCGCGAATCAGATAATCGCGATACGGCCAAGCGTTGGCGCGCATCATGTCCGATTCGTACCCATCTGTCTCCGCAAAATGCGCCACATCCATCCAATGCCGCGCCCACCGCTCGCCGTACCGCGGACTATCGAGCAACCGCTCTACCAGGCGATCATAAGCGTCGTCGCCCTTATCCTCCACAAATGCGCGAACCTCCGCCATCGTCGGTGGCAAACCGGTCAGATCGAACGATAAGCGCCGGATCAGCGTGCGCCGGTCGGCTTCCGCCGACGGTGTCAAACCTTTGTCGCGATGCCGCGCCGCAACAAACCGGTCGACCGGCGTCCGTGCCCAGCCTTCCCCGGCGGCAGGAACCCCAGGCCGCGCGATGGCCCTCAGGGACCACCATGTGCCGCTGGCTTTCGACGCAGCGGATTCGATGGGATAAGGCGCACCTGCCGTAATCCACTCACGCACGCGCCGCACAGTCTCGGCCGGAAGCGCACCCGCCGGAGGCATGGCCGGCACGCCCGCCTGCCGCTCCAGCACCCGTATCAGTAAGCTCGCGTCCGGATCGCCCGGCACAATCGCCGCACCTGACTTGCCGCCGCGCAAAAGCGCTTCGCGGCTATCGACGCGCAATCCCGCCAACGCCTGTTTCTGTTTCGCGGAATGGCAGGTTTCGCACTGCCCCGACAACACGGGACGTACGAACTTCTCGAACACCTCCACTCCCGGATCGGCCGCCCACGACAAGCACATAGCGCTGGCGAAAACGATAACGGACTTCATAGCCGGATTCAGAAGGGACGCACGACTCCCAGACCCGGCCAGTATACATGACTCAGTGGAACCGGCCGGCCCGCTCGCTAGAACTGAACGCGCAGCCCCAACTGGATCTGCCGCGCGCTCGTGAGCGTATTCCGCACCAGACCCAGCGAAGATGTCGGCGCTTCGCCGTCACGCGCGCCGGCAAAGGCGATCAACGACGGTATCCCGAAGTTCGCGCGATTGAAAATGTTGAACGCCTCCGCGCGGAACTGTATGAACCCGCCCTCGCCCAGTTTCGACCACCGGAAGTGCTTCATCAGCGACAGATCCTGCGAACGCATATTCGGACCAATCAGCGCGCCGCGTCCCAGGTTGCCCAGCGTACCCGCCGGTTGCAGCACAAACGCCGCGGGGTTGAACCACGCGTTCGGATTGCCCGTTACCGCCGATTCGTGCGTAAACCCCGGAGCCATGCTCGGACGGTCGATCCCAATCCCCGGACCGAGCGACGGGTTCCATTGCGACCGCGACCGGTTCTGCTGCACGAACACCGTCAGTGGACTGCCGCTCCGCACGTTCGAAATCGCCGCCAGTTGCCACCCGCTCACCAACTGCTTGGCAACTCCCGTCGAGCGGCTCCCAAACGGCAGTTCCCAAACAAAGTTCATTACCCAGTTGTGCTTGGCATGATAATCCGCCAGACCTTTGTTGTAGTTGAACCCGGGGAACTCCGGCATGGCCGAAGTAGTGCCGTTTGTCGCGTCCGAAAAGAATGTCGACGCCTGGGTCGTATCGATGTTCCGGGCGAGCGTATACGACGACTGGAAGCTGAACCCATGCGCCCACCGCTTGCGGATTTCTAAAATTCCGGCGTTATACCAGGAATTCCCATCCGAAGTTTTGAATTCGATGGTCGAGAAGTTCGGGTTTCGGCGCGGCGCTCCCGCCGGGAAGAACAGCGTCCCGTCCGCCAATTTTTGCGGCACCGCCAGATTCAAATCGCCCGACCGCCACAAGTGAACCCCACGCGAGCCCGCATATCCCACGGTCACCACAAACTCGAACGGCAGTTGCTGCTGCACGTTCAAATTCCAGATGTGGACGTTCGGGTTTTTGATGTTGTACTCAATCGGCCGGATCGAGTTGCCGATACCGCGCTCAAACGGCGGCACCGGAAACGTGTTGCCTGCCGCGATTATTACCCGCGGCGTCGCCGGCGGATTGGTCACCGTCACGATCAGATTCTGCTGGTTGTTCGTATTGAAGTACCAGCCATACCCGCCGCGAATCGATGTCTTCGCTCCAAACGGGCTATACGCGAATCCAAACCGCGGCGAGATGTTCTTGTAGGTGGGATTCTTATAAAGCTGGGTCGTAACGGGCGCGGGATCGGACAGCGAAAACAAAGCCGAATCGCGATTATACAAGTCCTTCGGCATTGTCGAAAATTCGTACCGCAGTCCCAGGTTCAGCGTCAGCCGCCGCGACACCTGAATGTCGTCCTGCACATACATCCCGACCATCGTGAACCGCCAATACCGGTCAAACTGCCCCTGCGGCGTCAAACCCACAAACCGCTGCGGCCGGTTTTCAAGGAACGAACGCAAATCCGCGAACGTGTGAATGCCCAACGAAAACGTCGGGTTCACCATGTTGTCCTGATACCTCTCCACCAACCCGCCAAACTTCAGCGAGTGCCGCCCTGCGATCACGGTCATGTTGTCCTCGGCCCCGTAAACGTTCTGCGTCAGCCGCAGATTGGCCGACGATTGCGGACCCCACCGGTTCACCCCGCCGATATCGATGTTTCCCGGAATGCCGCGATTCGGAACAAACGGCGCGAGCGGCGTCTGCGTATTCGCGCTGACGTTCTGCCCGATGCGCGTCCGCGAAAAGCCCAGCCGCAACGAGTTCAACATTCGCGACGACAGGATCTTCGAATACTCGGCCGTCACAAACTGGTTCCGCGAAATGAACGCCCGCGGGAACTGCGGAAAGTCCGTCGGCAGCACCTGCTCGGCATCGTCACCCGTATAGCGGACAAATAACTGGCTGCCGCTACCGAAGTAGCGGTCCACGCGGGCGTTGCCGAAATCCTGCCGCAGCGTCTGCGGGAACGTGAACGAATAGAGCGCCAAGCCCTGCCCGCGCGACGGGCCATTCGGGAGCGGATACTCATCCAGGTACGGCTTGATCGCCGGATTCACGCTCACATTCAGCAGGTTGTTCGGATTGGTCGAGTCCGGAACCAACCCCGCATGTGCGTTCGCGTCGGGCACAACCGTGTTGATCGTCTTTCCAAGGTTCTCGCGCAACGCTTCATATCCGACGAAGAAGAAGGTCTTATCACGCTGAATCGGCGCTCCTAACGATCCTCCAAACTGATTCCGCCGGAACTCGGGCCGCTTCGACGGATCGAAGAAGTTACGCGCATCCAGGTTGTCGTTTCGAAACAGGTAGTAAAGGCTGCCGTGCGGTGTGTTCGATCCCGACTTCGTCAACGCGTTTACCTGCCCGCCCGAGTTGCGCCCGAACTGCGCCGAATAGAGATTGGTCTCAACGCGAAACTCACGAACGATCTCCTGTCCCAATTGCGTCGACGCCGCCGATCCCGCCGGACCGTTTGTAAAATCGTTCTGCGGCGTGCCGTCCAGCAGGTACACGTTCGACCGTGGATCCTGTCCGTTCATCGACATCCCCAACCCATGCGCCACCGCCGATCCGCCGTCGCGGTGCGGATACGCCACCACGCTTGGTTGCAGCAGCGCCAGGTCCGTATAGTTGCGGCCATTGAGCGGCAGTGCTTCAATTGACCGCTGCTCCACCAGGTAGCTCAACTCCGATGTCTGCGTGTTCACCAGCGCAGGCTTCCCTTCCACCGTAATCGCCTGCTCTACCGCGCCTAACTCCATCGTGAAACTCAGCGCCACCGATTCCGCCACGGTCACCTGAATACCGCGTTGCGTGACGGGCCGGAAGCCTTGCAAGTCGACGCGCACATCGTACTGGCCGGCCGGAAGCGAAGGCAGCACAAACCGCCCGTCGACATCCGTCGATGCACGCCGAGTGAGTCCCGTAGCGGGTTGCTGCGCCTGCACGGCTGCCGCGCTCAGCGGGCCGCCGTTAGCGGCGCGCACACGCCCCGTAATCACACCCGACGTGGTCTGCCCCCAGACACAGGCAGAGAACAGGAAGGTGATGCCCAGGTACTTCATTTGGATGTTTCTACGGTAACAGACTAAACAAGGTTACCGGGCGACCCGTAAAATCACCGTATCTGTCTCAATGCAAAAGGTTTGACCTAATCAGGACATTTTCTATTACTAACCGGTTTGACACCGGTTTATATAACCCCGACGCCTCAAGCCCGGCCGCCAACGGCTTCCTCCTCACACATTACCCCGCTATATTGAAATTGGGGGTGGCTTAATGGACTCGGCACGGGCAAACATCCAACAACTCAGAAACGGACTCCTCCGGCTTCACAAGGAGCTGCTCGAATCCGAACAGCACGACTACGAGCTGTCCGTCGAACGTGTGAACTCTCCCGGCCAGTGGCTCGGACTCGTCATCCACGACCCCCGCTTCGCCTGGCTCCGCGAACTCTCCGCCTTTATCGTCCGTATTGACGAACAAATGGACTCCGAAGAAGGCGTCACCTGGGAAGACGCCCAGCGGTACATTAGGGAATCGAAAACCCTGCTCACCCCGGCTGAAAACGGCCAAGGCTTCGGCCGCTGCTATTGGGATGCCATGCAACGCGACCCGAACGTCATCATCGCTCACGCCGAGATGACCAAAGTCATTTCCCGCATCGACGGTTAGTTAACTGGTGTTCGATTGCGGCGTTCCACTGCTGGGTATGGGGTGTCCGCAGGTTCGGATTCATGCCATTCATGCACATTAACGAGGGACTTAGGGTTATGGGCCGATGGCGGAGGCGAGACCTTCCGCGAAGGTACGGATGCGGGAAAGGAGGACGGGTTGATGGATGAGGGCGTGGTCGACGGTGTTGAAGAGGAACTCGAAGACTTCGAGGACGCGGGCGGCGGGAACGAACATTTGGGGGTCGGGCACTGCTGATTCTGGTTCGGCTTCGGGGCCGGGGTCCGGTTCGGGTTCAGGTTCGAGTTGAGGGCCGGGTTCGGAAGCGAGATGGGCTTGGAGTTCGGGTTCAGGTTGAGGGCCGGGTTCGGGAGTTGGCTGATATTCGGGTTCGGGGGGAGGATGGGTGGAAGCGGAGTAATCCTCGACGTCGAGTGGAGCGCCGCAAGCATGGCATTTGTCCGTGCGGGCGTGTTTCGCGGCCGCGGATCGGGGCCGGAGCCGCGGGATTTCCCGGAAAATCGATCTGTAAACGTACGGACCATTGTTTTCGACG
>JADLDI010000090.1 GCA_020846745.1 Bryobacterales bacterium | reverse complement strand
TCGAAGAAGATCTCTTCCAAGGGGCCATCGGGGCGGCACTGGGCGTGGAGTTCGTTTCGCAAAGTGTTGAAAACAGGACGGAGATCGGCGGGGATGGACTCGGCGGTGAGGCCGTGTTTGCGCGCATTTTGGGAGGATTTGGCTTTGCCTTCTTCGGTGCGGGGGCCTGTGCTGAGGTTTGCAGACATCTGAGTAGTACTCCTTGTGAGGAAATTTCTGGAATCGGCCGCCGATTAACGCGGAGGAACGCCGATGGATCGGGGGCGCGACGGCCAGCGACCGGAGGTAGTGCGAAAAAAAAAAGACCGCGCGATGGCGGTCCTTTTCGATTTGTTTGGTGGGTGGACACACGTCCACCACCACGGGTCAAGTGTACCAGCAATCCAAGCGGAATACAAGAGAATATTGCGTGAGGAATTCCCGCCGCTTAAGAACCGATGTCCCGCGGTGGTTTTCAACGGCAGCGGAACGACGGAGGTGCTGTGCTGTATGATGCACAGCGAGAATATAGAATCCAAGAAGTGAATCAACACGATGACGTGATTGTTCGTCCCGAAACCCTCAACGAACTGCCACTGATTCGATCTGTGAACGAATCAGCCTTTGGCCGGCAAGATGAAGCCCAGTTGGTGGATAATTTGCGGGCCGAGGGCGCCGTGCTCGTGTCTCTTGTTGCCGAAGTACACGGGAGAGTCGTAGGCCATATCCTGTTTAGCCGGATGTGGATTGAAACTGCTGAAGACTTAATGCCCGCTGTGGCATTGGCACCCATGGCCGTAGTGCCGGATCATCAGCGCCGCGGGATTGGTGAACAACTGATCCGAGAAGGGTTGAATGTACTGTGCGCGCTAGGTGAGCAGGTGGTTATTGTTCTTGGCCATCCGAACTACTACCCTCGGTTCGGGTTCTCCCGTGACAAGGCACGCTCTCTCTCAAGCCCTTTCCCAGCGGAAGCTTTCATGGCAATTGAACTCAGGCCCGATGCTCTTGAGGGCATCCACGGGAAGGTGAAGTATCCAGCGGCGTTTGGGCTGTGAAGCACTCGCCATCCGCACCTGGGGCGCAGAATTTCGCAGTCGTCACAGCGACTGTTGTTCCGGTAGGTCGCACTTGGTTGGATAATGACAATGATGTGGAATCCTGCAGTTGTTTTGGCTGTGGTTGGTTCCGTTCCGGTCGGGGCGCTGGCAATCGTTTCGGCTACTTGGTCGATTTCGATGTTGCTCGATCCGTGTCAACAATGGGGTACCCCGTCGGAGCGCAGCGATTCGCTAATCGGCAGAAGGGGGGAGTTATCAGGAGTAGTTCCGCCGGAAGCGACTGATCAAAACAGAGCCCCGTGCACGGGGCGGGTCTCCAGCACGACCGAGACGAAAGAGGGCGCAGTCGGGCGGTTGCTCGGCATTTCAGGTGGGCTGTTGATCGCCAGTGGAATCGGTATCATTGGAGCGATACGGGGTACACGTCGACTTGTGATGGCTGGAGCCTTCGTGTTGCTGATTGAAACTGCCGTAATACTTACCATGGCACCGCTAACACTGGTTGCGGCAATACTGCTTTTCCTGTCGGCGCGACAGATACCAACACATCCTGTGCTCAACGCTCGAGGATGAAGAGTTCCCGGCCGCCCAAAGTCGCGAGGGAAGCTGGGACCAGACCTTAACAAGCGGCCCTCAACGAGACGGCATTTCAGGCCGCAGTTTTAGCAGGACGGACCCGGACGTTCACCTCGACGCGCGACCCGAGGCGGTTGAGAACGGCGATTAGCCTATCAGCCGTGAAGCGCCCAAGATCGGCATTGCGGATGCGGGAGAAATCGGCCGCAGCTATGCCAGTACGCGCATGCGCGGCACGCACCGTCAGCCGTTCCCGGTCCAGCGCTTTGATGATTTCAGCGGCGAGGATTGCCTTGAACTGCTCGGTGTCAGCGTTTTTGTGACCGAGGTCCCGGAACACATTGCCGCTGCCACGTACCGCTTCCAGCTTTTCTGCCCGTTTCATTTCAGCATCTCCTTCAATCCTTGCCGCCCTCCGCCGCAATCGTCAGTGCGGCGAGGCAGATGGACTGGGCACGTTGGGGAAAGCTTTCGAATTCATGCAGCGCCGCCTTAAACCATGAAACAGGGCGTGTCTTCCGGGGTTCGGCCATCGGCTACGCACCACGATCCATACAGTCGATGTTGTCATATGTGACAACAGATTTTCAACCCGTCTTCGCCCGCCTTGGCCAATCCAGGTGCGAACTCTGCCGCCGTTTGACGACGATCTTATCCCCGTTCGCGTGGCGCATCACGGATGAGCCGCGCCAGCTTTCCTTGCGGTCGAGCGTGTAGCCATCATCCGCAGCGAAAGCCCGCAGATCGATTTCAGTTTTGAAAGCTTCAAGCTCCTGATCGCTCGACATCTCGTTTCCCATTGTCCCGGCCCTTCACGATACCGGCGCAGCCAGGTGAAGGGAAGAGCCGCCCTTGTTCTGAAGTGGCCCAGGTTCCGGCCCGGCTGATGTTTGAAGCTGGCCGGATGGCCCTGTCCCTTGAGGGAGAGGCAAAGAGGGTGAACTTGAACTTCGTGACAGAACGCCCCATATCCGGTAGTCTGGAAAGAGTAGGGAAAAGGAGGCCAAAGCCATGAATTCGCTTGAAGACATCGAACGCGCTATTGACGGTCTGAAGCCTCAGGAGTTGGCCAAGCTCTACTCCTGGCTCGATCAGCATCGGCCCGCAAATGTGGCCCGTCAGGATGCGACGGTGTTTGAGCAGGGGCTCGGGTTGTTCGGCAGCCCGGAAGACGCCGCGCTGATGGATGAAGTGGTTGATCTCGCTTACGAGGAACGTCGCCGTCCCGGCAGGCCCGCCCCCACGCTCTGATGTCCAAAGTTCTCCTGGATACGGATATTCTTTCCGAGTACCTGAAGGGGCATGACAAGACCGTCGCCCGCCGCGCAGCCGATTATGCCCGCCAACATGGCGCGTTCACTTTTACCAGCGTTACGGTTCATGAGATCGTCTTCGGCCTGGAGGTTAAGGGAGCATCCGCTCAGTTGCAGAAAGCGATGGCGTGGCTGAAACAGAACGAGCAAATTACTCCGATGGCGGATGATTACCGTGAAGCCGCGATCATCAAGGCCACGGCGCGTAAGCAGGGGGCGGTTCTGGAATTGACGGATTGCCTGATCGCAGCAGTAGCCGTTCGTCTTGGCATTCCTTTGGTGACGGGGAACACAGACGATTTTCAGGCGATTCAGAAACCGGCGTTAAGTTGACTATCGAGAACTGGCGCGTTTCATGATGAGCCCTCCATGGGTTGCGGTTCTGTTTCCGGTGCAATGCGTGTTTGCAGCGATTTGCCGAACCTGTGGGGCGGCGCTGAATCGCATTCGGGAGATTATTTCTCACGCCCTTACGCTCGGGTTTGTATCGGGAGTGGTGCGACAGCCGATAACCGCTCGCTCGAGGACATGCTCTACGACGAAAATGGACTTCCGAAATGATCGTCGTTGATTCATCCGCCTTGTTGGCAATCCTCGAAGGCGAACCGGATGCTACAAAGTATGGCGGTTAACTCCGTGGTTCCGGGCGTGTATTGCGGTCTTCGGGGGGGACGACGTACTGGGCCCGTTGGGTGGTCATCAATTGCTCGCGCCAGTAGGATTCCCATTGCAGATCGCGGTTTGACCGCGGACCGCGGGTGAAGAGCGCGATTTCCTCGAGCGGAAACTTCGGCCGGCGGTCCATGTAGAGCAGTCCGTTGGCTTCCTGGTAGGTGTCGGTGAACTGCGTATAGCAGAAGCCGGCGAGCAAGGGGGCGGGGCGGACTACTTCCAACAGCCGGCGATACCGGTCGGCATATTCGCGCTGGGAACTTGACCGTGAGTAGCCCCAGGTGCGGTCGGCATCCTCGGAGTAAGCGATGCCGCCGAACTCGGTCAACATGATCGGCTGACCCTGGTGTTTCTGTCCGATGAGGAGTTGGCGGCCGCCGGGACGCTCGCGTTGGAACAGGCGCTGATTGCGCAAACCGTACCGCATGGCGATGCGTTCCGGATTGTCGTCGTAGTCGTGAATGCCGATGATATCGGTGGCGACGCTTTCCCAGCCATCGTTTCCGATGACGGGGCGCGTGGGGTCGAGGGTCTTGGTGAGGTGATAGAGCGACTGTACCCAGTGCCTTTGAGCGGGGCTGTCGGGCAGGTCGGGCACGCCCCAGGATTCGTTAAACGGCACCCAGGCGACGATGCAGGGATGGCTGCGGTCGCGGGCGATCACATCGGTCCACTCACGGGTCAGCCGCTGGACGGATTCGCGCGTGAAGCGGTAGGCGGACGGCATCTCTTCCCACACGAGCAGACCAAGTTTGTCGGCCCAGTAGAGATAGCGCGGATTCTCGATTTTTTGATGTTTCCGAACGCCGTTGAAGCCCATGGCCTTGGCCAGTTCCACGTCGAGCTTCAAGGCGTCGTCGGAAGGTGCGGTCAGGCCGCCGTCGGGCCAATAGCCTTGGTCTAACACCATGATCAACGGATAGGGCCTGCCGTTGAGGACGAAGCGGTCAGCCTGAATGGCGAGCGACCGCAGTGCCGTATAGCTTTTGACCTTGTCCAACACGATGCCGTCCGGCAGCAGTAGTTCCACTTCGGCATCGATGAGGGTGGGCGCAGCCGGCGACCACAGCAGTTCGTTGCGGTAGTCGTCAATACCGGGGTCGGAGAGTGCAATACGGCGGTGGACCTCTCCGGCCACCACGGAGTAGGTATCGTCGGCAAGCAGCGTATTATCGACCGTGAGGCGTATACGCAGGCGGAGGTCGTCGCGGCGGGTGCCGTCGAGCCGCGCCTCCAACCCCAGTTCCCAGCGCTCCACGTTCGGTGTCCACTGAATGGCATGGAGGAAAGTGGCCGGCACGACTTCCGTCCATACGGGTTGCCAGATTCCAGTGGTGCGGTAATACCAGATCGAATGCGGATGGAGCTGCCATTCCTGCTTGCCTCGGGGCTTGGCCAGATCGGCTGGATCGTCCTCCGCGCGTACGATCACCACTTGCGATCCGACCTCTTTGAGGAACGTTGTAATGTCGATCGAAATCGGAGTATAGCCGCCCTCGTGGCGCGCGGCCATCAACCCGTTGACCCAAATGGTGGCGTGATAGTCGATGGCTCCGAAGTGCAGAAGAAGGCGTTCGCCTTCGCCAAGTGCGATGTATTCGAATTCGCGGCGGTACCAGCAAACCCGGAAAAAACCCGCTTCGTGGATGCCCGATGCGGGAGTCTCCGGTGCGAAGGGCACGGTAATCGTGCGGTCGAAGGTCACCTCTTCGGGGGACTGATAGCGTGCGTCAACGTCGAACGCGAATTGCCACTGTCCGTTCAGCGAGGTCCAGTTAGCGCGCTCCATCATTGGGCGCGGATATCCCATGAGGTATGTCATCGTCGATTTAGGCAATAGCACAGAGCGGCGGCGTACGAGCCACACGCCGGTGGCCCGGCCGACACTCCCGCCGACACTGCTGCCTTCAGGGTGTCCTGGCCTGTACACCCCAAGGCTTTTAGGACTGCATCGAATCGTATTCCATGGCGCCGCCGTTTGCCGGCGAATCCATGGGCATACCCGTACCGGTGTTTGCTCCCGCTGCCGCCGCGGCGGCACGTTTGGGATGAGTGCCCAGCCACTGCCGCATTGCCGCGGTGTACACGACGACATCGCGCCGTGAATAGGACACCAGGCCCTGCCGCCGAAACTGGTTCATCGTATGCGTGACCGCTTCACGGGTGGTCCCGATATACTGCGCCAGCAGCTTATGCGAAAAAGGCGCCAAGCGGCGCGAATCGGGAGAATTTGTTTCAGGTTGGCCCAACCGCTCCGACAAGCCCAAGAGAGCTTTCGCCAGCCGGCGAGCCGTCGAATCAGCCGATAAAGTTGCGATCCGTTCTTCTAAATCGAAACAGCGCGCGGCCAAGGTTTGCATCAGGGCAATGCCCAACTTGGGATGACGCTGCACGATTTCGTGGACAGTCTCGATTGGCCAACTCATCACTTTGGTGGGCTCAAGCGCTACGGCCCGTTCCCCGGACGCCTGCACAAATGCAGGCTCTCCAAAGAGGTCGTCAACCTGGCACAGGTTCATAACGACCTCCACATTATTGGTCATCCGGGTAACTTTTACGCAGCCTTCGAGGACCAGGTAAAGGTTCGTATTAGGACGGTCCGATTCGTATATGAGCTGCCCTTTCCTGTATTCACCAATGGTGGAACAGGGTAGGTAGCTCAGCGGATCTTCTAGGACCGACCACTCCGAGCTGGTTGTTGTCTCCGCTAGCATGTATGCCTCTGCATAGGTGCAGGGCATGTGTATTGCCATTCCCTAATCTAGGGTTGTGCCTGGCAGGCCGCTCCGTTTGTCGCGAGCGTTTTCACCGTAGGTTCGCTATCGGCGTTTAAGGTGGTTGCCTTGGCAAGCTTCGGGTCTTTCTTCGCGTCTTCGTGGAACCAGCCGTCCGTCTGTTCGAGCTTGTGCCAGGCTTTGCGTACGGCTTGGGCCTTTTTGAGGTTCACCTTTCCATCCTGGTATCCCTGGGCGAATTCGCGAAGAGCGATCACGAATTTATTGAATCGTTCCCGAAAAAAGTAATCCCTGATTTCCGCCTCTTGTTCTTTTTGCTTCTGCGCGATTAGTTTTCCATTCTCTTTTTGATATTGCAGTTGCCGGAAGTAGGCATCCACCAGAAACCGCTGCTCGTCATACACCATGGTCTGACTCTGCAGGAGTAATGCAGTTATTATTTGAATCATTGTTTTTCTCCTGTGACTGTCGCCGCCGGAAAGGGCTTAACGCTCATCAAAGAAGCACGAGTGTTCCCACAGTGATGCGGGCCACAGGGGGCCGCGCTAAGTTGTTGAGTTTATGAGTAGCTTGAAACGCCCGCGAGGGTTGCCGGACCCTCTTTGTTGGCAATCTTTTCCTTTGCCGAGGTTCTCACCGGGCGATCGCTGCGCACCTCGGGCGGAGGCGTGGCCGGTGCGGCCGCGCGGCGTTGGACCGGGATGTGCTTACCTTCCCTTTGATGGATACTTCGGAATCGCTGCCGGCCCCCAAACCCTCATTATTCCGTTCTTTCTGGATGGCGGGCTACGAGTCGGCCACTCACATCAATACGCATCACGAACGGCTGGACATGCTGGCCGGCGTGGAACACGACAAGCAGTTTCTCGATGACTACCAGTTGCTGCGATCTGTGAATATCCGGGCAGCCCGTGACGGTTTGCGGTGGCATCTGATCGACCGGGGCGCCGGTTGTTACGACTTCTCGTCGTTTGTTCCCATGCTTCGGGCCGCCCATGAAACGGGTATTCAAGTTCTCTGGAATATCTGCCATTACGGCTGGCCCGACGATATTGATGTGTTTGCTCCCGAGTTCATCGATCGCCTGGCGGCATTTGCGAAGGCGGTGGCGCAGGTGGTTCGCGAACATTCTGACGACGTTCCGTTTTACACGCCCATCAATGAGGTGTCTTTCCTAAGTTGGGCCGCGACGAGGCGTGTCATTTATCCGTTTGCGCACGGCCGCGACAACGAACTGAAACGGCAACTCGTGCGCGCAACCATTGCCTGCTGTGAAGCATTGTGGAGCGTCGATAAGCGGGCCCGGATGGTATATCCGGAGCCGGTTGTGAACGTAGTGGCGCCGCGCGATCAGCCCGGGCTGGCCGCGGAAGCCGACGCCTACACAGAGGCGCAGTACGAAGCCTGGGATATGATCGCCGGCCGCGCGGAACCGTCACTCGGAGGCGCCGAACACTACCTGGATATAGTCGGAGTCAACTTCTATCACTCCAATCAGTGGGAACATACGGGCGGCCGGCTGCGCTGGGAAGACGAACCGCGCGACGACCGCTGGCTGCCGTTCCGTTATATGCTGGCGCGCGTGTGGCAACGGTACCGCAAGCCGACGTTTGTCTCTGAAACCAGCCACTTTGGCGTGGGCCGGGCGCGGTGGATTACTGAGATTGCCAAGGAAGTGTACGAAGCGCGCCGTCTGGGCGTGCCCGTGGAAGGTATCTGTTTGTACCCTATCCTCGACCGTTTCGACTGGGAAAATAGGAACCACTGGCATAACAGCGGTTTGTGGGACCTGGAACCGGGCAACGGAACCCTGAGGCGTGTAATTAGTCACCCTTACTACGAAGCACTAAAGCAAGCACAGGACTTACTGGCGACGATCGGCTGCTATTAGGAAGCGTTCCTATTCGGTACAGCGCGTGCATCTACTCTGTTCGCGCGACCGCTTTTCTAATACCTGGCTTTCTATCCACCGCCTGATCGACCGTTGTTGCTCGTATAAGCGCGCCAGGAATGTAGGGGGAATAACAAACAAAATGAATGTGCAACCGGTTACAAATTACGATTTCAGCAAAGTCGTGACCAGAATCAACAATACGTCTGAAGCTAAAGCACTTCCGTGCGGTGTCACGGTGGGCGACCTTTATGGCGGACGTACCTTCAACGACAACGTGGCCGCAATCCTCGAGCGGCGCAGCCTCGGCGGCTGGCAAGAAATCCACGACGGCCAACGCAGTTGGACAGTCATTCGAATCGCCCGTTAGCTGTTCCGGTATAGGGAAGAAAGCTCCCAGTGCGCATTATTTGCGCACTGGAAACGCTACTAGTGTGCCAATAGTTACCGTTCACCTGGTTCCAGTACTTATATAACCGCTGAAGCAGCATTCTCACGAAAAACAGAACCCATGTCCAGCACCTGCGGCTGCCGCTCGGCGAGGCATCGCTTCCGTGCGCCGCAGCGTTAGTCGGGCAAATAGAAACTGGAGCTTTCTGTCGGGCGCGCGTGCAGGTATCGGCCGGTGGTGGAAACCGATGCATGGCCAAGCGTTGCCTGCACGAGGTGGATCGGTGCGCGGCGATCGAGTGCGTGGCTGGCATGCGCGTGCCGCATCCAGTGGGGCGAGACTTTCTGTTGCAGTCCGGCCTTTTTCGCGGCAGCGTAGACGATGCGACGGACCTGCGACGGGTCGAGGTGGCCGCGGCTTTTCCGGCTCGGAAAAATGGGATCGACAGGGCCGGCATCGGTGCGGATAGCCAGCAACTGCGCCCAGAATTTTGGCTTCAACAGAACAGTCCGGGTCTTGCCGCGCTTGCCGAAGACGGTGATCTGGCCGCCTTCGGCCCGCGGCACTGCATCGCACCACTTCAGCCCGCACAGTTCACTCACGCGGACGCCGGAAACGTACAGTAGCTTCAATAACACCCGGTCGCGTCCTTGCGGGGCGGCTTCGATCAGTTTGGCCACTTCGCTTTCCTCGAGGATGCGCTGCGCCAGAGAGTCGCGATTGGGACGCAGCTTTACGGCAGCTCCGACGTTGAAAGCGAGGTACCCGGTGTCCTGGCCGAAGGACAGGAGCGACTTGACGGCTGTGAGCGCCCGGTTCTGGCTGGCGGGTTTGAGACTTCCCTGCTCCAGCGACGTCGCAAACGCCTGCGCGTCGGCGAGCGTGACCCACCCGAGCGGTTTTCCGACGAACTGAACAAATCGTTCGATATCGGCGGCGTAAGCGCGCCGGGTATGAGTGCTGACCTTCAGAGAGAGCCAGAGTTCGACCAGTTTGGCGTCGCCAGAGCCGTTTGGGGCGGGAGCGACAGCAAACGAGGACGCGATTGTAAGTTCGTTCACTCGAGATGAGTATACACGGTATATCCGATTATCGTGCATTCGGATGAGATCGGGCCATATGGTAGTATGGCGGTATGCCAAGCAAGAAGCTCACCTTCAGCTTGCCCCAAGACTTGGCGATTGAGCTTCTGCGGCGGGTTCCTGCCAGCCTGCGGTCGCAGTATGTAGCGTCAGCCATTGCCGACAAGCTGCGTGAGCGCGAACAACAGCTCGTCCGCGCTTGCGAGACCGCGAACAACGCCACTGATGTTCGCGACATCGAGGGCTCGTTCGATGCGCTGGCCGATGAATCCGACGCCGTGCAGGAACGATGGTAGAACCTCGGCGCGGCGAGGTCTGGTGGGTCCGTCTGGATCCAACGCTGGGTTCCGAAATCGCCAAGACCCGGCCATGCGTCATCTTGTCAGGTAATGTTTTCAACCGATTACGCAGAACTGTCGTAGTCATTCCGCTGTCCACATCACCCCTGCCTGCTCCCCCTTTGCTAGTGCGGGTTGGCTGTGATGGCCGTCAAGTAGTGGCGGTAACGGATCAGGTGCGGGCGATTGCGAAACAGCGACTCGACCGGCGTTTAGGAGAGTTGTCGCCCGAAGACTTGAAGGCGGTCGAGCAGGGTGTTCGAGACGTTCTCGAACTGTAGACGCTAAAGGCTGTGGTGTGCCACAACCGTGCCAAAGCTGATATGCTGCCAACTTGGCACGCATCCCCGCTTGGTATGACCACCTGCCGCGCGCCTTGGCTGAACTTCAGCAGTTCCCTGCCCCGATCCTAAGCCGTCCCGATGTCGAGCGTCTTCTGTCGCTCAGCCGCCGGGACGCAATCCGCTTTCTGCACCGCTGCGGCGCCAAGTCCAAGGGCGACCGTCTTGAGGTGTCGAAGGATGAATTTGTCCGCCAACTTGAGTTCATTCTTTCGAGCGCCGAGTATCAGACCGAGGTGCGCCGGCGGCAGCGGGTCGCCGAGCAGCAGGCGGAATCTGCGCGGCAGTCGCAGGGCCGCCGCATGCTGCTTCCCCTCCCCGCCAACCAACCCGGACGGGACGCCTCTTCCCTGCCCGAAACGGTCCGGCTGTATCGAACCCGGTTGGTAATCGACTTCCCGGAGGACGACGTTCCGGCGCTGCTCGGCCAACTGCTCGAGATCGCCCGCACCGCCCGGGACGACCCGGAAGGCTTTCAGCGCGCCATTGCGGAGGGTCGTGATGACAACCTATGACACGAATCCGCTCGACGTTCTGTCAGATCTCCTCAGAGTTCGTGGCGAAACGCTGCAAACAACCACCTTGTCAGGGCTGACGGCCGCCTTTCTGTCGTGGCTCGACCAAGCTCGCGTGGACCGCCTGCCGCTAAACGCCGAATTTGCCTACGTGGCCGCCACTCTGATTCAGTGGAAGAGTCGCGAACTGCTCCATGACCCGGATGAGGACCCGGCACAGGTAGCCGAACTGTTCGCCCAACTCCGGGCGGAAGCCGCGCGGCGTGGCGCCGAGGCATTACGCACCCGGTTGGAAAAACCCAGCCACTGGCGTCAGGTGACCTCGGGAGACATTCCGTCTACAGGAGGCTGGCAGACTACAGGGGTCAACTCGACCACAGTGGTTGAAGAGGCTACTGTAGCCGAACTGATAGACACGTTAGAACAAGCACTTACGGCGGCACGGCTTCCGGCAGTTAGAGTCGACCGGGACACGGTCACCACAGAGGAGCTGCTGACATGGGTGCGTCAGCGGGTGCAGTCCGAACTTCGCGTGAACCTCTGTGAGATGCTCAAGGACCGGCCGACGGAACAGCCCGCGGTTTTCCTCAGCGCGCTCGAACTGGTTCGCAGGGGCGATATCGAAATCGACCAAGCAGAGCCGTTCACGCCCTGTAGCCTGGTGTTTCCCGGCTGACATAAACTTCTGGAGCCTGTCATAAGTTTCGGCTACGATGGTTCTTACACCATGAAGCGCGAGCGCCGCCGCGATGGCGTGTATCAGAGCAGGGAAGTGGCAAAGATCCTCGGTATCTCCGCGCGCACGCTTTACCGCTTGCTCGCCGCGGGCCGGATCCGCGAACCCATGCGCAACCCCGCCAACGGCTACCGTATCTGGACCGAAGTCGACATTCAGGAAGTCAGGGAGGCTTTAGGCAAGTGATTAAGCTGATGATTGGCAACCAGAAGGGAGGCGTTGGAAAGACCACCACCGCCATTACGATCGCCCGGTGTTTGGCCGACCGCGGCTTTCGTACGCTGCTCGTCGATAGCGACCCACAAGGGTCGATCGCCGTGACCCTGAAGCTTCGCCCCTCGAACTATCTGGCGGACTTCATCCTGAACCAGCTACGCCTTCAAGATTGCGTTACCGAGGTGGCCGGCAACCTCAACGTCCTCTGCGGGAACCGCGAGACGACGGCGATGGAGCAGCGCATCTTCACCATGTACGGCCGCGAGCACGTGTTCCAGAACGCGTTCCGGCAGTACGAGGAAGAGTACGACGCTATTGTGGTGGATGTGGCGCCGTCCATCTCGCTGCTGCAGGCCTGTTCCATGGTGTTTTGTGAGAATGTCCTGATTCCGGTATCGATGGACACGCTGAGCGTTTCCGGCGCCGGCGCTACCATCTTTTCGGCCAAGACGATCAGCGATAGCGTCCGCAGTCCCATCCGCCCCGTCGCCCTGCTGCCCACCATTGTGAATCGCCGCTTCGGCCTGACCGACGTTGTCATGAAGATGGTCGACCAACTGGGCCAAGCTTATTCCATCCCCGTCCTTCCCTCGATCCGAACCGACCAGATGATCGGCAAAGCCGCCCGGGCGCATCGCATGCTTGTGGACGTGGATCCGAAGGCCAAGTCGCTTGAGGATTACGACCAGGCCACGACTCAACTTCTCGAAACATTAGGAGTGGCGATCGCGAACCGGCCGACCGCGGAAACGGAGCAAGCGCATGGCGCAGCAACCATCAGCGCGTAAGGCGAAGCCGCAACCGACATTCGACCCAAGCGAGTTGGACGACTTGATCTTTACGCCTGCCGTGGGGAGCGGCGTCGCCTCGCATCTACTGCGTGGACCCAGTGGTCAGGTGCGTCATGGACCCAGTGGTCAAGTAGCTACAGGAGGCGGGACGGTTGCGGTGCCGGCTACTGAGGTCAACTCGACCCCTGTAGTCACACAGGTTGAGCTAATGTGGACAACCTCTTCGGGCGACCTGATCGCCGCGAAGAAGGTCCGCCGCATACAGGCCGCGACGGACGCTCTTAGTGCCGCCGAGGAAAAGGTCTATGAGGTTCTTTGGAACACAGTCTCCGGACCTCGCGGGGAAGGGAAGTCTGTCCAGGCCGGCTACGAGTATCTCACCCGTAAAACCCGCTTCTCGCGGAAGACGATCCAGCGCACGATCGACAAGCTGATCGAGAAGGGGTTCCTCACGATAGAGACCCCCGGCGACAGCTACACCCGGGGCGCGACGGTTTACCGCGTACACGCCCCCGGAGAAGTGCTCGTCACCCTGCAGCAGCGCAACCGGGTGCATGTAGCGAAGATCGGGCCGGGGGTAGTTTTCTGCACGCCGCCGGGAGTAGCCGCACAACCAGCGCGTTAAGCAACCACGCGGGGACGCCGGATCGCCTTAAACAGCAGCAGCACGACAATCGCGCCGAGAATGGACATAATCCATCCGGCGGGTTCGCCCGGTGCATACCACCCCATGACACGGCCTACCCAGCCGCCGAGAATGGAACCCACGATACCGAGCAGAATCGTCACAATGATTCCGCCAGGATCCCGTCCGGGGACCAACAGCTTGGCGATGACGCCAACGATCAACCCGAAGAATATCCAACTTAGAATCTCCATTCAGCCTCCTGCTCCAATGTGGAGCAATCCCTTTTCCACTCATGTGCGTCGCTCGGCTTGCCGGTGTATTGCCTTTTAAAACGCGAGATTTGACGATTCCGGGCGGTTGATTCGACCACCGATGACGCGCGCAGTAGCAAATGGATCTTGCAGAATCTTCGCGGTGTCTTTTTCACCCCTGTGTGCGCAGGGCGGTAACCAGCGGCAGTTGCCGCTTGTCACCCATGCAGCATGTACAGGCGCGCAGGCGTACTAACAGCCGCCGCGTGGACCCCGCTGTACGCCCATCAATCCGAGACAGATATTGCGGGGTTCGACTGGTCGTGGGATCCGCTCGTGATCGTGTGCCTGACCGGCGGCGCGTGGCTCTATCGGAGCGCGCGCCCTGGTTGGGGCCTGCGGCCGTGGGAACGGGCGAGTTATTGGACGGGCTGGCTTATCCTTGCGGTTGCCCTTGTGTCGCCGCTCCATGCGGCGGGCGAGGCGCTGTTTTCCGCCCACATGATTCAGCACGAAGTGCTGATGGCGGCCGCCGCGCCGTTGATCGTGCTGGGGCGTCCGGCGGTGGCTCTGGTTTGGCAGCTACCGGCGCGCACACGGCCTCGCACGCGCGCGGTGTTCCGTTTCCTGCAACAACCCTGGGTAGCCTGGGCGGTCCACTTCGCGGCCCTTTGGCTCTGGCATATCCCACGGCTATTTCAAGCGACCCTCTCGAGCGGCCTGGCCCATTCGCTCCAACACACCTGTTTTCTCGCTTCCGCCCTTTGGTTCTGGTGGGCGGTGCTGGGCGCGGGCTCCCGTTGCCGCCACGGCGCGGGTATTCTTCTGCTGTTCACCACCGCCATCCATACAAGCATTCTGGGCGCTCTGCTTACGTTCTCGAATACGCTCTGGTATCCTGCCTACGCCAACACCGTCGCCTGGGGACTTACGCCGATCGAGGACCAGCAACTGGGCGGTCTCATCATGTGGGTACCCGCCGGTTTCGTTTACGTTATTGCCGGCCTGGCGCTCGGCGCACAGTGGCTAAATCAATCGGAAAGACGAAATACTGAAACGACTATACACGCGGCGATTGTCTAACGCTGGGGCGCCGTGCTGGGTATCGAGGAACAAAGTTCTCGAATCCGGAACGCACATACAAAGAAGACGAAGCGCGGTACATGACATCCAGACTGTCCTCCCCCAAGCGCGAAAGGCGTCGCGGTATTTTCAAGAACTCAAACCACGGCGCCTTTTGTTTCGATCTTTACGAGGCGAGGGTTGCATGAAATATAAGGTGACGTTCCGTCAGCGCTTTAACGCGATCGGCGATCCCAGCGATACACCCGAGCGCGTGTTCGCCGCTCCCGACGATGTCGTAACGGACGAGCAGTTTGTGGAACGTATCGAACCGCCATCGCTTCACAGCGAAGACGCTATGGAAGAAGACGATAACTTTCTCGCTTTCGGCAGCGCCACCTGGATTTATGAAGTGGCGGACGGCCGCGACAGAGAGTTCCTCAATGCCCTTCAGGAAACCGAACTGGTTCTGCATGTCGAAAAGCTGACGGAAACCCCGGAATACATGATGTAGCGGCGGAGGATCGAGAGGAGGCGGCGCTCCCGAACATCGCTCCCTCACGGTCGCGGCTCGGTTACATGTTTGGAGCCGGAATGTATTGTCGCCTACCGAATGTAAGTAGAAGAAAGAAACAACCGTCAGCACGCAATTGTCGAGAATACAAAGGCATTGTCAGGGGTTAACTGTGTGCCCCGAGGTGTCACAGAACCGTTTTCGAGAAAGGAAAGCGTCTTATGACGGATAAGCGTTTAAACTGTCCGGGGTGGGCGCGGCTGGGGTTAGTTACACTCGCCGCTACACTCTGGGCGCAAGGGCCGATTACCGATCAGGTAATGGTCAATTTTTCCAGTCCGGTTATGGTGGGCAACAATGTGCTCGCCCCGGGCGAGTATAAAATCCGCCAACTGCCGACGGCCGCCAATCCACGGATCCTCGAGTTCTCTTCCAATAACGGTACAAAGGTTCAGGCCACGGTAACGGCGATCGCCGCATTGGATCAGCTGAACATGCGGCCGACATCGGTGGAAGTGGATCATGGCAATGGCACGGCTTATGTAAAGCGTGTATGGATTGAAGGCAAAAGTTACGGATACGAACTGCTGCCGCCTTCGCAGGGCAACACCATGGAAGCGCGCAACCTGAGCGGCATCCGGATTACGGGCAACTACACACCGGAGAATCAGCAGGTAGCGCAGGCGCGTACGACGCCGGCTGAGACGGCCGCTCCCGCGCCGACACCGGCACCGGCGCCTGTGGCCACTCCACAGGAAACTCCGCGGACCACGCCGCCCGACACTCAAAACCAGCAAACCACGACGGCCGCCGCTACGCCGCCGGACACCAACACCAATCGAACCGACAGCGCCGACGCGCAGTCTCGGACGACCACTTCGGACCAGAACGTGCCTAGCCTGTCGGGCCAGACACCGGCCGATACGGCGGCTACGACCACCACCGCCGGCAATCGCATGCCGCGAACGGCAGCGGGCTGGCCGGCAACAATGCTAACGGGTTTCTTTCTGGCAGGCGCTGGGCTGCTGGTGCGCCGTTTCCGCCGCTAAGGGGCTAGCGCGCGGCGACGGAATTGGTAGTGAGGTTAGTGAAAACAGGAGTGTAATCAGATGAAGGCGATACTTACTTTTTGTGTCCTTTCCACTGCCCTGCTTTGGGGGCAGAACGCGACCACACCGCAGGATCCGACGACGGGTCAGACGACGACAGGCCGTTCAACGCCGCGTCAGACCACGACGACGGCGACAACCACCGGCACTGCGCAGAGTGCGGGCTTGTCGGGGCGGATCCTGGACGCCGGCGGCCAACCGCTGTCGAATACCACCGTGATCATCACGGATTCTTCGGGCACCGCACAGCGTGTCGTGTCCGGGGCGGATGGCAGCTTTGCGGTACCGGCCATCGCGCCGGGTTCGTACCGTATTGAAGTGGAATCGAACGGCACACGCCGCGCGGGCCGCCAGGACGTCACGATCGTATCCGGCACGCCGTCGCAGATTGAAGTGACGTTCGACGAGGCCGCCACGTCTTCAACGGGCCAGATGGGCACGGTAGAAGTGCGCGGTTCGTCGCCGACGCTGCAGACGGATTCGGCCGAAGTGTCTCGTGCGTACGGCACGCGGACCATCCGGTCGTTGCCTGTGCTCGACCGTCAGCACCAGGAACTGATCGGCCTGATGCCGGGCATTACGCCGCCGGTGACGATGTTCGACCGTATCGACGATCCGCAGCGTACGCGGCAGTTCAACGTGAACGGCCAACCGGCGTTTGCCAACGTGCACTATCAGGACGGCAGCTATAACAACGAACAGGCGACCGGCCGCATGTCGCGCGTGGCGCCTAACGAGGCCGTCCAGCAGCTCAACATCCGCACATCCAACTACAACGCGGAGTACGGCTTTGCGGGCGGGAGCTGGGGCAACACGGTTACGCGGCCGGGCACCAACCGCCCGCACGGCAGCATTTTCGGGTTCCACACCGGCAGCTTCTTCACTGCCCGCAACCCGCTGAACGTGGCCAACAATCCGGACCCGAACTTCAATCAGAACCAGTTCGGCGGCTCAGCCGGCCTGCCACTGATTAAGGACCGCATGTTCGCGTTTATCTCGTATGAAGGCTTTATGCAACGTGGCAACCAGCTCTCGTTTGCCACTGTGCCGACGGCCGCGCTCCGGGCGGGTAATTTCAGCGCGTTCGCGGGCCAGCTCTACAACCCCATGACCGGAACGGCGAGCGGCACGGGCCGCGGCGCGTTTACGGGTAACATGATTCCGAACGCCCTGATCAGCCCGTTTGCGAATGCCTTGCTCGGCTACCTGCCGTTGCCGAATCAGGAAGGCTTGACAAACAACCTGGTAGGCAACACACGCTTGTTGGACGACACGCACCGGTTCGACGGCAAGATCGATCACCGGTTTTCGGACAAGACCACCGGGTTCTTCCGGTATGGCTTTACGCACGCCAGCATCGACCGCGGTTCGCTGCTCGGGGCTTTGGGGAATGCGGCGACGGCCGGCCTGCGCAACCACAACGCCGTCGCCAACGTGTCGCACAACTTCAGCAACACCTTGGTATCTGAGTTCCGGATGAGCTACAGCCGCTACCGGAATCAAATTGGCCCGTGGGATCAGTTTGGCGATTTCGGCGCGCTGAGCAACACGTTGGGCGGGTTCGGGTTCGCTAACGGATTGCCGCAGGTGAATATCGGCGGCTTCTCCAGCTTCGGCCTACCCGGCAACTATCCTTCAAAGGCCGTGAATAACACTTATAACCCGGCTATTAACCTGATCTGGCATTCCGGCATTCACCAGTTGAAGGCCGGCTTCCAGTACCGGTGGATCGACGCTTCGGGCTTCGACGCGGGTTTGTTCAGCCCGCGCGGCTCGTTCCTGTTCGGGCCGGGCGCCACGGCTTCGGCCGGCGTCGGTTCGGGCGTGAACTTCAACTCGGCCATCAACTCGTTCGCTTCGTTCCTGCTGGGCGCTCCGGCCCAGGCAGGCATTTCGAGCTTTGCCGGTACGCCCGGCTATCGCCAGACCCACTACGCCGGCTATCTCACCGATACTTTGAATCTATGGTCGAAGCTCTATCTCGAACTCGGCGTTCGCTATGAAGCCTACTCACCGCTCGAACCGCGCAACGCGGGTGGGGCTGTGTTGTTCGATCCAGGGACCAACACCATCTCCTATGCCGGCCAGAACGGCGTCGATATCCGCGGCGGGCGGAACTGGGACACCAACAATATCGCGCCACGCGTCGGCATCGCCTTCCGGCCGTTCAACCGGCTGGTGGTCCGCGGCGGCTATGGGATCCACTACTTCCCGCTGCCGTTCCTGTTGAATTCGTTCAACCCCGCCGCAACGGGCACGCAGGTGGGCTACACGGGCGGATTCGGCAGTGTGCCGTTCACACTGCCTGTGGTCCCCACGATGCAAGGCACCACGGCCGCCAACCTGCCGTATTATGTCGGCGCGGAGCGGACCGACCGTACGCCTTACGTGCAGACCTATAGCTTGATGATCCAGGGCGACCTGGGGAACGGGTTCCTGCTGGACGTTGGCTATGTGGGCACCGCGGGACGCAAGATGCCCTATAGCCGCATCATCAGCGCGGCCGCTCCGGGCACCGGCGTTCTGGGCCTGCCGTTCGCGTCGTTCAACCGCACCGCGGCTGTTTGGGAGCGCGGCACCGGTATGAACAACAACTACAACTCGGCCCAGGTCAACCTGACGAAGCGGTTCGCCGCCGGTTTGGCTTTCGCCGGTTCGTACACGTTCAGCAAAGCGCTCGATTATGGCTATGAGTTCATGAACCCATTCGACGTCCGCTCTAATTACGGGCGCGCCGATTGGGACCGGACGCATATCCTGGCCATCAGCCATGTGTGGAACCTGCCGTTTGGCCCTGGCTCGAAGTACTTCACCAGCGGCGCGGCGGCGCATGTCCTCGGCAACTGGGAGCTGAACGGAATCATGCGCTGGGCGACGGGTACGCCGTACACGGTTACGGCCGATCCGCTGTTTTGCGCCTGTCCGGGCCTCGCGGGCGTGCCGGCAGCCTACAGCGGCTCAATGAACCTGCGCGGCGCCGCGAGCTTCGAACCCGGTTTGTTCTCGGCTCCGGGGAGCGGACAGTTCGGCTCGCTGAGCCGCAACTCCATCAGCGGACCCGACCTGTTCACGTACAACCTCTCGCTGTTCCGTAACTTCGCGGTGGCTGAAAACGTGAAGTTCGAACTCCGCGGGGAGGTCTATAACCTGACTAACTCGACTAACTACGCCAACCCGGTGGCGAGCCTGAACTCGCCGGGATTCGGCCGGTCGATCTCGACGTTCAACGGCTTCGGCGGCCGCCAGTTCCAAGTGGGCGGACGGTTTTTGTTCTAAGGAGGCAAGGAGTCAGAAGCCAGAAGTCAGGAGCCAGAATACACAAAGGTCCCTCCGGAGTACCGCTCTGGGGGGCCTTTTGTTATAGGGGATACAACCGTGGATTTGCGTTGATCTTTTGCTTAACTATTGATAATCTGTTCGTGCCGAGTCGACCTCATTTAGCAAAGGAGATCGATGTCATGTTATCCGCGCGGTTGCGATTCGTTCCAGGCATCATCTGCTGCTTTTCTCTCTATTGCACGCAAGTCGGATTTGGCCAATCCATTCAAACGGGTTCCGGAGCGCGGAACCTTCAACTCCGGGTGACCCAAACAGAACAGCCGATTCTCTACTCCCGCGCGCCAGGTGGCGACTTCGCGGTGGTGCTTGCCCACGCCGCACAAAGCAAAACCCCAATCGCCGCTACCGCCACTCTGCGCGGCCCAGACGGTACCACACGTTCCGTTGAACTGGCTGCGCCCATATATGCGAATCCCGTGGCCGCTAATGGCGCTTGGGCGTTCATTCCCGTGGCCGCCACGGACACCACAAACCGTCGTGGCCGCGCCCACCTGCTTAATGTGATGAACGGCAAGCGGCACAATGTGTCTCTGCCTGGCGTTCCGGTATCGGCGGCGATCTCATCCGATCGTCTCGTCGTGTTATCGATGCGGGATAGTAAGTCTGTCCTATCGTCGTTCGATGTCGATTCTGGCGCGTTGCAGGGGGAAACGACGTGTTCCGCCGAGCCCTTTTTCTCCACTGTTTCGTTTGGCGCGCCGGACCGATTCCTTTTGATCGCCTGGAGCGAACCGAGCGTGGCCGAATTGACGTTCGCAAACGGCAGCCTGGCCGTTGGCCCCAGTGTGCGTTTGCGCGGCGACGAAGTAGAGCGTTCGCTCGCCTCTGCGCATAAGCAGTCATCGTTTACCGGCAGCGGTTATGGACGGGAAAAGATCGTGCTCGCCCATACCACCGCTCGTAACGGCAATGACCTTTTCTTTCTTGGACCCTTTTCACGCAAGGAAGGATTCCGCCTCGTCGAGTACGGCCGCGATGGTCGACAGGTGGCCTCGCACCGTCTCAAGGAAGAGAATTTGCCTCCAGGCAAGGCTCGAATCGCTCAGAGCCTGATCGCCACAAATTTGGATTCTCTCGATATCCTCCGTCCCGATGGTGTCGTTATTAGCTTCAGCAGGCCGTAACAGGCGACACTGATTACAGATACTCTCGAACATACTGCCTGGCGTTAGCACCCCCCCGGGCCGAAACGCCACTCGCAACTCTCTCCTCTAACGTTGGGGAAACTTTTGACGAACCCGGCCCACAGTAGCTCGTTCCATCAACCCCCTCCGGACTTCGTTCATTCCGCCACGCTGTAGCGGCGGCTCCATCTTCCTGCATGCCTGAACAATCCCCACCGCCCCCTCGCCGCAAAAACAACGTCTTCCGCGTCCTCGGCCTGGGCCTCATCACCGGCGCGGCCGACGACGACTGTTCCGCCATCGGTACCTATGCGAGCGCCGGCGCCAAATTCGGTCCCTCTTTCCTCTGGACCGCCCCAGTCACCTTCCCCATGATGTTCGCCGTCGTTTACCTCTCGGCGAAACTCGGCCAGGTGTCCGGCAAAGGCCTCTTTGACGTCATTCGCGAACACTACCCGCGCTGGCTCCTCAACTGCACCCTCATCGGCGTCTTAATCGGCAACACCATTGAGGCCGGGGCCGACCTGGGAGCCATGGCCGCCGCCATCCGTATCTTCCTGCCCGTGCCCCTGCCCTTTATCGTCATCCCCGTGGCCGCTACCATCTTGGGTCTTCAGGTTTGGGGCTCCTACACCCTCATCCGTGATATATTCCGCTGGCTCGCGCTCGTCCTGCTTGCCTATATCGCCTCGGCCATCCTCGCCAAGCCCGATTGGTCTGCCGTCATCCGCGGCACCCTGGTGCCCACTATTCATTTCACCCGCGAATTCCTGTCCCTGCTCGTCGCCGTCATCGGTACTACGCTTTCCGCCTACCTCTACACCTGGCAATCCAATCAGGAAGTCGAAGAGGAAATCGCCCAGGGCCGCAAATACCTGCATCAGCGCCTAGGCACTACCGATCAAGAGCTCCGCCACACCCGCTGGGACATCCTCGCCGGAATGTTCTTCTCCAACCTCGTCATGTACTTCATCATCCTCTCCACCGCTTCCACTCTCTACACTTCCGGCCAAACCGATATCGACAACGCCGCCCAGGCCGCCGAGGCCCTCCGCCCCCTCGCGGGCAAGGCCGCCAGCATCCTCTTCGCCGCTGGAATTATCGCCGTTGGCTTTCTCGCCGTACCCATCATGACCACCGGCGCCGCCTACGACCTCTGCCAGGTCTTCGGCTGGAAACACGGCCTCCATGTCAAACCGCGCCAAGCCAAAAAGTTCTACCTCACCATCACCGCTTTCACCCTCGTCGCCATGTCCCTGAACTTCTTCGGCTTCAATCCGATGAAGGCCCTTGTCTTCGCCGGCATCGTCCAGGGTTTCTCCACTCCGCCCTTGCTCTTGTTCATCATGCTCATCACCAACAATCGCTCCGTCATGGGCGACCGCGTCAACAGCAAATGGCTTAATGCCCTCGGCTGGACCACCACCGCCGCCGTCTTCGCCGCTTCCCTCGGCCTGCTCTACACCTGGTTCGCCTGACCCTGCGCGCGCGGGATTGAGAAAAAATGCGGCCCGCGCCCTTACGGTTGCGGTTCTGTTTCCGGAGCAGTGCGTGTTTGCAGTGGTTACCGGATTGATTAAGGGGGTCCCCTCAGAAAACGGAATATAGCGTACGCTAAGGGCCGGAGTCAGGCGGAGAGGGCGGAAGTTCGCATTCTCCGTGCGGCGCCCAGTAACAAATCATCGACTGCTGGATATTTAGTAGTGCGATGACGATGAGCGACATCTACGCCGAACACGCTCCCGCGGTCTATCGCTGCCTCCTCGCCTGGACTCGAAACTCAGCCTTGGCGGAGGAACTCACAGCCGAGACTTTCTACCGGGCGGTGGTTGCCGATCAGCCCGTATGGGCCGCAACCGCCCGCGGCTATCTGGTCGCCATCGCGCGTAACGCGATGCGAAAACTCCAGGCCAAACGTAGCCGGGAGGAGGCCCTTGTTGCCGACGTCGCTGCGCCCTACCAATCCATCGAAGGGTTGGTTGATCTGCAACGAACGTTAGCGGCCCTCTACGCTCTTCCTGAGGATTTGCGCGAGCCGCTGGTCCTCTACTCCCTGCCCCGGTTCGTCAGTTCCAGTGAGGGAGTTGCCCTAGCGATGACCGCGATACCGTTCTTGATGCTTGTGCTGTTGCTCGTTGGCGCCGTCGGAGGGCTTGTTCTCATCGTACGCGCCTTGCGTTGATGATAGAACCCGATCCGCCGATGTCACCCGGAGACTAGCCAACCACACCTCACCGGGCTGTGGGCGCATACAGCATATCCAGCACCGCTTGTTCGCGGGCACGCGAACGCATCAGGTCAAGCACATCGGAATCGGCAAGTTCGATCATCTCAGTAACGCGTTGGCGAACTTCGGCGGCAGTTTCCGGCTTCCAGGTGCGCAGTTTCGTGTCGAGCTTCTCGGCGAGTGCGTCCACAACAGCCTCTTGGTATTCAGTTTACAGGAGCGTGATTTCAATAGAGAACGCAATGCTTCTCCGTCAGGTTCTCGCGGCCCACGCCGATATTGACGCAGCAGACGGAGACGTGGCGGAGCATCGCTACCGCGTCGACGATCTCGGCCGGGGCTTCCTCGCCCATGGCGCGGATCAACTGAGGCAGCGGCATGGTGCTGATGAGGCTGCTTAGCCTTATAAATGAAAAAAGACAATTGTTTCGTTCTGTTGTAAATGCCATTTTCCGGGGTCTCGCAAAGGCGCTGGGCTCGCAAAGGTAGCGCGGGTGTACGCGCCACGGCACGGGAGGAGACGAAAGAGTCCCAGGCTAGAACGCCAGCCAGCTCATGGAACCCCGCGCAGTCAAAGACCCCACGCGGGCTTCACGCACATTTAATCGAGGCGATTACTTTGGTATAGGGAAATAGGCCACGCGTGAAGTAGTACGGGTGGCGGAACCTAGAAATAGCAGGTCACCACTGACTGCCATCAAGGACGCGGTAAGGCGGCCGTCACCCCGACCCATCGTTTCAGGGAATTCGGGCATAACGGCACGAATGCGAGCTTTCAACTTCCCAGTCAAATCAAACCGAAGAATCCGGGCACCTTCCTTTCCGTTGTACGGAGACGCCGCACAGAAAATATCACCGCTGCTATGTGCGGCAATGGCATAGATTGAAAGCCCGGTATCGGAATCATCCCGCACCCGGAGTTCCGGCGCGTGAAGCAGTGTTGGTGAAGAAAGTTGCAGACTCGCATCCAATTTCCACAACGTAGGGCGCCGGCATCCGACAATCGCCAGGGTCCTATTACCGAGGCCGGCCACCCGATAGGCGTCGTGAATGGGGAGAGCCGTCATTGTGGCACTCCCGACTTGCAGATCGCCCAATATGGCGGCGTCGTGGAAGCCCAAGAGCCGTTCGCCAATGAAGTGCAAGAGACTGATGCGCGCGCGAATTCGTCGTTCGCCGGGCGCCAAGGGACTGAAATAGGGACCCCGGGTTACACTTTCCTGGCCTTCGTCCACCAGGGTGACAACCTCCCCTGCGGGTCCAACGGCGAAGTCCCTCGTACGGCCAGGAACTCTGATACTATCGAGCACGCTGCCTGCCTTGTTTAGGCGGACAATCTCCCCGCCGCCTGCCGCGGTGCAGAGCCCATATAGCGCACTGTCATTTGCTTGAAGGTGCCGGAGCCGGCAGCCGGGGATTGGAAGCTCAAATGTGCCGGAAGGCAGCAGCGTTAATTGGTCCACGATCGGTAGCGATTGTTGTAACCCGGAGTTGATGTTCCGCGCTCCGGAACCCGTTTGAATGGACTGAGCAAACCCGATTTGCGTGCAATAGAGGGAAAAGCAGATGAGGCTTGGAAAGAATCTCAAGCGTACGGAGAACATGACATCGATTCCCTATGTCTCATGCTTTTAGGGTCAATCTGGGCTTTAGCCTAAAGCGGCTAAAGCCCACAGGCGCCAGGAGGCGACAAAAGAAGAGAAGCGTCGAATTATAAGGTATACCGCCCTTAGCCTGTATAGAGACAGCAACCCGCATCAGACAACTGATAGTAAAATCCGGTGCACCAGCCGCCAATATCCATCATTGTGCGATCACAAGTCATCCCGCCGCCAGGTTGGGTAGCGCATGTTAATGTAAGTCTCTGGCAACAATCAGGGACCGAAGAAACCTCCGCATGCTCAATTACTCCTTTCCACACGAGTAGTTTGATAACGAACGGCGTGTCCGCCACGGCTTATCAAAGCCAGTTGGCCCTGACTTCCAGACCATACCATGGTCGGCATCATGTGCCCAGCGGGGTTATTCGAGTTTTTGAGTTCCGGGAACACGGGCAGTTCACACCGGAATACTCGTGTAACGGCACCTTTAGAATCGGCCTCCAGAACGATAGCACCATCAGCGCCCCGGAGTCCTGAACCAATGTTGGCCAGAAAGTAGTCACTGGTAAAGCCCGGAGCCACACCACTAATGAGCAATGTTCTTGAACGGAACGCAGGATTGATTGCCTTTTCCGCGTCTGCGAGCAGGGGGTGTTTCAATGTCCACCGAGCTTCAATAGAATTCCCATCGGCGGACAGAGTGCGTCCGGAACCAGCGATGCCGCCAAGCACTATGATTCGATTGCTTCCCAGACGGATGCTGAGGTACTTCTCATGCGGGTCTTCCGGAGCCGACCCACAGCAGAGCGGTTTTGAGGACTGGCCCTGGCTTTCGAAAGCTGCCACTGTGCCGTCGTAACCTATAGTGAACAATCGTCCCGGCGCCCAAATGGTCTGCATGACATCATGCGGCGGATACCACTCACGCGTGGGGGTGGCCCCGTGGAACTGGAGGATGCGGTTGGATGGCGCTGGTAGGCCATTGCGGCGGTAGCCGCCCGCGAGGAATGTTCCATCAGGGCCACACTCGAGCCAAGAGTTCACCTTTTCCGCCAAAAGAGCGCGCCGCATCACTCGGAAACCACTGTCCAAGAATGCGACTATTTGTCTAGTGCCCTTCAGCCGAGCCAGGACGTACACACCGTCGCCGCATTGCCGGGCAGCCTCCAGCGCCTCGAAACCGTCGTCAATAGAACGGCCAATGTTAAAGACGCGATCGGCGTGTAAATGGGATTGGTTCGTCGCATCGGAAGGAATCTGTACGGATTGACCGGACCCGGCTTGCGTGCAAACGAGGGAAAAGCAGATGAGGCTTGGAAAGAATCTCAAGCGTACGGAGAACATGACATCTATCTCCTTAGTGACAGCTATGAGGTCGACCTGGCACGAACAGAATATCGCTGGTAAAAGCGAATGATCAACGGGAATCCACAATGCCCTGCCCAGGGGTCATACAATAATGTGTCCTAGAATACGGAAACCCGGCCTCGTTAGGGGCCGGGTTTCTGGTTCTCCTCCGAAGTTAGATGATTAGTTACTTTTGGTTGCGCCGGCGGCCATAGTTAGCGGTTTGGGCAGTAAGCGGTCTGCCTCTTGTTTTTGTTCGGCGGCCCGGACGGCGTCGGCGGCCTTCTTACCGGCGATGAAGGCGTGGTCTGAGTTGTAATACTCCCACTCGCTATAACGGCCGGCGAGGATGATGTCGTGTTGGGCTAACCATTCGCGAATCAGTTCGACACTCTCTTTGCGGTTGTGATCGTAGACCACGTAGGCATAGGGCATGTCGACCTGGTTAGTGGCCCAGATAGGATCTTCCGGTTTGAAGAAGCCTACTTTGTGGCAGTCTTCAATGCACCGCTCGATCAGGGCGTCGCCATCGCAGGGCAGGGGCTTGTGTTCGGAGTACGTGATTTCGCACGTGAGGCCGAATCCGCCCGGCGGGTTGCAATGGGGACTGGCGTTGCCTTGGACGAAGATGCGGTGGAAGACCGTATCTTCGGGGTAGTAGATCCAATGCTTCTCTGTGAGGTTCTCGCGGCCCACGCCGATATTGACGCAACGGACGGAGACGTGGCGGAGCATCGCTACCGCGTCGACGATCTCGGCCGGGGCTTCGTTGCCCATGGCGCGGATCAATTGAGGCAGCGGCATGGTGCTGATCAGGCTGCTGTAGCGGTATTGGGAACCGTCGGTGAGCGTAACCAAGTGCTTGCTGGGAGAGACGGCGCGGACGCTCGCGTTGAGCAACGTGCTGCCCTTCAGATGGGGCAGGAAGCCGTTCATGAGCGCCTGGAACCCGCCACGGAGCGGATAACCGAAACGCGCGTTGGGTCCCATCGGTTTGGGCGATGGTTTCAAGGCGCCTTCGATCATCTCTTCAAGGTCGGGCATGGGGACGCGGCCGCCCAGCCAGGAGGTTTCCATTTCGGAGAGCGGCACGGCCCAGAGCTTGCGGTTGTAGGGAATGGCGAAGTGTTTGGCGATGCCGCGGCCCCATACCTTATAAATGAACTCTTCGAAGTTCTTCGGCTCTTCAGCAGACTGGATAGGCGCGGCTTCGCGTTTCACCAGTTTGGCGGAGCTTTCTAAGATACCGTCGCCGCAGCAATCTTTGACGTCGCCTTCGCACACTTTGGCGGCGGCGTGAGCGTTGACGCCGTTGGTTCCGTTAGCGGCTACGGCGTGGCCGTTGGTTCCATTAGCGGTTACGGTGTGACCGTTGGTCACGCTGGCGGCAGCATGGCCGGCCCCGTGGCCGTTGGTTCCGTGGCCGTTGGCTCCGTTGGTTCCGTGGCCGTTGCCGCTGTTGGGGCGGGCGGGTTTGACGGCTCCGAAGCGGGCTTCGATGGCTCCGACGATGCATTCGGTCACGACATCGGCGGGAAGGCCATAGAGCGAACCCTGGAACGGATAGCGCGTGTAGACGTTCTTGGAATAGATCCACGCTTCGCGGTCCTGCCAGTGGACGTTATCGCCGAGCAGCATGTTGTAGAGCTGGTGGACGTAGGGGTCGGCCGAGAACATGATGTGGCCGGCAAAGTCGAAGGTGAAGCCACGGTCTTCGACCGAGCGGCACCAGCCGCCAACGGTGGAGTTCTTCTCGATCAAGAGGGCTCGTTCGCCCAAGTGATACGCCGCGCTGAGGCCGGTCGGTCCGGCTCCGATGACGGCGACCGGGGCGGACTTCAGATCGTCGGCCGCCGTGCGGACGGTCGCCGTGCGGCGGACGGCTCCGGCGCGGCGGTTGCGGGTGACGGCCTGCTCGATCAACTGTTGGATGGAGGAGGCGGTGCGGTCCCAGGAAGTCTGGGCGAGGACGCGTTCGCCTTCGTTCATGCGGCGCCGGCGATCGTCTTCAGAGATAGCGATGGCCTGTTCGCAGCATTCGATGAACGATACAGTATCTTCCCCGATGTAGACAAAGTGGCCGTAAGGCTCAACGACATCGGTGATGGCGGTGGAAACCATAAGTTTGCAGCCCGCCATGTATTCCAGAGTCTTGGTGGGACTAATGAACTTAGTGGAGTCGTTACGGGCGAACGGGAGCAGGCATACGTCCCAACCTTTCAGATAACTCGGTAACTCGGCATAAGTCTTCTGGCCGAAGTAATGGAGGTTGGGATGGCGCGGCAAAGTGGCGGGGTCGATTTTGACGACGGGACCCACCATAACGATTTGCCATTCGGGATGCGCGACGGCGAGCGCGTCGAGCAGGCCGAGGTCGATCCGCTCGTCGATAACGCCGTAGTAGCCGAAGCGAGGATGGGGGAGGTGAGCCTGATCGGCGGCTTCGGGGCCGTCTGCGACGCCACGGGAAAAGTGTTCGGTATCCACGCTGGAGGGGAAGCAGTGGACATTGGGATGTTTGTCTTTCTTGGCCCGATACAAGCTCGGACCGCCGGTGAAGACGACGTCAGCTAACTGGAACAGGCGAGCCTCGCGTTCAATCAACTCGCGCGGGGCATGGAGGAACGCGGAGAGTTCGTCCATACAGTCGTATATGACGGCGAGCGGATTCAACTGATTGAGCAGAGGCAACGCCATCGGTGTGTAGAACCAGGCGACGTGTTCGCCAATCTCATCCACTTCCAGGAAGTCACGCAGGAGCTTTTCGAGTGTGGGAATCTGCGCCTCGTGAAAGCCGGGCGCATTGGGAACAGGAGTGCGAGGACGCAGGACCGTGACGTTCGGTTCAGGAGTGGAACGGACCCAGTGAGCTGGCGCGGACGCATCGAATTCCGGTTCTTCGATGAAATAAACGGGCCGCTGTTTTGCTATTCGAGATAGCAGGTGTTGCGGCCTTTGATAGACGAAATTCCATCGCAGATGGGAAAAAGTGATGAGTGCTGCGCTGGTGCGCGTCACAGTGATACTCCTTGGTAAAGATCCACGCTTCAAGCTCGGACGCGGCCGCGCTTTGGGCGTGAACAGGCATGGAGCACTTGGCATACCAAACGGGTTTGGCAGCAAAAAACCGCTGTAAGTGATAGGGAACGCAGACAAGGCGTAGCACCTGGAAAAGGTGTGCAAGGCAAGGCGTTGCATGGGAAGAAACTTCGCGTTAGGAAAGAAGCGATACAGTGCGTATGGATTTGGCGGGGGAATTGCAATTAAGCAGACATGCCGAATTCGACTCCCGCAGATTTGTTTCTCAGCGAAGTCAAAGATCTTTACGATGCCGAAAAGCAGCTATTACGCGCACTGCCGCGGATTGCCAAAAACGCCGCCAATGACGAGTTGGCGAATGCTTTCCGGACGCACGTACAAGAGACAAAGGGCCAGATAGGGCGCCTGGAACAGATATTCGAACAACTGGGACAGCGCGCCAAGAGCAAACCATGTAAAGGAATGAAGGGCCTGCTCGAAGAGGGCCAGGAGGTAATGGAGGAAAAAGGCCGCGAGGAAGTGACCGATTGCGCGATCGCCGGCGCGGGGCGCAAGGTGGAGCACTACGAGATGGCGGGCTATATCGCAGCGCAGGAGATGGCCAAGGCGCTCGGGATGAAGGAAGCCGCCCAGCTGTTGAACGAGACGCTCGAAGAAGAGAAGGAAATGGACCGGCGGTTGAAGGCGCTGTCGTCGCAGTTGATCAAAGAGGCGAAGACGGCGGGAATGGGGATGGAAGAGGAAGAAGGGCAAGGGCAGTCGCGGGGGCGAGGACGCGGACGGTCGTCGTCTGCTTCCAATGGGAAAAACGGCAAGTCTGCCTCTGCTTCGTCCGGCCGCTCCTCTAATGGCCGCAAAGCTTCAAACGGCAATGGCCGCAAGGCTTCCGCCGGCCGTGGCAGCGGCAATGCCGGCGGCAGCAAGCTGTCGCATATGCTGACCGATCACGACGAGATCAAGCAGTGGGCGGAAGAGCGCGGCGCGCATCCGGCATGTGTCAAAGGCACGGGCCGCAAGAAGAACGACACCGGCATGATCCGGCTGGATTTTCCGGGATTTTCGGGCGAGGAGTCGCTGCAGGAGATCAGTTGGGACGAGTTTTTCGACCAGTTCGATGAGAACGGCCTGGCCCTGGTGGTTCAGGAGAAAACGTCCGGCGGCGCGCGCAGCAACTTTAACAAACTTGTACGACGCCAATAACATCTGAAGAATCAGAGGAAAGCGGGCGGTTCCCTGTCGAATCGCCCGCCAGAACGACAATGAACGCACAAAAGATATTAGTGGTGGAGGACAATCCGGCAGACGTTTTCCTGCTGCGCGAAGCATTACGCAATGCGGGGTTGGGGGGGCATTCACTGGAAGTAATCAGTGATGGCGAGCAGGCACTGCAGCAACTGAAACACGATGCGGTGACGCAGTCGAAACCGAAGCTGATCGTGCTGGATTTAAACCTTCCGAAGGCAAGCGGATTCGACATCGTGAAGGCGGTGCGCAACGACCGGAATATGGACGGAACGCTGGTGGTGACGTGGACGTCGTCAGCGGCGCCGAAAGACCGGGATATATTGCTGCGGCTTGGGGTGGATGCGCATTTCATCAAGCCGATGCAGCTTGACGAGTATTTGCAGATCGGAACGCGGTTGCGGGGGATGTTGGAGGAGACGAATTAGTGTGGGGCGAATGTCCCTGTTGGCGGCACGAGTGGGGTATCGCATGGGTGAGAGATTTACTCTGGTGCGAAAACATTTCCGCTGAGGGCAGTTTCCAGGTCGTGGACTAAGCGTGTAAATTCTCTCTTTCGGTCCGCGGAGTCGCGCAGGCGGAGTAGGGCTGAGGGGTGGATTGTGGCGAGGATGCGTTTAGCCCAGGCGTGAGGGAAGATACGCCCGCGGTCCGCGGTGAGGCGGAACTGTTTCCCTAACAGAGATTGGGCGGCGGTAGCGCCTAGGCACACTACCAGTTCGGGCTTCAACAGGCTGAGTTCGGTTTGAAGCCACGGCTGGCACGCCTGGACCTCGGCGGCCGATGGCTTCTTGTGGATGCGCCGTTTGCCGCGTTCTTCAAATTTGAAATGCTTGACGGAATTGGTGACGTAGACCTGGTTGCGGTCGATGCCCGCCTCGTCGAGGGCTTGGTTGAGGAGGCGTCCGGCGGGTCCGACGAAGGGGCGGCCCTGTTGGTCTTCCTGATCGCCGGGTTGTTCACCGATTAAGACGAGACGGGCGGTGGCGGGTCCTTCGCCCATCACGGCCTGGGTGGCGTGCAGGTAGAGGTCGCACCCGCGGCAGGATTGGGCGGCTTGGGGGAGAGTGGCGAGCGTGGGATGAGGCGGGATGAATGGGGTGGCCGAGTTCTGCATGTCGTGTTGTGGTGCACGGAGTTGGCCAGGGAACTCTGATGCGGTATGGGGATTGCAGTCGCAAAAGACCATGAGAACAACAACAGTAAGTATCGGTGTGTGGTGTCTGGCGCTCAGTGGAGTGCTGGCGCTTGGAGCGGACAACAAGCGGGCGGCCGAGGTTCGCGAGCGGCTGCGGAACGCGGAAATGGCGCTGCGGGAAGTAATGGCGGTTCCGGAGAAGGAGATACCGCGGGACTTGATCGAGAAAGCGCAATGCGCCGTAATCATACCGGGGATGAAGCAGGGCGCCTTTATCGTGGGCGCGAAGTATGGGAAAGGATTCATCACGTGCCGTGGAAAGAACGATCGCGGATGGTCGGCGCCGGCGAATGTGCGGTTAGAAGGCGGCAGCGTTGGCTTCCAGATCGGCGGGGCCGAGACGGATGTGTTTCTGCTGGTGATGAACGAGGAGGGCGAGAGAATTCTGAACAGCGAGTTTAAGATCGGCGCGGAAGCGGCGGCGATGGCGGGTCCGGTAGGAAGGCAGGCGCAGGCGAACACGGATGCGTATATGCGGGCGAAGATACTGGGCTGGTCGCGGGCGCGTGGGGCGTTTGCGGGTGTAGCGTTAGAGGGGTCGACGTTGCGGGAGGATAAGGACGATAACCAGGCGCTGTACGGGCGGGCGTTGACGAATAAAGAGATCGTGAACGGAAAGGTGACGATGCCGGCGGAGGCTAGTGCGCTGGTGAAGACGTTGACGTCGTTTTCGCCGAGGGAGCGGCACTAACCGGGGCGGCGTGGTTATACCGCCTTCTTCAGGCCTTCGCGAATCGCACGTTTGAGGACGGTCTGATAGCCGACGCCAGAGTTCGCAGCCAGGCGCTTAGCTGTTTCCAGGTCTACAACCGGGATACGGAGGGAAACGGGCCGGGTTGCGCTCTCTTTCGCCTGCTGCATCAGGGTCTCCAGCAGCTTGGGGTCGGTCTTCTTGATTTTGAGACCGGGTGAGGAGATGAGGGAACCGTCGCGAAGGGCGCGGGAGAACTCGCGCCGGGTTTGCCGCCGCCCTTGAGGGGAGGCATACCAATCGGCCTCTTCGGCTTCGGATTTGAATGGAGAGGGGCTAGTCGATTTGCGCGGCATATTTACTCCTTTCCGCTGCGTTCATATCGTAGGCGGTAACCACGGTCAGTATATACAGATGCCGTATATACACGAAAGGAGCGCGCCAACGAGCGCCGGCCGCCGCGCGCCGCTTGCCTGAGCTAGTTATAAACTCCCAGGTGTTGCGGATCGCTGTTTATTAAAGCTTTTAGGGTGTCGTGGGCGGCTTGCCAGTCGCCTACGATTGGGTTGGTGAACAGGGCGTGGGTTGCCAGCGAAAGCGATCCACGCTTTGCCGCTTGTAGGGCTAAGCGCTCGTATGCCTTTACAGACGTCACCAGGCCTTGGACCGCTCTTGGCAGTGGGCCGATCTTCATCGGAGTGGGGCCGTGGGCGTCGGTTGCGCAGTTGATTTCGATTACGTCTTCGGTCGAGAGGTCGTCGATAGCGCCGCGGTTGGCCACGTTCAGGACGAGTTGTTGAGGGGCGGCGCCGGTTAGGGCTCGCATCGCTTCGACGGCTATGCGGTGATAGCCGGTGACGGCCTGGAAGGGGTCCCAATCGACATCGGGTTGCGTGAGGGCGGAACCGGCGGCGGCTTCGAGTTGGAGGTAACTGGCATTGCGGCGGTTGAGGTAATTGGCGTAAGTCCGCACGGCGGCCTCGACGTCGCCTTTGCCGGCTTCGGCGTAGAGCTGAGTGAGCAGGCGTTGATTGAGAATCAGGATCTCTTCGCCTCTGGTGGCGCCAGCCGCTAGTTGATTGCGATGGGCGGCGGCGCGGTTGTAATAGAAGAACAGGTATTCGGTGGGGATCAGGCCGAGGGCGCGGATCAGGTCGGGCGGAAAGAGATCGGCCGGGTAGAGGCTGCGGAGTTTGTTGTCGTCACTTAGTAACTGCTGGGTAACATCTTCGCCGCGGAGCTTGACACGGCGCACCCATCCGAGGTGATTCAGGCCGAAGTATTCGCACTCCACGTCTTCGAGGCGAGCGCCCAAAGCTATCGAGATGCGGAAGAACAGTTCGGCGGGCGTATCGCAGATGCCGGCTACGCGGGCTCCGGTTTCGGTCGAAATGGCTTGGGTGATGAGTCCGGCAGGGTTGGTGAAGTTGACGATCCAGGCGCCTGGGGCGGCCCGTTCGACGACCACCCGGGCGTGTTCAATGGCAACGGGAACAGTGCGCAGAGCCATGGCGAGGCCGCCGGGCCCGGTGGTTTCCTGTCCGGCGAAACCGTGCTCCATAATGATGCGTTCGTCGCGGGCACGGGCGGCGATGTCGCCCACGCGGATGCTCGAAATGGCGAACCGGCAGCCGTCGATGGCGTCTTCGAGCGTGGCCGCGGGACGGATGCGCATGACGCCGTGGGTAGAGACGGCCCGGCCGAGCGTGGTCATAAGTTGGGCGCGGTTCCGATCGATATCGTAAAGGACTAACTCATCGATGGGAAGATCGGAACGGTCGAGGCCGTGAATAAGTAGAGGCGTGCGGAGTCCGCACCCGATAACGGTTACTTTCATGATTTGCTTTGTGTTGCCTGTTCGAGTTCGAGTAATTCCTGTTCGCTCGGGAAGGTAGCCACGCCGCCCAGCCCGCGTGTGGAGAGTGCGCCGCACATGTTGCCGAGCTTGAGGCACGTTTCGGGTTTATCGCCACGGAGCCAGGCGTATATGAAGCCGGCATTGAATGAGTCGCCGGCGCCGGTGGTGTCGATGGTATCGGCAGGATAGGGGTCGTCGAGATACTCGCGGCGCCGCCACAGCAGTGCCGCGCCTTTGCCGCCGAGTTTGAGGGCAACGCCGCGCAAACCCTGGTCGCGCAGGGCGCGCAGGACACGATGGGCGCCCGCTTCGCCTGAGATCCACTCGCCTTCGCGTTCGTTCGGGAAGAACATGTCGCAGTGCCGGAGAATGGTGAGGTTTTCGGGCTTAGTCAGCCAGCTGACGTGAGACTGGACGTCAATCGAAATGCGGACGCCGCGGCGGCGTAGCGAGGCGAACAGCGGTGTATCGAGATCCGAGTCGGGCGCGCAGGCGAAATGGACGTGGCGCGCGGTGGCCATGAATTCGAGGGTTTCCGGCTTGCGTAGGATGTGCGGCAGGCGGACGTTGGCGCCGTAGTAGCTGAAGAACGCACGGTCTTCGCGGGTGGAGACGCTTACGGTCAGGGCGGTGGGTTCTTCGGGATGGCGCTCGAGTTTGGAGGCGTCGACGCCGAAGGCGGACAGGCGGTCGATCACCCAGGCGCCATCTTTCTTGCCGACAGCGCCGATTACGGCGACGTTGAGGCCGAGCTTGCCAAGTCCGCACGCCGTGATGGCCGCGCCTCCGCCCACATCGCGATGGAAGCGGCGGGCAAAGGATTCCTCGCCAAGCTTGGGGAGGACCTGGAATCCGCTCAGGATTTCGTCAATGAAGAATTCACCGATCAGGACCACATCGCGGGATTTGGGGCGTTTCATCGTTGGGCGACGGAGGACGGGAACGGCAGAAATGCCGTCCCGGCAAGCCAAAAAGCTTGCGCCACAGCTAAGGGGCAAGTGGAGGGCCAACTGCAGGCATAGAAATTGCACTACTTCGCAGCCGTTGCATATATGGGCCAAGATTCTAATGCGATATCACGTACAGTTCTGAGCGTTGCTTATCCGTTGACGGATGTGGGTCCCGACGCGGTGGGCGGCTCAGAACAGGTACTTACCCAGTTGGATCGAGCACTTATAAAAGCGGGACACCGGTCGATCGTCATCGCCGCGGAGGGGTCGAAAGTAACTGGCACCCTGATACCGGCGGCAAAAGCTAAAGGGAAGTTAAACGACAAGGTGCGGCGCTGGGGTCAACAGATACACCGGCAGTTAATCGGAGAGGCACTGAGTAAGTATCGAATTGATTTAGTTCACATGCACAGCCTGGATTTTCACCAGTACATACCGGGGACCGATGTACCGGTGCTGGCCACGCTGCATTTGCCGCCGGACTGGTATCCGAACTCGATCTTCAAGCTGAAGCGGCGGCATTTCTACATGAATTGCGTGTCGGCGACGCAGCAGCGGCGGTGTCCGGCGAGTTCGCTGATGCTGCCGCCCGTGCCGAATGGAATCGACGTCAATTCGTTCCATTCCAATGGGTTGAACGGACAGCGGCGCTATGTCCTGGCGATGGGCCGGATCTGTCCGGAAAAGGGTTTCCACCTGGCGCTCGACGCCGCGCGGCAGGCGCAGCGGCAGTGCATCCTGGCGGGACAGGTGTTTCCGTACGAGACGCATCTGAAGTATTACGAGAGTGAAATCGTACCGCGCCTCGATAGCCGCCGGCGGTTTATCGGTCCGGCGAAGCTCGGGACGAAGAAGAAGCTGTTGTCGCATGCGCGCTGTTTGTTGATCCCGAGCACGGTAGCGGAAACAAGTTCGCTGGTGGCGATGGAGTCGCTCGCGTCGGGCACGCCGGTAGTGGCGTTCCGGTCCGGCGCGCTGCCTGAGGTGATCGAGCACGGCCGGACCGGATTTCTGGTGTCGGACGTGAAAGAGATGGCCGACGCGATCGACGCCGTAGGCGAACTGTCGCCCGAGGAGTGCCGCGATGCCGCACGGACGCGGTTTTCCGCGCAAATGATGACAGCACGGTATTTGGAAACGTACGAGCGGATTATTGAGAAGGCCGAAGTGGAGGAGTGGGATCGTGTGCGGCCGGGAACATCGTGGTTGTTTGCGTGGTGAGGGAACACCGGTCGACAACATCGGAAAAAATTCCCGTTTGAGAAGAAAGTGCCCGGCGCGGATGCGGGAGCACGTGAACGTCCACATTCGAAGTCACAAAGAGGTTTTCTCGTGGGTCTAATACATGTCCTCAGCGCCGCAGTAAGGAGCGTGAACCAATGTGTGACTATTCTTTGCATGCACACCCGAACCGTTTGGCCACAACCGACGAAACCTTAATAGCAACCCGTTTTTCTTTCGGCTCGATGGGCTTTGCCTCGGCGGAAGAACTGGCTTCACGCGCCGCGCTCGGCAGTGAAGCATCGATGTTGACGGCCGTCTGCATTCCCCCGGGCGCACGGCTGCGCCTGAACGATATGCCCCTTGAATTGCAACAGGAACTGGGCGTGAAGGCCACCGAAGACGTGACCTTTACGCAGATTGGCTGCGATGCCTGGGCGTATCGCGACGCGGTCCGGTTTTCGAACGGCAAAGAGATTCTGATTCAGCGGTTGCGCGAGCATCAACGCGCGCAGGTACTGGCGCTCAGTTCGGACGCGGAACCGGAACCCGTTGTGGAAACCCCGGCGGAAGCGCCGGCATTTGCACAGGCTTGGGAGTAAACGAACTATGTGCGACTACTCGCTACACGCACAACCGAACCGGCTGGCCAACGAAGGCGAGCGTCTGGTTCTCTATAAATTCACCGGCGGCTCCATGGGCTTTGTGGCGCAGGGAGAGTTAGAGACCTATAAGTCGGCCGTCGCGAGGCCGAAATTCCAACTGAACTGGAACAGCGTCAAGGAGTATATGCGGACATGGACCGCCCGGCAGGGCAAGTGCCCGTTGACCGCGGTGTGCATCCCGCCCGGCGCACGGCTGCATTTGGAGGACATCGCGCCTCACGTGCAACGCGATTTCGGCGTGTCCAAGGACGAGTATGTGACGTTCACGCAACTCGGCTGCGAAGCCTACACCTATCGCGACGCGGTTCGTTTTAACAACGGCAAGCAACTCTTGTTGCAGCGATTGGCGGAAAATCAGTGCGCGACGGTTCTTTCGATGGGCGGCCAGGCGGAACCGGCCCGCGGCAATGCGACCCCGATCGGCGCGACGGCGGTCTACGGCCGCGCGGCGTGGTGAGGCGGACACCCGTGAGGGAATATCGATGGATCCTGGCCCCTATCGTGGTGCTGGCCGCATCCTGCCAGGCGCAGCAGGGGCGGCAGACGACGATGCAGAACGCCGGTTTTCTGGGCGATGCTCCGCCGGCGGCAACAACTGGTGAAAGGACTGGACCCCCCGCCGGGAGGGTCCAGTCTTATTCTGACGTGGTGGCGAAGGTGGCTCCGGCGGTGGTGACCATCCGGTCGGAGCGCCGGACCCGGGCGGCCGAGGAATATCCGTTTTCCGGATTTCCGTTTGGGCTGCCGTTCGGCAATCGCGGCGGAGGCGGTAGAGGACAGCCGATGCCGCGTGGGCGCGGTGGCGTCGAGCGTGGGCTCGGGTCGGGCGTCATTGTCCGGGCGGACGGCTATTGCCTGACAAACCATCACGTCGTGGATGGGGCGCAAGAGATTCAAGTCGAACTGAACGATGGGCGGCGAGTGCCGGCGAAGCTCGTGGGGTCCGACGCGCCCAGCGATTTGGCCCTTCTGAAAATCGATGTGAACAGCTTACCCGTGCTGCGGCTCGGCAACTCTGACGATGTTCGCGTGGGCGATGTGGCGCTCGCCGTGGGCAATCCGCTGGGTGTCGGCCAAACGGTCACCATGGGTATTATCAGCGCCAAGAACCGCACCACCGGTGTGGGCGAAGGTACGTTTGAAGATTTCCTGCAAACCGATGCGCCGATCAATCAGGGTAATTCCGGCGGCGCGCTGGTGAATACGAGCGGCGAGCTGATCGGGATCAACTCGCAGATTCTGTCGACATCCGGCGGCAGTATCGGCATCGGGTTTGCGATTCCGTCGAACATGGCGCGCACGGTGATGGAACAGTTGGCGTCCAAGGGCAAGGTGAGCCGCGGACAGATCGGCATCGGCATTCAACAGGTGACGCCGGAGATCGCGCGGAGCCTCGGCCGTAGCGACATGCGCGGAGTGCTCGTGAATTCGGTAAGTCCCGGCAGCCCGGCCGAAAAGGCGGGACTGAAGACGGGCGATGTCATCACGAAGATGAACGGGCAGGAGATTCGCGACCTGAACTTGTTCCGGAACCGGGTGGCGTCATCCGGCCCGGGAGCGGAGATCACGTTGACGGTCAACCGCGATGGACGCGACCAGGACATCCGCGTGCGGCTCGGAGAGTTCCAGGCACGGCGCGACGATGAGCCGGGCGGCGGAGCGGAAGGCGGTCCAGCGGGTGGACGGCTTGGGATTTCCGTAGAACCGTTGACGCCTGAGGTGGCGGCGCGGCTCGGGTTACGGTCGGCCGATGGGTTGCTGGTTCGCGAAGTGGACCCAGCCGGCGCGGCCGCCGATGCAGGCATCACGGATGGAGACGTGATCGTGCAGGCCAACCGGAAGCCGGTGCGGTCGGTCAGCGATTTGGAGGCGATTGTGCGGGGGGCGGGTTCGAACCCGGTGCTGTTGCTCGTCAATCGCGGGGGGCAGACCGTGTTTGTACCGGTTACGCCGCGGGCGGGGCGGTAGAAAACGCACCTTGGGGGGATGGCAGAAATGCCGTCCCCCCACATACACGTAAGAACCAGAAAAGGAAGTAATGCCGGAGAAGACAAAGCCAGGACAGACGCAGGCCAAGCAGCCGGGGCATGAGAAACAGATGACCCCGAAGCCCGATTCGGGGGTGGGGAAGTACCGCGGGTCCGGGAAGCTCGACGGAAAAGTCGCGCTGATTACCGGCGGCGATAGCGGCATCGGCCGGGCGGTGGCCATCGCGTTTGCCCATGAAGGCGCCAATGTTTCGATCGTTTACCTGAACGAACACGACGATGCCCACGAGACCGAACGGCTGGTGAAAGAAGCCGGCGGCGAGTGCCTGCTGATCGCGGGCGATATCGGGGACGAAAAGTTCTGCCACAACGCCGTGGAGCGCACTGTCAAACAGCTTGGGCGCCTCGACATATTGGTGAACAACGCGGCCGAGCAGCATCCGCAGGACGACATTTCGAAGATCACGGCCGAACAGTTGGAGCGCACGTTCCGGACGAACATCTTCTCGATGTTTTTCCTCACCAAAGCCGCGATGAAGTACCTGCCGGAAGGCGATGGCGCGATCATCAATACCACTTCCGTCACGGCGTACCGCGGCAGCGAGCATCTGCTCGATTACGCGGCGACAAAGGGCGCGATTGTGGCGTTTACACGGTCGCTGGCGAAGGCGGTGGCGTCAAAAAAGATTCGGGTGAATGCCGTGGCGCCGGGTCCGATCTGGACGCCGTTGATTCCCTCGACCTTTCCCAAGGAAAAGGTGGAGTCGTTTGGCGGCAACGTTCCGCTCGAGCGGCCGGGCGAGCCCGCCGAAGTAGCCCCCTCGTACGTGTTTCTGGCTTCGAAGGACTCGTCCTACATGACCGGGCAGGTGTTGCATCCCAACGGCGGAGAGATTGTGAATGGTTGATCCGCGCGGGATCCGGCAGTGAAGATCGTCATCTTCGGCTTGTCGATCAGCTCAGCGTGGGGCAACGGCCATGCGACGTTGTGGCGGGGGCTTTGCCGCGCACTGGTGAAGCGGGGACACTTTCCGGTTTTCTTTGAGCGCGACGTTCCGTATTACGCGCAGCACCGCGACCTGACAGAGATCGCAGGCGGCGAACTGATGTTGTATCCGGCTTGGGAAGCGGCGATCGAGACCGCGGAAGACTACCTCGAGGATGCCGACGTGGCGATGGTGACCTCATTCTGTCCCGACGGCATCGCGGCCACTCAACTGATTCTCGAGGCCGGCGCGCCGTTGCGCGTTTTCTATGATCTGGATACGCCCGTGACACTGGCCGCGGTCGAGGCAGGCAAGCCGCTCACCTATATTGGAGAGCGCGGGCTGCGCGATTTCGATCTGGTGTTCAGCTACACCGGCGGGGCTGCTTTGTCGCGCCTGCAAACGCTGCTGGGCGCGCCCGCCGCGGCGCCGATCTACGGCAGCGCGGACCCCGAGGTTCACCATCCCGCCTCCCTCAATCCCGCCTATGCGGCGGACCTGTCTTATTTGGGAACCTATGCGGCCGATCGTCAACAAATGCTCGAGCGGCTGTTTATCGAACCCGCGCGCCGCATGCCCGAGCGCGCCTTCTTGATCGGCGGCGCCCAGTATCCGCAGGGCTTCCCCTGGCGCGAGAACATCCGCTACATCCCGCATGTGGCGCCGGACGAGCATCCGTCGTTTTATAGCTCGGCGAAGTTGAATTTGAGCGTGACACGCGGGGTGATGGCGGCCATGGGCTACTGCCCCTCGGGGCGGTTGTTTGAAGCGGCGGCGTGCGAGGCGCCGGTGCTGACGGATTACTGGGAAGGGCTGGAGCAGTTTTTCGAGCCCGGCAAAGAGATTCTGGTGGCGGCGTCGACGGAAGAAGCGATGGAGCACTTATCGCGTCCGGCCGAGGAGTTGAAGAAGATCGGCGCGGCGGCGCGGCGGCGCGTGCTCGATCAACATACCGCCGAGAAGCGGGCGCTCGAGATGGAGGCCGCAATCGAAGCGGCAATGGAACGGACGCTGGCACAGGCATTCAACCGGCAAACCGCGGGAGGTAAGTAATACGATGTGGGGCATCATTCCGGCGGCAGGCGTGGGCAGCCGCATTCAACCGCTCGCGTTTTCGAAAGAACTCCTGCCGGTGGGCAGCCGGTGCGAGCAGGAAGTGGAGCGTCCGCGCGCCGTCGGCGAGTACCTGGTGGAGCGGATGCTGCTGGGCGGGGCGACGCGCATCTGTTTTGTGATTTCCCCATGGAAGTCGGATATCGTGCAATACTTCGGCGGATCGATTGGCAGCGCGCATATCTGCTATGCGGTGCAATCGAAGCCGGCGGGGCTGTGCGATGCGTTGTTCCAAACCCTGCCGTTTATCGGCGATCGCGAGCAGATACTGGTCGGGCTGCCGGATACGGTCTGGTTCCCCGAGACGGCGTTCGGCCAGTTGCCGGATGGCGAGTTGTCGTTCTTGTTGTTCCCCGTGCAGCGGCCGGAGTTGTTCGACGCCGTGCTGTTGCGGGAAGACATGCGCGTGCGCGAGATTCGCGTCAAGCAGCCCGATCCGGGCACGCGGTGGATTTGGGGCGGCTTCAAACTGACGGGCCGGATTTTGCGGGAACTGCACGCGCTGTGGCAGATGCGGCAGTACAAAGACGAGTACCTGGGCACGCTCGTGAATGCGTGGATGGAGGCGGGCGGCGAGGCCCGCGGCGTTTGCGCTGGTGAAGATTATGTCGACGTGGGCACGCTCAACGGATATCGCGAAGCCATTCACCTGCTGGAACGGCGGCAGCCGGCTTTGCATTGGACCCTGCCCGTGAATGGTACCCGAATTGCTCCCCACCTCGCCGGACCTCTTCCTAACCAAACATGACTGCGCCCTACACCACCGAACAGATTGAACGGCGGGTGCATGAGTTGGGCCCGTGGTTCCACAACCTGAATCTGCATGGCGTGCACACCGCGCCGGACCACTTTCTGGGCGATTATCCGAGCTTCAAATGGGCGGCGTTCGCGCATGCGGTCCCGCCCGATCTGCGCGGACAGAAGGTCCTGGATATCGGGTGCAATGGCGGCTACTACTCCATCGAGATGAAGCGGCGCGGGGCCGACCGTGTCGTGGGCGTCGATACCGATCCCCATTATCTGCGGCAGGCGCGCTTTGCGGCCGAGGTGAACGGCGTCGATATCGAGTTCAAGCAACTGTCGATTTACGAGATCGCGGAGTTGCGCGAGCAGTTCGACCTGGTGCTGTTTATGGGCGTGCTCTATCACCTGCGCCATCCGCTGCTCGCGCTGGATTTGCTCTGGGAACACGTGGTGCGCGACCGGCTGGTGTTCCAGTCGATGCAGCGCGGCAGTACCGACGTCGAGCGCTTGCAGCAAGACTATCCGTTCACTGAGACGGGCATTTTCGACAAGCCCGGCTATCCCGCGATGTACTTTGTCGAAAACTACTATTGCGGCGACCCGACAAACTGGTGGATCCCGAACCAGGCCTGTGTCGAAGCCATGCTGCGTAGCGCCGGCTTCGAGATTGAGGCGCATCCGGAGCAGGAAGTCTACGTTTGCCGCCGCACCGCGCGCCCTTGGGGAGAGTGAATGATCGAAGCGGTCATGCTATGGAACGAGCCCAATAACCTGTCGCATTGGGACTTTGAAATCGATAAAGATTGGCGGATGTTCGCGGATTTGGTGAAGGCCGCCGGCGAGGCCGTGCACAGCGTGCGGCCGCGGTTGCCGCGCGTGCTCGGCGGCATTTCGCCGATCGACCCCAACTTCATCCGGACGCTCGATAGTTACGGCGCCTTGCAACATCTGGATGTCGTGGCCGTACACGGCTTTCCGCTCGACTGGAACCATTGGACCATCCACGAATGGCCGGACAAGCTGGCCGAGATCCAGGCCGTCACCAAGCTGCCCGTGTGGGTTTCCGAAGTTGGGGTGTCCACGTTCGGCGCCGAAGAGGTGCAGGAGTTCGGGCTACGGCGCACGGCGGAGTTGCTGCTCGGGCGCGTGCCGAGGGTCCACTGGTATAGCCTCTACGATTTGCCGCGCGCCTGGCCGGCCACTACGCGGCATCGCGAGGCCGAGGGTTCGTCCTATTACCGCCATTTCTATATGGGCTTGCTGCGTGAGGACGGCTCGCCCAAGCCGGCGGCCCGGCAGTTTGCGCGGTATGCCCCCGAAATGGGCATTTGCCAGTGGTTCCACTTTGAGGATCACCGGTTGGAGCCGGCGGTCCGGTGGTTGAAGGATTTGGGCGTCAAGCACCTGCGCACGGGGTTGAGTTGGGCCGATAGTTTCCGGCCGAACGCCGATGCGTGGTTCGACCGGCAGATGAAGATGCTCGAAGACTTCAACGTGACGGTGACATACTGCTTTACGCCGGAGCATTGCGGCGTGAAGCCGCATCATACCAGTCCGCCGGTGAATGTGGAGGAGTTCGCGGAGTTTTGCCGGCGCATGACGCAGCGGTACGGGTAGCGTAGGTAGGCCGTTACCGCACCAGAAACGCCTTCACCCCATCCATAAACATCTGCACCGCCACCATCACCAGCAGCATCCCCATCAGCCGTTCAATGGCAATCAACCCCCGGTCGCCTAGCAAGCGGTACAGGAATGTCGACGCCAGCAGAATCGCCGCACTCAATACCCAAGCCACCGTCAGCACCAACAGCAATGACGTCATAGTGGCGCCCGTCGACCGTTGCAGCAACAGCACCGTTGCCAACGTCGACGGACCCGCCACCAGCGGAACAGCCAGCGGTACGATAAACGGTTCCCCCTTCAGCGCGTCGCTACCGTACCCCCCCGCCGGCGGAAATACCATGCGCAACGCGATCAGGAACAGCACAATCCCCCCGGCGATGCTGATCGTCTCCCGCGAAAGGCCAAGAAAGGTGAGAACGTAGTTGCCGCTCACCAAAAACGCCAGCAGCACCACGTAAGCGGCCACCAGCTCGCGCAGCAGCACCCGCCGCCGCCGTTCCGGAGCGACACTCTTCAAAACCGCCAGAAACAAAGGTATGTTCCCCAGCGGATCCATAACAAGAAACAGCGTGGCCGTGGCCCGAATGATGTCCACGCTCGCATGATAAGACACGACTCAGTACGTAACCGAGCCTCCACCATCGCTTCCAACCGCCGCCGCCCGAAACGAAGCGGGAGCGTCAGCGACCGGGCCAGCGCACGGAACCCCCCGAAGCCCAATCACCCTCTCCGTTACACCCAACCGAACCTTCCCCCCCGCCCACCAGAAAAAGTTGATTGAACTAAACCGCTGCGCGGTAGGCGCATGCCCCGGCGGATGACGTTTGGGTGCAAACTCAGGTTGATCGCTTTCGATCAATCAACATCCGAGAGGAGCACCCC
>JADLDI010000089.1 GCA_020846745.1 Bryobacterales bacterium | reverse complement strand
TCGAGCGACTCGTGCCCTAGCCAAATGGCAATCAAAGATCGATCAACGCCCGCCTGGAGCAACTCCATCGCCGCGGTGTGGCGCAGCACATGAGGCGTCACCCGCTTTTTGCTGAGCGAAGGACACTTCTGCTGAGCTGCTGCGACGCGCGTAGCCAAAGCGTGCTGCACGGCATCGGCGCTCAGTCTGCCTCCGTTACTGCTGGGAAACAGGAAGCTGGATTCGTCGTCGCCTTGTTCATTCATCCAAGCCTTGAGCACTGCCACCGTTGGTCTGGCCAACGGCGTGCATCTTTCCTTCCGACCTTTGCCTTCGCAGCGAACGTGTGCACCCCGACCGAGCATGACATCTTTCTGCCTCAACGCGGTGATTTCGGAAAGCCGCAGCCCTGTCTGCACAGCCAGCAGCAGCAAGGCATGGTTCCGGCGTCCCACCCAGGTTGATTTGTCCACGCTGCCCAAGATGGCCTCGACCTCCGGCCGGGTGAGATAGGAGACAAGGCGGCGCGTGAGCCGCTTATATGGTATCGCGAGCACCCGCTGGATCACGCTGGCGTGCTGCGGCGCTTCCAGCGCAGCGTAGTGATAGAAGGCCCGGAGGGACGCAAGCCGTGCATTGCGACTACGCACGCTATTGGAACGGTGACACTCCAGATCGTCCAAGAACCCGGCCAGAAAGCGCGCGTCGAGCTGCGCCAGCGAAAGCTCAGATGGCGGGATGCGAAGCCGTTTCTGAGCATACGCTGCAAGCAACCGGAAGGTCTGTGCATAGGCGGAGACCGTATGCGGGCTCGCTCTGCGTTGACTAATCAGTCGTTTGGAAAAGAACGACTGGCACAGCGACGAGAAGTCGGGGGCAGGCTTCATCAGGCGACTCCTTTCCATCGGCTCTCAATGAGTTTGCTGGCAGCCACGATCAGTTTTGCCGTGCTACTCAAATACCAATATGTACCACTCACGTTGCTGTGCCCCAAGAACGTGGACAACACCGGCATTCGCCGACCTATGTTCTCCCCGCTTCGATACCAGCGAAGGAGCGTTTCAATAGCAAAGCGATGCCGGAAGTCGTGCAGACGCGGGCCGTGCCTCACGCTTGGTTTGCGAATGCCGATCTGCCGCGACAGATTGCGGAAGATCAGGCTCAGACCTGACTTCTCCATCTTTTTGCCCCGGCCAGTCATGAGGAAGTATGGAATGGGACGTCCGACAAGGAGCTGATCGCGGCGTTTTGCATAATCCCGCAACACTGCTCGTGTGGAAGGGTGCAGGGGGACAAGACGTGACTTGCCGAATTTGGTTCCGCGAACCGTGAGAACTCCCGTTGATAGGTCCACATCCCGTGGCTCAAGACGGATCGCCTCGCCGAGCCGAAGCCCGGTGACTGCCAAGAGACCGAATAGGCAGTAATAAGTATGGCGCTGCAACTCGTATTGAGTCTTCATGGTCAGTGCCGCCTCCAGGAGCCGGTTGATTTCCTCTTTGGAATACAAATATGGCTTCGCTCGCTGGGATCGGAACGTCAGCAATCCGATGGGCGGGATCTCGGTCGTTGGGTCAGCGCCAAAGCGATAACGAGCAAAGCCGCGGATGATGGCGAGCCTGCGTGACCACGAGACCGGCTTTTCGCCCTGGCGTTGGGTGGCATACTCCATCGCGAGCTTGCTGGTGATGCGCGGCGAGCCGTTCTTTTTCAAAAACCGAACGAACTCATGCAGACAGACGCCATATTCCCGAAGTTTGAAGCCGAGACTGCGCCGGAGTGTCAGATAATCGTCAACGGCTCGATCGAGGGATTTCATCGGGCACCCCCCGGCCACGGCAGGGCCAACGTTCGTAGCGAGTCCAAATCGACTTTGGCGTAAATCGCCGTGGTGTCAGGGCTCCTGTGGCGTAGCACCTCGCCGATCTCATCGAGCGATATGCCCTTGTGCAACATGTCCGTCGCCAAGCTGTGCCGCAGAAGATGCGCCCCTTTCCGGGCCGATTCTACCCCAGCCTTCCCGAGGGCGCGTTTCACTATACTGCCGATTGCATTGGCGCCGTAAAAGCCATCGACCGGGGCGTAATCCCGGATGAACAGGCGGCGGCAAGCGCATCGAGGTCGGTCACGGCGAAGGTAGAGTGCAATGGCCTCCGCAACATCCGCAGGTATCGGAAGCTGAGCCCATTTTCCTTTCCCACAAACCGTGAGCAGTCCGTTATCCCAGTCAATGTCTTCAAGGTTGAGCCTAACGGCTTCTCCTGCCCGCAGACCGAGCCGAGCAAGCAAGAGCAGAATGGCGTAGTTCCGTCGGCCCAGAGGCGTGCTCTGGTCACAATGACGCAAGACTCGCCGCACTTGCGCCGATGGCAGGTGTTTCGGCAGGGACGAGAGTGACCAGCGCGCCACCGCCGGAACGGCCAGGGAAAGATCGGTGTCGGTCAGACCTTTATAATGCAGATAGCGCAGGAACTGTCGCATTCCGGTCGTCAGGTGCCGCGCATAGAACGGGCCGTGATCGCGCGCATGCCGCTTCACGAACACGGTAATATCGGGCGCACGCAGATTGGACACATCCAGACGGCCAGCAGCGAACTTCTCAGAAAGGAACCTGCTGGCGGTTAGCCGCCTATGGACAACCGTTTGCGGCGACAGGTTGCGTTCTTCGAGGAGGAAACGCCCATACGCACACACCAATTGCTCGGATGGGCTTGGGGGCGGAGCTTTGGCTTCGGACACGACTCCGATTCGGCGAAGCATCGTCAAAAGCCGCCGCATCGTTGATGCGCCGGCATTCTTCCCGTAACCGCGATTCAAACAACGGCGCAGAAATTCCCGCACCATGGACTCATTCAGGTCACGAACACCCCGACAAGTTCGCTTCAGCCAACGGTCACACGTCTTAAGGATATGAATCTGCTCGTAGACCGAGCCGGGGGCGTATCCCTGCTCCTTGAGTTGAGTCAGATAGAGGTTGAAGTATGGAAAAAGCGGCCCCGAGGAGCCGCTTGGTAGGATGAACGAATTTTGCATCCGCCCATCCGAAAAGGACCAAGAACCGTCGGTCAACGGTCCATTTTTATGCCGCACCAAAACGCTCAGACCGCCACATTTTATGGGCGAAACAGAATCACATGCGGCATAAAACCGGATACGGCATAAC
>JADLDI010000088.1 GCA_020846745.1 Bryobacterales bacterium | reverse complement strand
TCCAGCGGGCGGTGACGAGTTTGTCGAAGAAGATCTCTTCCAAGGGGCCATCGGGGCGGCACTGGGAGTGGAGTTCGTTTCGCAAATCGTTGAAAACAGGCCGGAGATCGGCTGGGATGGACTCGGCCGTGAGCCCATGTTTTTTGGCATTTTGGGAGGATTTGGCTTTGCCTTCTTCGGTGCGGGGGCCTGTGCTGAGGTTTGCAGACATCTGAATAGTACTCCTTATTGGGAAAGTTTCTGGAATCGGCCGCCGATTAACGCGTAACGCCGATGGGCCGGGGCGCGACGGCCAGCGACCGGAGGTAGTGCGAAAAAGAAAAAGGACCGCGCGATGGCGGTCCTTTTTCGATTTGTTTGGTGGGTGGACACACGTCCACGACCACGGGTCAAGTGTACCAACAATGCCACCGGAATTCAAGAGGTATTTCGTGACGTGATCGCGTGAGGAACTCCCCGCCGCTCAAGAACCGATGTCCATTTCTACGTCGCACCCGCAATCACCCTCTCCGTCGCACCAAACGAACCTCCCCCGCGCCGTTCCTCGACTCTACTCCCCCGCCTTGCACTCCGGCACGCGCCGCGCATACGGTACTCGCTACACTAGAACATTACCCATGCGCCAGGTATTCACAGAGCGCGACATCCCGTTGTCGGGCGAACTGCGCGTCGCCAAGGGCGCCATTTTCACCCCTTCCGCCCGCGATGCCGCTCGCGAGCGCCGCGTTCGCATCATCGAGCTTTCGCCGGACGAAATCCCCGGCCTTGCGCCGCCCGAAATCACCGTCGCCATTGGTGCCGACCATGGCGGTTTTCGCATGAAACAGGCTCTCCTCCCCATCCTCGCCGAACTCGGCCTCGCCCCCCGCGACGTGGGCGTGTTTGAAGAGAAACCTGCCGATTACCCCGATATCGCCGCAAAGGTCGCCCGTCTCGTCGCTGACGGCACAGCCGCCCGCGGTGTGATCATTGACGGTGCCGGCATCGGTTCCGCGATGGCCGCCAACAAGATCCACGGGGTCCGCGCTGCGCTCTGCTACGACGTCGCCTCCGCCCGCAACTCCCGCGAGCACAACAACGCCAATGTCCTCACGCTCGGTGGACGCCTCCTCACCGCTTCTCAGGCGGAAACCGTCCTCCGTACCTGGCTCGCCACCAACTTCGCCGGCGGCCGCCACCAGGCCCGCGTCGACAAGATCATGGAGATCGAGAAAGGCGCCTCCTCCCAATGACTCCCGCCGACCTCGACAAACTCGTCGCCGTCATCGGCGAAGAACTTCTCGCCCGCCTCCAACTGCCCCGCGCCGTCAAAGGCGAAGGCCTGAACCTGCCGGACCTCGTGTGTCCCGGCTGCGTCCAGCGTTGCGCCCAAACCTGCCACAAGAACACCAGCAAAATCGTGGCCGCCGGAGCCGATCGCGTTTCCGCCTCTGAGCGCCTCACCAAGGTCGACCCGGCGATCGCCAAATTAATCGACCATACCCTCTTGCGGCCCGACGCGACCGCCGACGAGATCGCCAAACTCTGCGGCGAAGCCCGCCGGTTCGGCTTCGCCAGCGTCTGTGTCAACCCCTACTGGGTGCCCAAGGCTGCGGCTCTCCTCAAGGGTTCCGGCGTCAAGGTCTGCACCGTCGTCGGCTTCCCCCTCGGCGCTACCACTACCGAATCAAAACGTGCGGAAACGGTTTCGGCCCTCCGCTGCGGCGCCACCGAAATCGACATGGTCATCAACATCGGCGCCCTCCGCTCCGGCGACCAGGAAACCGTGCGCGCCGATATCGCAGCCGTCGTCGAAGTGGCCCACGCGCAAGGGGCCATCGTAAAGGTGATCATCGAAGCTGCCCTGCTTGACGACAATCAGAAGGCCATCGCCTGCACGCTCTCCAAAATGGCCGGCGCCGACTTCGTGAAGACCTCTACCGGCTTCGCCAAGCATGGCGCCACCGTCCACGACGTCAAGCTCATGCGTCAGGTTGTCGGCAGTGAAATCGGCGTCAAGGCGGCGGGCGGCATTCGCTCTCTCGACGACTTAAAGCAGATGGCCGCCGCCGGCGCCACCCGCATCGGCGCCTCCGCCAGCGTCAAAATCATGGAGGCCGCCAAGGTAACCGGCGATGGATACTGATACCCGCACGGACCGGCCGTTTCAAGACCGTGCGGAACTCCTCGACTTCCTCCTCGAGGTCACCACCGCCACCACCGCCACGCTCGATCTTGAAAGCCTCCTCGCCACCCTCGCCCAGTGGGTCCGCACCGTCGTCCGCTTCGACCTGATGGCCGTTCTGCTTTACTCTGAGCGCCGCAACGGCCTTGTCGTGCGTTTCTCCATCGGTATCAATCCTGACTCGGTGAAGGACTTAGTAATTCCCCTCGATGAGGGACTTACCGGGCTTGCCGGCCGCACCCGCAGCCCCGTCTTTGTCGGCGATGTCCGCGCCGAACCTCGCTATCTCCCCTTAATCGACGCCATCCGGTCCGAACTCGCGGTGCCGATGATCCTGCGCGGCAAACTCGTCGGTGTCATCGACGTCCAGTCGACCGAAGTCAACGCGTTCACCGTCGAAGACACCGCGATGCTGCAGTTGATCGCCTCGCGTGTCAGTGCCGCTATTGTCAATGCGCGCCTGTTCCGCCGTGTCGAACGTCAAAACCGCACTCTGCGGGCCCTCTCCCGCCTCTCGCAGGAATTCACCGCCACGCTCGATGTGGACGACTTACTCGGCAAGGTCGCCGCCCGCGTGAAGTCTCTGATTAACTACGACGCGTTCTCGCTCATGCTGTATGACGCGCCGAACGGCGTACTGCGCCAGCGCTTCAGCATCCGCTACGACCAGCGCGTCAAACTCGACTACATCCCCTTCGGCCGTGGCATCACCGGAGCCGCCGCCGAAAGCCGCAAACCCATTCGCGTGGAAGATACGCAGGCCGACTCTCGCTACATTGCACTCAGCCCCGGCATCCGCAGCGAAGTCGCTGTCCCGCTGATCGTCCGCGACAAACTGATCGGTGTCATGGACCTCGAAAGCGACCGCGTCGGCTTCTTCACCGAAGATCACGCGCAGATGTTGCAACTGCTCGCGCCCATGGTCGCTCAGGCCATCGAAAACGCGCGCCTCTACGAAGAGATAGCCGCTCATAGCGAGCGCATGGAAGCCGACCTGGCCGCCGCCCAGCGTCTACAGGCCTACTTGCTCCCGAAAGAGGACCCGGAGATCCCCGGCCTCGATATCGGCATCGGCTTCCGCCCCGCCCACGAAATCTCCGGCGATATCTTCGACTTCTTTGAACAGGGCAACGATTCCATCATCTGCATTGGCGATGCTAGCGGCAAAAGCGCCGCCGCGGCTCTCTATGGCGCAATGGTTACCGGCCTCCTCCGTACCATGGCCCCGCGCCTCCGCTCCCCTGCCGCCCTCATGGCCCGTCTGAACGACGCATTGGTCGAACGCCGCGTCGGCTCCCGTTATCTAACTTTATTAGTGCTCTTGTGGCAGCCCGCCACCGGATTGTTTACGATGTGTACGGCCGCCGGCGCACCCCCGATCATCCTGCGCGGTGGCGAGATACTCGAGCCTAAGTTGGAAGGCTTTCCCCTTGGGCTCTTCCCCAACCGCGCCTATGATGACGTCCAGTTCCAGACTCAACCTGGCGACCTGCTCGTCCTCTACTCCGACGGTATTCAGGACCAGCCGAACCACGCCAAAGAAGATTACGGCTCCACGCGCCTGCGCCCGTTCCTCGGTAGCGTAGCCGCACTGCCCGCCCGCGAAGTGGTCGAAAAGCTATTCACCGATTTCGACGCCTTCCGCGGCAACGAACCTACACACGACGACCAGACCGTGGTCGCCATCCGAGTGAAATGAATCTGAATTCTTATCATTACTCCGAAAATACTCTGTATTGTGAGCAGGTCGCCCTCGCCGATATCGCCCGCCGCGCCGGCACCCCCTGCTTCGTCTACTCGCAAGCCGAAATCCTCGGCCGCTTTAACGCCTACAAAGCCGGATTCGGCGATACACCGCATGAGATCTGCTACGCGGTCAAGGCGAACAGCAACCTGTCTATCCTCCGCCTGCTTGCCGGGGCCGGCGCCGGCTTCGACATCGTCTCCGGCGGCGAACTGTTCCGCGTCCTTAAAGCCGGCGGCGACCCTGGCAAAGTCGTCTTCTCCGGCGTCGGCAAAACGGCCCAGGAAATCGACTACGCCATTGCCTCCGGAATTCACTCCTTTAATTGCGAATCGCCGGACGAAATGCGGCTCATCGATTCCATCGCCGCCCGCCTCGGTAAAAAGGTTCGCGTCGCCTTCCGCGTCAATCCCGACATCGACGCCCGCACCCATCCTTATATCTCCACGGGACTCAAGAAAAACAAGTTCGGCATCGCCATCCGCCAGGCCCCGCGTCTTTATGGCGAAGCCTTGGAACATAAGAACCTCCTGGTCGAAGGCGTCTCCTGCCACATCGGCTCCCAGATCCTCGAAACCGACCCGTTGGTCGAAGCGGCCGATCGCGTCCTAGAGTTAGTCGAAGGCCTCCGCGCGGCCGGCGTACCCATCCAGTACCTAGACCTCGGCGGCGGTCTCGGTGTCTCTTATCAAGCCGGCGAACCTGCCCCGGATATCACTGATACGGTCCGCCGCATGGTCGAGCATACAGCCGGCCGCAACTTGACGCTCCACATCGAACCCGGCCGCTCCATTGTCGGCCCCGCCGGTGTGCTGGTTACCCGCGTCCTCTATCGCAAACATACCGAGCAAAAGGAATTCGTTGTTGTCGATGCCGCGATGACCGAACTCATCCGCCCGGCCCTCTACAATGCCCACCACGACATCGTGCCCCTCCGCGCCGCCGGCAATCGCGGAACCTTCGTCGCCGATGTGGTCGGCCCCGTCTGCGAAACCGGCGACTTTCTCGCGCACGACCGTAAGCTGCCCCAAGTCATGCCCGGCGACTTACTTGCCGTCTGCACGGCCGGAGCTTACGGCTTTGCCCAGTCGAGTAACTATAACTCACGTCCACGCCCCGCAGAAGTCTTAGTCGACGGCGCCCAGTGGACCACCATTCGCACCCGCGAAACATACGACGACCTCGTTCGCGGCGAGTAACTCCAGGCGTACGGATCCAGCGTAATCCCCAGCATCCGCGGCAGCGGTGGGTTATAGTGAGCTTCGATGGACAGCAAGATCACGCGCGTTGAGATCATCCCCATCCGCGCACCCCGCAAAGAGGCCGTCAAGTCCGGTTTAAACCGCGCCAGCCCCGTCACGGCATCGGAGTTCGGTATCGTTCGCATCGAAACCGCCGCCGGTCTGGAAGGGCTGGGCGAGATATCCATCACCTACCCAAGAATCGGGCACACTCTCTGTTACGCCGCCCGGCACCTCATTGCGCCGGCCCTCATCGGCCGCGACGCCTCCGCTGTCACGGCCACTCTCGCCGAAGTCGACCGGCTACTCGCAGGTGAACTCAGCGCCCCCTACATCCGCGCCGCCTTCGAAATCGCTCTGCTCGACCTCGCCGGCAAGCGCGCCGGGCTTCCCTTATACGACTTACTTGGCGGTAAGATGCGCGAGCGAATCCCTTTGGCTTGGGGCATCTATCAAAAGGCGCCCGACGAGATGGCCTTCGATGCCGCCAAAGCCGTCGCCGACGGCTATCATGCCATCAAACTCAAGGTCGGCCGCCGCCTCGAAGATGACCTTGCCGCCGTCAAAGCCGTAGCCCAAGCCGTCGGCGCCAGACCCTTGCGGCTCGACGCCAACGCTGCCTGGACCTCTGTGGCCGAAGCCGCCCGCGCCATCGACGCTTTTGCCCAAATCGCTCAAATCGATTGGATCGAACAGCCCCTTCCACGCCGTAACCTGGAAGGCCTCCGGATGCTGCGCCAGCGCTGCGGCGTCCCCATCATGGCCGACGAAAGCTGCCAAACCCTGCGTGACGCCTATGAATTAGCGCGCGCGGAAGCCGCCGACGTCTGGAACGTCTACGTCGTCGAAGCCGGCGGGGTTGTGGCTGCCGCCCAAATCTTCGCCCTCGCGGCCGCCGTCGACATCCCCTGCATCCTCGGCAGCCAGGCCGAAATGGCTATCGGCACCGCCGCTTGCGCCCACCTCGCCGCCGCCATGCCCAACCTTCCCCACGCCATCGAAACCTTCGGCCCCCTCCGCTACCAATCGGATATTGTCAACGCCGCAATCCCGATTCAAAACGGCTACCTGAACCCGCCAGACGGCCCAGGTCTCGGAGTAACGCTGAACGAGGACGCCGTCGACAGAATGCGCGTCTGAATTGTTGCTCGCATTCCACCACCGTTCTATTCTATTGGCGCGGGGCGGGGGTGGCGCGGATGGCCCGTTCGAAGGCCCAACTGCGAATGTGGCTGATTTGCTCCTTCATCGTGCGGGACAGGGGGACCTGTTTGGCGGCGATGCTGATGAGGTCGCGTTGGGTGACGGTGCGGTCTTCGAGGCGGGCGCGGGTGATAGCGGAGACGACGCATTGCTCGATTTCGGCGCCGGTCCACCCAACGGTGAATTGGAGGAGTTGGTCGAGCTGAAACTTAGACGAGTCGACGGCGCGGCGGTTGAGGTGGATCTTGAAGATCTCCAACTGCTCTTCGGGGATGGGAATGTCGACGAAGAAGACTTCGTCGAAGCGGCCTTTGCGGATCATTTCGGCTGGAAGAAGGTCAATTCGGTTGGCGGTGGCGGCGACGAAGAGGCCGCGGGTTTTTTCCTGCATCCAGGTGAGGAAGAAGGCGAAAATGCGGCCCTGTTCGCCTCCGGTTTCGGTGGCCGTGACGGCCATTTCGATTTCATCGAACCAGAGGACGGCGGGGGCCATGTCCTCCATCATTTTGCAGGCCTGAACGAAGACGCCTTCGGGTTTCCCGTGGCGGCCGGAGAATATCTCGATCATGTCGAGGCGGTAGAGGGGGAGCTGGAAATGTGAAGCGACGGCTTTGACGGTTAAGCTCTTACCGCAGCCGGGGATACCCATCATGAGGACGCCCTTGGGGACGATCTCCTCGCTGATGTTATCGCGCATCTGGAACAGTTTGCGGCGTTCGAGGAGCCATGTTTTGAGATTCTGGAGGCCGCCGACCTCGTCGAGTCCGGTGCCGTGCGGGATGAACTCGATGTAGCCGGTGCGGTTGATGAGGAGCTTTTTCTCTTCGAGCAGGGCGGGGATGGCATCGGGTCCGATGGGGTGACCCGAAGCGGCGGCGCGCTGGAGGGCGTAGCCGGCTTCGTCAAGCGTGAGACCGCGGAGCGCGGCAGCGACGAGGTGGACCGTTGGATCGTCCAAGCTCGGATCGGATTCCCGAATGAAGCCCGAGAGCTCGACCAGGTCGGGCGGGCGGAGTTCAAGGAACGCGAGGCTGCGTTCAATTTCCTCAGGGATAAAGCGGACGGGAGAACTGATGACGACGAACTTCCGGCGGCGAAGGCAGGCGTGGTAGACGTCGCGGAGGCGGCGCCGGATCTCGGCGGACTCGCGAAGGGGTTCGTGCAGGTCCTGCAAGTGAAAGATGGCTTCGCCCTGGTGGGCAATGATGAAGTCGAGGGCGGCGCGTGCGGATTGGATGGCGGGTTCAGTGGGCTGGTTATCGCGGCGGAGACCATCGGTGAGGCTCCAGGTGTAGACGGGCATGCCCATGGTGCGCAGGAGGCGGGCGATGCGTTGTTCCTCTGGGGAGCGGAGGTAGACGAGAGGGCGGCCCGAATCGAAGAGCTCGCGGAGGGTGCGGGCGGCACGGCTTTCGGTGTGGGGTTGGACGGCAACGGTCATCGAGTGATTCTTTTATTATCCGGGTGGATATAGAAAGGACGCTGCCGGGGTGCGGGAAAGTCGGGCGAACGGCGGGGAAGGAACAGTCCCTCTCCGCTTTGGGACGGCTATTCCGGCAACTGAGCGATCCACTCGGCGACCAGCCTGGCGCCGTTTTGGTCGACTACATTCGAGCCTACGGGGGGCATCTGTTTTTCGCCGCGGCGGGTGATGCGCCTGTAGAGGACGGACCGGTGCGGGTCGCCCGGAGTGACAAGACGAGCGTCGGAAATGCCTAGGTCCTCATGCATAGGCTTTTCGCCGATCACCTTGGCTTTCTCGATTGGAGTGCCGTAGCCAAGCTCCATTTGCGAGTTGCCGCCACCGTCTGAGACGTGGCACATCGCGCAGTTGACTTCGAAGTAGGTTTTGACGCGGGCGTTGATATCGGCTTTGGGATCGAAAGGGTTGGGATAGGCGGGCAGGTCGGATTCCGGCTTTTCGAGCTTGTTTTTGAAGATCCCGGCGTTAGCGAGCTTCGTAAGCTGACCGTCGCGGTTCATCTGGGGCGTGGAGAGGCCGAGCACGAACGACGCCGCGCGGGAGTGGCAGAACATGCATTCGTTGCGGCTGGGGTAGTGCCAGACCTGCTTGCGGATACCCCCGGGCGCCGAAGCGTCCCTGATCTTATAGGTTTTGTCGATACCCGCGGCGCCGACCAGTTCGGCATCGGTTTGGGCGTCGTTCCAGAGATAGGTGTAGCCCACCCAATGGTCGTCCTGTTTGAGGACGATGCGTGTTTCGATGTAGCGGCGGGAGGCGGGGTTGCCCTGTTCCATTTCGAGTTGGAAAGACTTGACGGTGACGGCGCCGTCGTCCCATTTCCAGGGCTTGTCGGCGGCGAACTCGATCTGAGCGTCGCCGGGGAGGGCGAAGTAACGGGCCTTGAGGGCGCCGTCGGACCAGAAGGGCGCGTTGATTTCGTAGGGCATTACGCCGGGGGCGATTTTGTGATCGCGCACGGAGGTGAACAAGCCGGTTTCGGAGAGTTTGCGGGGGAACGGCGGACGGGCTTCACGTTCTTTGGGGCGGCGGTCGAGTTCGTAAATCTCGCCGGTGTTGTAGTCGACCGCGTAATACGAACCATCGCGGCCAACGCCGAACGAAGCAATCTTTACGATGGTGTCGGCAAGTTCCTTGTGCCACGTGATCTTCCTGGCTTTGTGGTCGTAACGGAAGGCCCAGAGCTTGCCGTATTCGTAGTCGCCGTAGATATATGCTCCGCGCAGTTCGGGGAACTTGTTGCCCTGGTAAACATAGCCACCGGTAATGGAGCGGCACTCGGTGTGGTGGTGTTCGACGATAGGCGGCGTGAAGGGTGTGGGCCCGACCTTTGCGTTGGGATGGAACGGATGGTTGCCTTCGCGAACGCTCCAGCCATGGTTACTGCCCTTGTGGACGAGTTCGATCATCTCCCAGATGTCCTGGCCGACATCGCCAACCCAGGGCTGTCCGGTAACGGGGTCGAACGAGAACCTCCAGGGGTTGCGGAAGCCGTAGGCCCAGATCTCGGGACGCGCGCCAGGGGTGTTGATGAACGGGTTGTCTTTAGGGATGGAGTAGGCTTTGCCGGGATCGGGATGATCGACATCAATGCGGATCATGACCGACAGCAGGTCGTCGACGCCTTGTCCGGTCTCCTTCTTGTCGGAGCCGCCCGTGGAGTCGCCGGTCGCTATATATAGATAGCCGTCGGGTCCGACGATGGCCTCGCCTCCATTGTGGCCGCCGCCGGGCCATTCGATGATGATCTTCTCGGAGCCGGGCTTAACGCGCGGGGGATTGCTGCCTGTTTCAAGTTCAAAGCGGGAGACGCGGCTGGGCTGGTCGCCTTTGATTTTCGGATCGGTGTGGCTGAAGACGAACATATACCCGTTCTCCTTATATTTGGGGTGGAAGGAGAATGCGGAGACGCCGCGGTTCATATCCAGGAAGAGGTCCTGGCGGCCGGAGGGGTCGGAGGGGAGGAAGCTATAGATCTTTCCGTCGTACTGGGCGATGAAGAACCGGTCGGATGTGGGGTCCTGGGCGATGAAGACGGGTTCCTTGAATTTGAATTGGGGGAAGGCCCGGACGAGCCGGTAAGGGAAGGGTGGTTCCGGTGAGCCGGCCAGGCGGGAGGTGGTCCACTTGACGCGAGAAGCGGAGGGTTGGGCCTTCGAAAGGTCAGCCTGGGTAAGCAGCGCGAGTGCGAAGACAGCAAGGGCACACGAGATACCGGAGAATTTCATGCGGATTGAAGAAGGTTATCACGGTTGGATGCCGATCGCACCGCCCGGCGTCAGGCGATGCGTCAGTCGATGCGTCAGGCGATGGACTGCAAACGGACTAGTTCGGCGTAGCGGGATTGTTTGGAAACTAACTCAAGATGGCTACCCTGTTCGAGGATGCCGCCGGCTTCAAGGACGACGATCCGGTCTGCCAATTTGCGGAGGGTCACGAGACGGTGGGCGATGATGATGACCGTTTTTCCGATCAGGCGCGGTTTGAGGTTATCGATGATCTGCTGTTCGGTACGTGAGTCGAGCGCTGAGGTGAACTCGTCGAGGACCAGGATTGGGCGGTCGTAGAGGGCGATAATGGCCTGCGCGATACCGAGGCGCTGTTGCTGACCTTTTGAAAGGTGGACGCCGCCGGGCCCAAGGACGGTGTCGTAACCGTTGGGCATGCGAACAATCTCGTTGTGGAGGCAGGCGCATTCGGCGGCGTCCATCACCTCTTCAATCGAGGCGTTGGGGCGGGCGAACCGGATGGCATCGGCAACGGTTTGGTGGGAAAAGAGTACGCCGCCCGATTGGGGGACGATTGCGAAGAGACCACGGAGTTGGCGGAGAGGCCAGTGGCGGACATCGATGCCGCCGATGCGAACGGCGCCCTGGTTCACATCGAGCATTCGCGGCAGCAGATTCTGGAGGGTGGTTTTGCCGATGCCGGTGCCGCCGACGATGCCGAGGACCGTACCGCCGGGGACTTCGAGATTGATACCGCGCAGCACGGGTGGTCCATTTCGATAGGCGAAGTGGACATTATCAAGCTCTATAGAGACTGTGGTGGGGACGGGGTGCAAAAGCGCGGCGGGGCTGGTGCAAGTTTCAGGTTCGTCGGTCAGGAGGTTGCCGACAGTGCGGGCAGGTTCGATGCCGTCGTAGACGCGTTCGAGGACTCCGGCGTAGGTGCCGAATGAGCCTATTAGTTCGTCGGTGAGGAAGTTGAGGTACATCACCATGGGCGCGTCGAGGCGGCCGCGCTGGAACTGCCACAGCCAGATGCCTTGGCAGAGGCGGCGGGTGACATTAATGATGAAGTTGCGGGAGGCGGCGTAGCGATGGGCGACGCTCATCTCGGATGCGGCCTGGTGGATGATGTCGTGCTGGAGGCGGGAGTAGTTCGCGAGCAGGCGGTCGGACTGGCCGAACTGGACGAGGGGCTGGACGTTCTGCACGCACTCGGTGAACATGCCGGCATCGCGGCCGTACTGATCGTGCCGTGTGGCGCGGAAGGCCTGGCGTTCGCCGTTTTCACGCGTAGTGAGCCAGATGTAGATACCGAGGCTGACGAGTACCAGCGGGGTGGTAGGGGCAGAAAACCAGAGTAGGGGGATGAGGCTGAGACCGGTGCGGATGAGGGCGGGGAGCAGTTCGCGCCCTATGGTTTCAGCGGTTTGGACGACCTTACCGGCCCCGATATTCAGCTTGCTGACCAGTTCGACAGCGTTGTGGCGGTGGTGCCACTCCATGGGCATATCGAGGACTTTGGCGAGGGAGGCGAGGCGGAGATCGCGAAACAGGGGAAGGCTGACACGGGAAACGAAAAAAAGCCCGAGAACCCGGTCGATGACGACGAGCCCGGCATCGAAGAGGATAAGCGCGCCAATCAGGAGCCAGAGAGGGTGCGTGCCAGGAGGCGCTACCAGGCGGAGCGACCAGACGAGAGAATAGCCACCCAGCACGAACAGCAACTGGCGCGCGACGGTGCCGGAGAGGTATCGGCCATAGCTGGCAGAAAAAGGTTTAAGGAAAAATTGGCAAAGATTCAACACGGCTGGCCCTTCAGCAGCCAAAAACCGAAGTTGAGGAAGGGAAAAGGGTGCGGAGAAGAAGAAAGCTCCGGGGGCGACCCATGCCCCGGAGCTGGAGGTACTTGGAGGCGAACCTGTTCAGCTATTCGGTCGGTGCTACCGTCTGATCCCCGGACGGTAGCCCTGTGATTAGATTAGCAGCAATTTGGATAATTACTAGGGCCAAACAGATTAAGATCGCTTAGTGGATGGAGGCTGTGTGCAAAAGATACAGTGTTCTTACGAGGTTTGGCGCATGAGCCAGCGGACAGCGTTGTGTTGGAGTTTTATGTATTCCGGGTTCCAGAGGACAGTGAGCAGGTGACCGGGGGAAAGGTAGGCGATGCGGCCTTTGCCGTAGTCGTATGACCAGCCGGCAGGGGCGGTGGGTCCTTTCTTGTTGTAATCGAGGCCGTCTTCGTTCACGGTTTCGAGGAAGATGTACTTGGGGTCTTTGTCGTAATCCATGTAGTGCTGCTCATCGGTCACGATGAAATCCTTTACGCCCTTCGTGATGGGGTGGTTGGAGTCTTTCACGCGGACCTTGAAGGTGCGAATGGGCGGGTGGCCGGCATAGGCGGCGCCCAGGACGTGCCGGAAGTCGGGGTCGGTAAGTCCTACATGGGTGACGTTGTGAAGGAAGAGGGCGGAACCGCCTTTTTCGACGAAGGCGCGGACGGCTTTGCCCTGTTCGGGTTTGATCCAGTTGGCAGGCTTGCCGATAGGCTTGGGCGTGGGTGGATCGAAGACGAGCTTGGGACGGTTGGTGGCAACCCAGGCGGCATTGGTGTTTTCGTCGGGGTAGCCGTCGGGCCAGATCATGCCGTCGCGGAGGACGATCAGGAGTTTGTAGCCTTTTAGGGTTTTGGCATTGAGGTTCTTGGTTTCGTCGCAGAAATCAATGGAGATGTTCATCTCCTTGCCGATGGTGCGGCTGAGGCCGGTACGGATGTAATCGGAGTTGTGGTAGCGGTCGCCAATGAGGGCAAAGGCGGTGGCTTTCTGGGCGGAAGGCGCGATGGAGGGTGCAGCCGCCGCGGCGGCAGCGAGCGTCACGGCGTGACGACGAGTCAGGGTCATGGGGACGAATTTTATCAAAAGCAGGGCGTCGAATGACAAAGCGCGGTGAGCGTTGAGCATTCGATCGCCTGGGGACCAGTAGAACTACTGAGTGTTGTGGCAGAAGTCGCAGCCGTTTGAAACGTTGCGCTTCGCATGGCACTGCATGCAGGAGAGCATATTGGTGGGACGCTCTTTGGCGAGAACGTCGCGGTCGGCAACCGGACCGTGGCACTCGGTGCAGGCGATTTTCGCATCTTGGGCGTGTGCGGCGTGTGAAAACCACACGTAGTCAGGAACCTTGTAGACCTTGACCCACGGGACGGGCTGTTTGGATTTGGCGAAGTCTGCCAGTTTGCGGATGGCAGGGCTGTCCTTTTTAATCGAGGCGTGGCAGCCCATGCATGCCGATTCTTTGGGATATCCGGCTTGAAAACCAGGATCGCGGATCGGGTGGCAGCCGGCGCACTGGATGCCTTGGGCGGTATGCTGTTTGTGGCTGAACGGGATGGGTTGTGCAGGGGCCTGCTTGGGGAGGACCTCTTCGACGGGAGGGGGCGGGGCTTTCTGGGACCACAGCAGTGCCGTCACTATGAGTGAGATCAGTAAGGATGATTTAGGCGCCATGGGTGGAGAACCGGACAACACGGTCTAATAAATCCTGTGCGGCGCCGGACGCAATCGCCTCGCCGGCGCGGTCGACGCCTTCTTTCCAGTTGGAGGCTTGGCCGGCGGCGACGAGGGCGGCGGAGGCGTTCAGGAGGACGATGTCGCGGCAGGGACCAGGATCGCCGGCGAGGACGGAGCGGGCAATGGCAACGTTGTCGTCTTTGGTGGCGGCATGGAGGTCGCGGAGGTGGGCGCGGGGGATGCCGAAGTCCTCCGGAGTGACGAGGTGGCGGACGACGTCGCCGGGTTTGACGGCGAACAGGACAGTGGCGGCGGTGGAAGTGATTTCGTCGAGACCGTCAGTCCCATAGACGACGAAGGCGCGCTGGGTACCCAGTTCGCTTAGGGCGTGAGCCATGAGTTCGGCCCCGCGTTCACTGGAGGCTCCAATCAACTGGGCACCGGCCCCAACCGGATTCGTGAGCGGGCCGAGGAGGTTGAAGGCGGTGCGCATTTTGAGCTCGGCACGGGCGGGTTGGGCATGCTTCATGGCAGGGTGTAACGCGGGTGCGAACAGGAAAGCGAAGCCGACCTGTTCGAGGCAGCGGGCCATCTCGGTGGGGGAGAGGGTGATGCGAACGCCCAGTGCTTCCAATATGTCGGCGCTGCCGCAGTGGGAAGCGAGGGAGCGGTTGCCATGTTTGGCGACGCGAACTCCGCAGGCAGCCGCCACGAGGGCGGTAACGGTGGAGATATTAAAGGTACAGAGACCGTCGCCACCGGTGCCGCAGGTGTCGAGGAGGGATGCAGGATCGAGCGAGGTTTCGACATGGGCGGAGCGGGCGCGCATGGCGCGGGCAAAGCCGAGGATCTCGTCGCCGGTTTCACCCTTCATGCGCAGAGCGACGAGGAATGCGGCGATTTGGGGAGTGGTCGCGGAACCTTCGAGAATGAGGTCCATCGCCTGCTCGGCTTCGGGCGCGGCGAGAGGGTGACCGGCAGTGATCCGGTGCAGGTAGTCGAGAAAGGGCATCGTGTCGCAGGTTATCTTCTTATCATCGTAGGGGAGTGCGGCGAGGTGGGGCCAGGGGCTGTGGCGGGTACTGTAGGTACCCGGTAGGATTTGCAGGGGCGAGGATGTAGGCGCGGCCCTGGGTGGGCCGGCGTCTTAATCGTTCCGCGGGTCGGCTGGAAGATGGGGCCAAGAGGAGACGATGCGGGCGGCCACGCGTTCGCACGCGGAGCGGACTTCGGGCGACATGGCGGCTCCGATGGCGAAGCAGCGGCCTTCGATGCCGATCACGATCAAACTTTCGGGCAAGTTGCCGAGGGTGCGGGCCAGTTCGATGGCGTGGGCGACACCAAAGCCGTGACTGGAGGCGGTGTGAGGCTCGATGGGCAGGGGGTCGTTCGAGGCATTACAGACAGTGATGGTTCCCGGGGGCCGGCCGGACTGCACCGCATCGATGAGAAGCACAGTGCCGGAGGATGACAACACCTGGAGCAACCCGAGGCCGCCGTTGGAGTAGGTTGTGACGGGGATCCCACGAAGTTGAAGCAGGCTCGCCACGAGCAAGCCTGCCTCGTCGTCAGCGCGGTTTGAGGCTCCGCAGGCGATGATGGTCATGCACGGTCGATCTGAAGACGCAGAAAGTGCGTGGCGCAGGAGATGCAGGGGTCGTAGTTACGAATGGCCTGCTCGCATTTCCAGGTGGCTTCTTCGAGGGGCCAGGCGGCGACTTGGGCGGCGAACTCGCGGAGATCGTCTTCAATGCGCTTCTGGTTCTGGGAAGTCGGCGGTACGATTTTGGCGGCGACCACCAGGCCGCGATCGTCCACGGCGTAGCGATGGTAGAGGATGCCGCGCGGGGCTTCGGTAATCGCCTGACCGACGCCGTGGCGCTGTTGCGGTTCGACGCGTGGGGACTGCGGCGGCTCGTATTCGCGGACAATCCGCAAGGCTTCGGCGCACGCAAAGACGAGTTCGACAGCACGGACAACGATGCTGCGGAACGGATTCTTCACCGGCGGCGTAAGATGGGCGGCCCGCGCGGCCTGTTGCGCTTCGGCGGGCAGGCGATCGAAGTTGAGCGAGAAGCGGGCCTGCGGACCCACAAGGTACGACCCGCGGCCGCGGACCACCGAATGGAGTGCATTGGAGTGCTTGACGTGCTGCTCGACAAAGTGGTCTTCGTATTCAGCAGCGCCGATGCGGAGGCCGCGGTTGGAGACTAAGTCGCCTTCGCAGAGAGGGTACTCGTTTGGGTGAGAAAGGGCGACAAACTCGTAGTCCTGTTCAAAGTCAGGGAACTCGAACGTGGACACGAGTTGGACGGCCTGGAGGGAGGCGTCGAGGGCCCATTTGAGGTCCTCTTCGAGCGTGCGGACCTGCTGCTTTGTGGGCACTTTATGGAACCCGCCGACGGCGACGGAGATGGGGTGAATCTCGCGTCCGCCCAACAGGGTCATGACGTGGTTGCCGATCTTCTTGAGGCGGAGGGCCTGCTCGACGACGGGGCGATGGTCGCGGGCCATGCGGATGGCGTCTTCATAGCCGAGGAAGTCGGGCGCATGCAGCATGTAGATATGGAGCGCATGGCTCTCGATCCATTCGCCGCAGTAGAACAAGCGGCGGAGCATGCGGACTTCGGGCGAGATGCTGATGGCGAACGCGCATTCGAGAGCGTGAACCGCGCTCATCTGGTAGGCGATGGGACAGATACCGCAGATGCGAGCGGTAATGTCGGCCACCTCGTTATAGTGGCGGCCACGCAGGAAGGCTTCAAAGAACCGAGGCGGCTCGTAGATGCGGAGCTTGACGTCGGCGACGCGATCGCCCTGCATTTTGATGAAGAGCGCGCCCTCGCCTTCGACACGGGCGAGAGTATCGACCTTGATGGTGCGGTTCATGTGCGGACACACTCCTCGCCGGCCTTACGGAACTGCCACGCCCAGGCGTTGAAGCCGTGGAATGCGCGGGCGATGGCGGCATCGCTTTGGCCAAGGATACGGAATTGGTTGATGAGGGCAGCGGTATTTGGGCTTTCCATGGGTCCATAGCAGCCGTAACAGCCGCGGTTGTAGGCGGGACACAGTGCGCCGCAACCGGCCTGGGTAACGGGGCCAAGGCAGGCGGTGCCGTGGGCCACGGACACGCAGATGTTGCCGGCGCGCTTGCATTCCAGACACACGCTGTAAGTCGGGATGTTCGGCTTGCGGCGAGCCAGGGTGGCCGTAATCAACTCAATAAGTTGGTACTTGTTGATGGGACACCCGCGCAGTTCGAAGTCGACGGGGACGTGTTCGGCGATCGGAGTCGACAGCTTAAGGGTGCTGATGAACTGGGGGGTCGCATAGACGACACGAATGAAGTCGTTGACGTCTTTCCAGTTGCGCAGGGCTTGGATGCCGCCCGCGGTGGCGCAGGCGCCGATGGTGACGAGCGTTTTGGCCTGGCGGCGTACCAGTTGGATGCGCTCGGCGTCGTGATGAGTGGTGATTGAGCCTTCGACAAGGGCGATGTCGTAAGGGCCTTTGAGCATGGCGCGGCTGGCTTCGGGAAAGTAGGCGATCTCGACAGCGTCGACGATGGGAAGCAACTCGTCTTCGGCATCGAGAATACTTAACTGGCAGCCGTCGCAGGAGGCGAATTTGAAGACGGCAATGCGGGGCCGTTTGGTTTTAGAGTTCATAACGATCCAGTAGCGGCGCGATTTCGCTGTAAGGGAACACCGGGCCGTCTTTGCAGATGAAATGCGAACCCCACTGGCAATGGCCGCAGAGGCCGAGGCCGCACTTCATGTTGCGTTCGATGGAAAGATACAGCCGATCGGCGGGGACGCCACGCATTACCAGGTCGCGCGCCACCAACCGCATCATAATTTCCGGACCGCAGACCATGGCCACGGTGCGGTTGGGCTGAAGGCGCAGGTACTTAAAAAGAGTGGTAACGACGCCGACGCGGCCGCGCCAGCTGACGCCGCCGTAATCGACTGTCGAAAGGACCTGGACATCTTTCTGTTTGGCCCACGAAGGGAGTTCCTTGCGATAGAGGACGTCGTGGGGACTGCGCGCGCCGTAGAGAACAACCAGGCGTCCGAAGCGCGAGCGGTTGCCGAGCACGTGATAGATGACGGGACGCAGCGGAGCGAGGCCGATGCCGCCGGCCACGACCATCACATCTTTTCCTTCCGCCACGTCGACGGGCCAGCCGACGCCGAAGGGTCCACGAACTCCGATGGCGTCTCCGGCGCCGCGGCTGACGAGTGCGTTGGTGGCCTGGCCCACGGAGCGGACCGTGTAAGTGAGGGTTCGCTTCTCAGATGGGTCGCCACTGATAGAGATGGGCAGTTCGCCGACGCCGCACATCCACAACATGCTGAACTGGCCGGGTTGAAACCGGGCAGAGTCGCCATTGGAGGGGACAAGCGTCAGCGTGAAGGTGTCGGGCGTTTCTTTGACCGTGCGCCGCACGACCCAAGGCTGCGGCGCCATGGGGTCGGCATTAGCGTGCGGCATAAACGTCCAGTAATTGCAGACGCGTGGCTTCGAGCCGCCGTTCGATGATCTGAGCGAAGCGTTTCAGTAACTCGTAACCGACGTCGTGGTTCTGTTCGCATTTGTTGCGCAGACAGACGCCGTCTAACGCAATCACGCGGGTGACTTCTGTCGTATATGCGTGGAATTTCCAGATATAGGGCGGAAGCAGCCAGGACCAGCCGAGGATTTCGCCTTCGCCCAGCGTCTCAACGACGATCGGCTTATGTTGCGGCGCGGCGATCTGCAAGGCGACGCGGCCCTGGCGAATCAGATAGAACTGGTGCGCCTCTTCGCCTTCGCGGAAGATGTGCTTGCCGGCTTCGAAGCGTAGATTGGACGCGCAGCCAACGAGCAGGTTGATGTAAGAGTCATCGAGGTCCGCGAAGAACGGGTGCCCGGCGATGATACGTTCAAGCGATTGAGTCTCCATTCGCGACCATCCTTCGTAACGCGCTTAGTTCTTCAGTAACGTCAATCCCGGCGGGACACCAGGTGATACAGCGTCCGCAGCCGACACAGCCTGGGGTACCGAACTGGTCGACCCAGGCGGCGAATTTATGAGAAAGCCACTGGCGATAGCGAGCCTTGGCAGAGGTGCGAATGCTGCCGCCGTGGATGTAAGAGAAGGTCATAGTGAAGCACGAGTCCCAGCGGCGCCAGCGCTCGGCGCGTTTGCCGGCGATGTCGCTTGAGTCTTCCACCGTGGTGCAGAAGCAGGTGGGACACACCATGGTGCAGTTGGCGCAGGTGAGGCAGCGCTCGGCAGTGGACTCCCACCTGGGATGTTCGAAGTTCTGCTTGAGCGATTCCTCGAGGCCGTTCAGGTCGACGTGGCGGCGTTGGCGCGCGGCGGCGTCGATGGCGTGAGCGGCGGCGGTGCGGTCCTGCTCGGTTGCGGGGTGTAGTGGAATATGGGCCAGGAGTTCAGCCCCTTGCGGCGAGCCTGTTTCGACGAGGAAGCGATGGCCGTCGGAGTCGAGGATTTCGGTGAGCGCGAGGTCGAAGCCGGCGGTGGCGCGCGGCCCTGTATTCATGGACGCGCAGAAGCAAGTGGCCGCCGGGCGGGTACAGTTCACAGCAATTATAAAGACGACGTGGCGGCGGCGGGAGTAGATTGGGTCCGGGTACATATCGCCGGTGAAAACGCGGTCCTGGACGGCAAGGGCGGCGAGTTCACAGGGGCGGACACCGATGAAGGCTCTGGGCGGTGGTTGTTCGTGATTGGGGTTGAGGATGTGAAAGACGCCGTCGGTGTATTCGGCTTCGACGAGCTTGACGTTGGGGGAATGAAATTCGTTTTTGAGGCTCTTGGGCCCGACAACGAAATCGAAGACAGCGGTGTTGCCGCTTCGTCCGATGCGGTAGCGCCCGGGTTCTTGTTTATCGGTCCAGCCGACGGGCAGGTCGGTTGCGTTTTGGACGGGGCCGAAGACGATGGCGCCGTCCTGAACTGTCGGGCCGCGGACCTCATACCCGCGCCTTGCCAGTTCGTGAATCAGGGTATCGAGCGCCTCGCGCTGGAGCACGCCCGCGGTTTCAACAGGCACAGTGATTTCTCCTCTGCCGGGAGAACGGCCGAGGGAACAGGGGATGCGGGGTACGGTGATGCGAAGGGAATGGCTGACGGCCGCACGCCCGAGAGAACGTTATTGAAATAGGCCCACATACCGGTTCCCAACCAGCGGCCCGATTGTAGCGGAAATTCAGATGGGATTCTATGGGTGGTGGACGCTAAGAGCGGCCCAGGCGTTCGGTGATGTACTGGAGACGGTCCCACTCGCAATCGGCGGTGACCATGTCGCTGACGCCGAGGATGAGGCGCGTGCGTCCGCGATAGCGTTCGACGAGGTTGTCGATGTAAGTGCGGAACTCGCCGTCGGAGGCGCTTGATTTGCAGAGGAGGACCGAAGGGATGCCGCCCCAGATGGCGATGCGGCCGTCGAAGGCGGTGGTCAGGTCGTCGAGCGTGCAGCGAGTCATGGGAGCGGGGCAGACGGAATCGGCGACATCGAAACCGGCTTCGAGGTAAAGGGGAATGAGGCGGCGGTTCTCGCCATCGGTATGCGTCATCAGGTACTTGCCCTTGGCGTGAAGCGCGTCGGCGTAAGTGCGCAATGCGGGCAGGATGTGCTTGCGGAAGAACGGCGGGCTCGTGATGGCATCGTCGTAGTTGCCGCCGAGCAACACGAGTTCGGCGGGAGAGTTTGCGGCGGCGTCTTTGATGTGGGCGTAGTAGGGCTCCATCTGCTCGACAAGGCGCTCGACGGCGGCGGGTTCGTCGTGGAGGGCGTAGAAGAACTGCTCTTCCGTCATGAGTTCGCGCAGGATGTGATGCATGGGGCAGGCGGAACCGCCGACGTAGCCGATGACAATACCGCGATCACCGATGCGGCCGCGTTCGCGGAGGTAGCCGTCGTAACGGGGAGTGACCTTGGTGTGCGAGAAGATGTAGCCCACCACCTCCATGTCCTTAACGGTTTGGATGGCGTGCTTGGAGCGCCAGGGGACAGAAGCGCCGCCTTCGAGCATTTCGTCGGTGACCACGGTGACGGTTTGGATGGAGCCGACAGGGGTGTGATAGTCGACGGTGATCTCGCGGCCACGGCGGGTGACGCGGCGGTCCACATCCTCCAATTCAGCCAGGAACGGGAGGATGGGCAGGCGGAAGATGCCGATGGCGTAGTCGATCATGTCGAGCGGGTCGTCGGAAGTGGCGGTGAAATCGGGGATGACGGAATACGCAGCAACGCCGAGATAATCGGCGAGTTGGACAAGGTCGAGCGAGCGCATCTCTGAGGGAAGCGTGCCGTTGTGGAGGTGGGCGCGCCACCAGAAGTCGAGGCGCGGGGCCCAGGGAAGACGGTCGGGGAGTTGTCCGGAGATGGCGGCGAGGATGCGTTCGCGATCGGTCATTGAATTGCTCCTGCGGATGGCCAAGCAAATGGCTTTCGCCTTGAGTGCACGCCCGGTTCCAGTCGCGCCGGAGGTCGAGTCGCGATTGAAATGGATGGTGGTGGCGGTGCTGTTTTTGGGGAGCATTCTGAACTACATGGATCGGGCGGTGTTAGGTGTGATCATGCCGCAGATCAAGCGGGACCTGACGCTCAGCAATCACGAGTACGGCATCGCGGTGAACTGCTTCCTGATGGCGTATGCGGTGTTCTACATTCTGGGTGGGCGGCTGGCGGACCTGTTCGGGTCGCGGCGGACGTTTCTGGTAACGGTAGTGGTTTGGTCGACGGCGGCGATGGCCCATGCGCTGGCACGCGGGCTAGGCGGACTGTGCGCGGCGCGGGCGCTATTGGGGATCGGCGAAGGGGGGTTTTATCCGGCAGCCGTGCGCGCGGCGGCGGAGTGGTTCGCGGTGAGGGATCGGGCGAAGCCGATCGGGCTGTTCCTGTGCGGGATCAGTGTGGGAACGCTGCTTACGCCACCCGTAGCCGCGTCGCTGACGATCGTCTATGGGTGGCGCGCGGCGTTTTTGGCGTTGGGCGCTTTAGGGCTGGTGCTGGTGATCCCGTGGTTGGCGCTGCACCGAAAGATCGAGGCTGCGTATGGGGTGAGAGACCCCGCGCCTGCCTATTCACAGGGGTTTGAAAGCATGGAGCCGGTACGGTTGCGGACGGCGCTGACGAGCCGGCGGTATTGGTGCGCGGTGCTGGCGCGGACGTCGACGGACCTGGCATGGTTCTTTTACCTGTTCTGGCTATCCGGTTATTTTCAGGAGGTCCGCGGGTTCAGCTTAGGGATGGTGGCGGCGTTGCTGTGGATACCGTTTCTGGCGGCGGATTTCGGGTCGGTGGGCGGAGCGTGGCTGAGCAGCGGATTGCTCGGCAGGGGGTGGAGTCTGAACCGTGCGCGGAAGACGGTGCTGATCCCATCGGCGCTGCTGGGGGCTCTAGGCGCTGTTACGCCATTGGCGGGACCGGACTGGCTGGCATTGCTGATGGTAAGCATAGCGCTGATTGGACACCTGTCGTGGTCGTCGAACATCCATACCGTAATCACCGAGATCAGCCCGGCGCGGCACGTGGCGATCTTATACGGGATAGCGGGGGCGACAGCGACCGTAGCGGCGGCGTTGACACAGCCGGTGATCGGCAGGATTGTCGATGCGGCGGGCTACACGCCCGCGTTTCTGGCGGCAGGCGGCGCCTACTTAATGGGGATCGTGATGCTCCAACTCGCTGGGCGAATTGAACCAATCGGAGAAGCGTGAGCGCAGCCACACCCGGCGCGGTGCGGAAGGAGCCGCAACGGAGTTAGGCGGATTGGGCTGCGACCGGCTCTTCTAACTGCTTTTTATACTTGCATTCGGCGTTGGGGCACTGCGCCCAGACACCGGACTTGAGGCGTTTCTCTAACAGGTAGCTGGAACCGCAATCGGGGCATTGCTCAGGCAGCGGTCTGCTCCAGGCGACGAAGTCGCATTCAGGGTAGCGGTTGCAGCCGTAGAAGGTCTTGCCGCGCTTGGAGCGGCGCTCCGTAATGTCGCCTTTGTGGCAAGCGGGGCAGGTGACGCCGATGGTCTTCTGCTTGACGAACTTGCACTTGGGGTAGTTGGAGCAGGCGGTGAACTCGCCGAAGCGGCCGTGCTTCATCACGAGCTTGCTGCCGCAATTGGGGCAATCCTCATCGAGCGGAACGTCGGCTTTCTTCTGTTCCTTGCCGTTCAAAGGCTTGGTGGTCTTGCAGTCGGGGTAACCGGAGCAGGCGTAGAACTGGCCGAAGCGACCCTTTTTGAGGACCATCTCGCGGCCGCAGTTTTCGCAGTATTCCTCGGCGCCTTCTTCGGCAAACTCGCCGCCGGCACCGTTGGCGCCTTCGACCATGTCGGCCGAAGGTTCACGGGTATTGGTGCAGTCGGGGTAGCCGGTACAGCCGACAAAGCGGCCGTGCTTGCCCCAGCGGATCACCATGGGCTTGCCGCACTTGTCGCACACCAAGTCGGTGGGGATTTCCATCCGCTTGATGTCTTCCATGGACTCTTCGGCGCGCTCGAGGTCTACTTTGAACTTCTCGTAGAACTCCTGCATGGCGGCGCGCCACTCGATTTTGCCGTCTTCGATATCGTCGAGCTCGTCTTCCATACGAGCCGTGTATTTGACATCGAAGATGTCGTCGAAGTTCTTGACCAAGAGGTCAGTAACGACAAAGCCGAGTTCCGTGGGGATGAACTTGCCGCCTTCTTTGGTGACGTAGCCGCGGTCCTGAATGGTGGAAAGGATGGAGGCGTACGTTGATGGGCGGCCGACGCCGTCGGCTTCGAGTTCTTTGACGAGTGTGGCTTCGGTGAAGCGCGGCGGCGGTTCGGTGAAGTGCTGTTCGGGGTCGAGGGAACGGAACTTGAGGGCTTCGCCCTGTGTGACGGCGGGCAGCTTGTGCTTGAGTTCCTCGTCCTCTTCGTCCTTGGCGTCCTTGCCTTCCTGGTAGACAGCGAGGAAGCCGTCGAACTTGGGGACGGTGCCGGTGGCGCGGAACAGGTACTTCAGGTTATCGGCGCCGTTGGCAACCACCTCGACCGTGGTCTGGTCAAAGAGCGCGGGGGCCATTTGGGAGGCGACGAAGCGGGTCCAGATGAGGCGGTAGAGCTTGAGTTCGTCGTCGGACAGGAACTTCTCGACGCTCTCGGGCGTGAGCGCGACCGATGTGGGGCGGATGGCTTCGTGGGCGTCCTGCGCGTCTTTCTTACCTTTGTAGAAATTGGGCGAAGCGGGCAGGTATTGCGGACCGAAGCGCTGGGGAATGAAGCCCCGGACGTCACCGAGGGCGTCGTTTGAGACGCGAACCGAGTCGGTACGCATGTAGGTGATGAGACCGACGGACCCTTGGGCGCCGAGTTCGACACCTTCGTAGAGGCGCTGGGCGAGACCCATGGTGCGCTTGACGCTGAAGCGCAGCTTGCGCGAGGCTTCCTGCTGGAGCGTAGAGGTGATGAAGGGCGGGACCGGGTTGCGCTTCTTTTCGCGGGTATTGACGGACGAGACGGTGTAATGGGAGTCCGTGAGGGCGGCGACGATGGTCTGGGCCGCTTCCTGATTGGGGATCTCGACGTTGCGCCACTCGTTGGAAGTAGCAGGGGCGCGCTTGGCGAGGCGGGCCTTGAGCACAGGCGGCTTCTGGGCGCCGAGGTTAACGTCGATGGTCCAGTATTCCTGCTTGATGAACGCGCGGATCTCGCGTTCGCGGTCGACGATCAGGCGGAGGGCAACGGTCTGGACGCGGCCGGCGGACAAGCCGCGACGGACCTTGTCCCAGAGGAGGGGCGAGATCTTGTAGCCCACGAGACGATCGAGGACGCGGCGGGCTTGCTGGGCGTCTACCAGGTGGGTGTTGACGGCCAGCGGACGTTCGAACGCCTTTTTGACAGCGTTGGCGGTGATTTCGTTGAAGCGGACGCGGAAGACCTTGGGGGTATCGCCGCGCTTGGGGACCAGTTCCTCCATGAGGTGGTAGCAGATGGCCTCGCCTTCGCGGTCGGGGTCGGCTGCGAGGTAGACGGCGTCGGCGCCTTTGGCTGCTTGCTTCAGCTCTTGAATGAGCTTCTTCTTGCCTTCGATGACCTCGTAGTGCGGCGTGAAGTCACTGTCGACATCGACGGCGAGATCGCGCTTCGGCAGGTCCTTTACATGGCCCAGGGACGCCTTGACGACGTAGTTCTTGCCCAGGTACTTGCCGATGGTTTTCGATTTCGCCGGTGACTCGACGATGACCAAAGATTTCGCCATAACTGCCTTTTCGGGTAAAGTCTCCTTACTGTATCTCGGGTTTCGATCTTCCGCATCCACCCCGTGGCCGCGCCCCGTTTAGCGCGGCGGCGCCTCTAAGCGGCGTCTCCCCACACCTTAACATAGTTCTTTCCGACCATCTCCCGGACGACCCCCATCATTTGGAGCTGGAAGAGAGTGGAAACGATCTCGGAGGAACTGAAGCTGGGCAGGGCGTCCATCAGGGCGTCGATGTGGGTGGATTCATCCACCTTGAGCCTGTGGATCAACTGGTAGCCAAGGGGAGCGTTGGGGCCGAGAACCTTGATCAATTCCTCTTCCAGGGATGCGGTGGCCTGCCCGGAGGATTCAGCGGTGCGGAGCGTGCGGCGGACCTCGGGGGTGAGTTCCGACAGTACATCCTCGGCGGACTGGACCAGCTTAGCCCCTTGTTTAATCAACAGGTTAGGGGCCCAGCTCATCTTCGAAGTGATGTTGCCGGGGACGGCGAAAACTTCGCGGTTCTGTTCGAGGGCTAACTGCGCGGTGATGGCGGAGCCGCTGTACTGGGCGCCTTCGACAACGAGGATGCCGATGCTGAGGCCGCTGATGATGCGGTTCCGCTGGGGAAAGTTCTGGGGATGGCCGGGGGAGCCCATGGGGAACTCGGAAAGGAGGAGCCCGCGGGTGGAGATGTCGTCAGCGAGGCGGCGGTTCTCGGCGGGATATATATGGTCCACTCCAGAGCCGAAGACGGCGACGGTGTCGCCGCCGGCGCTGAGGGCGGCGCGATGGGCGGCGGTGTCGATGCCGCGGGCCATACCGGAGACGATTACGAGGCCGGAGGCGGCGAGTTCGGCGGAGAGGCGCTCGGTGGCGGCGACGCCGTAGGTGGTCGGACGACGAGTGCCGACGATGCCGAGGGAGGTGCGGGTGAGGAGTTCGGTGCGGCCGCGGGCGAAGAGGAGGATGGGGGTGTCGTATATCTCTTTGAGGCAGTCGGGATACAACGGGTCGGTATATACGATCATCTGCGCGCCCTGGGTCATCATGCGGCGCTGCTGTTCGGCGGCTTCCTCGAAGGTACAGCCGGAGGCCAGGGTTTGGGCGACGCTGCCGGGGAGCCCGGCGCCGATCAGTTCGGTACGGGAGGCGCGGAAGATGGCTTCGACCGACCGGTACTGTTGGAGGAGTGGGATGGCGCGACGGGGCCCGAGGCCAGGAACCATGAGGAGGGCGAGCCAGTGGAGTTGCTCCTCGGCGGAGAGGCGGGTTTGGACGGCGGAAACGGGCATGACGGGTCTATCGAAAGGGGAGTGGAGGGAAGGGGCGGGGACTCTCGTGGATTTTGGAGACACTTAGGGCTTGGCAGTTGGTGGGCGGGATGGGGCCGAGGGTTATTTGATGGTATTTTCTACATGTTCAGGCGGGGTCGGAGCCGCCTCGGGGCTGGTTTGCGGGGGAACATTGGGCGAAGATTGCGGTGGACGGTTTTCCGGCCGCGGTGGAATTGGGTTCGTTTTGAATTCTCCGGC
>JADLDI010000087.1 GCA_020846745.1 Bryobacterales bacterium | reverse complement strand
GGACGCGGAGGAAGAGGCGGGCGATGGCGAGTTTGTTGTTGGTGGGGACGAGGAGGAAGTGGACGTGGTTGTCAAGTATGCAATATCCGTGGACTTCGACGCCTTCCTGCTCGGCGACTAAGGCGAACCGTTCGAGGTACTTACGCTTGTCGAAGCCGTGGCGGAAGATCGAGGTGCGATTGACGCCACGGGCGGTCGCATGGACGGGTTCGCCGACGCGAACGTAGCGTTTCTGGCGTGCCATATATGCGTGGTAGTGGTCGCGGGCGGGGGAAATTCTCACGAAATCGTGGCCTGTCCCCGATTTCGGGGGATTTGTCTGCCGATTGGCACGGAATTGGGGGCTGTCCCCGATTTGGAGATTCTACAATGGGGGTGGTGGCAGCGCTTGGATTTGAAGTACAGGCTCGGTGTCGGGTGACGGGGGCACGTGCGGGGCTGCTGCATACGCCACATGGGACGGTCGAGACGCCGGTGTTTATGCCGGTGGGTACGCAGGGTACGGTGAAGGGGTTGACCCAGGACCATTTGGCGCAGGAGTTGGATGCGCGGATCATTTTGGGGAACACGTACCATCTGTATCTGCGGCCGGGCGCAGAGACGGTAAGGAAGCTGGGCGGGTTGCACGGGTTCATGAACTGGGACCGCGCCATTTTGACGGACTCGGGGGGATTCCAGGCGTTTTCGCTTTCGACGCTGGTGAAGTTTTCCGACGACGGCGTGTTATTTCGATCGCACTTGAATGGGGATGCGCACAAGTTTACGCCGGAATCGACGGTGGACACGCAGCGCGCGTTGGGGAGCGACATCATGATGGTGCTGGACGAGTGCCTGGCGTACCCGGCGAGCCATGAGGCGTCGCGAGCGGCGATGGAGCGGACGGTGAAGTGGGCAAAACGATCCTTTCGGCATTGGGAGGGGTATAGGGAAGGCGAAACGCAGGCGCTGTTTCCGATCGTCCAAGGTGGTATGTTCGGCGATCTGCGCCGGTCGTGTGCGGAACAGCTTTGCGAATTGAATGCGGAAGGGTACGCGATCGGCGGGTTGTCGGTAGGGGAGCCGCGGGGGCTGAGCATGGAGATGACGGAGGCCACGGCGCCTTGGCTACCGGCGGATAAACCGCGTTATGTGATGGGCGTAGGGGCTCCGGAAGAGTTGCCGGAGTATGTGGCGCGGGGGATCGATATGATGGATTGTGTGATGCCGTCGCGGAATGCGCGGAACGGCTGTTTGTTTACGAGCCAAGGGAAAGTAATCATCAAGCACGCGCGGTACAAGGAAGACGGGTCGGCGCTGGATGAAGCGTGTGGATGTTCGACGTGCCGGAAATATACAAAAGCCTACTTACGGCACCTGTTTTTAGCGGGTGAGATTTCGTATAGCACGCTGGCCACGATCCACAACCTGAGGCGCTACCTTGACATCATGCGACAAATCAGGCAGGCTATTCTCCTTGGGGCTTTCCCGGAATTCCTAAGGTCTGTCCAAACGCAGGCCGTACCCGCGGGGTGACGGGTGCTCGACTGCCAGAGGTGACGTGGTTCTCAGTTTTTTTCTGCTGCAAAGCTCTTCGCCAAGCAACCCGATACTCGGGTTTCTCCCGCTGATCCTCATCTTTGGTATTTTCTATTTTCTGCTGTTCCTCCCCATGCAGCGGCAGAAGAAACAACAGCAAAAGATGCTGTCGGAGTTAAAGAACGGGGACATGGTGACGACGTCGGGCGGGATTGTGGGATCGATCGTCTCGATAAACGCGGACGATACGGTGATTTTGCGTGTGAAGCCCGACAACATCAAACTGCAGGTGGCGCGCAGCGCCGTCTCGGCCCTGGTGACTCCGGAAAGCGGTAAATAGACATCTTTCGACAACGCCAATGTACAAGAATCTGAAATTTAAGGCGATCTTTATTGTCGCCGTCCTGGTTGCGTGTGTGTACCTGATTACGGGTATTCCGAAGAGCAAGGACGAGCTGCTGACGAATATCCGCAACAATATCCGGCTCGGACTCGATTTGAAGGGCGGGTCGCACCTGGTGGTGCAGATCCAGGTGCAGGACGCGTTCAAGGTGGACGCGGACACAAGCATCGAGCGGATCAAGGACGAACTGGCGAAGGGCGGCATTGCGTACGGCACGATCGACCGGAACGATCCGCAGACGATTGAAGCGGCCGATACGATTCAGATCAACGTGAAGGGCGTGCCGCTGGATAAGACAGCGGGCTTCCGGCAGATCATCACAGACCGGTTTCCGCAATGGATTCTGACGGCGGTGAATTCGACCGATTACCGGCTGAACCTGCGGAAGTCCGACGCTCTGCAGTTGCGCAAGGATACGGTGGAGCGCGCGGTGCAGACGATCGAGAAACGTATCAACGGACTTGGCCTGGCCGAGTCGACGGTGCAGCAGCGCGGCCGCGCGGACAGCGAAGGCGAAGTGATGATTCAGATGCCGGGCGTGGACGATCCGGCGCGCGTGAAGGCGATTCTGCAGACGGCGGCGATGCTCGAGATCGCGGAAGTGAAAGATGGCCCGTTTCCGAACATGGACGCGGCGCTACAAAAGTTTAGCGGCGTGCTACCGCTGAACAGCAAGATTGTGAGGGCACAGTCGCGCCAAGGCGAGCCAGGCGATGCGGTTTATGTACTGGGGCGGACCCCGGTGGTGACGGGCCGCGATTTGCGGAACGCGCGCGCCTCGCGCGACGAGTTCGGCAAGTGGGAAACGGATTTCACCCTATCGCAGGAAGCGGCGCGGCGATTCGGCCGGTTTACTGAAACGAACATCGGGAACCGGTTGGCGATCGTACTGGATAATCAGGTGCGGAGCGCGCCGACGATCCAGAGCCGGATCGAAGACCAAGGCCGGATTACGGGCGCGGGTACCGAGCAGGAAGCGGCGGACCTGGCGCTAGTACTGCGGGCGGGTTCGCTGCCGGCGGGAATCAAGTACCTACAGGAGACGACAGTAGGACCGTCGCTGGGGGCCGATTCGATTCGGCAGGGCATTATGGCGGGAGTCGTTGGGCTGATCGCGGTGGTGGCGGCGATGCTTCTCTACTACAAGATGAGCGGGGTGAACGCGACGCTGGCGCTGATACTGAACGCGATTGTACTGATTGCAGCGGTGTCCTATTTCGAGGCCGTGCTGACGCTGCCGGGAATTGCCGGAGTGATTTTGACGATCGGTATGGCGGTGGACTCGAACGTGTTGATTTTCGAGCGCATCCGCGAGGAACTGCGCTCGGGGAAGGCGATTCCGGCGGCCATCGACGCCGGTTTCAACCGCGCATTTTTGACCATCATCGACACGCACGTAACGACGGTGGTGAGCTGCGCATTTTTGTTTATTTTCGGCTCCGGCCCGGTGAAGGGGTTTGCTGTAACCCTTGTGATCGGCTTGGTAGCAAACGTATTTACCGCTGTCTTCGTGTCCCGTACGATGTTTGAGTACGGTCAATCGCGCAACCCGCAGATGCGGACCCTGAGCATTTGAGGTAGGGGGCGCAATTGTGATACGGTTTGTTGGACAGCGCGGGAACTTCCAGACTACGCCCGGTGTCTAGGGTAATGTGCACCGGTTGAAAACTGCTGCATGGAATTATTCAAGAACGCAAATTTCGACTTTTTAGGAAAGCAGCGGATCTTCATCGGCCTATCGGTCGTGCTGCTGATCGCGGGACTCGCCAGCCTTGCAATAAAGGGCGGCCCCCGTTATGGGATTGATTTCAAGGGTGGTACTGTTACGAACATCCGTTTCGCGACAGCCCCCGATGAGGATAAGATCCGGAAAGCGCTGAGCGCGAAGATTCCGGGCGAAGTGAACGTCCAGCCGGTTGTGGGGACGAACGAGGTCATCGTGGAAACCGAATTGAGGTCGGAAGGCGAACTGGAACAAGCTCGCCGCACGATGATGGACACGCTGCAGTCGACGTTCGGGGCCAAGGACGGCAAGCCGGACTTTCACGGCATGGGCGTGGACGCGCTGGTCGATCGGGTGCAGGAACCGCTGCAGCGGGCGAACGTGGCGATGTCGACGGAGCAGTTGCGAGCACTGGCGAGGTCGATTACGGAGTACCGCGACACGCCGCCGCGGTCGGGTTTGATCAAGAGTTTCGATGAGCTGTCGGCAGTCCAAGGAGTGACGCCGGCGATCATCAATGTGCTGAAGCAGGAATTGGGCCTGGGACCGTTTGTGGTTCGCAATTTCGAACTTGTCGGTCCGAAGATAGGAAACGAGCTGCGGTCGCAGGCGATTTATGCGACGTTGCTGGCGCTGGCCGGAATGCTGGTGTACATCGCGTTCCGGTTCGAGACGATCTATGGCGTAGCCGCGGTGGTCGCGGTTTTTCATGACACGTTGATCACGATCGGATTATTTTCGATCTTTAACAAGGAAATCAACTTGACCGTGGTGGCGGCTTTGCTTACGCTAGTCGGTTACTCGATGAACGATACGATTGTGGTGTTCGATCGGATCCGCGAGAACCTGAAGACGATGCGGAAGGAAAGCTTCCCGAACCTGGTGAATATCAGCATCAACCAAACGCTGAGCCGGACGATTCTGACGAGTGGATTGACGTTTCTGACGGTGGTGGCGTTGTGGTTGTTTGGCGGTCCGGTACTGAATCCGTTTTCGTTCGCGCTGGTTGTGGGGATTATCGTAGGTACGTACTCGTCGATCTTTATAGCCAGTCCGATCCTGATCTACGGGCAAAACCTGTTGGAGAGCAGGAAGCGCTCGGCGGTGGCGTCCGCGCCGGCGTCGCGCGAGGTAAGTCGAGAGACAGTGCGGGAGACGGGGAAGAAAGCGTCTCCCAAGGCGGCCAAGTAAGCCGGACCGCGCTCTACCGGAAAGGGAGGGCGGGGCAAGGCGAAAGCGTAAGGCCGTGGGGAGTTAGGACGGAGCGCCGCGAGACAGGCGCACCGCGATGCTTGTAACGGAGAAAAGCTTATGTTTGAGCAGAGCATGATTGAGGCCTCGGGCAAAACTCGCAAAGCGAGTACGATCCTGATTTCGACCCTCATCCAGATCGGGCTGATCGTCCTAGCGGTGATCGTCCCGATGATCTACTTCGAGACGCTGCCAGGCGTGCAGTTGACGAGCTTCCTCGTTCCGCCGCCACCCCCACCGCCGCCGCCACCGCCGCCGGCTGCCGCGCCTCCGAAGGTGGTAAAAGTTATTCCGCGTCAGTTTGACGCCGGCCGCCTGATGGCGCCCAAGACGATCCCGAAAGAAATCGCCGTGATTAAGGAAGACGAACTGCCTCCGCCGGCCGCCGCGGCCGGAGTGGTGGGCGGCGTACCGGGCGGCGTACCGGGCGGCACGATGGGCGGCGTAATCGGCGGCATCATCGGATCGGTTCCGGCCGCGGCTCCGCCGCCGCCTCCTCCGCCGAAGGTGGAAGAGAAGCCGAAGCCGCCTGCCGCTCCGCAGCGGATTCGCGTAGGTGGAAACGTACAGAGCGCGAAACTCGTCCGTCAACCTAAGCCTGTGTATCCGCCGCTGGCACGCCAGGCGCGAATTCAGGGCACGGTCCGGTTCAGCGCGATCATCGGAAAAGATGGTACGATTCAGAACCTTCAACTGGTGAGCGGTCACCCGCTGCTGGTGCAGAGCGCGACCGACGCGGTGAGGCAGTGGGTGTACCAGCCGACTCAGCTGAACGGCGAGCCGGTGGAAGTTATAACTCAGATTGACGTGAATTTCACTTTGACCCAGTAAGGCGAGGGGAGGACCGAGTCCTCCCCCGTTTTTCCGGACCTTCAATAAATCGATCAACTCGCAGGAGAATACACAATGCTTCTCAACTTGCAATTTCTCGCCTTCCTGCTCCTTCAGGAAGGCGGCGCAGTGGCGTTCGACGTGCAGTCCATGTGGGCACAGATGGGCTGGCTGGCTCGAGCCGTTGTTATCGTGATGTTCATCATGTCGGCCTATTCAATAGGCGTCATGATTGACCGCCTGATCGCCTACAATGGCGCTCGGAAACAGTCCCGCTTGTTTGCGCCTGCCGTCGCCGGAGCGCTCCGCGAAGGCAAGCTCGACGAAGCGATCAAGATCGCCGACCGTTACAAGAAGAGCCATTTGGCGAAGGTAGTAGTAGCCGGTCTGCAGGAGTTTAAGGCCCATCAGTTGAGCTCGGAAATCCCGGGTGAAGCGGTAGAAGCGAGCCGCCGGGCGCTCGAACGGGCGGAAGCGATTGTGCACGCCGAGCTGAAGCGCGGCATCGGCACGCTGGCAACCATCGGTTCTTCGGCTCCGTTCGTGGGACTGTTCGGAACGGTCGTCGGCATCATCAACGCATTCAAAGGTATTTCGACGGAAAAGTCGACCGGTCTGGGCGCGGTGGCGGGCGGTATTTCGGAAGCGCTGGTTACGACCGCGATCGGTCTGTTCGTGGCAATTCCGGCCGTCTGGATGTTCAACTACTTCACCTCGCGCCTGGAAGCGCTGGACGTTGAAATGGGGAACTCGGCCTCTGAGCTGATCGACTATTTCATTAAGCGTTCGGCTGGAACCCGCACGGCTGCGAAGTAGGTAGTAAGAAGACTGACAGTTTGTCTGCGAGTTGGGTGAAACCGGTCCGCCTGCCGAGGCGGGCGGGCCGGTGAACCGGACTAGAGCGGCACAAGAGGACTGAATATGGCAGCAAAGCAAAAAGCTCCACCTCCAGTAGCAGACATCAACGTCACCCCAATGGTGGACGTGATGCTCGTGATGCTGATCATCTTCATGGTCATCACGCCCATGTTGTCGAAAGGGATCACGGTAGAGCTGGTGAAGACCAAGAACCCCATTGCGATGGCAGACGCGGATAAAGAAGACGCGGTGCTGGTGGCGGTCTCTCGCGACGGCAAGGTTTACTTGGGATCGACCCAGATGACGGCAGACACGCTGCCTTCGAAGGTGAAGGATCTGCTGACAAACCGGATCGACAAGACCTGTTATTTGAAATCGGATGCGCGGGCGCGCTATGAGAGGGTTGTCGAGGTAGTGGACAACCTGCGGTCGGCTGGTGTCGACCAACTCGGGCTGCTGACCGAGAGCATCAACAAGTCGACGGAAGGCGCGGGCGGCGGCGCTTAGGGAAAGAAGCCGCGTCCGTGCAGGAACTCAATATTTAGGGAGATTCAGTTATGGCAATGGCAGTTGGCGGTGGCGCTGGCGCGCGTGCCGATATCAACGTAACACCCCTAATCGACGTGCTCCTGGTGTTGCTCATCATCTTTATGGTGATCACGCCGCTGACGCCGAAGGGACTCGAATCGCTTGTCCCGCAGCCTCCTCCTCCGAATCAGAAGCAAACGGAATCGGATCAGCGTACGGTGGTGATCTCGATCAACAAGGACAAGTCGATTCTGATCAACCAGGAACCGTCGACCGAAGAGAAGCTTGGCTCGCGGCTGGAAGAGATTTTCAAGACTCGCGCCGAGCGGGTAGTATTCGTGAAGGGCGATCCGGACATCGAATTCCAGTATGTAGCCAAGGCGATCGACACGGCCAAGGGCGCAGGGATCGACAAGGTCGGTTTGATGACGCCGAAGATGGAGCAGGGTCAGTAGGAGCCGCACAATGCAGAACCGTACCGTTGTCGCCCTGATTGCCACGGTAGCGTTGTCGCTAGCAGCGGCTACCGGGTGTACGCAATTGAAAGCGCGCGACCGCCTGAACCAGGGTGTGCGCGCATTCAAGTCCGCTAAGTACGCGGAAGCCGTCGAACACTTCAAAGTGGCGACGGAGCTCGATCCGAATTTTCCGACCGCACGATTGTATCTGGCGTCGGCTTACATGAGCCAGTACATTCCTGGGGCGGAATCGAAAGAGAACCTGGACATGGCCAAAGCGGCCTATGACGAGTTCGACAAAGTATTGCAGCAGGATCCGAACAATGCGCTGGCGATCGCATCGATTGCGACGCTGTTCTTCCATCAGAAGAAATGGGAAGAGGCGGAGAAGTGGAATCACCGGCTGGTAACGGCGGATCCGAAAGCGAAGGAAGGGTTCTATACGCTGGGAGTAATCGCCTGGACGAAGAGCTTCCAGAAGCGAATGGAAGCGCGGTCGAAGCTGGGGATGAAGCCGGAAGATCCGGGTCCGATCAAGGACAAGAAGGTTCGCGACCAGTTGCGGGCCGAGTTGCTCGAGACGATCAATTCCGGCATAGCGAACCTGGAGAACGCGATCAAAATCGATCCGGAATACGACGATGCGATGGCGTACATGAACCTGCTACACCGCGAACGCGCCGACATTCAGGATTCGATGGAAGACTACAAGAAGGACACCGCGGCGGCCGATCAATGGGTTTCGAAGACCATGGAAATCAAGAAGATCAAGACCGAACGCGCCGCCAAGGCTCAACCGGGCGGTATCGTGAACGACGCGGCTCCGAAGAAGTAGTTTCAGGCGAGCCGACAAGGGAAAAGGACGGGCCCCGACGGGTCCGTCCTTTTTGCATTTGTTCATCGAATGCGGAGCCCACACGTTACAGTAGAAATAGGGATGACTTCCGAACCTGCGCCGGCCGGAGTGCAACTGAAGGCCGACGTACTCGCCCAGTACCAGGTGCTTGAAGATACGGTGCACCAGTTGCGTCCGAACGAGGACCTGAAGGCGCTGCGGCAGGCGTTCGAGTTTGCGGTTGAAAGGCACGGTCCGCAGACACGCAAGTCGGGTGAGCCGTATATCACGCATCCGATCGCGGTAGCGCAGATCCTGGCGGACATGAATATGGACCTGGTCGCGCTCGAGACCGGGTTGCTGCACGACACGGTGGAAGACACGAGCGTGAAGGTGGACGAGATCCGCAAGCTGTTCGGCAACGAAGTAGCGCATTGCGTGGACGGCGTGACGAAGCTGGGGAAGGTCCACATGTATTCGCGCGAAGAGCGCCAGGCAGAGAGCGTCCGCAAGATGCTGCTGGCGATGGTGAGCGACATCCGGGTGATTCTGGTGAAACTGGCGGACCGGCTGCACAACCTGCGCACGCTGGGTTCGCTGCCGCCGGACCGGCAACAGAGCATCGCGCAGGAGACGCTCGAGATCTACGCGCCGATCGCCCACCGGCTGGGAATGGGACGCGTTCGCGGCGAGTTGGAAGATCTGGCGTTCCGGTATGCGGAGCCGGAAGCGGCGGCGGAACTGGAGCACCAGATACGCGAGCGGCGTCTGGCGAACGACCAATCGCTCGAGCAGATCCGGCAGAGCATTACGGTGAAGCTCTCGCGGGAAGGCGTGCCGGCGCGCGTGGAGTCGCGCATCAAACGCATCTATTCGATCTACCAGAAGTTGCGGCGGCAGAAGATCGGGCTGGACCAGGTGTACGACATACTGGGCATCCGGATCATCACCGATTCAGTGAAGAACTGCTACGCGGCACTGGGCGTGATCCACAACGAGTGGCATCCGATTCCGGGGCGAATCAAAGACTTTATCGCGATCCCGCGGCCGAACCTGTATCAGTCGCTGCACACGTCGGTGATCGGCCCGGGCGGGCTGTCGTTTGAGATCCAGATCCGGACGGAAGAGATGCACCGGATTGCGGAAGAAGGAATTGCGGCGCACTGGAAGTACAAGGAAGGGAAGAAGGGCCCGGCGGAGGACGATCAGCGGATCGTGTGGCTGCGCCAGTTGGTGGAGTGGCAGCGCGAGATGCGCGACCCGGGCGAGTTCATGTCGACGTTCAAGGTCGACATGTACCAGGAGGAAGTTTACTGCTTCACGCCGCGGGGCCGGGTGATCGTTGTTCCGCGCGAAGCGACGCCGATCGACTTTGCGTACGCGATCCATACGGACGTGGGGCATTCGTGCGTGGGCGCGAAGGTGAACGGGCGCATCGTGCCGCTGCGGACGCCGCTGCGAAACGGCGATGTGGTGGAGATTCTGACGCAGACCGGCCACATGCCGTCGAAAGACTGGCTGGCGCTGGTGAAGACATCGCGGGCGCGAAACAAGATCCGCCAGGTGGTGAAGGCGACCGAGCGCGAGCGGGCGATCGAAATCGGCGTGAAGTCGCTCGAGCGGGAGGCGCGGCGGCTGGGATTGCCGTTATCGCGCATCACGCGCGACCAGTGGGAGAAGGCAGCGTCAGACCACGGATCGAGCAAGATTGAAGATCTGCACGCGGCGTTAGGTTACGGCAAGTTCTCGGCGCGGCAGATCCTGCAGCCGTTCCTGCCGGAGCAGCCGCATACGGCGGCAGCGCCTGAACCCGTGGCTCCCGGAGCGCGCCCGCAACCGGGCGAACCGGTTCCCGGCAGTGAAGACCTGGTGCTTCGCGTAAAAGGGATCGACGACATTCTGGTGTATCGCGCGAAGTGCTGCAACCCGATTCGCGGAGAGCCCATCGTGGGCTACATCACGCGCGGCAAGGGCGTGGGCGTACATTCGACGTCGTGCGCGAATGTGACCAGCCTGATGTACGAGGCCGAACGCCGCATCGATGTCGAGTGGGCGCGAGCGGCCGAGAAGCAGTTCCCGGTTCACCTGACGGTGTATTCGGAGGACAAACCGGGCATTTTGAATCAGATCACCTCGATTCTGATGCACGAGAATTCGAATATCCGATCGCTCGAGGCGCGTCCCGACGAGCAGCGCGGGGGCGACGCGGCGATTGTGGAAATGAATATCGAGATCCGCGACAAGAAACAACTGGAGCGCATCATGTCGCAGATGCGCCGCATCTCCGGAATCAGAGACGTGGAACGCGTGCAATAAGAGAATGCAACCGACAGTAGCAGCAGACCCCGAACATATCGCGATATCGAAGTCGAAAGGGATCAAGATCGACTGGAAAGACGGGCACCAGTCGGACTATCCGCTGGCGTATTTGCGGGACGAATGCCCGTGCGCGACGTGTACCGGCGCACACGGCACGGAGCCGCAGAAGTCGAATTACTCGAAGCCGGACGCATCGCCATTCCAGATGTACAAGCCGGCGCTGAAGATGCTATCGGTGGAGCCGATCGGGTCGTACGCGATCCGAATTAATTGGAATGACGGGCATAATTCGGGGATCTATTCGTGGGTCCATCTGAGGAAGGTGTGTCCGTGCGCGGAGTGCAAGGGGCTGCGGGATTCCGCTTAAGCCGCCTGCTTGCGGCTTCACGGAGTTCGGAATCGAGTTTTATGCCGGACAAGCCGATCCATTTGGTGATCCCGGCCGGCACAGCACCCTCGCCGTTCTGACGAAAGAACCGTCGCGCCCGGGTTCGCAGCCCGGCGGAGGACACCATCGCGGTACAATCGTATATACACGGTGTACTACGAGTGGGACGAGCACAAGAACGAGGCAAATCAGAAAAAGCACGGGGTCTCGTTCGCGTTTGCGGCACTCGCGTTTGAGGATGAGAACTGCCTGATTCGGCCCGATCGAGTCGACGAGACCGGAGAACAACGCTGGCACGCCTTGGGGAGCGTTCGGGTTGGTCGCGGTGAGGCAGTGGTTTTGATCGTTGTTCACGTGTATAGGGAGCAAATCGATGGCGAAGAAATCGTCCGCATCATCTCGGCCCGCCGGGCCAACAAGAATGACGTCCGCCGATATCAAAAACAGGAAATGGAGTGAAGGTGAACGGCGGACGATGAAGCGTCATGCTGCAAAGCAGGCGGCTGGCGACGATTCGGATATCAACTATGACGACATTCCGCCGCTGACTGATCAGCAGTTGGCACAGATGGTGCGTTTACGCGACATGCGCCCGAAGGTGCCCGTAAGCGTGAGGCTGGACCCAAGTGTACTTGAGTGGCTGAAGTCGAAGGGCGGGGGCCATTTGACGCGAATCAATGACATTCTGAGGAACATCATGGAGGCGGAGCGGCGATTGGCGCAGAGATGATGTAGGTGGCTGATGTGAAGTGATGGGATTCCGTTGGTGACCGGTCTCAACGGCAGCGGTACAGGATCCTTGTTGACGGCGACACTCTTCTACCGCAGCCCGACCAGTTCCTCAGCCGCCACCCGCTTTAACTGCCCGCACGCCGCATAGATGTCCCTGCCTCGCGGTTTCCGCACAAAGCAGGGCATGGCTTTGGCGACGATCGACTGGAAGCCGGCGACGCGTTCCGGGCCTGGGGTTTCGAACGGAATGCCCGGGCCCGGGTTCAGCGCAATCAGGTTGACCTTGGCGTTCAAATGGCTAAGCAGCCGGACCACCCGCCGCGCGTCGGCATCGGTGTCGTTTACGCCACGTAAGAGGACGTATTCAAAGGTAAGCTTTTCCCAGGGGCGCAGTGGATAGGCGCGGCAGGCTTCGATCAAGTCCTTCAAGTGCCATTTGCGGGTGATGGGCATCAGTTCGCGGCGCTGGTCTTCGGTGGAGGCGTTTAGCGAAATCGCTAGTTTGGGGCGGACGTCGGCCTGGCCAAGTTCGGCGATGCGCGGAATGATGCCGGCGGTGGAGACGGTGATGCGGCGTTCGGACATGCCGACGCCTTTGGGATCGACCAGTAGTTGCGTGGCTTTGAGGACGTTCGGCAGGTTGAGGAGCGGTTCGCCCTGGCCCATCATAACGACGTTCAATTGGCGCGAACCGGGCGCGAGGCTGTGCCGGGCGGCGACGAGCAGCACCTGGCCGACGATTTCGCCGGCGGTGAGATTGCGTTCGAGGCCCATTAGGGCGGTGAGGCAGAATTTGCAATCGACGGGACAGCCGACCTGCGACGAGATGCAAATCGTGTCGCGGGTCTCTTCGGGCATGAACACGGTTTCGACCGTGCGGCCGTCGCCGAGGCGCAGCAGATAGCGGCGGGTGCCGTCGACCGAACTATAGTCGGCGGCGACCTCGGGCCAGCCGAGCGGGAGCCGCGTGACGAGATCGTCGCGGAGAGATTTGGGTAGGGTAGTTACCTGGTCCCAAGACGAGACGCGCCGGCGGTAGAGGGCTTCGTAGAGTTGGCGGCCGCGGAAGGCAGGATGTCCGGGGCCCAATGCAGACAGCAGTTCCGACGCATCCAACCCCAGCAGTGCCGTCCCCATAAGTCCAGTCTAACAACGGGGAAAATTCGTGCCCGATGCTACAATGAAGGTGTCTAAAGCACCCGCCAATGGCGTCCACTTCCGCCGAACGAAATATACAATCAACGACTCTTCCGAATGGCTTGAAGATCATTACGGAGGAGATGGGCCACGTGCGCAGCGTTTCGGTCGGCATTTGGATCGACTCGGGATCGCGGCGCGAGGTTGGTCCGGAGAATGGGATTTCCCACTTCATTGAACACATGGTGTTCAAAGGGACGGCAACGCGATCCGCCGAAGAGATCGCCCGCAGTATCGACTCACTGGGCGGGAATCTCGACGCATTCACCGGGAAGGAACTGGTAAGTTTCAATACCAAGGTATTGGACGAGCACGTGCCGGTGGCCTTTGAGGTTCTGGCCGATATGGTGTTGCGACCGGCGTTCCGGCCCGAAGACATCGACAAAGAAAAGGGCGTGATTCTGGAAGAGCTGAAGATGGAGGCGGACAGTCCGGAATACCTGGTCCACGAAGCCTTCTCGAGCAACTTCTGGAAAGATCATCCGCTGGGCAAGCCGATTTTGGGCACGAAGGATACGATTCGGGGGTTCGATCGCGAGATGATCGACCAGTTTTACCGGACCGTGTACACGCCTTCGAATATCCTGATCACGGCGGCGGGCCATTTGAACCATCAGGAGATGGTGGATTTGGCGGCGCGCGAGTTTGAGAAACTGGCTCCGGGAGCGGCGCGGCCAGGTCCGGAGAATCCGCGGACGCATTCGCGGATCGTGCTGCGCGAGAAGTCGTCGCTCGAACAGGTGCATCTGATTCTGGGCGTGCCGGCGTATGCGGTGGCGCATGAGAACCGGTTTGCGGCGTACATCATGAACACGCTGCTGGGGGGCAGCATGAGTTCGCGGCTTTTTCAGAACATTCGCGAGCAGCGGGGGCTGGTGTACGCGGTGTTTTCCGAACTGAACTCCTATCGCGACTCGGGCGCGCTGACCGTGTATGCGGGGACATCGGCGGAGACGCTGCGTGAGGTGATCGACCTGATTTTGGCCGAGTTCCGGAAACTGCGGGAAGAACCGGTGCCCGAAGAGGAACTGCGACGCAGCAAGAATCACCTGAAGGGTTCAGTGATGCTGGGCCTGGAGTCGACGTCGAGCCGGATGTCGAATCTGGCGCGGCAGCAGTTGTACTTCCAGAAGTTTACGTGTCTCGACGAAATTCTGGCGTCGATTGAAGCCGTGACGGCCGAAAAGATTCAAGAGGTAGCTTGCGGATTTTTCCGTTCGGAAGCGGTGGCCATTTCGGTGTTGGGCCGGTTGAACGGCATGAAGCTGACGCGCGACGATCTGCGCTGCTGACCATGTCCACTCTGCGCAGATGTGCGACAGCGGCGAGCCTCGCATGGTGCGCGCTGTTGCCGGCGTTTGCGCTTGACGTCAAATCTCTTAAACCGGAAGGCTACGTTTCGGACTTCGCGCAGGCGCTCGATCCGGCGGCGAAGACGAGACTGGAACGCTACGCATCGGACTTCAAGACACGCACTGGCGTCGAGATGGCCTTTGTGACGCTGACGACGCTTGAGGGTGAACCGGTGGAAGACGTCGCCAATACTCTGTTCCGGGCGTGGGGCATCGGGCAGAAGGGGACAAATGAAGGGGTTCTGCTGCTGCTGGCGATTACGGAGCGCCGCAGCCGGTTAGAGGTTGGCTATGGTTTAGAGCCGATCTTGCCGGACGGGTTTGCGGGATCGGTGTTGCGAGCGATGCGGCCTGCGTTGCGCGACCGGAACTACGGCGATGCGCTGCTTTTGGGCGCGAACACGATCGGTGAGCGGATACTTGAGGCCAAGAAGATATCGAGCGATGCGGTGGCGGCTCCGCAGCCGTTGCGACGGTATCAGCGCGGTAATCCGACGGTGGCGCTGTGGCCGGTGTTGGGATTGGTGGGTGTGTTTATCCTGCTGGCGCTGATTTCGTCGCGGCGCGGTGGCGGGGGGAGTGGCGGATACGGCATGGGCGGGTTTCCGTTCATCTTTCCGGGATCGGGAGGAGGTATTTGGCGCGGCGGATCGGGCGGGTTTGGGTCGAGCGGCGGGGGTTCCGGGTTCGGCGGATTCGGGGGCGGAGATTCAGGAGGGGGCGGCGCATCGAGCGACTGGTAAGGATATGCAGAAGAATCCGGATCAACTGACAGCCAAACTCGAGAAAACGTTCGGGACGGACCTGGTGAGCGTGATCTTGTATGGGTCGGCGGCGTCGGGCGAGTATCACGAGCAGTATTCGGACCTCAACATTTTGTGCGTGCTGCAGTCGATCCGGCCGGCCGATTTGGCTGCGGCGGAGCCTATTTTCCGCTGGTGGCGCGACCTGGGCAATCCCGCGCCGTTGCTGCTGGCTGAGTTGGAAGTGCGGACGTCGACGGACTGCTTCCCGATCGAGTTTCACGACATGCGGCATCAACGGCGTGTGCTGGCTGGGCGTGACGTGATCGAGGGGCTGGAGATTGACGATTCGTTTTATCGCGCGCAGGTGGAATATCAGTTGCGGACGGCGTTCATCCGGCTGCGGCAGAAAGCGGCGGGACTGCTGCACGATGCGCGCCTGCTCACGTCGCTGCTGGCGGAATCGGTGAGTACGTTTCTGGTGCTGGGGAGGCATGTGCTGATCCTGAGCGGGACGGCGCGTCCGGGCAGTAAGCGTGAGACTGTGGAGGCGCTCGGGACGGCGCTCGGCATTGATGTGACGCCGTTCCGAACCTTGATGGACCTGCGGGAAAAACAGGTGGCGGCGAAGTCGGTCGACAGCAAGCAAGTGTTTGCACAATACTTATTGAGCGTCCAGGCGTTGGTAGATGCCGTGGACAGGCTGGAAAAGTGAGGCATCAACGATGAAAGTACTTTTGGCTGTTCTGGGGATTCTGGTGTTGGGCGGGCTGCTGATCGGCGGCCAGTTGGTTTCCGCGCGGAACAATCTGGTGGAGCAGCGCGAGGCGATCAATTCATCGTGGGCGCAGGTGGACGTCGCGCTGCAGCGCCGGGCCGACCTGATCCCGAATCTGGTGGAGACCGTCAAGGGATTTGCGACCCAGGAGAAGACGGTGTTTGCGGATATCGCGAACGCACGGGCGGCTATGTCGGGCGCGCGGAATCCGCAGGAAACGATCGCGGCGAACGCGAAGCTCGATTCGGCTCTGTCGCGATTGCTGGTGGTGGTGGAGAACTATCCGCAGTTGAAATCGAACGAGAACTTCCAGCGGCTGCAGGACGAACTGGCGGGTACGGAAAACCGGATTGCGGTGGAGCGGCGGAAGTACAACGAGACTGTCCAGAAGTACAACACCTACTTGCAGCAGTTCCCGCAGAACATTGCGGCATCGCTGTTCGGTTTCCAGCGCAACGATGCGTATTTTAAGACGGACGATGCGGCGCGAACGGCTCCGAAGGTGAAGTTCTAACGGGATAGTCCCGTACAATGAGAAGAATCCGATGAAGGCTCGAGTTTTTGTTTCCTTGAAACCGACGGTGCTGGACCCGCAGGGCCAGACGATCAGCGCGGCGCTGCGCAGCCGGGGATATACGGCGGTGCAGGACGTGCGGCAGGGCAAGGTGTTCGAGATAGAAGTGGATGCGGCGGCGGATCAGCAGAAGGTGAAAGAGCAGCTGGACGAAATCGCGCGGGAAATTCTGGCCAATCCGGTAATTGAAGACTATCGCGTCGAAGATCCTAAATAGTTGAGACAAGTCTGCCGATAAAGAGGGGGCAGCGCTATGTGCGGAATTGTCGGCTACATTGGCACTCGAAGTGCCGTTCCTATCATTCTCGATGGCTTAAAGCGGCTGGAATACCGTGGTTACGATTCCGCCGGGCTTGCGGTCCTGAACGGACACGGTCAGATCGAGATTCGCCGGGCTTCGGGCAAGCTCAGGAATCTGGAAGAATGCCTGCGCGACAACCCGGTGGCGGGGTCGTACGGCATCGGCCACACGCGCTGGGCGACACACGGCCGGCCGACGGAAGAGAACGCTCACCCACATTGCGATTCCAAAGGGAATGTGGTGGTAGTACACAACGGAATTGTGGAGAACTACCTTTCTTTGAAGCACAAGCTGGAATCGCAGGGGCACCGGTTCAAGAGCGAAACCGATACGGAGGTGATCGCGCACCTGATTGAGCGGTTCCTGCCGGAGCGGTCGCTGGAAGAAGCGGTGCGAATGGCGGTGAAGCAATTGAGCGGCGTGTTCGCGCTGGGGATCGTGTCGCTGTCCGATCCGAAGAAGATTGTGGCCGCGCGGTCTGGTCCGCCGGTGGTGGTCGGGTTGGGCGAAGGCGAATACTTTCTGGCGTCGGACGTTCCGGCGATCCTGTCGCACACCCGGGACATGATTTTCCTGGACGACGGCGACCTGGCGGTGATGACTGCCGAAGGCGTGCGGCTGACGGACTTCGAAGGGCGGCCGATCAAGCGCAACGTGTCCCACATTCTGTGGGATCCGATCATGGCGGAAAAGGGCGGCTACAAGCACTTCATGCTCAAAGAGATTTTTGAGCAGCCGCGCGCGGTGCGCGACACCATGCTGGGGCGCGTGAGCCAGGAGACGGGACATCTGTTTCTGAATGAAGTGAACCTGTCGCCGCAGGAGTTTGCGGAGTTCAAGCAGGTGAAGATCGTGGCCTGCGGAACGAGCTGGCATGCGGGGTTGGCGGGCAAGTTCATGATCGAGAAGCTGGCGCGTGTGCCGGTGGAAGTGGATTACGGGAGCGAGTTCCGGTATCGCGATCCGATTGTGGATTCGTCGGTGCTGACGGTGGTGATTTCGCAATCGGGCGAGACGGCGGATACGCTGGCGGCGCAGCGCGAGGCGAAGCAGAAGGGATCGAAGACGCTCGCGATCTGTAATGTGGTTGGGTCGATGATTACGCGTGAGGCGGTGGGGAGTTTGCTGACCCACGCGGGTCCGGAGATCGGTGTGGCGTCGACCAAGGCGTTCACCGGGCAGTTGACCGCGATGGGGTTGCTCGCGATGTATCTGGCGCAGTGCCGGAACATGGACCCCGAGATGTTGCAGGCGGCGGCGCAGGAACTGCTACGCATTCCCGGCAAAATGGAAGTGGTGCTGGCCAACGATACCCATTTCGAGGATGTCGCGCGGCATCTGTTCCGGGTGACGGACTTTCTGTTCCTTGGGCGCGGTATTCATTACCCGATCGCGCTGGAGGGTGCGCTGAAGCTGAAAGAGATCTCCTACATCCACGCGGAGGGCTATCCCGCAGGAGAGATGAAGCACGGGCCCAACGCGTTGATTGACGAGAACCTGCCGGTCGTCGTGCTCGCGACACGTGACCCGTCGAGCGAAGAGAGCCGGGTGCGGTACGAGAAGACGCTCTCGAACATCCAGGAAGTGAATGCTCGCGGCGGCATCGTGGTAGCGGTGGCGTGCCAGCCGGATGTGGACGAGGTGAAGAAGGTGGCGCAGTATGTGATCTCGATTCCGCCGACGGATGAGATCTGGCTGCCGATTCTGGAGATCGTGCCGCTGCAGTTGCTGGCGTATCACATTGCGGTACGGCGCGGGTGCGACGTGGATCAGCCCCGCAATCTCGCAAAAAGTGTCACCGTAGAGTAAGTGCGTCAGGTACATCATCGAATCAGTGTTCAAACGCGGGGCAAGGGACTGTACGACTTCACGGCGGAGGTATTGAGCTGGCTGCGGTCGATTGGTGCGAGTGAAGGCTTGCTGACGATTCTGCTGCAGCACACGTCTGCATCGCTGCTGGTGCAGGAGAATGCGGACCCCGATGTTCTCTACGACCTGGAGCAGTTTTTCAAACGGCTGGTTCCTGAGGATAACCGGCTGTACCGGCACACCATGGAAGGTCCGGATGACATGCCCGCGCACATCCGGGCGGCGCTGACATTGACGAATCTGTCGATCCCGGTGATGAACGGAATGCCGGCGGTTGGAACATGGCAGGGGATGTATGTGTATGAGCATCGGACGCATCCGCACACACGGCGGCTGGCACTCCACTATCTGGGGGATTAAAGGGATTACCGGATTGACGCTATACTGAACCTCAGGCATTTACGCCGAGAGGGGATCTCTCAAGGACTGGGCCGCACACTCGAAAGGAATCGCCGTAGGCTTGTTGGAAAATCCGCAGCTTGAAAATCGTGATCTCGACAAAGTGAACTGGATTTCCAGTTTGCCGTTTTTTGGCTTACATTTAGCGTGCTTGTTTGCGTTTTGGGTCGGCGTGAGCTGGATAGCCGTGCTGACCTGCGTAGTGCTGTACTACGCCCGGATGTTTGGCATTACCGGTGGCTATCATCGCTATTTTTCCCATGCCAGCTATAAGACGAGCCGGACTTTTCAATTCCTGCTTGCCTGGCTTGGCTGTTCCTCGATGCAAAAGGGTCCGCTGTGGTGGGCATCGCTTCACCGGCATCACCACGCGCATTCCGACGACCCGGAAGACATCCATTCGCCGGTGCAGCGCGGGTTCTGGTATTCGCACTGCGGCTGGATCGTCTGTAACCGCTACAACGAGACGAAGTGGAACCTGATCCACCAGTTCGCGAAGTATAAAGAACTGGTGTGGATGAACAAGTATCACTGGACGCCGGGTGTGACGCTGGGCGCGATGGTGTACCTGTTCGGTTGGTTACTGGAGAGTTTCCCATCGTTGGGCACGAATCGCTATCAGATGCTGGTGTGGGGATTCGTGATTTCGACCGTGGTTTTGTATCACGGGACGTTTACGATCAACTCGCTGGCGCACGTGTTCGGTTCGCGGCGGTATCCGACTAAGGACGACAGCCGCAACAATGGATTGCTGGCGCTGATCACGATGGGCGAGGGGTGGCATAACAACCACCATTACCTGCCGTCGGCGGCGCGGATGGGGTTCTTCTGGTGGGAGGTCGACCTATCGTTGTACGTGCTGACGGCGCTGTCGTGGGTCGGGCTGGTTTGGGATTTGAAAAAGCCTCCCAAGCACCTGCTGGAACCGGCGACTGCTCGGCTGGCCAAAGCGTCCTAGTCTTACGGATAAAGTTTAAGTCCACCAAGGCCGATCTTCGATAGAAGGTCATTCGCCTTGGTGGACTTTTTGCTTTCCTGGGTCGCGGCGCCGGTTGCAGCGGTGGCACTCAATTGCAATTTGTGGGAATGGCCGCTCACGCTGATGCTACTGCTGGCGGTGGCTTTCCGGTGGCTGCCGGAACGTCCGATTTGGGTTCGTTTCGCACGGCGCTGCGGGCGTGACCGGTGGCTGGCTTACGCGACGCCGATGCTGACGTTGCTGGTGCTGCGTTTGGCGCTGCTGCCGTGGCGGCCGGCGCCGCTGCCGTATGTCCCGGATGAGTGGAGCCACCGATTGCTGGCCGAGACGCTGGTGGCGGGCCGGTTGGCGAATCCGCCGCATCCGCTGTGGCCGTTCTTCGAAACGATCCATGTGCTGCCGCTGCCGCACTATGCATCGATGTACCTGCCGGGTCCGGCGCTGTTTCTGGCGCTGGGGCAGGTCCTGTTTCAGTCGCACTATGCCGGGGTGATCCTGTCGTGCATTGGGTTCGTTTTGGCGGCTGTGTGGGCCTTCCGCGGATGGCTTTCGCCGTGGTGGGCGTGGTGGGGCGGCCTGTTGGCGGTGCTGAAGGCGCTGCTCAACGGGTCTGATAACGGGTACTGGATTCACAGCTATTGGGGTGGATCGGTGGGAGCGCTGGGGGGGGCGCTGGTGGTGGGCGCTGCCGGGCGATGGCGGTCCGGACGGTCGAGCGCTGTCACCGGGGCGGCGTTTGGGATCGGGCTGGTGATCCTCGCGGCTACCAGGCCGCTGGAGGGCGCCGTCCTGTGTGCGGCGGTGATCGGCTGGGCACTCTGGATTCGGCCATGGCGGCAGTTGGCGCGCGCGGCCGCGGTGGCCTCCGTCATCACCGTGGCTGGAGGCGCGGGACTGGCGATCTATTGCAAAGCAGTGACTGGGAGCTACCTCCGGTTACCTTACTTCGAAAACCAGCAGCGCTACGGATGGCCGATGACCGCTGTGTGGATGACACCCGTGAAGAAGCCGTTGGAGCATGGGAAGCTCTCAGACTACTGGGATTGGGAACTGGACCAGCACCAGCAGATCGACTCGGTGGCGGCGCTGGCGGAGTATGCACCGTTAAAGACGTCGCGGCAGTGGCACCATTTTGCGGGTCCGCTGCTGACTCCGCCGCTGATCTATGGGCTGGCGGCGTTGCGGCGGCGGCGGACACGTGTGCTGGTTTGGCTGAGTGTGCTGGGCTTGGCGATGGTCGCTACCGAGCAGTCGGCTTTCGCGCACTACTATGCGCCGTTTGGGATCTGCCTGCTGGGCGTGGTGGTGCTTTGTTGCCGCGAATGGGTGCGGCGCGACCGGCGGTTCGCGACCAGTTATTTGACATGGGTTCCCGTCGCGCTAGTCCTTGCAATGGGCGTGCGGGCGGCGTCTCCGCCGATACGGCGGCCGGAGCAGATGCCAAAGGCGATCAGTTGGTGTTGCCGGTTCTATTTAGGAGAGTCGCGGCAGAAGGTGGTGGACCGGTTGCGGCAACAGGGCGGGGCACATGTTGTGTTTGTTCGCTACAGCCGGCGCGACCTGAACTTCACGTTCGATTGGGTGTATAACCCGCCCGATATCGATTCGGCGCCGGTCGTCTTTGCGCGCGACCGCGGAGAAAGGTTGAACCGGCAACTACGGGATTACTATCCGAAGCGGCAGTTCTGGCTGGCGATCCCGGATAAGGACCCGGTAGTGCTCGAGCCGTACGATCCGGTAAAATTCGTGCATGGCAATCACCCGCCGCACTTTCCTTGAAGCCGTTCCGCTGGGAACACTATCCGCCGCCTATGCTGCCCTGGGCGCAGCCGTTGACGGCAAATCCGGAATGCCGACGCGCATCCTTGGTAAAACCGGGGCACGAGTATCCGTGCTCGGGTTCGGGTGCGGCAGCCGGCTGCTGAGCTATAACGACGAAGGTAAGGCCGTGGAAGCGCTCCACAAGGGGATGGACTTGGGCATCACTTACATCGATACGGCCTTCGGCTATGGGGGCGGGAAGTCCGAGACTTGGGTGGGGAAGGCGATCCAAGGAAGGCGCAAGGACTTGTGGCTTGTGACCAAGATGCAGGACCGCAAGGGTGACGACGCGATGCGGACGATGGAGGGCAGCCTGAAGCGGCTTGGGGTGGATCAGGTGGATCTGGTCCATATGCACGCGCTGCTGGGTCCGGACGATCTGGCTAAGGCAGAGGCTCCGGATGGGCTGATCAAGGCGCTTTATAAGATGCGCGACCAGAAGATGGCACGGTTCATCGGTGTTACCAGCCATTTTGACCCAATGACTTTGAAAACCGCGCTGGAGCGGCATGATTTCGATTGCACGCAGATGGCATTGAACGCGGCACTGTCCGGCATGACCAATGGGAAAGGCAAGATGATCATGAACCGGACGCTGCCGAACAGCTTCGAGCATCAGGCGCTGCCGGTGGCGCTGAAGAAGAAGATGGGCGTGACGGCGATGAAGCTTTACGCGCAGGAAGGTCTGGTTGGGGCGGCGCCGCTCGACAAGCTGATGGGTTATGCGTTGTCGCTGCCGGTGGCGGCCGGCGTGGTGGGCATGCCGCAACTGGACTACATCGACGAGAACATCAAGATGGCAAAGGCGTTCAAACCGTTGTCGAAGGGTGAGATGAAGGACTTGTCGGTGAATCTGAGCCGCGAGCACAAGGCTCGGCTGGACCGGTTTTTCGCCGATCACGTCGACGCTTAGCGTTGGGTGGAGTCCACATTTCAGGTTGTGTTTGGATTCAGTAACACTCCTTTGGGTTTTGAGCTCGATTTCCGGCTGTGGTGCGGGCACCCGCCGCTTAGCAAAGCGGCGGCTCTGGCCGGGGTCGGCGGACGATCGGGGAGGTAGTGCCGGCTTCGGTACGTTTTGAGCACGAGCGCGCGCGCTCGTGGCTCGGTGAGCGGGTGTGGCGCCATGCCCGAAGCGCTTCGCGGGCGTACGCGCCGCGGCAAAGCTCCGTTGATTGTGCGCCGGAGTGGGCAAGTGGCACGAAATTCCCTTATCACGGGGCGGCGGGTAGGTTGTGTTTCGATAGGAAGTCGCGGATTTTGGTGTGGGCTTGCAGGCGTTGCGCCTTGTTGAAGCCGCCGTGGCCGGCGCCGGTCATGGTGAACAGTTCGTTGGGTACGCCCGCCTCGGTGAGCGCTTTGTGGAGTTTCTGGCCGTTGTTGTAAGGGACTATCTGGTCGTTGTCGCCGTGGATTGTCAGGATGGGACAGACGCCGGGCCGCACATAGGTGAGGGGCGAGACTTGGCGGGCTATTTGCGCTCTCGCCGGACCAGTAGGAAGCCAGCCCGACGCCCGGGGACCGTCCACCATCTCAGTCACATCGGTGATGCCGTAGTAGTTCACGACGGCAGCTACTTTCGGCAGGGGCGCGCCCGGACACTGGTTGGCGAGCCCGGCGCTTTCGGGGATCATGGCGGTGGTTAGGGCCAGGTGGCCTCCCGCGGAATCGCCTCCGGTGACGAGGCGGGTTGTGTCGAAGCCGTACTTTCCGGCATTGGTGGCGACCCAGCGGAGGGCACAGAGGCAGTCCTCGACAGCGGCGGGGGCTTTGGCGACATTGGCCAGGCGATACTCCACGTTCACCACATTCCAACCCCATTCGATCCACGGCAGGATGGTAAAGACCGAGCCCTCTTTACTGCCGCCGTGCCAGCCACCGCCGTGGATCCAGATCAGGACGGGACGGGGCGTGGATGTGTCGGCCCGCGCATAGACGTCCAGTTTCGCATCGTAGCCGTTGATGGTGAGATAAGTGACGTTGGGGGTCAGACGGTAGTCGCTGAGCAATCCGGTGGTCCAGCGGGCGGGTTCGCTGAGTTGGCCGAAGGCGGGGAGCGCGGCGAGAAGGAGGGCGAACGGGCGCATGGTTGGATTGTAGGAGATTGTGGGCGGCCGGCATTCGGGGGAAGACGACCGCGGGCTTGCGTATAGGAGACATTTCTCAGCGAACACGGCTCCCTCGGGGCGTGTGCAAGAATCCGGGACACCGCTCCCTCGGGGCGTGTGCGAAAATCCGGAACACCGCTCCCTCGCGGGACTGAGAAATAATAGGGCCCGCGCCCTCACGGTTGCGGTTCCGTTTCCGGTGCAATGCGTGTTTGCAGCGATTTGCCGAACCTGTGGGGCGGCGCTGAATCGCATTCGGGAGATTATTTCTCACGCCCTCACGGTCGCGGTTTGGGTACGTGATGCGTGTCTGGCAGTAGTTTGCACAAAGGCCGAGTGGCGCAGCCGGGTGGGGCTGCGCCTTGGATTGACCAGTCTTGGATTGCGGTTACCAGGTGATGCGGCCGGTTAGCTGCAACACGCGTGGAGAGTTGGCGGAGGTCCGGGTGAGGATGATGCCGTCGGAACCGGGGACGTTGGTGCCGGGCATGTTGAAGACGTTATTCAGGAAGTCGATGTTGAAGCGGAAGATGACGCGTTCCGTGATTGGGATGGCTTTGAAGGCGGAAGCCTGCATGTTCCACAACATCGGGGCCAGAACGAATTGGTTCTGGAGCGGGTGAAGCCCGGTATCGTAGCCGACGCGCTGTTGAACGCCGTTCGATAGAGGCACCACGACGTTGTTCGACTCATAGAACGGTTGGTTCGGATCGCTGGACGAGCCGCCGTTGGCCGGAATCGGAATGATGTACTTCTGGACGGGAACGTAGTTCTGGGGAACGCCCATCACACCGTTCGGACGTCCCTGCGCGTCGACGCTGTTGATGCGGTTGGCGGGGATGTAGCCATTCCAGTAGAGATAGCCGTCGTAGCAGACGCCGGTGCGGCAGTCCTGGATCTTGTACTGCGTCCCGTAGACTTCCACATTGCTCTGCTGGCCCCAATAGTTGGTGGGGAGTTGGAAGTAGCGGCTGGTTAACTGTCCGGTGCCGGCCACCTGCCATCCGCCGATCAGGGTGTTAAGCGCACGGCCGGCGTTGCCGCCGATGGGTTTACCTTTGCCGAAGGGAAGGTCGACAAGGAAATTCCAATTGACGCGGTGCTTGGGAATGCCGGTGTCGCGGCGGTAATAGAGCAGGCGGTTGCGCGCCTGATCGTCGGTCGGGACCGCGCCGGGCAGGTAGTAGGCTGCAGGACGCATGGTGTCGTCGCGCCAGCCGTCGCCCGCCACGCGCATGGCGTTGCTCATGACATAGAAGACCTGGAAGGCATAGCCCTTCGAATAGCGGTGTTCGAACTCCAACTGGATGCCGTTGAAGTTCGACCAACCGGTCTTCTGATACCGCTGCATGGCGCCGTAGACCTGCTGATCGTAGAGGCGGCGCGCGACGTTGGCGAATTCGCCTGTTGGGAATGGCTGCTTGGTGGTCTGGTACCAGACATAGCCGGGCTGGTTATCGTTGAGCGAATACCATTGCGACATGCGGGTGCCGTGGGTCCCGATGTAGCCGACCTTGGCGACGGTGTTGGAGAACAACTCGCGCTCGATCATGAAGTTCCACTGGTGAGCGCGAGCGGTGGGTTGGTTCGGATCCATGTAATACAGGCTGCCGCTGCCACGCGTGATGCCCGTCACGCGGTTCACGTCGAGCACCTGCGAACTGTTCACGCCGGCAACGATGTTCGGCACCGAACGGAGATTGTAGTTCGGCAATCCGTCCGGGCTCTGGGTGGCATCGTCGAGGTTGTAGGAAAGTGTGCCCAATCCAGGCATGCTGTTGGCGACTTGGCCGGAGAACAGGCGGAGCGATTCCGGATAAGCAAAGATCGAGTAGCCGCCGCGAACGACGGTGGTCCGGTTGCCGGAACCGAGGCGGTAGGCAAAGCCGGTGCGCGGGCCGAAGTCCCACTTGTTGGAGTACACCAGGGTGGACGGCAACCCAGCCTGGTCGGCAGTGGTGAACTTAACACCGAGATTCTGGTAGGCATTATAGATGGCCGGCAGGACGTTCTTGGCCGCCACCATCTCCTGCAACGGCCGGCCCAGGATGATCGACTTTGTCTTCTCGTCAAAGCCGAACAACTGACCGTCGCGCTCGTTGATCGGGCTGTTGAACTCCCAGCGTAAGCCGAAGTTCAATGTCAAACGGGAGTTGACCTTGAAGTTGTCCTGAATATAGAGGGCATATTCGCGGACCCGGGGACGGTACCACGAACGGTTAAATCGGGCCGAGTAAGCGCCGCCTAATCCCATGTAGAAGTTCGCGGCAGTGTGGCCCGTGAAGGGCGCAGCCGAATAGGCAGTGCCGGAGGTCGGATCGTAAAGACCGGTCGCGTTCACGCTCGCGAAGTCCACCTGCCCTTGCGAGATCTGCTGGTCGTTGAGCGTTTCGAGTTGTTCAAAGCGCATGCGCCCGCCGAACTGGATTTCATGCCGGCCGTGGATTTTCGTTAGGTTTTCGTCGAAGTTATAAATTCGGCCGTAGTTGATGGTCGGATTGATGGACGAGTCGTAACTCATGCCGCCGCCGGTGCTGGAAGAGATGGCATACGGGATTCGCGGGAAGCCGACGCCGTTGAACGGATTCGGAAGTCCCAGGCCCGATGCGATTTCCGCGGTCCCGGTATAAGGCAGTTGCCCGCGATAGTCGCGCGCAACCGACACTTGGGTCTCGCTGAAAAACGTGGGGGAGAAATTATGGGTGAGGTTCGCGATGCCGCTATCGTTAACGCCTTCATCCATGTAGGCGTTTGCGCGGCCGTCGAGCGTCGTGGGCGACTGGTTGTAGGGATTGCTCGTAAGTTCTGTTCTCGCGGGACTGTGGGAATAGCGGAAGAACAGGTTCGTCCGGTCGCTAACGCGGTGATCCACACGAAGCGTCTCGGTGTGCTGCCGCGTATTGTTGAAGCCGGTACCCGTCCAGTTCACGCCAATCAGGGGATTCTCCGCCGTCGTCGGCATGGGGGTGATGCCGTATAGGTACTTCGATAACGGAGACTGGCGCGACACGGGAATCTGGTTATTCACAAACGGTGTGCGGCCCCACTGTGCGTTGGTTGTCGACGGATCGTATAAGGTGAACCGGCGTCCCGCGCTGTCGATAAGTCCGGAGAAATCGCCGCTCCGCATCGCCTGCGTCGGAACGTTGATCTGGCGCGTTGATGCCTGGCGCAACTGGTAGCCTTCGTAGGCGAAGAAGAAGAAGGTGCGGTTGCGGCCGTTGTAAAGCTTGGGGATGAACACGGGAGCGCCTACTGACGCGCCAAACTCGTTCCGGACCAGATGCGGCGGTTTGAGAAACGTATCCTGCCGGGCGCGAGCGACGCCGAAACCGCTGTTGCGGTGGGTTTCGAAGATCGAGCCGTGGACCTCGTTCGTGCCAGACTTGGTGGTGAGCATGAACGTACCGGGCCGGTTGAACTTCGCGGACGAGTTATTGGTTTCCGCGCGGAACTCGCCGATGGTGTCGATTCCCGGCGGACGCGCGGGCAGCGACTGCCATTCGCGGTTCTCGAGAACAGCGCCATCCTGCAGGAGTTCCGTGGCATAACGCAGGCCGTACACTCGCGGCACAGAGCCCGACTCCACACCGGGAGTCGCCATGTAAATCAAGTTTGTGATGAAGCGGCCATTGAGCGGCAATTGCTCAATACGCTGGCGCTCCAGGACCGTGGCGACGGTCGCGTTGGTGGTGGTGACGAGCGGGGTCACGTCGCCCGCAACGGTGATCGAAGTTGCGGTTGTTCCGGCTTTGAGAACCGGGTCGAGCATGGCAGACTGGCCGGAGACGAGCGTCAACTCGCCTTTCCAGGTTTCCATGCCGGCAAACTCAATTGTTACCTGGTAAGCCCCGCTCTGCATGGCGGGTAACAGGAAGAACCCTACTTCATTCGTCTCCGTGTTGAACTGCCGCGCGGTGGCGGTGTGAACCACGGTGACTTTCGCCTTTGGAATAACCGCTCCCGTGGCATCCTTGACGGTGCCCTGAACGGCGCCTGTGCCCGATTGTGCAAGGCAGAGGGCGGCGGTTCCGAAGAACATCGACCCCAGTACGATAAGCAATCGCAAAAGCAGCATATCGTGCAACTATAAAGGGCTTTGGACGTTTAAACAAGGGGTGAGATTAAAGCAAGGCTACTTTTTACCATCTCACCCCTCTGGCGGTTCACTAATCGGTTTGCTACCAGAGAAATTTCAACGACATCTGGATGTCGCGGGGGTCGCGGGAGGTGCCGGAAATGCGCCCAAATTGAGCGGTATTGATGCTCGATCCGGGGAAGCCGAACTCGGCGCGGTTGAAGGCGTTGAAAAACTCGGCTCGAAATTGCACTTTCATCTGTTCGGTGAGCGGGATGTTCTTAAACAGGGAGAGGTCCCAGTTATTAATGCCCGGACCCATGACGGTGTTACGGCCGGTGGTGCCCCAGCGGAAGGGGGCGGCGGGCGCGAAGGCGGACGTGTTGAAATAGCGGTCGATATTGCGGCTGTCGATCTGGTTGGGATTGCCTACCGTATCGGGGCGGCCCGAGCCGTCGCCGGTGTTGGGCGCGTCGCCGGGTTGGGTGACGGTAAAGGGCGAGCCGCTACGTGCGGTGTAGATACCGTTCATCTGCCAGTTGCCGATGATAATGTCGAGCGGACGCGACATGTTGCCGAGGAACTTTCGGCCGCGGCCCCAGGGCAGGTCGAAGACAAAGCTGCCGGTGAAGCGCTGGTCGAAGTGCTGGGTGCAAAGGCCGCGCTGCTGGCTGAAGTCGCGGCCGTTCTGGATTGACGTGCCTTCGCCGACAAACGTCGAGTCAGACGTCGAAATGCATTTGCCTTTTGTGTATCCGAGGATGAATTGAAGGCCGTTGGAATAGCGCTTTTCCGCCTGAATCTGAAGGCCGTGATAGTAGGAATCGCCGCCGGACCCGAGGCCGTTGATCTGGCCGAAGTTCTTATAGGGCCGGCGTGGATCGACCGGACCGGGACCCGGTTCGGGTTGATTGGGGAGCGTGGCCCAGGGCAGGCGCAGGCCGCGGTTGCCGACATAGCTCACCTGCAGCACGGTGCTGCCGCCGAGCTGCTGCTGGATGTTGAAGTTCCACTGGTGAATCTGTCCTTCGCGCCAGTTCGGATCGACGGAGAAGACGAGCAGCGGAACGGGCGGGGCGAGGGCGAGCGGGCGCGAAAGGCTGAACTTCTGGAAGTAGTAGGGACTTGATGGTGTGGTGTCGAGATTGATATTGGTCTGGCGGATGAAGGGGTCGTTGATAGCGAGGTCCACCCAGGTGTTCGCGGCTTCGCGCTGGTAGAAAATGCCGTAGGCGGAGCGGATAACCGTTTTGCCTTTGAGCAATTTCGGAGAATACGCCAGTCCGATGCGCGGCGCGAAGTTGTTGTTGTCGTTATAGGCCAGGGCGGGTGGCAGCGGGGAGGGGTTCTTGCCGGTCAACAGGCGGCCCGCGCCGTTTTCAAAGTAGACGGTTGAAATGGTGCCGTCCCTCGATACCGGGCGGCCTTGCCATTCCCAACGCAAGCCCAGGTTGATGGTGAGTTCGCTGTTGACGCGCCAGTCGTCCTGGAACCACGGCTCGAGCACGGTGTAGCGGAAATGCGGCGAGAAGATATCGATGCTGGCTTGGGTGTTGCGCGGAAATCCTAACAAATAGTCGCCAAACGGCTGCCCGGTGAGGAATCCGTTAAACGAGTACGCCCCGCGCGGGTAAATCGCTTCGGGGAAGTTGTCGCGGTGGCGGCGGACGATGATGCCGGCTTTGAGGCTATGCGCGCCTTTGGTGTGATAGATGCTGTCCTGGAATTGGAACGCTTCGTTGCGCCAGGCGCGCGGACCGCTGACGGCCTGTCCGCCATGCTCGCCGAACTGGGCGAAACCTGTCACCGACATTTGCGGAATGCCCCAGCACGAGGGAAACTCGCAGAGGCCTTGCATGCCGAGTTCGGCGGCGACGTTGGATTGACCGGCGCGGCCCTGCGTTTCGTTTTGGATAAACCGTGTGAAGCCGACGCGAGCCTCGTTGACGGTGCGGGGTCCAAAGATGTGGTTGTAGGCAATCAAAGCGTTTTGGCCGCGTAGCGCCTGCTTGGCGTCGTCGGTGGGGAAGAGTTTGGGATAACGGAAGGCAGTGTCCTCGAAGATATAGTGACCGAAGATCGAATCCTTATCCGAGAAGCGATGGTCGATCTTCCAATTGAATTGCGTCACATCGAGCGTCTGCGGAAAGGTGGAGATGTAGTTGAACGTCCCGCTCGCATTGGGCAACGGCACGTATTTGTTGAGGATGGCCGTGGTAATCGGGTTTTGGCGATTGGCGGGAATCGCGTTGCCGGGGAAGGGAAGGCCGGTCAGCGGGTCGGTTACCGCAAGCGAACCAAAGTTGCCGGCACGCTGGGCTTCGGTCGGTACGGTGGTAGTTTGTGTGATGCCTTTGACGATCTTGGTGCCTTCGTAAGCGCCGAAGATAAACGTTTTGTTCTTACCGTTATATTTCGGCAGGATGATGGGACCGCCGCCCGCAATGCCCCACTGGTTGCGGCGGAAACCGGGACGCCCGACCCCTGCCCGATTGTTGAAGAAGTTGTTTGCGTCAAGTTTGTCGTTGCGGAGGAACTCCCAGGCCGAGCCGTGGAACTGGTTGGTTCCGGATTTGAGCACCGCGTTGATTTGTCCGCCGGCTTCGGTGCCGAACTCGGCCGAGTAGTTGGATGTCTGGACACGGAACTCCTGGAGCGCGTCAATGATCGGCTCGACGGAGTTGGTACCGTGTTGAACTTCTTTCGCCATGAACCCGTCGATCAAGAACTGATTCGCGGTTTGGCGGTGACCGTTGACGGAGAAGGCGGTGCCGGAGGCACGCTCGGCATAGTGGCCCGCAACGGTGCCGCCGGCGCGTTCGGTGGAGCCTGCCATCAGCACCATCAATTGAGTGAAGTTGCGGCCGTTGAGCGGCAGGTCGGCGATTGCCTTGCTGTCGATGACGGCGCTCAACTGGGAATCGGACGTTTGCAGTTGCGGGAGGGCGGCTTCTACTTCGACGGTCTCGGCCACCGCGCCGATTTCGAGCGCGAAATCCAACTGGGCGCGTTGGGCTACTTCCACGCGGACCGACTGCGCCACGGCCTTCTTGAAGCCCGCCGCCTCCGCCGCGACCGAATAAGTTCCCGGGGCCACATTCGGCACGGAGTAATTTCCGTCGGAAGAAGTTATGGTTTCCCGAGAGGCTCCGGTTAAGGTGTTCTGAACCGAGATTTTGGCGGTTTGAACCGCCGCCCCTTGGGGATCGAGCACACGGCCCGCGATGGAACCGGTATCCTGGGCGAGAAGCGCGAATGCGCAAAGAAAAACAGCCCCGCTACTCCGTATCAACGACACTGTAGACCTCCAGAGAATCCTAGACGTAATCTAATCGCGAACGAAGAGAATGAGTCTGGAATATCACTACTGGGCGGGTACGGTCAAGCCAAATCGCCGAACCTTTCGGGGTCCGTCCGGATGAACGCGACGTAATTTACATTCAGGTAAAAAGCGGTTTGGCAATCGCTTCCGGGTACAGATCACTTGCGGAAAGTCACGTAGCCGAAATCCTCGGGGCGGTGGAAATTGGGCTTGGGAGTTTTGACGGGCGACCAGGTGCTGTATTGCGCGTCGGTCTTGCCGCCGGACCGGTTCAGGTTGAGGCGCCATGTGTCGCCATCCTGGGGCGGCGTGTGTTTGGCATCTTTAGCGAAGGTCATGAAGGGAATCGCCACTTCGAGAATCCAGTGGTCGTCTTGAGGCGATTCTTCTTTGCCGGGACGCAGCCCTTGGTAGGAGGTATGGAGTTCTACGCCTTCGGGCTCCCAGTTCCGGCCGCCGGTCCACCAGTCGGCGCGAATGAAGTTGAGCATGGTGCCGATCACGTTCATCTCAAAGCCGTAGTAGTGGGGGCGTTTGCCGGCGGGCGGCGGGTCGGGGTTGGGACTGATAAACGCTTCAACGCAATCGTCGAGTGAAACGGGTCCGTGCCGTTCGACGACCTTGGCCGAGATGTGTTTGTCGTGGCAGTAGTAGCCGATGTAAAGCTTTTCGTCGTCCCACAGCAGGCGAACCTCGGTCTTCTCTTTGGCGCCGCTGGTGTACCAGTTGAAATGGAAGTCAGTCGCGACGTTGGCCTTCTTCCAGGCGCGTTCGTTCAGTTTGCCGTCGATCTTGATCTTGCCGGTCGCGCGGCGAATGTCGTAGCGCGGATACTCCTGCGCGAAGGCGAATGAGGTTACGAGAGCGATGAAGAGCAGTGGACGGGTCGAAGCCATTCTAAAAGACTACCGCTTCGGTTTGCGGATTTGCGCCGGCCGGATGCGTGAATCTCACTTCGATGTAAGTTATGCGGATTTTCTTTTCCAAAAAGTCAAAATTTGATCGCCGGTATTACAAGAAACCGCATATAGTACTTGGGACGGACTTCGGAGAGCCGTTCCAATCCTCAGAGGGATTCCATTCAAGGAGAGTCGATGAAACTTACTAAACTGGGCTTGTCATTGGCCGGGGTGCTGCTTATCCCGGGTTCCACCCTGTTGGCTCAAGGCAATTCGGGCGGCAGTGCCGCCTGCCAGGACTTGCCGACGCACGCGCAACTGAAGGCTGCGCTGAAAAGCGCCCGCGGCCAGGCAAACGGCGGCTTCAATCTCGATATGTGGGCGACGGTTGTAAACCGCGATGGCGCCGTGTGCGCGGTTGCGTTCACCGGGAACGACCGGGGCGACCAATGGCCGGGGAGCCGGGTGATATCGGCTCAAAAAGCGAACGCCGCCAATGCGTTCAGCCTGCCGAAGCTGGCGTTGTCAACCGCTAACCTCTATTCCGCCGTGCAACCCGGAGGAAGTCTTTTCGGGCTGCCTCACACGAATCCTGTGAACACCACGAACGCGTATGCGGGCGACGCCGCCAAGTACGGCCAGCCCGACGATCCGATGGTGGGCGAACGCGTGGGCGGCGTCAACGTGTTCGGCGGCGGCCTGGCGCTCTACACCGCGAGCCGGAAACTGGTCGGCGGCTTGGGCGTTAGCGGCGACTCGTCCTGCGCCGATCACAATATCGCTTGGCGCACCCGCAACAACCTCGCATTGGACTACGTACCCGCCGGCGTAAGCGGCGACACCGATCGCAAGGACAACATTGTGTACGACATCTCCACGCTGGGCGCCAATGGGGGCAGCGCGGGCGGCTGGGGCCATCCGCGGTGCAGTTCCGCGGCGACGGCGATCGCCTCGGGTTTGCCGTCCACTCATTAGGGTTCGCCGATTTCGGTGAGGGTGCGGTTGATGTAGCGCGACAGGAATGTCTCAGCCGTCGGGAGGCCGACCGGGAGGTCGGCCGCGAACGGAGCGGTGCGCTTTGCACTTCTTTACACGGCGCTCCGCAACGGCCGTGTGGCCGCTCGCGTACTTACATTTGGACGGAATTTCCACTTGCTCATCACGCGAAGGATATTTGTGTGCGCGCTTACAGCCGCCCCGGTTGCCCTGGCCAAATCGTGGGAGCAGCCGGCGTTTCCGAACTGGAGCACGGAGTTTGTCGACGACCTGTTGACCGATTCGCCTTGGGCACGATCGTCGACGGTGAAGTTTATGTGGCAGCCCGCGCCGAACAAGGGCATGACGCAGAGTTTCCAGATCGGCGAGATGCCGCTGCCCGGCCGGTTGCCGCGCACCAGTACGGGCGGTGGCGGATGGCCCGGCGGGGGCGGTCCGGGGTCGACTGGAGGCGGTTATCCACGGCCGGAGGATACCCGGTTGCCGCCTCCGCAGGCGACACGCACCGAGATGTATCTCACGGTGCGGTTCGCCTCGGCGCTTCCGATTCGCCAGGCGCTGGCATTGAGTGAGTTTGGCCGCACCGGTCTCGATAATCCGCGGGCTGTCGAATTGCTGGCGGCCAAGCCAAAAGAGTACGTAGTGGAAGTTGCGGGGTTCCCGACGACGTCCATCTCGCAAGGACCCAAGTGGCTGGCGGATGGACTGAAGAAATCCGCGCGTCTTTTCCTGAAAGGGCAACGGCCGTTGTCCGCGACGTCGGTGGAGATTCCCGAACAGGGAATGCACCTGATCGCGACGCTGAAGTTTCCGAAGTTCGACGATATCGGTCCGGAGGATGGCACGATTCAGTTTCTCGGCACGGCGGGCAGCATCCGGATTGAGCAGCAATTCAAGCTGCGAACCATGACCTATCACGGCCGCCTGGAATTGTAGAGGCGTTACTCTACAAGGGTGCCTCCTCAGCGCATCTGGCTGGCCCGTCATGGTGAAACGAAATGGTCGTTGTCGGGCCAGCATACCGGCCGGACCGACATCGCCCTTACTCCGCATGGTGAGCAGCAGGCTGCGTTAATAGGCGAGGCTCTGCGGGGGCGCTCATTTGCGCTCGTCCTGTCGAGTCCGTTACAGCGCGCCTGGGACACATGCCAAATGGCCGGTTTTGGCGATCGCGTTCAACCGGACCCCAATCTGCGCGAGTGGGATTACGGCGAGTACGAAGGTGTCACCACCGCTTCGATTCACAACAAAAATCCCTGGTGGGACTTGTGGAACGATGGCGTTCCCGGCGGTGAGACGATTACGCAGGTAGCGGCACGCGCGCTGGATGTGATCGACCGTGCGATGCACGCCGACGGCGATGTGCTGCTGTTTTCGCACGGCCACCTACTGCGCATTGTGGCGGCAATGTGGCTCGGACTGCCTCCTCAGCAGGGGCGGTTGTTCGCGCTCTCAACGGCCACCATCAGCACGCTCGGGTTCGAGCACGGTAAGCACGTTGTTGTTCGCTGGAACGTGACTCCCGAAGACTGTTTGCCGCCTGAAAAACAGTAATGGCGCCAACCAGAGGGTACGGCGCCATTGTTGAAAGCTTGTTCGACCGAAGCCGGCCTGACGCGGAAGTGGTTACTTCGTGGGCTCGCTCTTCTGGTCAGCGGCCTTTTTCTTGCCGCGCTTGCCCTTACCCTTCTTGTGAGTGCCTTTGTCGGTGTCGTCGCCAGCTGCCATCGCCGGCAGAGCTTGAATTGCGGTCAGCGCGGCGATGAGGCCGATGGCCATAGAAAGTCTTAACTTCATTCAGGTCTCCTGAGTGCGTACTAAGCTGCTCCAGAGTGAGCAGCGTTCCTCTATTTGAACGCAAAACTATCCGCGTGAGTTGCTGCCTGAAAAGGATTTAACGGTTTTTGGGATTAAGCCGGCTTAGCCTTTCCCGGCCGCCTCTACACGCCTATACCCGTCTCCCGATATAATGCCCGCATGCAGCGAGTCTGGGCTTTCGCGTTCTGCTGTTCCTTGTATGCCGCCACTTCCGGTGAGGAGTTCGAGACGAAAATACGGCCGGTTTTCGCGGCGAACTGCTATGCCTGCCATTCCGCGAAGGTCAGTTCGGGCAACCTGCGGCTCGACTCCCGCGACTCGGCGCTGCGGGTGATCAAACCGGGGGACGCCGATAATTCGCTGCTCGTACAGGCGGTCCGCCGCACGCACGCCAAAATCAAGATGCCGCCTGGCGCGCCGCTACCGCCCGAAGCGGTTGAGAACCTCGTCGCGTGGGTGAAAGCCGGAGCGGTGTGGCCCGAATCGAAAGCGGTCTCATCCGACCACGCTGCCGGGGCCGATTATTGGGCTTTTCGCGCGCTACCCGCTGCCGACAAATCAATTGACGAAATCTGGACTGCGACGCTGAAGGCCAAGGGCATAACGGCGGCTCCGCCGGCGGCGAAGGAAGCGTTGCTGCGGCGGGCGACGCTGGACGTGACCGGGCTTCCGCCGACACCTGCCGAACTCGATTCGTTTGTGTCCGACAGTTCGCCCGGGGCGTACGAAAAAGTGGTCGACCGGCTGCTGTCCTCGCCGCAATACGGTGTCCGCTACGCACGGCTCTGGCTCGACCTCGCGCGGTATTCCGATGGTGCACTGGCCGCCGGTACCGACACGCCGTATCCGAACGCGTGGCGCTATCGGGACTGGGTGGTGGAATCGTTGAATCGCGACCTGCCATATCCCACATTCGTGAAAGCTCAGATCGCGGCCGACCTTTTGCCGGATAACAAAGAACTTGTCGCGGGACTCGGGTTTCAAGCGCTGTCGAGCAGCGCGAACGATCAGGTCGATACGACTTCGAAGGTGTTTCTTGGGCTGACGGTTGGGTGTGCGCAGTGTCACGACCATAAGTACGACCCCATTCCCACGCGCGATTATTACTCGCTATTCGGTATCTTCCGCTCGTCGAAGATCGATCAATATGCCCTGGTTCCGGAAGATCAGGTGCAGCGCTACAACAAGCAGAAAGCCAGGATCGACGCGCAGAAAGAAATCATCACCGACTATCTGAAGACGCAACAGGCCATGGTGGTAGACGCGATGGCCCGGCACACGGCTCGCTATCTGATGGATGTTTGGAAGGGCGTCAAAGAGGACCCGGCTCTCGATCAGGAAACACTCACACGCTGGCATAAGTATCTGGCGGATCAGAATAAAGAGCATCCCTATCTGAAGCCGTGGTACGACGTGGTAAACAAGCCGGGTGTCACTGAAGCGGAAGTGAAGAATGCGGCGGAGAAATATCAGGCCTTTGTTCTGCAGTTACTGGACGATCAGAAAGAGGTGCAGGACAAGAATTACGTGGCGTTTGGCGGGCGTAAAGGGATGAAGGACGAGCGCACGCGCCAGTACACCAACATCGTGTCGCTGCCGGTGCTCAAGTTTTATCAGTGGCGTGAGATCGCTTCGGAACCGTACCGCACGGATGGTTTCAGCGCGCCGGCGGGCGTCTATTATTACTCGGTGAAAGAAGTGGAACGCTTCTTAAGCGGTATGCATAAGGCCCACCTCGATCAGCTTCGCGCCGAACAAGCCGCGCTCGAAAAGGAGTTACCTCCGGCCTACCCGTTCCTGCATACGGTAAAGGAATCCGACAAGCCCGAAGATGCCAAAGTGCACATTCGCGGCGATGGCAAAAACCTGGGCGAGGTGGCGCCGCGCCAGTTTCTTACCTGCCTCAGTTCGTCGCCGAACCGCGTGACGAAGGGCTCCGGCCGGCTCGAACTTGCCGAGGGCATCGCCAACCATCCGCTCACCGCGCGTGTGATTGCGAACCGGCTCTGGCAATGGCACTTCGGCAAAGGCATCGTTCGCACGCCGTCTAACTTCGGACGAAACGGAGAACCGCCGTCAATGCCGGAGTTACTGGACTACATGGCTGCGAAGCTGGCGGCGAAGAATGGATCGCTTAAGGCTCTGCACCGCGAGATCTTGCTGTCTCAGCCCTATCGCCTTTCTGCCGCCGGCAATCCGCAGTCGATCAACGCGGACGGAGATAACCGCCTGTTCTGGCGCTTTCCGCCATCACCGCGGCTGGATTTCGAAACGCTGCGGGATTCGCTGCTATCCGTGTCGGGCCAACTCGATACGAAGCTGGGCGGACCGGCCGAACCACTTACGAACAAGCATCACCGCCGGTCGCTTTACCTGACGGTTTCCCGCACGCGGCTCGATGCGACGATGGCGTTGTTCGACTTTCCCGACCCCAATGCCACCTCCGAAGCGCGAACTGTAACGGTAGGTCCGCTGCAGGGGTTGTATTTCCTCAACTCCGATTTTGTCAAGTCGCAATCGGAGACGCTGGCGAAACGGATCCCTGCGGGGAATGCGGAACAGGCTTACCGATTGATTCTGGCGCGCGACCCGTCGCAGCAGGAACGCGAGTTGGCGCGGGAGTATTCGAGTAACTGGCCGCAGTATCTGCAGGTGTTACTCAGTAGTGCTGAGTTTATGACGCGGCCTTGAGTTACTGCATAGCGGCAGTCGATCAGGCGAGAAAGCGGAGGTTACGCCGGGTCGCGGCAGGCGTGAAGTGTTTGCGTAAAACGCAGGCAACTGTCGCGAGTGCGGCCGGAGACGCGATCAGCGACGGTCCGGAGGCTGACCTCGGCCGGTCCCCCGATTGCTGCCGCAAGGCGTTCCAGGGCAAGGAATCTAATCATCCGCAGTGCATTCGCAGTGCTCGCGTCTCCAGCAGCGCCGGCCGGAGATGTTAGACTGTGCGTCACGATGTCACTTTCGCGCCGTCATTGGTTCGCCTCGATTGCCGCCACATCCGCCGCCGCGGCCCAAGTCTCGCCGACGTCTTCGGGTCACGTCAATCCACGCAAGGTCCTGCTGTGGGAGTCTACCCGGAAGGAATTTCGCGAGGCGATTGAAAGCGGAACGCTGAAAGCCGTGATTGTTCCCACCGGCAGCACCGAACAGCACAACGAGCATCTGGCGATGATCAACGACACGGCCAGCGTGACCCTGGTCGCCCAGCAGGCCGCCCTGCAACTCTATCCGCAGGTAATGGTCGCGACCCCGGTGGCCGTGGGCATCTCACCGCATTGGATGGACCGAAAGGGAACGTTGACGCTCAAGAAGGAAACATTCCTGGCTGTCGTGCATGACATCTGCGAAAGTCTGGTCACGCACGGCGTAAAGAACATTTTGGTGTTGAACGGCCACGGTGGCAACGTCTTGCCGCTCCGCGACAGCGTCGCCGGGTGGCGCAAGGAGTTCAGCATCAATATCGCCGCAAACTCCTATTGGAATGCCTATAACCGGGAGATCATCAATAAGTACATGGAAAGCGGCGTCGCCCCGGGTCATGCGGCCGAATTCGAGACCTCGTTTGCCATGGCCGCCTTCCCCGAGCGGATCCACTGGGAAAACGTCGATTACGCCAAAGCCAAACCGGGGCTGGGGATCAAAGACCCGAAGTCGGCTGAGCAGGACGAGCAGTTCGCCAAAGAGGCCAAACTCGCCTCGACGGCCAAGGGCGAAGCCATGATCGATATTGCCGTCAAGTGGACCGCCAACCGCGTCCGCACCCTGATTCAGGAGGGCAAGTAATGCGGTGGCCGCTGGTATTGTTCGCTGCTGCCTCTGTGCTTGTGGCGCAGTCGCAACGGCCGCTGGTCGGGGTGGGGGGTGTCATGCATGAAACCAACACCTTCAATCCCAAAAAAACGACCGTCGCGGACTTCGAAGCCGGCATCGGCGGCAACGGTGTACTTCGGGGACAGGCCATCATTGAAGCCTCTGAAAAAGGCAATTCCACGATGTGCGGGGTGCTCGAAGGAGCCCGCCAGTACGGACTCAATCTGTACCCGACGCTGACAGCGGGTCCGCAGACGATCGGGACGGTTACCGACCAGGCATTCAATTCTCTGGTGAACGAAATGGTCGACCGGTTGAAGGCGGGTCCGAAACTGGACGGGATTATCCTCGTTTTGCATGGCACGATGGTGGCCGAAAGCTATCCGCACGCCGATGCGGAGGTGGTCCGGCGTGTTCGGAGCGCGTTCGGTAAGTCCATGCCTATCATCGTGACTCACGACTTCCACGCGAACGTCTCGCAGGAGATCGTGGATTTGTCGAACGTACTTATCACCTATAAAGAAACACCGCACCTCGATGCCAAGGAGCGCGGCGTGCAAGCGGCGCGAATCCTGGCCGACATGCTGGCGGGGAAGGTTCATCCCACACAGGCGTTAGCCAAACCGCCGATGGTGTACAACATCATCTTTCACAACACGTTTCAAGGTCCGCTGAAGCCAATCGTGGATGAAAGCAAGCGGCTGGAACGGAATCCGAAGATACTTGCCGCCAGCGTTCCCGGTGGGTATCAATGGGCCGACATTCCAGCTATGGGGCCGTCGGTCGTCATCGTGACGGACAACGACAAGGCACTTGCCGAGCGGGAGGCGAAGCGCCTTTCCGACATGCTTTGGGCGACGCGGGACAAGCTCAAATTGAATTTGCCGACTCCTGCCGAGGCTGTGCGGGCCGCAATGAAGGAGACTAAGTTCCCGGTAACTCTGATGGACACCGGCGATAACATCGGTGGCGGGTCCGCTGGAGATAGCACGTTCATCCTGCAGGAGTTAGTCGAGCAGAAGGCGGAAGGCTGGGTAGTCGCGATGGCTGACGAAGAAGCGACGGCCGCTGCCTTTAAGGCCGGCATCGGCGGTAAATTCGAAATGAAGGTCGGCGGTAAGACCGATAACATGCACGGTACGCCTGTCCCGATTCGGGGCCGAGTGAAGTCTTTCCATGACGGCCGGTTCATGGAACCGGAAGTGCGCCACGGGGGCGTTCGCTATTGGGAGATGGGGCCGACCGCGGTGATCGAAGTGGAAGGTTCGACCCGAGACTTACCGAATATTCTCATCCTGACGAAGAAGCGAATCATCCCCTTCAGCATTCATCAATTGACCAGCGTCGGCGTATATCCCGAACGCCAGAAGATCCTGGTCGCCAAGGGGACGGTCGCGCCCCGGGCAGCGTACGAACCGGTCTCGGCGAAGATCGTGGAGGTCGATTCGGGCGGCGCTACGGCCGTGAATCCAGCACGATTTACGTTTCGCCGGGTGCGCCCGAACTTGTTCGGTTTGCAGTAGCTTTCGCTCTAGGCCGCGGCGCGACATAAGGGCCGGCGGCCGGGTGGGGCAGGTCGCAGGCGGCGTTGGGACTCGTGCTCGAGGTGCGAGATCAACTCGTCGGCGCCAATCGGAAAGCCGTTGCGCAACCCTTTCTCGAGACGTTCCGCTTCCTCGCGAGGCGTCTGTTTGAGGAAATCCCGATAGCGCTGTGGATCGTTCGAGAAACGATGGCGCCAATTGTCCATCATGAGGATCAGGAACGGATCGGGTTTGCCGGTAAGGTGCGCCCGGGCGGAGGAGAATTCGAAGTCGGCGGGATCTTTTACTATGTTCGCGGTGCGGGGGTTGAGGTCGATGTACCGCATCGCGGCGAAGTAATGTGCCGAGTCGAGCAGGCAGGAGTAGAAGCGCGACTGGAACAAGTGACCGGTGCGGCCACACTGCTTATTGAAATACTGTGCCCACCAGGTGTGGACGCGCAGGAACACCCGCGCAATCCCCTCTTTGCGTTTCGGCACAAGCAACCAGTGGACGTGATTGTCCAAAATGCAATAGCCGTGCACTTCGACGCCTTCCTGTTCGGCAATTAAGGCGAATCGTTTGATGTACTTACGTTTGTCGAAACCGTGGCGGAAGATGGGCGTGCGGTTGACGCCGCGGGCGGTCGCATGGACGGGTTCGCCGTCCCGCACATATCGTTTCTGCCGTGCCATCGGTAAGTAAGTACCTCAACGCCACGAAACTTCTCACCTAATCGTGGCCTGTCCCCGAAAAGAAAGTCTTAACCGGGGCCTGTCCCCGAAAGGCGGGGGCGATATCATGGAGACGCGTGCAGAGCTTGCTGACCGAGATTGCGTTTCGCGATCGGCCGAAAGCGCATACGGAGTTGTCCCGGTTGACAGGACCGCTTCCTCCCGCCGTGAGGGATCGGCTGCTCGTGCTTTTGAGGAGTTCCGCCGATCCGGACGGCGCCCTGTCCCATCTTGTCAAGCTGCATGACGAGAGTGGAGCGGCGTTTCAGTACCTTTCCCGATCGCCCGCCAGTCTACAGTACCTGCTGACCGTTTTCTCACACTCGCGCTTCCTGTCCGACGAGGTGATCCGCCACCCGGAATGGGTGGATGTGCTGTCGCATTCCGGTGACCTGCACCGAGTGATTACCGACGAAGAATACCAGGACCGGCTCGAATCGCGGCTAGTGTCGTATGCCGCGGACCAGATGCCGTCGGCGATATTCGCGCTGTTCCGGCGCGAGCAAATGTTCCGTATCTTCATTCGCGACATCCTGGCTTACGGGACGCTTTCCGATATCACCGAGGAACTCTCGAACCTGGCCGACGCAATACTCCATTGCGCGTATCGCCGGATTCGCGCCAACCTGGTGCGCCGCTACGGAGAACCGTTGGCGGAACTCTCGATTATTGCGCTCGGCAAACTGGGCGGCGGCGAACTCAACTACAGTTCCGATATCGACCTGATGTTCGTGTATTCCGCAGGCGGCGAGACACAGGGACCGGAGTCGATTTCACACCTCGAGTTCTTCCGGAAAGTCTGCATCCAGCTCACCGATGTGCTGTCGGTCTATACCCCGCACGGCGCTTGTTATCGGGTGGACTTGCGTTTACGTCCGGAAGGCACGCTCGGCGAAATCTGCATCTCGCTCGACGCGGCCCGGCAGTACTACAGGAAACGCGCCCGCGACTGGGAACTGCAGATGCTGATTAAGGCGCGTGTCTCGGCCGGAGAGCGCGGCCCCGGCCGCGAGTTACTGGAGTTTGTCGAGCCGCTAACTTACTCTTCCACCCTCGACTTTCCCAAAGTGGAAGCGGTATCGGAAGCCCGCCACCGCATCTCCGAAAAACTGGCGACCCGCCGCGGCAACCGGCAGGAATTCGATATCAAGTTAGCGCCGGGCGGGATTCGTGACATCGAATTCCTGGTGCAATGCCTGCAGCGGCTCTACGGCGGAAAGGAGCCCTGGGTTCGCCACGGGGGCACGCTGCTCGCCCTCTTTCGGCTGCGCGACAAAGACCTGCTGTCGCACATCGAGTATTCGCGGCTTGCCACCGCCTATCAGTTTCTGCGGACACTTGAACACCGGCTGCAGATAGAAGACGACCGGCAGACCCACTCACTTCCGTCCTCGCCCGAGGACATGGAGTTACTTGCGCGACGTATGACGCCGACGACGTTAGGCACGCGATCATCGGCCGCAGAGTTACGCCAGCAGGTGGATGCACACTTACAGGCCGTGCGCGAGATTTACGATCGCGTGGTACATACACGCCTGCCCGCGCATTATGGGGCCGACGCCGGCGATACGGCCGTTGTTGAACCGGCGGTGGATGCCACAGCCCCTGAGCCGGTTTCCGTGAACCTCGGATTACTGCTGAACCAGCGCGCACCGGGTCTGGTTTCCGCCCTGCAGCACGGAGAACTGCGGTATGGCGCGCGCGCGTTTGAGCACTTCCTCGAGTGCCTGTTGCGTACACCGGAATGGTTTGCCTGGCTGAATGACGACCCGCTGCTGGCCGGCCACGTGATCGATCTGTTTGAGCACAGTCCCTTCTTCGCCGAACAACTCAACCGTAAGCCGGAGTTACTTGAGGAAGTAAGGCGCATGCGGCTGGATGCGAAAGCGCATACGCGTTATGAGGATATGGTTCCGCAGCTTACCGAACCCGGGTATCTGCGCCGCTTCTTCAACCGGGAGATGCTGCACATCCAGGCGGAGAGCATCTGCCTTCACCGGCCGATTTTCGAAACACTCGAGCGCACATCCGAACTGGCCGATTGCGCGGTGGCGTCGGCATATCGCATGGCTATGGAGCATGTGGGACAGGCCCAGCCGCCGCTGGCGCCGCAATACGCGCCGCACGACCAAATGTTGGTGGTGGCCCTTGGGCGGCTTGGAATGCGCGAGTTCGACCTTGCCTCGGATGCCGATTTGGTGTTCGTGCTGCCCGACGGGGATATCAGCGAGATCGTCTTCTGGACGCGCGTAGCCGAACGGACGATCGACATACTCACCGCTTACACCGGCGATGGCGTAATGTTCGCTGTAGATACCCGCCTGCGCCCGAACGGCCGCGAAGGCCCACTGGTGCAATCTGAGGGGGCGTATAAGGACTATTTCGCGCGTGCCGCCCACGCCTGGGAAGGCATCACTTACATGAAAGCGCGCGTGGTGGCCGGCAACCTCGAACGCGGGACACGTTTCCTTGAAGAGTTACAGGATGTCGACTGGCGCCGCTACGGACAAGGGGGCCGGTCGAAAGAGAAACTGCGTCACATGCGCCTGCGCCTGGAAGCCCAGCAGGGCGAACAGAATCCGCTCAAAGCCGGTCGTGGCGGCTACTACGACATCGACTTCGCCTTGATGTATCTGCGGTTGAAAAGCGCCGGAATCTTCTACCGGGTCCTGAACACGCCGGCCCGTGTCGATGTGGTCGAACGGTTGGGTCATCTCGACCGTGACGACGCCCAGTTTCTGCTCGATGCGGCGACCTTTTATCGCGCCATCGACCATGCCCTCAGGCTATCGTCCGGCCATGCGGAGGGGCGCCTGCCCACGGCGCAACTGCAGATCGATATGATTACCGAACTTGTCAGCCGCTGGACACCCAAGCACCTGCACGACCAACCGCTGGCTGTGGAACTATCGCAGATCCAGACGCGGACCCGCGAATTCTTCGACCGGATATTCCGGTAATTTACTTGCCTGCCGCCACCTCAGGCGACAGCAGCGTGTCTTCCATGGCGAAGTCGGTTTCAGGCATCTTGTGGTTCCGCTGGTACCACTTGTATTCTTCCTTCAACCCTTCCAGGAACGGTGTGGCTTGGAACTTCAGGATGCGCTGCGCTTTGTTTGTGATCTCCGTGATGGGCGGAAGATCGTAGTATTCGCCGAAGTATAGAGGCGGCTGGAACACCTGGCCGCCGGCACGCTGAATCCGCTGCCTCGGCATATACACGATCTGCGGCTTCTTCCGTGCTGCCTGGGATAAGTTCTCGATCAGGTCCGACTGCGTAATTGGCTTGGGATTGGCGACGTTGAACGCCTCTCCTACCGCCCCGGGCGCTTTCATGGCGGCGAGCATGGCTTGCACCAAGTCCTTCAGATACACAAACTGCATCAGCCGCAAACCGTCGCCAGGCACGATGATCGGCCGGTTCATCTTCATACGGTCCCAAAAGAACTGCTCGCGATAAAACGGCTGCTCCGGACCGTAAATGAACGGCGGCCGGAACGTCACCACCGGGAATCCGTTGCGCTGGCGAAAGCGGAACAGGGCGCGTTCCGACATCGCTTTGTTCCGAACGTACGAATCGGCGTGCCCGTCCGGAGCGAGCGGGTCTTCTTCGCGATGTTCCAATCCGTCACCATACGCCGCGACGGAAGACATGAAAAGGTATCGTTCCAGCGAATCGCTGCTCACGGCTTCCGCCGTGGCGATCACCTGGTCTGCCGTGGTGCCGCGTTCCCAGTCGTAGACGTTGTCGAACACCACCTGGAACCTGCGTCCTGCCACCACCGAACGTAGCGACGACGCATCGTTCCGGTCGGCCACGAGATCCTCCACCTTCTTGCCGAAACCATGTCCCGGCTTCCGGTGCAGAATCGCCACGTGGTGACCCGCCTTCACTAATGATTTGACGAGGGCACGGCCGATGAACTGGGTGCCCCCGATAACGAGGACGCGCATGTCGCCTTCCCGCCCGAGTTAGTCGTAATACTCCAAACCGAGGTGTGTGATAAGCTCTTCGCCCATCAGGTGCCGCAACCGGTTCTTCAGCTTCATCAGCTGAATGAAGATGTCGTGTTCCGGATACAACCCGGGGGCTGTCATTGGACCTTTGAAGTAGAACGACAGCCATTCCTGGATGCCGCGCATACCGGCCCGGTGAGCCAGATCCATAAACAGAACCAGGTCGAGCACAATCGGCGCTGCCAGAATCGAGTCGCGGCACAAAAAGTCGATCTTGATCTGCATCGGGTAGTTCAGCCACCCGAAGATGTCGATGTTGTCCCAACCTTCTTTGGCGTCGCCCCGGGGCGGATAGTAGTTGATCCGCACCGCGTGATACAGGTTCTTATAAAGATCGGGATAAAGTTCCGGCTGAAGGATCTGTTCCAGCACCGAAAGCTTGGTCTCTTCCTTCGTCTTAAACGAATCCGGATCTTCCAGCACTTCGCCGTCGCGGTTGCCCAGGATGTTCGTCGAAAACCATCCCGAAACGCCCAGCATGCGCGATTTCAAACCCGGCGCCAACAGCGTCTTCATGAACGTTTGACCGGTCTTGAAATCCTTGCCGCACAGCGGCAGTTCGCGGTCGCGAGCCAGGTCCAGGATCGCCGGTATGTCCGAGGTCAGGTTCGGTGCGCCGTTTGCAAACGGTACCCCGGCCTTCATCGCGGCATATGCATAAATCTGCGAAGGCGCGATGTTCGAATCGTTCTCGAGCAGGCCCTTCTCAAACGATTCCACCGACTGATGCACGGCGGCGGGCTTCCGGTACACTTCCGTCGATCCGCACCAGATCATCGCCAGCCGCGAGCAGCCGTTCTTAGCTTTAAAGTCGTGAATGTCCTGAACCAGCGCTTCCGCCAAGTCCCGCTTGTTGGGCGCCTGCTTCACGTTCGGACCGTGAATCCGCTTCACGTAGTTCTGGTCGAACACCGCCTTCATTGGCTTGATGCCCGAAAGAAAGTCTTTTACTTGTTCGAGTTGCGGTTGATCGAGCACCCGCGCGTTCGAAGCCGCCTCAAAGGCGTTGTCTTCGTAAATATCCCACCCACCAAATGCCAGGTCATCGAGCTTCGCCAATGGAACGAAGTCCCGGATATAAGGCGATTTCCCCTCCGTCCGCTTGCCCAACCGTATGGTCGCCAACTGGGTCAATGAGCCGACCGGCTGTGCCTGTCCCCGACGCACCAGTTCCACGCCGGCTATGAACGTCGTCGCGACGGCCCCGATACCAGGAATCAGGATGCCGAGCTTTCCGTCCGCGGGCGCGATCGGGGGATTGGATGATGCCAAGATTTTCAAACTCCTTATTTACTATGACTTAGTACTGTTATAAGGTCGTGAGCAGGGCGCAAAACAACCAGATGTTATACTAGCACTTCATGCAGGGTCGCGGCGTGGCGACGATTTCCGCACTTATCGTAGACGACGAAAGCCTCGCTCGAGACGAGTTGGAGTACCTCCTCTCCGGCTTCTCTGACGTCGAGGTCTGCGGCAGTGCCTCCAATGGTATCGAAGCTTTGGAGAAGATCGACGCCGCCGAACCGGACATTGTCTTCCTCGACGTCCAAATGCCCGGCCTCGACGGCCTCTCCGTGATCAAACAGGTGAGAGAACGCGGCGGCCACCAGCCGTACTTCATCCTCGCCACCGCCTACGACCAGTACGCCGTCGAAGCCTTCCAACTCGAAGCCCTCGATTACGTGCTTAAGCCGGTCGAAAAGGAACGCCTCGCGCTGTCCGTCGGTCGCGCCCAGAAGTGGCTGCAAGAGCGGGCCGTCAAAAACCCGCCGCCATCGTTGGAACTCAACGTTCCCCAACGGGCCCCCGCGCTGCAGCGAACCAAGGTGCTGGTCCGGGCCCAGGGCCGCAACTTCATCGTCGACGCCAACGAGATCATCTACGCCACCATCGACAATGGCCTGATCACCGTAGTGGCCTCGAACTTAGAAGGTATTTCGAACTACCGCACCATCGAGGAGTTACAGTCGAACCTCGACCCCGAAGTCTTTTGGCGCGTTCACCGGTCGTATCTCGTCAATATCAACCGGATTCGCGAGGTGATCCCCTGGTTCAAGTCGTCGTATCAGTTGAAGATGGACGATAAGAAACAGACGGAGATCCCGGTGAGCCGGGTGCAGACAAAGAAACTGCGCGCGTTGCTGAAGCTGTAACTGCCCCTGTCAGTACAGGATGCCGGGGGCCCCACTACGCGCCCGATACCCTCCGGCCCAATTGTCCATCCCTATCCCGGTTTCGCCGCTAGAACCCGCGGCTCGGGCGATATCCTGGCCGTGCCCGGATACGGTACTTCTTGCCGGCGTCTGAAACGATCTCAACGGCAATCTTCCGGAACCCCTCGTTGGTGTTGGTCTGCGGATAGTAGGTGATCGTATAGGAGTTGCCGAGCGACTCGCGGATCGACTCGAACGCCTCTACCTGCTTCTGCCACGTTTTTGCGAAATAGACTTGACCGCCGGTGCGCTGCGAAATGCGGCGGAATACCTGGGATGAGACGGGGTCCTTGCTAACGTCTGCCGTGGAGATGACGTATATCGGGATGCCTTCGTCTTCGGCCACTGCACGGACGTCGTCCGGAGCCACCATGCTGGCGTTGTCGGGTCCGTTGGAGAACACAATCACAACCTTGCGGCCCGGGACCTTGGCGGCATCGCGAAGTGCGAGCAGCAGCGAGTTATAGAGCGCCGCATCGTCGCCGGCGACGGCCTTGCGTAGTCCGAAGATGGCTTGGGAACGGTCGCGCGTGAGGGATGCGGCACGGGAAAGATTGCGGGAGAACGTATAGACGGCGACGGAATCGGCACGGTCCAAGCCACGGATGAAGTCCGCGATGGCGTCGGAAGCGTACACAAACCCGCGGTACATGTAATTGGACGTATCGAAGAGGACGAATACGTTGGTGCCGACAAACGAGTCAGTTCGCGGGTCTGGCGCATCGGGCGGATTCTCGGTGCCGGGAGCGATCAACGGGCGAGTGGAGCCGTCGTCGAGCACCTGGACTGGCGGGCGGTTGCCTTCGCCAAAAGTATTGATCTTCTGGGATACGCCATCTTCGAGGATGCGGAAGTCTTTCGGCTTAAGGCCGGTGATGTAACGGCCTTTGCTGTCGGTGACGGTGAAGCTGAGCACCACCATGTCCACCTTCACCTTGAACACGGGGCGCTCTTCTTCCTGTCCGGCCGAACCAGAGGCGGCGGCAGCAGCGGGCGCGGCCGGGGCCGCCGGCTGCTGGGCGCGAGCAATGGGAGCTGGAGCCCAAAGCAGCACGCTTCCGGTTATTGCGGCTATAGTTACACACAATCCTGCACGACGTTTGGTCAACACAGGTAATTCCCCTCCGTATCGAATAACTTACCTACTTACTTCTCACTCGCCACCGGCGCGTTGAACGGTCGCCGGTTTGCGCGCGCGGGCGCGCACATCGTCGCCAATGGTTCGCAAAGATCTAAGCAGCGCGGGCCAGTCTTCCAGATGGGTGGCGAAGATACGCTCGACCGTCTGCTGTGTCCATTCCGGTATCGCCACGTTAAGGCGGCCGGGGGACATGAGCATTTCGTCAGCCAGAGCCACATAGTATAAAATGCTCGATTCCCAGCTTTCAGCCATGATACGGCTGGAGTAGCCCATAAGCGTTGGGAAAGTCCGGAGATTGAGTAACTCGGGACGGAAGCTGGTTGTAAGTGTGGGTTTAGGAGTTCCGAAAGCGCGCGAGATAGCCGCATAAGAGTTTGCCTGCGGAGACTGTGCGCTGAGGCGGCGTATCTCGGCCGCGAGCGGGTTTTCGTCCGATTTATCGTTTGCAGCGGCGTCGCCGCCGAGGGCAAACAGTTCGGACGAAGTCACGTTGTCGAGCGCGGAGCGGTAGTCGCCGAGGTTCAGCAGGTTCGAGACCTTTGCCACCCGAGCCGGCGCAGCCTGCTTAGCAATCACGGCGAGTGCAGCCGAGCGGGCCTCGGGATTGATGGCGGCTTCAGCCAACCGCGATTCGCCGGCGCGCAGGTGCAGCCCGACCCAGTGCATCTGCTGGGGTGAGACATTCCACCAGCGCGGAATCTTTGCGCTCAAGATCATCTGCGGCACGAGGTCGCCCCAGATGAGCGCTTGCTCGCGAGATGGAATCAGGAAGTTCTGTTCGGCCTCCGCCAGCGCGTATGGTACTCCGGCGAGCGAGCCGACAAGGCGGCCACCCGCGCTAGAGGGCCAACCGCTGCCCAGTACTTCTGTGTGCCGCCAGGTTTGATTCGTGCCCTGGACACCCAGGAAGTCGTGACTGCGGACAAACAGTGGATTGGTGCGGAGCAATTGTGCTCCGGGCGGCGCGTAATAGATGTAATTAAAGCCCACGAGCGTGTCGCGAAGGACGGGAGCCAGTTGGGCGCGGGCATTGGCGAACCGGCCGGCGTCGGCGCCCGGCTTTTCAAGCAGAGCGCGCAACGAGATCTTCCGCTGCGCTTCGATGTGCTTCTCCACCCAGTAGCCGAACGAGATCGCGTTCTTCTCGACCCCGGTGAGGGACGCGCGAGGAAGCTGGATTTCCTGCATGCGGGTTTGCATGCGGCTGACCAGGGCGGGGTTGAATTTCTCGCCTTTGGCGACGGCATCCAGATGGTCCGCAATGTCCATCAGCGACTTCAACGAGACCAGTTTCTGAGCCTCGAAGATCCGCATCATGTCCTGAATCATCTGCTGGTGAGCTTCGCTGTCGCGCGGCGAAGTGGTGCCGGCCAGCAGGTCGAGCATACGGTCCTGCGGATTCGACTTCGGTTGCGCTCCTGCCGCCTGTAGCAACGTACGCGCCCCCGCGACGCCGGCCATGAACACGGCTTCCGCATCCTTGGGCTTGGCGAACCCGGTCAGCATGGTGCTGAAAGCCTGCTCGGCCTTTGCCTCCGGGATTGAGCCGTTGCGCGTGAAGATCTGCCACAACCCGACCAGCCCTTGAAGCGTGCCGGCGGCATCGGCGCGGAGCGCCTGGTCGCGGATACCGGTTACGCCGGCAGCCGTTTCCAGATAGTGGACGATCGCCGCGTCGGACAGCGTCGGGATCTCATTAAACACCGGGTACTGCGAACTGTAGATGCGGAACGAACGGGCGAGTTTGTCGACCGTGGCCGGTTCCAGAGGCTTCGTGCGGCGGCTGTTGAGGTCCGTCAAAGCCATATAGATCTTGAGCGGTTCGTTATCGACCGCTTTGCGGCACAAAGCAAACAGCGCTTCTACCAAGTCGTCCGGGGACTTCCAGCCGCTGGCTGCCTTCGTCAGCTTGCCGTCGTACTTGCCATGCGGGTGGTTGATGAACAGATTCTTCCAAACGTCGAGCGTCCCGGGAATGTGCGGCTGGCCGTTCGGCTCAATGCGAAGCCGCGTGGTCAGCAGCATTAAATCGGTATTCGAGCGGAATACCGGGCGCGCGGGTCCGGGACTGGTGATCTTGCCGCGGAGTGCATTGTAGAACCGCTTCAGCCGGTCGCCTTCGGTGAGATAGGTGAGGACCGGACCTTCTATCCGGGAAAGAGAATCGAAGTAAGAGTTGAGCCAGCCATCGTCGCGAGCGACCAGCCGTTCGATGAACTGCGCGCCGTTGTCGGGCGAAACGCCGACCAGTTCCTGCCAGGTAGCGGCCGCTTTCGGACCGCCCGGGACCTGCACCTTGCCGTTGCGGATCAGGAACATGCCGCCAAAAAAGTCAATAACGTGGGCGAAAGCGCGAAGTTTGGTGACCGGCATCGCTTTTTTGAGTTCGAGCGCGGTTTCATGGTCGAGTTTCGACATGCCCAGATAAAGGCGGCACAGCGACGGGTCGGACAGGAAGGCTTCGATGAAATCGCCGGTCTGCTTTTCCTTGCCGGACAGCCAGTACTCGGAACCGTAGAGTGCCGGAACACGGGTGGGCTTGAAGTCGTAGGTGAACGGCCGGTTGGTGCGCAGCGACTGTTCCAGCTCAGCGAGCGGGAATCCGGAATCGATGGTGAGGAACGCTCGCGAAGCGTTTACCGTCTCGAGCACAACTTCACTGCCGCAACCGCCGCGCATGCGGTAACCCAGAATCTTGAGCAACTCACCGGTTTGTTGGGAGTCGCACGTTTCAATCTTGATGATCTTATCGGCGCCGCTGAGTTTATCGAGTTCGCGGGCCTGGGAGAGATACCGGAATACGAGCTTCAGGTATTCGGTCTGGTCGAGCGCTTCCTGGCTGTTGGCCGCCTGATATCCGTTGGTAACGACATTTCGGGCGAGCGCAGGCAAAATGTCGTCAGGCTTCAGGTCGGGCGAAAGGGCGGCCATGCGTGAGAAAGAAGTAAGCGGGCCGGGAATTTCGGCGATCGGCAGGTTCTCAGGCTTCGCGGGCGCAGGCATCTGCGACGGGAGCACAGTCCCCCCGGCTGCGCGGTAATCCTGAAGGTACCTGGCGGCGCTTTCCCGGTCGCCCGCCATGGTGGCGAGCGTGACCATGCGCCGGAGCGCCGTACGCTTCATCTGGCCGGACGGATTGGCGGCTAAGAGCTTTTTATAGGCATTTAGCGCATCGGCGTTGCCGTGCCTGTCGAGAAATTCAGCATACGCGGCGACGTTCGCTTCGAGCGTCGGGTTCGCTTCGACAGCTTCCTGAAGCAGGCGTAACGAACCCTGCGGGTCGCCCTCCGATTCCATTTGCCGCGCCCTGGATACGCTGTCTTGCGCAGACATGGTGATGGAGAACAGAACAATGGCACTCAGTCGTCGTAATTGCATCAGGCCCTCACCTTGGCTAATTACTCTACCTCATTCCTAAGATGCTGGGAGGGGCTGGAGGACGCGCGGAGTTGTTAACTTTTTGCAACCGGTCCGGAGGCCCATCCGTCGAACGCATCCCGTTAGAAGCAAACAGGACCCGATTGTTACGGCTGATCCCCACCCCCTGGCACCTGTCGATGTGGTGTGGGAACATGCAATCGTTATGCCTCGCTTCGCATTTATCTTTCTTCTTTTGTTGGGGTCGGCGCCTCTATGGGCAGAGCAGCGGAAGATCGCCGTGATCGGCTTACTGCACTCCCACGTGTGGGGTCACCTCAGCGCCATGATCTCCGGCCGGCACGCGACTCTGGTCGGCATCGCCGAAGCCAATCCTGAACTGATCGCCGAGGCCAAGAAGATGGGCGCGGCCGATTCGCTGTTCTTTGCGGACCCGGCGCAGATGCTCGACAAGACCAAACCCGACATCGTGTGGGCTTTCAACGAGAACAACAAACACCTCAAGACCGTTGAGCTGTGCGCCCCGCGCAAGATCAACGTCATATTCGAAAAGCCGCTGGCGTCCACTTATAAGGATTCGCTGGCCATCCGGCAGTTAGCGCAGAAGGCGGGCATCCGTGTAATGACGAATTACCAGATGGCATGGTGGCCTTCTCAGTATGTCGCCAAGGAACAGGCCGATAGCGGTGTAATCGGGAAGCCGTGGCGGTTGCGCGGCATCGTCGGCCACGGTGGTCCGGGCAGTACGGGCGCCCGCAACAAGTTCTTCTTCGATTGGTTGACCGATCCTGTGAAGAACGGCGCCGGAGCGTTGATGGACTTCCAGTGCTACAACGCCCTGTGGAGCCTTTGGTACCTGGGCCGGCCAGAACGTGTCTATGCCCACGTGAACCACCTGCGCCCCGACGTGTTTCCCAAGGTGGAAGATAACTCGACAATGGTCCTTTCTTATCAGAACGGCGTCGGATTGTTTGAAGGCAGTTGGGACCTGCCGCGCAGCTTCCAGGAAGTGGAAGTGTTCGGCCTGGGCGGAAGCGTGTACCTGCAGAACGCGAACACGGTGGAAGTACGGAAGGGCCGCGAAGCCGGCACGCCGGCGGAAGTGAAACCGCTTCCGCCCGAGCGCGCCAATCCGATTGCCTACATGGTGAGTTGCATTAACACAGGGAAGCCGATTGAAGGATTAACTGCGATCGATATCAATGTGGATGTGTCGGAGATAATCGAGGCGGCGAAGAAGTCTGTGGCCACTGGGCAGGGTGTGGTGCTGGGGAAGCGGTAACAGCGCTATATAGTCGCAGATCCGTGCGTCTTGGCCGTACTGATCATCGAGTCACGTACGACCACCAGCAGTCCGGGCCATTCCGCCTCGGAGTAACGCTCGAGCCCTTGAAGCACTGACTTGTGAATCTTTGTACGATTCGGTTGGCGTAATCGAACGATGAGAATGCCGGAATGATCGGCGTTCCGATACTCAGTGAAACCTTTGTCGGTCGTGATGAGAAGACGCCGTTCGCTGACCGCGACCTTCCAAAGGGCTGCATCCGCGAGCCCTTGATCGGCTGAGCCTCGAATATCCGTAACGTCGTGGCCTGCCTGCCGCAAGTAGTTGACGGTCAGGCGCGGAATGTTCTCGTCTACGAGGATCCTCACAACTATCGGCTGGCAGCGGGCAACGGTGTAACCTGTTCCTCGGCCAGTTCGGCGGCGTAATCGAGACACGCGAGAATGTCAGCACGAGTGAGCGAGGGATATTCATCCAGCAAGTCATCGATGCTGTCTCCGTTTGCCATCATGCGGATGATTTGATGCACTGGGATTCGCGTCCCTTTGATGCACGCTTGGCCATGGCAGATTGCCGGATCGATAAAAATGCGTTCGAACGCCATTGCTCTAATCTCAGTTTACGTTACGCCTGCTTGGCTTCCAGTTCCGCCCAGCGCTCATATAGCGCGTCCACGTCGGCTTGGGCCTTCAGCATCTCCTCATAGACCTCGTGCAGGCGCTTGGCGTCCGTTACCACTTCGGGCGCATGCATGAGTTCTTTCATCTCCTCTAGGGTCGCTTCCGCCGAAGCGATGCGGGACTCGATCGATTCCCACTCGCGAGCCTCTAAATAGGACAGCTTCTTCTTTGAAGGCGATGCCGTTACAGGCGCCGGTTCCTTTGCCGGTTTCGCCGTTTTCGTCGGCTGCCGCTCCTGTTGCGCCTGTTGCCACTGTGCGTAATCGGCATAGAGCGTTGCCGTGCCGTCTGCTTCGATACCCAGCACCACTGTCGCCACGCGGTCGAGCAGAAAGCGGTCGTGCGTCACCAGAACTAGTGCGCCGGGAAACTCCAGCAGGCTCTCCTCTAACACTTCCAAGGTGGGAATATCCAGATCGTTCGTCGGCTCGTCTAACAGCAAAACATCGGCCGGCTGTAGCATCAGCCGGGCGATCAGCACCCGGGCCCGCTCGCCGCCCGACAGCCGCGACAGCGCCACTTCCAACTGTTCGGACCGGAATAGGAATCGCTTCGCCCACCCGGCAACGTGCAAGGCACGGCCGTTGTAGATGACGGAATCGCCGTGCTCCGCGAGCGCCCGCTTCAGCGGCTTGTCCAGGTCGAGTTGCTCGCGATGCTGGTCGAAGTAGACCATCTTCACGTTCTCCGCCCGGAAGATCGAGCCGGAAGTAGGTTCCCGTTCACCCAGCAACAGGCGCAGGAACGTCGTCTTGCCCGACCCGTTTGCGCCCACCACCCCCAGCCGCGTTCCGGGCGAGAGCTTCAGGTTCACATCCTGGAACACTGTGCGTTCGCCGATCCGGTACGTCACCGATTCCGTCTCGATCAGTTTCTTTGTCTGCCGGTAAGACGCCGTGAAGTCGATGGCGGCGGTGCTGGTGCGGTTGCGCGATGACACCTGATCCAGATCGTCCATCAAGCGGTGCGCCTGATCGATACGCGCCTTTGACTTCGTCGTGCGCGCCTTGGCGCCGCGCCGCAGCCATTCCACCTCGCGCCGCAGCTTCGTCGCCAGCGACTCTTCGAGCTTCTGCTGCGAGATCAGGAACTCGCCCCGCTTCTCCAGAAACCGCGAGTACGTCCCCTTTGCCCGAAAGATCCCGTTCGGATACTGCCGTGACAGTTCGGCCATCGACGTGGCGACGTTCTCGAGGAAATAGCGATCGTGCGAAACAACCACTACCGCGAATCGGGCATTCGCGAGCAGGTCCTCCAGCCACAGAATGCCCGCCAGATCGAGGTGGTTTGTCGGTTCGTCGAGTAGCAGGATGTCGGGTTGGGCGATGATCGCTTCCGCCAGTGATAACCGCTTTCGCCAACCGCCTGAGAGACGCGTGGCCGCGAGGTCCGGGTCCGGAAACCCCGCGACGCCGATCATCGTGTTCACGCGGGCTTCGAGTTCGTCGTCCTGCGGCGCCGCCGCGGTCAGCACCTCGCGTACGGTCACGTTTTCAGGAAAGGTGGAATCCTGCGGCACGTACCCAAGCTTGGTCAACTTGCGCAGTACGCGCGAGCCTTCGTCTGAGGTTTCCAACCCCGCCATGATCTTGAGCAGCGTGGATTTGCCGGACCCATTCGGCCCGATCAGCCCCAGGCGATCGTCGGCGGAAATGGTGATCGAAACATTTTCAAACAGGTTGAGGGCGCCAAACGATTTTGCCAGCCCCTGGCAGTTCAACAGCAGCGACACTACAACCAGTGTGACGGAACCCTCATCGCGACAGCAACGTTAGCTCACCACCCCGAAGTGCGGTTTGCGCGTCTTCCACTTGCCGCGTGTAAAGTCGGGGAAGGGAACGGGTGCGCTCCCGTTCGCGATCGACTGCTCAGACAGGTGTATCGGCGCGCACATCAGCACTGAGTCGTAGATATCGATCGGTGTGGGGCCTTTTGTGCGGACGGCGTTCGTGAACAGGAGCAACTCCAGGAAATCCGGCGCGCCATGCCCTTCCTGGCTGCGGATCGCCTGCGGCGCATCGCGCTCCAGTTGTTTGTACCAGGCGTGGTCGTACTTGTGTTGGTAAGGCTCGAACGGCTCCCACGTGTCCTGTTTGGGGCTGACTCCGGCGATATAGACCGCATTGCGTTGTTCGTTGTAGACACCTTCGGTCCCCGAGATCTCCCAGCGATTGTCGTAAGGCCGCGGCGACTGCATATCGTTATTGATCACCAGCGTGTTGCCTTTGATCGTCTTCACTACGGACGTGACGATGTCGCCCTGTTTGAGCACCCGTTTCGCCTGCGGGCTGTCCTTGCCGTACTTCTTCCGAAAGTAGTTGGGAACGCTGATTGACCGTGTTGCGGTCGCGGTCAGGTAGGCGGGGTAATCGCCGCAATTCCAGTCCATCCAACTGAGCACCGGACCCAGGCTATGCGTCGGATACTGATCGGCATTGCGCTTGATGAGATACTCGCCGGACCAGCGCGGATTGCCCTCCTTGTCGAAGTACCAATAAGTGCAATCGTGCGAGTGCGCGCAATGGCAGTGGTTGATCTCGCCTAACAGTCCGGCGCGGATCATCGTCAGCACGGCCAGGTTGTCGCGCCGGAAACTCCAGTTCTCGAGCATCATGCACGGTGTCCCGGTCTCTTCGTGCGTATCGACCAGTTGCCGGCATTCGTCGATGGTCAAAGCCGCCGGAACCTCGATGGCCGTGTACTTGCCCGCTTTCATTGAAGCCACAGCCATGGGCGTGTGCCAGTGCCAGGGCGCGGCGATAATCACAGCGTCCAGGTCGTCCCGCGCCGCCAGCCGGCGATAGTCCTCTTCGCCCGTGTAGCCTTCGGGCTTGGCGCCTCCCGCGGACATCACCAAGTCCTGTGCACGCGCCAGGTTCTGCGCGTTGATATCACACAGGGCCGGAAACGCGACGCCCGGGATCTTCGAGGCGATGCGGATGAGTCCGGTACCGCGGCCGCCTGTACCCACGACACCGACTCGTACCGGGTTGTCGGCAGCGGCGTGCATCGGAAGCGTGGTAGCGGCAGCGGCGGAGGCGAGAACAAACGATCGACGATTCACAAATTGGTCCTCTTAGATCTTTATATCTCGTATTGCGCCGTTTACGACAGTCGCCGCCCAGACCTCGCCGTCGTTCTATTCCTAACTGATATCCTGAGCGGCAATGCTTCCGATCCGTTTCCCGGTGCGCGGATGAACCCCACGCGCCTGTTTGCCGCCAGTTGTGTCGCACTGATTACCACCTCGATGGTGTTCTCAATCCGCGGCGACATACTCGATGCTTTAGCTGCCGACTTCCGGCTCACGAAAGAACAAATAGGCCTGTGCCTGAGTCCGGCGTTCTGGGGGTTCACGCTGTCGATCTGGATAGGCGGATCGCTGGTGGATTTCCTCGGGATGCGGCGTCTGCTGCTCGTGTCGGCGGGCGGATATGTTGCTGCCGTCTTAGCGATTCTGCTGGCGCCGCGTCCGGCCGCGGCGCCGCCCATCTTCTATACGGACCCGGGCTTCATTACTCTATACGCCGCCATGTTGACTCTGGGACTTTCGCAAGGACTCGTCGAAGGAGTGATCAACCCCCTTGCCGCTTCCATGTATCCGCGCGAGAAGACGCATAAGCTGAACGTTCTCCATGCCTGGTGGCCCGGTGGACTCATCATCGGCGGCCTGGCTTCTTACGCACTAACCAAACTACTCGGTTTAGATGCCGCCTCTGTTCCGGCAGCCATGGCGACCTTCGGGTGGCAGGTGAAACTCGGGCTCGTCATCGTGCCCGCCATCGTTTATGCGACAATGATCTGGAACCAGCCGTTCCCCAAAACAGAACGCGTGGCGGCGGGAGTGAGTAACCGCGATATGGTGCGTGAAGTATTCGCGCCGCTGTTCGTGCTGTGGTGGGTTTGCATGTGGATGACCGCGGCCACGGAACTCGGTCCGGACCAGTGGGTGGGCAGCGTCATGACACAGGTGGCCAACATGCAAGGCATCCTGCTGCTGGTCTACACCGCCAGCCTGATGTTCATCCTCCGTTTCTTCGGCGGACGTTTGGCGCACGCTTTGTCACCGCTTGGGTTGTTAACTTTGTCCTCGGTCTTGTCCGCGGCCGGACTATGGGGACTCAGTTCCGTTTCAACGCCCGGCGGAGCCTTTCTCTGGGCCACGATCTTCGGGATTGGCAAGACCTTCTTCTGGCCATTAATGCTCGCGTTCACGGCGGAACGGTTCGCGAAGTCGGGCGCGCTTGGCTTGGCGATCATCGGCGGTACCGGCAATCTCTCGGTCGCCTTTATCCTGCCGGTGATGGGTTCCTGGTACGACACGCAAGGGCCTGCCGCGGCGTTCCGGCATGTCGCTTACCTTCCGGCGGTGCTCACCGTGATCTTTGGCGTGCTGCTCGTCACTTTTCGGCGCAAAAGCACCTCGACGGAGGGTACGATGCTGAAAGCAGCGGCGGACTGAGCCGGTCCAGCCAATCGGTTAGCACTATGATGTAATCAAATCCATGCGCGCCGCGCTGTTGCTGGGATTGGCCGCAGTTCTGCCTTTATTGCCTCAAAGCACTCCGCTACCCGACCGTTCGGTCGCCGAGTGGGTGTTGCGCTCGGGTGGTTTCGTCGTCGTTGACGGAAACTCGCGCCGCATCTGGGACGTCGCGGAACTGCCTGCCGGTGATTTCAAACTCCATACCGTCAATCTGGTTGGAGTGGTCGTCGAACTGAATGAGTTCGAGAAACTCCGCGGTCTCATTCACCTGAAAGAACTCTATCTGTCCGGGCGGTTCTGGCACAACGTACCACCCAGGGAATGCGAACGGTCGCTCCGTCCAATCGAATCGCTCACGGGGCTTGTCCGGTTTGCCGTGTCGGAGCCTGTCCAGACCGACATACCGATTGAAGATGACGGTATCGCCCATCTCGCGGCCCTTCCGAATCTGGAGGAACTTCGTATCGACAGATTGAAAGTGAAGGGGCGGTCGCTCGCTAAGGCCACGAACCTTCGGTTTCTCGACCTGAACAACACACGCCTCGACGACGCCGGCATGAAGTCGGTGGCCGGCATGAAACGCCTGGAGCGGTTGCTGGTTCGCGACACCCTCATCACCGATGAAGGCCTGACGAACCTGGCCGATCTGACAAACCTCACCGAACTCGACCTGCACGCCACGCGCATCTCCGATGCCGGCATTGTGCACCTGCGCAAGCTCACCAAGATGCGGAAGCTGAATTTGCTCGGAGCGTCGATTACCGACGATGGGCTGGAAGCGCTTGCCGGCATGCCGGAGTTGGAAGAACTGAATCTCTACCGGACACGTGTTACAAACGCGGGCGTCGCCAAACTGGCGCGCTTCAAAAATCTGCGCAACCTCGATTTACGGTACACGGCGGCAACCGGCACCGGTGTGGATTCGCTCAAGCAAATTCTTGCCCGCTGTGACATCGAGTTCCTGAATACATCGGTTACTCGCGCCAACACCAGGGCTCCCGCCCCCGCGGCACCGACGGACACCGCCGTCGCCGCCTGGGTCCGTTCACTGGGCGGCACGGCGACCATGGAAGGCGGCCGCCTCACGGACATTTTCCTGTCCGGCACGGGTATCGGTGATGGCGCGGCCGCGCACCTGGCAGGCTTGAAGCACTTGCGTGTGCTCGATCTCTCGACCACCGAAATCGGTGATCTCGCCCTGCCGCACCTGGCCGCGCTGTCGAATCTGCAAAGCCTCAACCTCGCTCAAACCACGGTCTCCGATGCCGGCCTCGTACATTTGTCCAAACTCGCTCGATTAGAGAGGTTAGTGCTGGATCACTCCCTGGTTCAGGGCAACGGCCTGGTGAATCTGCGCGCCGTGCCAAAGCTCAGAGACCTATCGTTGGCTAACACTCGAGTGACAAGCGATTCACTCACTGCGGTGGCCGGCATAGCATCGCTCGAACAGCTGAATCTGAGTTATTCCGATGTAACTGACTCCGGCCTGTCGCATCTCGCAACCTTAAGTCGTCTCAAAACACTCGAGCTCGATGGGGCCGACATATCCGACGCAGGGTTGAAACTACTGGCGCCGTTGCAGTCGCTCGCCACCTTGTCGCTTGCCTATACCCGGTTCACCGATCGAGGCTCAGCGCCCTTGGCCTTCTTGCCCAGCCTGACTCGCCTCTACCTGCAGCGAACGCGTGCCGGCGACAACACCGCCGCCGTGCTCTCCGCACTTCCGAACCTTGAGGTGCTGAATCTCGATTACACTCAGGTAACTGCGAAAGCTGTACCCTATCTTGCCAAAATCGGCACCCTCAAGGAGCTTTATCTCGATTCGGCCACGATCGACGATACGACCGCGTCGTTGTTCGCCGGCCTGAAAGGCCTCAAGGTCCTGAATATCTATCACACGCTTTATACGGATAAGGGCTTCGACCAGGTTCGTGCCGCTCTTCCCAACTGCCGTATTGTGTACGTCCGCGAATCGTCGCTCCCCATCAGGAGAGGAAGTTGATGCTGTTACTCGCTCTCTTACTGCTCGATCCGTCCGCCTGGGTCGCGTCACAAGGTGGAGTGTGCCATACCGACGCACAGGGCCGAGTGGTTGAAGTTTCGCTCGGCTATCGCTGGGTAACCGATTCCGACATGGAATATCTGGCCGCAATGAAAGATTTGCGAAAACTCGACCTGGCACTCGGTCAAATCGGCGAAGCCGGCCTCTCACGCTTGCGCGGCATGAACTCAGTTAAGGAACTGAACCTCTACTATTCGGAGTTTGTGGCGGATGTGGCCCTGGCGAATATACGCGGCTGGAAGCAACTGGAGCGGCTCAACCTGCAAGGCACCGACATTACTGATACCAGCCTTGCCTATATCGGCGAGCTGACCAACCTGCGATCGCTTGATATCTCTTCTACTCAGATCACCAACAACGGACTCGACTACCTGGGCAATCTCACCCTGCTGGAAGAACTCTCGCTGGGTGGCAACAAAGTCAGCGGGCAGGGACTCACGTTCATCCGCCTGCTGCCGAATCTCAAGGTCCTGAAATTGAACGGATCGCAGAAACGTAACTCCGGCACATGGATGGCCTCCATCACCGACTTCGACCTGGAACTGATCGGGTCGGTGAAATCCCTCCGCACACTCGACCTTGGGGGTACAAAAGTGACTGACCTCGCCCTCGCCAAAATTGAAGCGCTGCCGAAACTCGAATCGTTGGACCTGTCTCGCACAGCCATCACACCAACCGGCGTTGCAAGATTGTCGAATCTGCGCACACTCCATCGCCTGAATCTCTGGCGAGCGAAGAAAGTGGACGACACGGCTGCTGCCGCGCTCGCGAAGATGTCTCAACTCAAGACGCTCGATCTGGCGGAAACTGCCGTAACTGACAAAGGCATGATGGAACTCGCTAAGTTACCTAAGCTACAGCAACTCTTTGTAGCCGGGACGGCGGTAACACCTGATGGCGTGGCGAAGTTTCGTCAGGCCAAGCCCGATTGCATGGTGAGCTGGCAATGAAGCTCATGACCGTTATCTTCATCGCCTGCGGCGTTCTATCCGCCGAGCCGATGCGGCGGCTGACGCATTCGCAATACAACAATGCCGTGCGCGACCTGCTGGGTGACCAGACGCGTCCCGCCGACCGTTTTCCGCCGGAAGACTTCAATAACGGTTTCCGCAACCAGGTGCAAACGCAGAGCATCTCACCGCTTCTGGCTGAATCCTACAGCGTGGCGGCCGAGCGGCTTGCCCGCAATGCCTTTCGCGGGGGCGATCCCAACCACTTAGTCCCTTGCCGGCCTAACTCTGCTACCGACCGTGATTGTGCCGCTCAATTTGTGAGTAAGTTCGGCCGCCGCGCCTATCGCCGGCCGCTAACACCGCGAGAATCCGAGCGGCTGGTGACGTTGTTATTGAAAGAAGCCGATACCACTCATGACTTCTATCGCGGTGCACAGGCGGTAGTGGAGGCGATGCTGCAATCGCCCCATTTCCTGCATCGTGTCGAAAAGCCCGGGTCGGCTTACTCCGTTGCTTCGCGCTTGGCTTTCCTGCTTTGGGACACCATTCCCGACGAACCGCTGCTCGACGCCGCCGCGCGCCATGAACTCGCGACGCCCGAGGCGGCCGAGAAGATGGCCCGGCGCATGATCGACGATCCGCGCTCGCGGGCTGCGCTCGATGAGTTTCTGTCGCAATGGCTGCGGTTTGACCTGCTGCTCGGGGCGGTGAAAGACCGGCGCCTCTATCCGCAGTTCACCCCCGAACTCGCCGCGGCCATGGCCGAGGAGACGCGGTTGCTCACGCACGACCTCGTCTTCAACAACCGCAACTTCATGGAGTTCTTTACCGCCGAGTACGGCTACCTGAACTCCGACCTCGCGAGTATCTATCAGTTTCCTGCGCCTCCGGCCGAATTCGCCAAAGTTCAGTTCCCCACGGGTATTGACCGTGCCGGCATCCTTGGACAAGGCTCATTCCTGGCGCTTACTTCTAAGCCCGGCGACACATCTCCAACCATCCGCGGCGTTTTCGTCAGGGAGCATTTCCTTTGCCAGGGCATACCCGATCCGCCGCCGGGCACTAACTCGACGTTGCCCGAAGTTACGGCGTCCAAGCCGCGCGCCAATCGCGACCGTTTGGAAGAGCACCGCTCCAGCCCTGCCTGCATGGCCTGCCATTCGTTGATCGATCCGGTCGGCTATGGGTTCGAGAAGTTCGACGCTATCGGCCGGCGCCGCGACAAGCTTAAGCTCACCTTCTTGCCGCTGCCAGGCCGCGAGAATAAGTCGCCCAAACCGACGACGGCGGAAGTGGAATTAGATACACGCGGCGCCGTTCAAGGCATCCCTAACTCCGATTTCTCAAGCCCGAAGGAGTTAGGCAACATCCTCGCCGCCAGTACGCGCTGCCAGGATTGTATCGTGAAGCAGTATTTCCGCTATGCCGCCGGCCGCCGTGAAAACTCAGACGATGAGCACGCCATCAACCGCGCCGTTCAGGCCTTTCGCGGTTCCGGGTTCCGCTTCCGCGAGCTTATGATATCGATAGCCGGCAGTTTGTCTGTCGAGAGGGTCCGTGATGTTAAAGTCGAAACCGCTAACTAGACGCCGTCTGCTCAAGGGAATCACGCTTTCCGGTTCGCTGGTCAGGCTCGGCCTGCCGCCGCTCGATGCGATGTTCAACCCGCATGGAACGGCCTACGCCGCGGCCGCCGCGCAGAAGCCGGAAACGCGGTTCATCCTGTGGTTCAACGGCAACGGCATCCCTGAGCGCTACTGGATTCCCGCCCGCACCGGCGAGAACTTCGACCTCCCACCCTGCCTGGCGCCTTTGGGTCCGTTCCGCCACGACATCCATGTCGTCAGCGGTCTCGACAATCCCGCTGCCCGCATGGCTGGTCCTGGAAACGACCATCACCGTTCGATGAGCGGCCTGATGACCGGCACGCCGTTTTCCGGCCGTGGCGCCGGCGGGCCTTCGATTGATCAGGTCCTCGCGTCTCACCTCGGCGGAGCCTCCCGCTTTCGCTCTCTGCAAGTAGGCGTCTGCCAGGAGTCGCATGGCGAGTCCATTCAACGGAATATGTCCTGGGCGGGTTACGACCGTGCCCTGCCGCCGGAAATCATCCCTCACAACCTGTTTGACCGAGTTTTCGGCGCTCGCGATTTGGGCTGGGTGAACCGTAAGAAAAGTATCCTCGATACGGTGATGGCCGAAGCCGCCGACTTAGGCGACGAGTTAGGCGCCGCCGACAGGCGCCGCCTCGATGATCACCTCTCCTCCATTCGCGACCTGGAACGTTCCATCGCTTCCTTACCGCCGGAGTATGCCAGGCAGGTTCCCGAACCCGAATCCGGCGGGGACATGCGCGACTATCCCCGCATCGCGAAGCTCCAATCGGACTTGCTGGTTCACGCCCTGGCTACCGGGCAAACTCGCGTGGCTTCGTACATGTTGACCAAGTGTCAAAGTCTGGTTCGCATGCCGTGGCTCGGTTACACTGCACTGCGTCACCACGACTATACGCATACCAATGCAGACTCCCCTGAAGCGCAGCGCATCATGCGCGATATCTGCAAGTGGCATATCGAAGAGTTTGCCTACCTCCTGGCCCGCCTTAAATCCGTGCCGGAAGGTAACCGGACACTGCTCGATAGCACCGCGCTGATTTACATCCACGAGCACGCCGAAGCGAACCCGCATAAGAACAACGGCCTTACCGCAATCGTGGCGGGTCACGCCAATGACAAGCTGCTCACGAACCGCTACAGCAAGGTGGCGGGCACGGTCTCTGACCTGTACCTGACGGTTGCTCGCGGCATGCTGGCCGTGAACTTGCCCACGTTCCCCACCGGTGCGGCGCCGCTGGAAGGCATCACAGCATAGTTCGAAAAACGCATAACCGCACATTCTCACTGGTCTGTAAGAAAATGTGAAACTGAGTTTCCATCTTGACGTGGTGCATTGTATGCACCTTGTCTTTCCGGTAAATTACCTCCCTTACAACAGGGTGGTATCGAGCGCGGCGTGCGATGTGTGGATTTCTGCGTGGTGCGGTTCCGGCGGGCCCGGTTTGTGGTCCAGATACGAACGCAGGGCTTGTTCCGAGCCGCTAAAGTACGTCTCTACCAACTCCTTCACCGCCAGTTTGCGCGCATGTTCGCGTTCCAGAACGGCGGCATAGACGAACGCGCGCCCGTCCTTCTTGCGCTCCACTGCGCCGCGGCGAACCAGCCGGTCGAGCACAGTCATCACGGTGGTATAGGCGAGGCTGCGATTCTCAGTAAGCACATCGCGAACGTCTTTGACGCTGCCGTTGCCCAAGCGCCAGAGCGCTTTTAGGCATTCCAGTTCAAGGGGTGGGGGGATTTCGCTCGATCGTCCGGGCTTGCGCATTACCGATTGCCTCCTCCGCTGCCGAGGGCGGCGCGGAGTTTGTCAGCCATGATACCGCCACTGGGAGCGCTGCTGCTGCTCCGCGGGGCAGCCGGAATGGGCCTATCGGGACGTGGCGCGTGATTGGCCGGGGCAGGGGAGGCGGCCGGAGTCGCCGTTGAACCGGACGAGGCCACCGGAGCCGCCGGAGCAGGCGTCGGCTGGTCGGGCTCCAGGTACTTCGACTTCTTGAGAACCGGCCGGTCCAGCGACGAAATATAAGTGGTCCAGCAGCCGTCCGCCAATTTGTCTTTCTCGATAGCGGAACGCATGCACTCGATCTTGGAATCGAGGTTATCCAGGTGGTGCAGCAGCATGGCTTCCGCCAGCAGCGGCACCTTCGGCGAACCGAATTCGAGTTCGCCGTGGTGGCTGAGAATCAGGTGATCGACAATCGTGCGCAGGCGCGGCGGAAAGTCCGGAATCGTCCGGATCTTTTCGTCGATCATCCGCATGCCGATCAGGATGTGACCGAGCAACTGCCCGTTGTCGGAGTAGCCAAACGTGCGCTCATAGGTCAGCTCGTCGATCTTGCCGATGTCATGCAAAATCGCCCCCGTCATCACCAAGTCTTGGTCCACATGCGGATAGTGCGGAGCCACCAGCTTCACTAAGCTGCAGAGCGACAGCACATGCTCGAGCAAACCCCCGAGCCACGCGTGGTGGATCGTCTTCGCCGCAGGCGCGCGCTTGAATTTCGGAGCAACCCCGGGGTCTGCCAAAAACGCCTCCAGCAGTTTCCGCAGATACACGTTCCCAACCCCCGCCACCACCTGTGTCAGCTCGGCCCACATCTCCTCCGGATCGCGCTTCGATGCCGGAAAGAAATCCGCCAGATCCACTTCATCGGTCGGCACCGGCACTAGCGTGTGGATCGTGAACTGCAGCTTGTTGTGATAGATCTGCGCCACCCCTTTGACGCGGACAAAATCGTCCCGGTCGAAGGCGTCCATGATCTTATCGACGTTGTCCCACATCTTGGCGTCAATATCGCCAGTGCGGTCCGACAGCATCAGCGAAAGGAAGTGCTCGCCTCCTTTCTTCTGCCGGACGTCTTTGCTTTGAACGAGGAAGGTGCCGGTAACGAGCTGGGAGGGTTCGAGGTCAGCGATATATGGCGATTTCATTGAATGCGCGCGGCTGTGGATAGCGGGACGCCGGCCGCGATTACGCTTTAGTTCTTCTTGGATGTGCTGCGGTCGGACTTGGTGCCGAGGATCGGCACGCCGAGAACCCGCTTCCGGCGCGGGGTGCTGGCGACTTCACTCTTCGTCACCGTTTCGGGCTTCAACTGCGCCGGGTCCGTCCAGCGGGTCGCTTTGCCGGGCGCGGGGGCGCTATCCTCCCAGCCCTCTTTGATCTCAAGGAAGGCGTCCTGCCGGAGTTGCGTCAGATACTCGCGCACTTTGGGCTGGAAGCGCGGCATGTACAGCCGCTCCTGAATAATGTTCTCGACCTCTTCAAAACTCGCCTGGCCCGGCCGGTGGCGCTCGTCAACGCGTAGAATCAGGTAACCGTTGTCGGTCTTGATTGGCGGATCGGTGATGAATCCGCGGTTCTGCTCGAACACGAGATCGGCGATGTCCTTCCTAAGGTCTTCGCGCTTGGCGCCACCCAACTCGCCAAAGTTCTTGGCCGTGTCGGAATCGGAATTGTCGCGGGCCAGTTCGCCGAATCGCTCACCCTTCTTCGCGCGCGCGATGATGTCCTTGGCTTTCTTCTCCGCCGCAGCCGCGCCGGCGCCGTCCTTGCCCGAAGAGATCAGGATCTCCGACAGGAACACGCGATCTTCGCGCACGAACTCGGCCTTGTGCTCTTCGTAGTACTTCTGCAGTTCCGCCCGTGGAATGTTGATACGCCCGCCAACCTCCTGGCGAATGACGCGCTGAGTCAGCATGGAATTGCGCATCTCGTTCTTGTAGTCCTCGTACGACATGCCCGTCTGCTGTTTCACCGATTCCTGGAACTTTTCCGGGTCCGCAATGTTCAACTGTTTTTGGATCTCGGCGAGGTTCTTTGAGATTTCGGCATCGACGTTGATGTTCAACTCCTTGCCCTTCTGGATGAGAAGCAACTGGTCGATGCGGTCGCGCAAAACGTCCTTGTGACGTGCCTGCAGTTCCTTTTCGAGCTGCGGGCCCTTCAGCCCGCGCTGCTGCGCGAGTTCGGCGGCCATCTGTTGGCGCGCACGCTCGATCTCGGTCTTGGTGATAATATCACCATTCACCTTGGCGATAATCTCTTCCAGGACACGTACGTCCGCAGCCCAAGCGGAGACGGCGCACACGACGAGCGCAGGTACCACAATACGCATAGTTTTAGTATATGACGTGCGGCCCGGCGTCTGGTTTACAGGATTTACGCCCTCCCAAACGGGGCCTGTCCCCATTTCTGCAATACATCCGCCCCACATCCGTATTTCAATTCGTATTTCAATTCGGGCCTGTCCCCATTTCTGCAACACATCCAGACCTCATCCGTATCACCAAAACGGGGCCTGTCCCCGATTAGCCCGCGATTTTGTACAATTCTGCAGCACGGCAGCAAGTATGACAACAGGCGACTTTCAGCTTGAACCCGTGACTATTCCGGCGCTTCCGGTCGATCCAATTCAGAGCGCTCGCAAAAACGCGATCAATGCTTTCTTCTCTTCCGCCGGCAGATTGAGGCCGAATTCGTGGCCTTTTACCGCATGACCTTGTCCGTCCGGTCCGGTATAGCCCGTGCGCTGGTAGTCATCTCGCAATCGGGCCGGGTCGAACCAGTCCTCAAGAGTCGCCACCGATCCGTGGTGCTCAAAAGGGCCCCGGTACCACACGCCTTTTAGCGACGGAACCTTGTAGTAGCCGGTGCCTTTGCGGGTTTGTAAAGCATAGCGCGGGTCGGTCCCGACACGTTTCGAAGAGATAGCGAAGTACCGAAGGTGATCGGCGGGCGGCTCGAATCCATCCGCCGGAATCAGCTTGTTGTTCGTGTAGAGCGGCGCGGTGTGGCACGTATTGCAGCCTTCGCGCCGAAAGATCTTCTGCCCGCGCACGGCAGTCTCGTCGAACTTGTTCGGGTTGGCGGGCGGGCGCAACGAATACACGTATTCAGCGAGAGCGTAGAGTTGCTCGTCGGAGTAGCGCTGCCCGGGGCGTGCCGGCTGCGCGGCCGGTGTATCGCCATACCGGGCGAGCCCAATGACATCCTGGACCAGTGTCGAGTAGCGCATCAGGTCCCCGATCGAACCATGCCGAACCAGCCCCGTATGGTCGAGAAACTTGCGTTCCTGAACGCCGATAATGTCCGGAATCTGCGGCGGTAGCAGCATGCTCGTATGGCTGCGCGCCGTCACGCCCGGCGGGATCGTTTCACCTGCCTTCAGAATCTCGTCGAGCGTCATGGACGCTGTGGCACGGTTCGGATCGTCTGAAAGGCCAGGCACCTCGAACTGCTTCGCAAACGTGCGGACCTGCGCCAGCAGCTTCTCCGGCGGTGCGAATTTCGCCGCGCGGCGAAGCATATACGCGCCCTGCCGGTCGCCGGGATTGTTCCCCTGTGCGCCGGGAACGGCGGTCCCATCGGGCATTACTCGGGTGTGGCATGTGTTGCAGCCCATCGATCCCAACTCGACTTTGCCCTTCTCCCGGATCACCCAACGGGCGAACGGGATCGTGCCGTCTTTGGCCACCGGCATTCCGGTTTTCTCGAAGAACGACGGATCGCGCAGATCCTGTGCGCTGAAGAAGACCGGCGCAAAGGAGACAGGTGAGTTGAACACGAGTTCGCCGGCCGCGATCCAATCGGCACTGGTTTTCAGCTTGGCGGGATCGAATACGATTTGGGGTTCCTGTTGCTTCAGGAAGTCCTGGTAACCAGCCGGTTCGCGCGACGGATGATACACGGGATAGGTGCGGTAAATCGTGCGCGTCGGGATGCGGTAGTAGTCCTGCTCGGAGATATGTACGGGAGAATACAGCGGCTTGGCCAGCGGAACTTCAAACGCCTTCACGGCGGCTTCGGTCCAAGTGCGCGGAACTTCGGACGTATTGACGGAAGCGGCTGTTGATGCCAGCAGGAGAGCAACTACAAGGGTCATGCGGACTACCTTGTTGCATGCTACCGCGAGTGTGGGTACCCCCTACATCATCGCCGCCGGCGGAGCCGGCTCGTCCGGCGACCCCGCATTGCTTAACGGCAACCGGATCATCAAAACCGCCAGTCCCAGCAGCACGGCAAATCCAATCAGGTAGTTCGGATTTTTGAAATCGGGAATCATCCCGGCCGGGAGGAACTGCATACCCGACCATACCAGTCCGATCAGCGCTTCTCCCGCGATCAGGCCCGACGCCGTCAGAATGCCCGCGTTCTCTACTCGCGCCAGTTGCGCTTCGTTATAGCCGCGACCTTTTGCCACCGATTCGGCGATCCAGCGGATGAGGCCGCCGCAGAAGATCGCGAATGTAGTCCCGAACGGAAGATACATGCCGACCGCGAACAGCATCGGGCTGCGCACCTGCAACATGATCATCACGATCCCGATGAACATGCCGACCACCACCAGCGGCCATGCCATTTCACCACCCACGATGCCCTGCGCGAGCATCGCCATCAATCCGGCCTGCGGCGCGGGCAGCGCTTTGCCGCCGAAACCTTGACCGCCTTGCCTGAGGTCGCCTTCGTTCAGCAGCCACAAGGGGAAGTACATCACCAGGCTGGCGACTACCACAGCGATCAACTCCACTATCTGTATGGTCCGCGGAGTACCGCCGAGAATGTAGCCCACTTTAAAGTCCTGCAATAACTCGCCCGCGACAGCGGACGAAACGCACACCACCGCGGCCACTCCTAACACCACCGCCACTCCAGTTGGTCCCGTGAAGCCGAGCGCGACCATGAGTAAGGCGGCGATGATCAGAGTAGAGAGAGTAAGTCCGGAGATGGGATTGTTAGACGACCCGATCATACCGACCAGGCTCCCGGACACCGTCGCGAAGAAAAATCCGATGACAATCATCACCGTGGCCGCTACTAAGGCTGCGCTGGGGCTGCCGGAGAAATAGTAATAGAGGCCAATCATCAGTATGAACATCATCCCGATCAGCGCCAGCACCACTTTTGAACTCATGTAGCGCTCGGTGCGCGAAAGGTTCTGCTCTTGCGCTGCGCCGCCAACTTCCGCAAAGGCCCGGCTAAGTCCGGCGCCCAGGCTCTTGCGCATGCGGAACAGCGTGTATGCCGCGCCCACTAACATGCCGCCCACCGCAATCGGCCGGACGATAAACCGCCACAACGCGGCTGCCATACCGTCCCAGTTAGTAACGCCGTCAGCCGTGTAAGAGGGAGCGAGTTGCGGACCGAGAAAGTAAATAAGCAGCGGAACCATCAAACCCCAGGCAAACACGCCGCCCGAGAATTGCAGTGCCGCAAGCTTTGGTCCAATAATGTAGCCGACGCCCAGATATGCAGGACTGATCTCAGGCGCGGCGAAAGAGGTGAAACCGCCGGTGGCGATGGCCTGATCGGTATTCGTTTGGCTGAGCCGGACGCGCGAGGCGCCCAGCGAGCCGATAGCGATATTAGAGAACTGATGGTCGAGCGCAAACAGGTTGAACTTACCGAGCAGATACACCACGCCGCCAATCAGGATGTTATAGAAAAGGAACTTGACGGCCTGCGCGCCCCGTGCGCCCGCCTTATGGATTTCAGCCGCTGCCGTTGATTCGGGGAAGGGGAGTTCCGGATCTTCCACCATCACGCGGCGAACCAGCGACACAAACAGCACGCCGATGATGCTGCCGACGATCATCAGCGCCGTCGACTTCCAATACGCGTCTTCAAAGCCGAACGACGGCCATGCCTTCGCGATCACAAACGCCGGCAATGTGAAGATCGCGCCTGCCGCAACGCTTTCACCGATCGACCCGGCGGTGCGGCAGATGTTCTCTTCAAGAATCGACCCTCGAAATGCGCGCAATGCGGCCATGCCGATCACCGCGGCCGGATACGTCGCGGCGATGGTGATACCGGCGCGCAGGCCCAGATAGGCGTTGGCTGCGCCCAAAACCAGCGTCAGCACGATCCCGATCAGGACCGCGCGGACCGTGAACTCGGTCATCTGAAGGGTTTCAGGAACAAATGGTTGGTGACGTTTGGGTGTGCTCATGCGGACGCTCCGCGAAACCCCGAGTGTAACAAAGCACCGCTCGTGTTACCTTCAGTTGGCGGAATAGTATGCAGGAGATCAAAGCGGAAGTCGCTACCATCGTTGCCTTCAATGAAGGGCCCACGGCCGATCAGCAGGGCAACATCTACTTCACCGAAACCAAAACGCAGAAGATCATGAGGTACCAGACAGACGGGACGCTCACCGTCTTTCGCGACAACTCCAATGCCGCGAACGGCCTCGTCTTCGACCAGAAGTTCCGCCTCATCGCCTGCGAGGGCAACCAGTCCAACCCGCGTGTCACCCGCACCAACATGCAGTCGGGCCGCGTCGAGGTGCTCGCCTCGCGCGAGATGGGCCTGATACTTACCGCCCCCAACGATGTCACCTACGACTCCAAAGGCAGGCTGTACTTCACAGACCTGCCGGGAGGCACCGTCCATCGCATCGATCCCGACACCCCGCAGGGGCACAAGGTCACTCGAATCCTCGGCGCTCCCGACATCCAACGCCCCAATGGCATCACCATCTCGCCCGACGACAAGACCCTTTACCTAGTCGAAGCCAACCAGTCCGCCAACGGTGCGCGCATGCTGCGAGCCTACTGCGAGCCTACGACCTCCAACTCGACGGCGCCGTCAAGAACATGCGCGTCTTCGTCAACTTCTATCCCGGCCGCTCCGCCGATGGCATCGCGATCGATTCGCATGGCAACGTATATGCCGCCGCCGGCTTGAACGCGCCGCGCGGCACCAGCGAGACCCTCGACACCAAACCCGGCATCCACGTCTTCAACCCCAAGGGTGAACGGATCAATTACGTCTTCATTCCTGAAGACACCATCACCAACGTCTGCTTCGGCGGCCCCGACCTCAGAACCTGCTTCGTCACTGCCGGAAAATCCCTCTACAAATTCCCGGTAGACATCCCCGGCACCCGCCGCTAACCCCTCCAATCGGGGACAGCCCCCAATTCGCTACACATCCGTCACACATCCGTGTCACATAATCGGGGACAGCCCCCAATTCGCTACACATCCGTCATGCAAACGTGCCGCAAAATCGGGGACAGGCCTCATTTTTGCAACACATCCGATCCGCAATCGTATAGCAGCAACCTCCAGGTAACCGAACCCCGCGGCAGTGCCGCCGGTCCAGAATCTTTAACTGTTTGCCCGCACCCGCAAGTCACGCCCTACTGCGCCCGGATGTTCGGCCACCAACAAACTTCAAAATTTCCAACCGGGTTCGAAACAATTAGGCTGTGGATTGTTTTCGGATAAACTGTGGATAGTTTAAGTCCGGCTTGTGAAGGCGGTATGGAATGAGTCACTTCCAGGGATGCGAAATTCACAGCCACGGCGGAGGGGAAGCCGCGGTTTTCCAGAAGGTAAGTAACGCCTGTCAAACAACCGTATTTTCCTTGGAGAACGGTTGCCCTTACGGCTATCGTAAACAACGGTCCAGGTTGCACTGATATGGCGGCACGCGACATCTCCCTCGAAAAGGGACTTCCATCGAATATCGAAGCGGAGAAGCTCGTTCTCGGAGCCATCCTTTTAGATGACTCCGCCTTTATCGTTGCCGCATCTACGCTCCAAGCCGAGGATTTTCTCCTCGAGAAGCACCGGCGCATTTACCACGTCATGGTGGCGCTCAACGAAACCGGCGAGAAAATCGACCGCATCACCGTTGCCAACGAACTGATGCGGCGCGGTCAACTCGAATCCATCGACGGCATCTCGTACCTGGTTTCGCTGGACGACGGGCTGCCGCAGATCTACAACTTCGAGTCGTACATCCGCATTGTCAAAGAGAAGGCGCTCATGCGCCGCATCATTCTCTCGTCACAGAAGATCATCGAGCGCTGCATGCTCGACCAGGAAGACGCCACCACCATCCTCGGCGACGCGGAAGAGAGCTTCCTCAAACTCGGCGACGCCGGCATTCGCAATTCGCTCCTCACCCCCGGGCAGATCATCGAAGAGTTCGAAGGCGGCATCAGCACCTTCCTCGACCCCTCCCGCCGCGTCTCTGGCATCGGGACCGGCTACTTCAAGCTGGATGAAATGACCTCGGGCCTCCACGGCGGCGAATTGATCATTCTGGCCGCGCGCCCAGCCATGGGCAAAACCGCCCTGGCGTTGAACATCGCCCAGAACATCGCCTGCAAAGATGGCAACCCGAAAACCGTGGCCGTGTTCTCGCTCGAAATGTCGCGTGAGCAGTTGCTCACACGTATGGTATGTGCGGAGGCTCGCGTCGACCAGCAGAAGTTCCGCCTCGGATACCTCAACCAGGAAGAGCGCCGGCAACTCCAGATGGCCGCATTGAAATTGGCCGAGGCGCCGTTGTTTATCGACGATACGGCGGGCACGAACCTCATGGACATACACGCCAAGCTGCGGCGCTTGAAATCCGAGCACGGGCTCGGTTTGGTAGTCATCGACTATCTCCAACTGATGAGCGGCCGCGGACGCTCCGAAAACCGCACCCAGGAAGTCAGCGCCATGTCGCGCGGCTTGAAACTCCTCTCCAAGGAACTGAAAGTGCCGTTTCTCGTGCTGTCCCAGTTGAGCCGCGCCACGGAAACTCGGCCTACCGGCGACCACATCCCTCAACTCTCCGACCTCCGCGAATCGGGTTCTATCGAGCAGGACGCCGATATGGTCTGGTTCATCTTCCGTCCGGAATACTACAAGCCCGATCGCGAAGACCTGCGCGGCCTCGCCGAGTTGATCGTCGCCAAGCAACGTAACGGTCCCACCGGTAAAGTGAAAATGGCGTTTCTTCGCCAGTTCACACGGTTTGAGAACCTGGCTGACGATATCGGCATCCCCGAAGAGTAAATGACTCCCGCCCTGTTGCTGGTCGCCCTGGCCGCCGCCGCACCGGCCCCGGAGCCGATCGCACAGTTCTGGCGCGAAACGCGCGAACACTTAAAGCGCGCGTGCCCATGAATGCGGTAGTGGAACCGGTGAAAGCGCCGCTCAATCAATACACAGGTATGTCACCATTCATTCACCAACTCGCCGTCCGCGCCGGCAGCGGATCGCGAACCGCAAGTAAAGCCTCCAGCAGCCGGTCCCGATACTCATTCCTGACATTGCGCCGGCCCGCGTCGTCCCATAAGTTATCTAACTCGCCGGGATCGTTCGTCAAGTTGTAAAGTTCCCCGTAACTTTGGCGCGCGTAGTGAACATACTTCCATTCCTTGGTGCGCAGCGCGTACACCTCGAATCCGGCGGGATCCACTCCGTTGGCCTGGAGTTCGTCGGCTTCACGGTCTTCGGCATAAGCAAAACCGCGAACCGCGCCCGCGCCGCCACCGGCCATCAAAGAACGTAGGGATTTGCCTTGCATGCCGGCTGGTGCCTTCACGCCCAAACAGTCGAGCAGCGTAGGCGCAACGTCTGGAGTTTGCGTAAGATGGTTGACCACGCGCGCTTGTGGTGAGGCCGGGTCATACAGAAGAAACGGGATATGCAGCACCTGGTCATAGAGCCAGGGACCATGCCGCCAAATCCAATGATCCCCGAGGCAAAGACCATGGTCCGCAGTAACGGCAATCACCGTGTTCTGGGCGAGATCCGCTTGCTGAAGTGCGGACACGATGCGGCCCACTTGTTTGTCAATAAACGACATCTGGCCGTAGTAGGCGGCCAGCATCTTAGGCAGCGTCTCCCTGTCGGGATACCGGCCGATCTTGAGTTGATAGTCGTGAACCCTGCGATAGTGCGGCGGCTTGCCGTCTAACTCCCCCTTCCGGCGGACAGGTTCGGGCATGTCTGCGGGCCGGTACATTGTCGCGAACGATGCCGGTGGCGTGTCGGGCGGGGTCAGGTCCTTGAACGAGCAGTAAGCGAAGAAAGGTCTAGATACTGACTGTTGCCGGCGCAGGAAGTCGATAGTCTGGTTAGTAATCCAGTGGATCTCCGTCGCCTCTTCGGGTAAGCCGGGCCGGCGCAGGTCGGCGTCCTTCAAAGCAGGAAAGTTAGCTCGTAAGTACGACTTATACTCGTCGCCCGGAACATTCTCAGTTAGGTGGACTTCGCGAAACCCGTAGTAACTCTGGCCCGCCTGCAGCCGCGGCGGATACCCCGCTCCGCGCATGGGCTCGAAATGGTGTTTGCCTGCGGAGGCAGTGGCGTAACCCGCATGGTCGAGTACGTCGGCAAGAGTCTGCTCTGTGCGCCGCAACGCCACTCCGTTGGCCCACACGCCATGTGCCGATGGATAGCGGCCGGTGAACAGGCTCGCTCGGTTCGGCATGCAGACGCCGTGCACGCAGTAGTGCTGGGCAAATCGAACGCCGGTTGCCGCCAGCTTATCGAGGTTTGGCGTTTCGAGGATCCGATTGCCCGCGCAACCCATCATCTCGGCGCGTTGGCCGTCAACGACGATCAGCAACAGGTTTCGTCGAGGCGTTTGCGCACCCAGTGCACTGGCGACAGTAGGCAGAAACTGGCGTCGGGTCAACGGCACAGCCTTCTACGGTATCAGGAGCGAACCATTGGATGTGCCGTAACCTTGGCATAGGCGGTCGCGTTGATCGCCGTCCTTGGGCTCCTTGGCCCCAAGCGCAATCCAGTAGACTGTAGACAGCATGCGCCGTAGGAAGTTCATCGCCGCACTGCTCGCATCCCCCGCCTTGGCCGCGCCTTACCGGCCGGAACACGGGATTGTCATGAAGTTCCTCGATTCGGATACCCCTCTGTTTCCGTACCGCGGTGGCATCAATCGGACTTGGGGATTCATCAACGCCGCCGGCCAGGTCGTGATCCCCGCTGAGACCTCGCGCATCGAAGCGCGCCTGGCGGACTTCAACGAGGGGATGGCGGCCGTCCAACTGGACGATGGACGGGGAATGATGATCGATGCGAAGGGGGCGCCACGGTTTGCCATTCCGGTCGACAACCACGGGTGGAACTATGTGATGCGCGATGGGCTCGTGCCATATCGCGAGCCGGAGTCGGGCAAATGGGGCTACTACGACGCCGCCGGCAAGGTCGCGATCCCGGTGCAGTACGACATGGCATGGCCGTTCCGCGAGCAGCGTGGAATTGTGCGCGTCGGGGAGCAGTATGGCATTATCGCCACGTCGGGTCGTTGGATTGTCAGGCCGAACCTGACCCAGGCGAGCGAATACCGGCAGGGCTTGGCGCCCGTTGGCCGTTACGGCAACTGGACCTATGTCCATCCCGATGGGCGGCCGGCGTTTGGGACCGACTTCGAAAGTGCCCGCGCGTTTGGTGGTGGGTTTGGTCCGGTGAAGATTAAGAGCAAATGGGGGGCCATCGACGCGACAGGGAAGTTGGTGGTGCCCGCTTTGTATGACGACGCTTGGGCGCCGCATTCGGCGGGCACGCCATTGCTCGTGAAAAAGGGCCGGGCGTGGGGATTTGTCGACGCGCTCGGGCGCGAGGTGGTCCCCCCGAAGTATTACTTCTGCTACTCGTTCTGCTCGGGCTATGCCGCCGTGCAGGATCCGAACTTCCCGCTCGGGCACTACTACTTCATCAACGCGATCGGGGCACGGCTGCCGGTCGGCACCTTCGATGAGGCATATCCCTTCGTCTTGGACAGGGCATGGGTGAAGCTTGAACGGGAGAACCGGTGGATCACGCCGCAGGGTAAGGTGGTCTTCTCCTGGCGTAGTTAACACAAGCCTTTCAGATTCAACATTTTGCGAAACGAACTGGTTCCGTTCCGGCGATCAAGCCGAACCCCAACTCGGTAACTACCTACGCCCCGTGTCTCACCCACTCTTCCAGCCCACAACTCCCGCCAAATCAACAATCTGCAAAACGAACTCCCCACCCTGATCCCTGATCGATTCTCCCTCAAATCGCTGCTCCACCTCCCCTGACTTCTTACTAGCCTTGCACCGCACCCCATCCCCTTGGTGCAATAGAACCTGTGCCGTCGTTCCTAACGCGTTACGCTCAAACACCGCTTGCCCAGGTGTTTGGCGACCAGACAACCATTTCGGTCCACGACCGGTCGCTGAGTTGGCTGAACCTCCCCTCCCAGGATTTTCTCGACTACGCCGTTCACGCTCCTATCCTCCCGTTCGACGTCGTTCATGACGACCGCACCCAGTTCAAGGAGAAGACTCCCTTCCTGGTCGCCCAGTCACATCGGATCTGGTTGACGCTCCAGGCAATGGAGCCTTATCTGCCCAATTCGTCCGACGGCGTCCTGCTCAATCTCGGCGCTTTCCCCTTCACCATCGACGTAGCCATCCGCAACTACCTGAAGAAGGACTGCCGCATCATCGGGACCATCAACCAGAAGCTGAACCCAGCCGAACTCGAAGCCCTCGCCCAGTACCGGATCGAGACCATTCCCGTCAACCTCGACCCCAAGGTGGCGGTAGAAGACCCACTGCCGGGCATGACCGATAGCCTGCCACTGCCCGATGAATCGGTCGACTTCATCCTCTTCGCCCACGTCATCGAGCACCTCTACCACCCCATCCAGATCCTCCGGGAGTGCTTCCGGGTCCTCAAACAAGGCGGCCGCCTGCTCATCGCCACGGATCACGGCTTCCTGATTGGTGGATTCCTCAACTACCTGAACGAATCTCCCTTCCTTCACGAACCGGTCGAGGGCACGGCCGCCATGGTCTTCCACGAATGGCGCGGCCATGTCCGCTACTTCACCGAAGGCGACCTGCGAACGCTCATCAACGCCGCCGGCGGAGCCGTTACCGACGTTAAACTGTACGAAATCCTCTATAACTCCTTCCCCGAGGAACGCTTCGTCAGCCCCCACACCCGTCTCCCCCGCTGGCGAGCCAACCTGCTCACCGAGTTCCCCCAGTTCCGCAATGAGATCTTCGTCCTCGCCGAAAAGCCCCTCCCCTACGTCGACCCGCTCGACCGCTCCGTCAACCGCGCCGAATGGGAGAGCCTGATCCAGCAAAACGAAGCCAATTCGAACGACGTCGACAAGCCTACCTCCGTCGACTACCTGTTCGCCAATCGCCTCCTGCTCAACCGCTGGCCCACCCGCGAAGAGGTCAACCACTTCCGCGCCAACCCGCCCCACCGCGGTATCGACGGTATGCTGCACGACATCATGCGTTCGCCCGACTTCCAGGGCCGCCAGTACGCCATCGAGTGGGAACGCCCCGGTTCCGATTGCGTCGTAATGACCGAGTCGTGGGACAAGTTCCGCTTCTTCTTTAGTGTCCAGGACACCTTTATCGGCTTCCCGATCGCCGTCAATGTCTTCGAGCCTGAGGTCACCCGCGCCATCTACAGACTGCTCAAACCCGGCATGAACTGCCTCGACTTCGGAGCCAACATCGGACACTACGCCATCCGCATGGCGCGTGAAGTCGGTCCCGCCGGCGGCCGCGTCTTCGCCTTCGAACCCGACCCGACAGCCTTCGGCCTCCTCGAGCGCAACATCCGCGAAAACCACTTCGAAAACGTGATCACCGCCTTCCCGTTCGCCGCCGGAGCCCAGAACATGGAGGCCAACCTCTACCGCCACGCGAACCCGGCGAACTTCGGCGGCTCCAAAATCCGCTCCCAGGACAGTGCGCCTTTGGCCGCCACCGTCCAGGTCCGCCGCGTCGACGACCTCATCCCGCTCGACGTCCCCATTCACCTCGTCAAAATGCACATCGAAGGTTACGAGCCGTTTGCGCTCCGGGGGATCGAACGCATCGTGCGCGAAACAAAGCCAATCATCGTCAGCCGCTTCAACACCGTCGACTTCGAGTTCGACGGCGTCGATGCCTCGGGTCGCTTTAATCAGGCTTTGCTCGACGCCGGCTACATCATCTACGACGCCTTCGCCTTTGCCGACGGCCGGCTGGTCGAGTTCAACTACCCCGGCGCCGGCTTCCGCAACACCGACATCGTCTGCATCCCCGCCGGGTACGAGTTGCCGGAAGGATTCACCAAAGAATCATGAACCAACCTTTACGGGTGGCCATCATCGGAGCGGGCAACATCGGCTCCGCACTGATGGGCGGTATCTTGAAAGCCGGAGTCACCACTCCGGACTGTGTCTTTGCGACCGTCAAATCGCAGGAACACGCCGACGATCTGGCCAGAAATTACGACGTCCACATCACCGCCGGCGGGAACTTGGCCGCGGTGCAGAACGCGGATGTAGTCATCCTCGCGGTGAAACCGTCCATTCTGCCTTCCGTCCTGGAAGAGGTGCGCTGGGGGCTCCGCGAAGATCGCATCCTCATCTCCGTCGCTGCGGCATTCCCGCTCTCGGAAATCGAAGCCCAGATCGGCCGCCGCATGCCTTTGTTCCGCGCCATGCCGAACATCCCCGTCATCGTGGGTGAGGGCGCCACCTGCATCGCCTATAATGACCTCGTCTCCGACCATCAGCGTGCGATTGTGGAGGCCATTTTCCGCGCCGTCGGCGTGGTCTGCTTCATCGACGAAGACCAGATGCACGCCGCCACCGCGCTCTCCGGTTCCGGTCCCGCCTACATTTATATGGTGATCGAGGCGCTCATTAACGGAGGCCTCAAGATGGGCCTCTCGCATGAGGTATCCACCCGCCTTTCCGAGCAGACCGTCCTTGGTGCCGCCAAGCTTGTCCGCGAAACCATGCTCCACCCCGCCATCCTCAAAGACCAGGTGATCACGCCCGGCGGTGTCACGATCAGCGCCGTGCATGAACTGGAACGCCATGGCCTGCGGTCGATGCTCATCTCCGCCATCGAGACCGCTACCCGCCATTCCCGGAGCCTTGGCGAGAAACTTGTTGATAAATTGAAGCAAACGAATGCCCGATAACCCCTTACTTGCTATTGGTTTCCCGATCGCGTTCAACCACGTTCGTCCCGAACATATCGAACCGGCGATCCAGTCGCTGATCGACCAAGCGTCCGCCCGTCTCGACCAGATCGCGTCCGATCCGGCGCCCCCCACGTGGGAGAACACGCTCGCAGCCATCGACCGTATGACCGAACCCCTTGACCGCGCCGTGTCGGTGGTGCGGCACCTGGAATCGGTCGCTACCACGCCCCAACTTCGTGCCGCGTACAACGCAGTGGAACCGCTCGCCAGCGCTTTCTATTCGCGCATTCCCTTGCACGAAGGTTTATGGCGGCGCCTGCAGGCATTCTCGGCCACAGCGGAAGCCGCCGCGCTCACGGGCATTCGCAAACGTTATCTCGACAAGACCATCCAGGGCTTCCGCCGCCACGGCGCCGCGCTCCCGCCCGATCAAAAGGCCGAACTCGAGAAGATGGATATCGAGCTGTCCCAGCTCACCACCAGGTTCTCGCAGAACGTGGTGGACTCGACCGCCGCCTTCGAGTTGACCGTTACCCACGAACGGCAACTCGCCGGGCTGCCCCCGACGGCCGTGGTGATGGCGCGCGAAAGCGCCGAGTCGAAAGGCCGGCAGGGATGGCGGTTCACGCTCCAACAGCCCAGCTATGTCGCGGTGCTGACCTATCTCGACGATGCCTCCATCCGCGAGCAAGTCTATCGCGCTTACCACAGCCGCGCCACCTCCGAACCCAACGACAACACCAAACTGCTGCCGCGAATCCTGGAACTGCGTCACAAGAAAGCCAATCTGCTCGGTTATCCCGATTTCCCCGACTTTGTCCTGGAAGACCGCATGGCGCACAAAGGCGCTGAAGCCGAAGCGTTTCTCGACCGCCTTCGTCAGAAGACCACCCCCTTCTTCGAACGCGAGAATCAACAACTGCAGGACTTCCGCCGCGAACTCGAAGGGCCCGACGCCCCTCCGCTGGCCGCCTGGGACGTCAGCTATTACTCCGAAAAGCTGCGCAAATCGCGGTACGACTTCGACGAGGAGATGCTCCGCCCCTACTTCCCGCTCGAAGCAGTCATCCGCGGCATGTTCCAACTCGTCAGCCGCCTGTACGGCATCCATGTTGATGAACAGCATGGTGTGCCTGTCTGGCATCCCGACGTCAAGTTCTATCACCTCTACGACAACGATGGGACGTTCCTCGGCGGTTTCTATGCCGACTGGTTCCCCCGCGAAGACAAACGCGGCGGCGCCTGGATGGACGCCTTCATCACCGGTGGTCCATCGCCGGAGGGGTTTGAGCCGCACCTCGGCCTCATGTGCGGAAACCTGACGCCGCCTGCTGGAGGCAAACCGAGCCTCTTGTCCCACCGCGACGTCGAAACCATCTTCCACGAGTTCGGCCACCTGCTCCATCACCTGCTGTCCCGCGTCGAAGTCCGCAGCCTCGCCGGCGCCAACGTCCCCTGGGATTTCGTGGAACTTCCGTCGCAGATCATGGAGAACTGGTGCTGGGAACGCGCCTCGCTCGACCTGTTTGCCCGCCACTACGAGACCGGTGACCCGCTCCCCGGCGACCTTTACCAGCGCATGCGCCGAGCCCGCACCTTCCGCGCCGCCAACGCGCAGATGCGCCAGTTGAGCTTCGGCTTCACCGACCTGGCCTTACATCGCGATTACCGGCCCGAAGTGGATGGCGATGTCGTCAGCTATACGCGCCGCCTCTTCCAGTCGTTCTCTCCGGCTCCCCTGCCGCCGGAGCACGCCATGATTGCATCGTTCACCCACTTGTTTGCCCAGCCGATCGGCTATGCCGCTGGTTACTACTCGTATAAGTGGGCTGAGGTATTGGATGCGGACGCGTTTACTGCCTTCCAGCAGCATGGCATCTTCGACGAAACCACCGGCCGCCGCTTTCGCGATTGCATCCTGTCGCGCGGGAACTCCGCCGACCCGGCGGAGTTATACAGGGATTTCATGGGTCGCGACCCGGAACTGAATGCGCTGCTCGAACGGGCCGGACTCACTGCCATCGTCTAGTACGAATCAGGGAACAAACAGCGTGGCGCCGTCGTCTCTACCTTCAGCCATGGTCCGGTCGTTTGGTGGAGCTTCGTTCGGCGAAGCGATGAGGGTCGCTTTCGGCTCGCTGCGCAGCTCGAAGTTGCGGAGTTTCTTGACCCTTTTAGGAATCATCCTCGCCACTGCCACTCTGATCGCCGTCATGAGCGTGATTCACGGAATGGACGTGTACATCGCGCAGAATGTGTCGGATATGGGCGCCGACGGCTTTCGGGTGGTGCGGATGGCCTTTATCGGCAACTGGGACCCGAAGAAGTTCATGGAACTGAATAAGAAGAACCCCCAGTTGCGGCGCGAGGAATACGAGTTCCTGCAGGAAAAGGCGCAATTGGTGCAAGGTGTCGGAATGCAGAACTTCCGCCGGGTGAACACCGCCTTCGCCGAACATAAAATCGATGGGGTATCGTTACGGGGGGCTACACCCAACGTCGCGGCACTCACGAATGTGCAGGCGGTGGAAGGCCGGTTTTTCGCCGATGGCGAGAACCAGCGCCGGGCAATGGTGGCGTTTATCGGGGCGGACCTCAAAGAAGCGTATTATCCGCAGGGAGAGGCGGTTGGCAAAATCGTGAAGGTGGACGGGCGCCCATTCACCGTGATCGGGGTAGGGAAGCGGCAGGGCAGCGTGTTCGGGCAGAGCCTCGATAACTACGTGATAATCCCCATCGAGACGGCGTTTAAGATCTACGGTTCGCGCGAAGGACTGAATTACGTGGCGCAGGCGAAAAGCCAGAGCGTGTTAATGCAGGCCCAGGACGAGATCCGGATGCTGGTCCGCGCGTACCGCCACCTGCGGCCCGGCCAGGACGATAATTTCATGATCGTCTCGTCCGATTCTCTGGTCACTGCCTGGGGACAGTTGACCGGTGCCATCGCGGCAACCGCCATGGGGGTTGTTAGCGTGTTCATGGTGGTGGGCGGCGTAGTCATCATGAACATCATGTTGGCTGTGGTGACCGAGCGAACCCACGAGATTGGAATCAGGAAATCTGTCGGGGCGCGCCGGCGCGACATCCTCTATCAGTTCCTGATCGAGTCGGCGACGCTGGCGGGTTCGGGTGGGGCGATCGGGGTGATTCTTGCCGCCCTGTTGGGCTGGTTGGGGCGCACATTCACGCCGGTGCCGATGAACATGCCCACCAGCGCCGTGTTCGTGGGCGTTGCCCTGTCGAGTATCGTGGGCCTGTTCTTCGGTATTTATCCGGCCACGCGTGCGGCGCGGCTCGATCCGATTGAAGCCCTGCGGGCGGAAAGGTAGGGTCGCTTATGGGATTGCTGCCATCGAGTTTTCCGAACGGTGTCGGCCTGGCGCTCGGTACTCTGCGCGGCCATAAGCTACGCTCGGCCTTGACCGTCCTCGGAGTGGTGATCGGCACCGGAGCCATCATCGGGGTCGGCTCGATCCTTGCCGGACTGGACGGCGCCATCACCAACATCCTGCGCAGTTTCGGGACCAACACGCTGATCGTGTTCAAGTTCAAGATCGGCTTTCGAACGGGCAACCTGTCGCCCGAAGAGCGTGTGCGAAAGCCGCTGACGCTGGAGCAGGCTCGTGCCATTCGCGAGCGGTGTCCATCGGTGAAGTTGGTCAGTCCTTATTTATTCGCGAACTGGCAGATGATCCACAAAGCCCGCTTCAAGGCGAATGACTTATACAACATCGATTTTGCGGGGACAGAAGAATCCTTTGTCGGCAGCGGGCAGGCCGAGATGCTGTACGGCCGCTTTTTCACCGCCGCGGAAAGCGAACATAAGCTCCCGGTGGTGGTAATCGGGGAGGATGCGTATAAGGGTCTCTTCTCGACGGGCGATCCGATTGCCAAGTGGATCGAGGTGGATGGCCATCAGTTTGAGGTCATCGGCGTCATGAAGCGGCCCAGCGCATCGATGCCCGGGGACAACGACAACCGCATACTGATTCCTTACTACACGATGCGCAAAGTGTTTCCGAACGCGACCGAACACATGTTGGTGGTCGTGGCCGAAGACGGGCAACTGGCCAAGGCACAGGACGAGGTCCGCGGAGTTCTGCGGCAGGAGCGGCGCGTGCCGCACGATAAGCCGGATACCTTCTTTATCTCCACCGCGGAGCAAATGGTGGAGGATTTCCGGAAGGTGACGGCGGTGACGGCGCTGGTAATGGTGGTGCTGTCGTCCATCGGGTTGCTGGTGGGCGGTATCGGCGTGATGAACATCATGCTGGTAAGCGTGACGGAACGGACGCGCGAAATCGGCATCAGGAAGGCTGTAGGCGCGCGGCGGCTCGATATCGTGGTGCAGTTCCTGACTGAGGCGGTGGTCCTGACTGCCGCCGGCGGACTTCTCGGCATGCTCTTTGGTTGGAGTGTCTCGATGGCTGCACGTTTTGTGTTCCCGTCGTTACCGACAGAGGTTCCGTTGTGGGCAGCCGCGCTCGGCGTGATCGTGAGCGTGGGTATAGGGCTGTTCTTCGGAATCTGGCCGGCATCGAAAGCGGCGCGGCTCGATCCGGTGGTCGCTCTCAGATACGAGTAAGAGGCGGTTACTCGTACAGCCAGCCGATATTGATGTAAGTAATGACTGACCGGCTGAGATGCCCGATCCCCGGACCGCCCGCGTTATATCCCAGCAGTACCCGGTCTTTCACGAACTCCACGGCCGTGTAGCAGTACCAGCCTTCGGGGTCCGTCTGTATGTTCTTCGCATGCTGCCATGTCTTGCCTTCATCTTTGGAGATGGCCACTGTGAGAGGCGTGCGCTTGCGGTTCTTGATGTCGGGGCTGACGTTGGAGTGATCGTTCCAGACGGCAAACAGGTCGCCCGTCGATGGAATGCGTTCGATAGTGGCGGGGCTCACAGGCGACTGTAGTGTGGACGCTTCCACCGGCGTCCAGGTGTCGCCGCCGTCGCTTGAATACGAGAAATACTGCGTACCCATGCCGGTCCGCATGTACATCAGAAGCCGGCCGTCCTTGAGATCGACCACGCCGGGCTCTTGAAGACCGGCGGGGTTGGGCGAGGGGTTCTCGAGGACGGTCTTACTCCGGCGCCACGTCTTGCCCTTGTCGTCCGACAGGTAGCACATCGCCACCCCACGGCCGTTGAACTTGTGCGGATCGGCCGTTTCGTTCTTATGGAACGCCACGGGCAGAATGATCCGGCCGGATTTCAGTTGATGAGCGCGGTCGTTATTCAGCACGTAGTATCCAGGGTCGGGCAGCGCGAGCCGCGCCTTGCTCCATGTCTTGCCGTCGTTCTTCGAAATGCGCAGATACGGGCGGCAATCGAGCATCGAGTTCTTGCGCATGTAGAACAGCGCCAGTTCTCCGGAGTTGAGCCGCAACAGCGAAACCGACATCACGTTCAGGCCGGCTTCGTTCGAAACAACTAACTGGTCGTCTTTGGTCCAGGTAACGCCGGCGTCGGAGGAGTATCGGGCGGCAAGCGACGCCGCACCGGAATCGGCGGGACCGCTGGTGGAGAACTTGGAGTAGATGAACAGCAGGCGGCCGTCTTTGAGCTGGGCGAAGTCGCCTTCGGTGTTGCGTGGATTGCCGGGGCCGGGAGGCAAGAGGTTAATGGTGATGGGTCCGGCAGCGCCGAGCGCGAGCGTGGAAAGGAGTAGAAGTATGGCTGACTTCATCATCGTTATGATAGGCCGCAATTAGCGGATCAGTTCGGAGAGGGCGATCTTTTCGAAAACGAGGTCGGCAGTGCTGCCTTCGTAGACGATGCCGATGTGCTGCGGGTCGATTTGGGAAAGGCTGGGATAACCCTTGCCGCGGCCCTCGTCGAGCAGCAGGTGATTGGCATCGGGCCAGGTGCGGCCGTCATCGAAGCTCACCTGGATGGTCTGATGCGTCCGGCCTTTCTGTGTGTGCGGATTTGAGAATAGGAGGATATGCCTGGAGGCGTCGAGAGCGATGCGCCGTAACGAGGCGTTGCAGTTCGGCTCGATGAGCGTATTTCGATTGGTCGCGTGCGGCTGCCACGTCTTCCCTAAGTCGTTCGTAACAAACACAGCGCGGAAACGTTCGTGGTCGTTGCGCATGTTCAGCATGATCGACCCGTCGCTCAGTTGCGCTGCCTGGCACTCGTTGCCGCCGCTGAAGGATGGGTTGCCGACGGTCCAGTTCGCGCCGTGGTCCTTGCTGGTCATGATTGTGGCGAACGTCTCGCCTTTCTCGTCACGGCCCTGAACGGGCATGACCAGCGTGCCGTCGGGCAGGTTGATGCCTTGCTGCGGCGCGGGGGCGAGCAATACCCAGGCTTCCTTCTTGAGCTTGCGAGTCATGTTTTCGGGCTTGGTCCAGGTGAGGCCGTCGTCTTTCGAACGGACCATCATGATTTGCGCGCTCTTGCCGATCTCATAGCCGGCCTCGGACCCGTCGCCTACCCACTGGTGTTTGCCCGGTTTGCCCCACATCCAAACAGCAAACACGAAGATCTCGTTTGTCTTCTGGTCGATGACAATCCCGGGGTCGCTGACGCCGTTTTCCTCTTGCGGCTTGCCGCCGTAGGCGCCCATATCCATGATCGCCTTCACGGGTTCCCAGTTGTCCCCGCCATCGGTGCTGCGGCTGAGGCCGATGTCGATGTCTTCCTGCAGGTCGCGCGATTTACGGCGGCGCATGTCGTAGACGGCGTAGAGCGTACCTCTGGGTCCCGTGGCGAGCGCGGGAATGCGATAGGTGTGGACGTTATCGTCCATGTGCTTGCGCAGTGCAATGCCGATGCGATGCCGCGTGGCGGGCGGTTGCTGGTTGACGGCAATCGTCCGGCCGCCTGCCCGGATCGACGTCACCGTAGCAGCGATCTTATGGGAAAGGTCCGCCGTAGGTTTCAGGCGGCAGGAGAGATAAAACACGTTCGGCCCGGGTTCGAGCGGCTGCGAACCGGTAATCGTCACCTTCGTGGCGGGTGCGGCCTGTTGTCCGAACCGAGTGCTGGCGCTGAACTCAGGTTTCGGACCGGCGGAGAAGACTTCCAGAGTATCGAGATCGTCGACGCTGTCGGTACCGGCAAGTGAAAACTCAAGCGCCTCGAGCGTGGCGGAGGTTTGTTTGGAGTCGATCATCGCTTGGAGGACGACATTGTGATCGTTCCGGATAAGAACGGGCTGGACCGGTTGCACCACGGTGGCCGTCAGGCCCGACGTGGAGGAACAGGACACGGCTAGCAGGCCAATCAGCGGGAGCAGTGGGAGAAAGCTGGCTTTCATGCGAAGGTGTTCCCCGCCTATGCTACTGCACCTGGCGGGACGGGATCGGGAACCTAGCATTGCGTTGCGCAGTGCCACAGCGGCGCCAATGCGGAGAGTGGTGGTTTCCACATTCTTGACGGATCTTTCCTGTTCCTCGGCCAGGGTGTTGCAAGGAGAGTTCCGCCTGCGATAAGGTATACAAAGTCAGTCTCCAAATCTCGAGGAGGTAGTGTGAAGAAAACGGCTCTGTCTTTAATTCTGGGCGCCACGCTTTTGTCCGTGAGCGCATTCGCCGCCAAGTGGACTGGGACCATTTCCGACGAAAAGTGTGGCAAGGCTCATGCCGATGCTTCTGAAAAGTCGACGAAGTGTGTTCAGGGCTGCGTCAAGGGCGGTAAAGCTGCGGTGTTCGTCGTGGGCGACAACGTCTATAAATTCGACGATGCGTCGAAGGCCAAAATCCAGGATCACCTGGGTCATAAGGTCACGATCGATGGCAAGCTCACGGGTGATACCATCAGTGTCAAGAACGTGAAGATGGCCCAGTAACCTGGTCCGTCAATTCTGAATTTCTGGGCTTCCGGTACGATCTCGGGTCGGCCGGAAGCCTTTGTTCTTTTTGAGCGGGATCTTGTTGGATGTCACCAGATCGCTGGCGTCAAATCGATGAGATATTTCAGCAGGCGGCAGACCTCGTTCCGTCGGAGCGGGTGATGTACCTCGGCCGCGTTTGCGGCGACGACCGCGAACTGCGTCAGGAAGTAGAATCGCTGCTCGGTTACGAGCGGCGTTCCGCACACGAACTGGAGAGTGTTATCCAGGCGGCGGCCGCAGACGTGGCCGATACGGGCAGCGCGAACGTGGTTGGCCAGCGGATCGGCACCTATGAATTGATCCGGCCGATCGGGCGCGGGGGCATGGGATCGGTCTACCTGGCGGTTCGCGCCGACGACACCTTCCGGAAGCAAGTAGCGCTGAAGGTCGTAAAGCGCGGGATGGACACCGACTTTGTGCTGTCGCGGTTCCGGCACGAGCGGCAAATCCTGGCCGCGCTTGAGCATCCGAACATTGCTCGTTTGCTCGATGGCGGCGCAACGCCGGAAGGCTTGCCGTTTTTCGTCATGGAGTATGTCGAAGGCGAGCCGGTCACCAGCTACTGCACCCACAAACAGCTCACTATCGACCAGCGCATTCACCTGTTCCGGCAGGTTTGTTCGGCGGTAACGGCCGCACACCAAAACCTGGTTGTACATCGCGACATCAAGCCGGGCAACATTCTGGTCACGAAGGACGGCGTTCCGAAGCTTCTGGATTTTGGAATCGCGAAAATGCTGCAGTCGGACATTTCGACGACGGCAATGACACAGACGGTGACTGGCGTCCGCATGATGACGCCCGACTATGCAAGTCCCGAACAGGTGCGCGGAGAGGCCATTACAACGGCGACCGATGTCTACTCGCTAGGGGTGCTGCTCTACGAGTTGTTGACCGGACGGGCGCCGTACCAATTTCCTTCGTCATCGATCGTTGATATCCAACGCGTGATTTGCGAGCGCGAACCTCAACCGCCCAGCCTGATGGCGCCGGAGGCCCGCCGCCAGTTACGCGGAGATTTGGACAACATCGTGTTAATGGCGGTGCGGAAGGAGCCTGCGCGCCGGTATCAGTCGGTCCAGCAGCTTTCCGAGGACTTACTGCGCTATCTCGACGGGTTGCCGATCGTCGCTCGCAAAGACACCGTCTTATACCGGGCATCCAAGTTTGTTCAGCGTAACCAGGTCGGGGTGGCGGCCGCCATCCTCCTGCTGATTACGATTACCGCCGGCGTGGTTTCGACGGTGTATCAGGCCAGAAAAGCGGCACGCCGTTTTGAGCAGGTCCGGGGCTTGGCTACCGCCTTTATCTTCGATTTCCATGATTCAATATCGAACGTTCCCGGGACCACCAAGGCTCGTGAACTCGTAGTAAAGAAGGGTCTGGAGTATTTAGACGGACTGGCCGGCGAAGCGGGCGGCGACAGTACTTTGCAGCTCGAATTAGGTACCGCCTACGTCAAGGTTGGGGACGTTCAGGGTGATCCGATGGGAGGAAACCTCGGAGACTCGACCGGAGCGCTGAGTAGTTATGAGCGAGCCGTTAAGATACTTTCTGACATCAAACCACGGAACGATGCCGTCAGGCGTAGCTTGTCGAACGCCTATTATCACTTGGCCTTGTTACAGCGCCAGACTGGCGCCTCGGCGACTGCCCTGGGTTCGCTACATAGGGCGCATGAGGTAGCTGAAGAATTACTCGCCTCCAATCCTTCGCACGAGGATTTGAAGAACCTCGCATCTATCTACGATTCCTTGTCGAGAACCTTAGGTCAGCTAGGTGATTTGGAAGGTTCATTGACGGCAATCAATCGTGCTGTGACCATCCTCCAGCGGCTAGTCGCGGCGGCGCCCGACAAGCTGGATTTTCAAGACCAGCTCGCGTCCGCCCACGGCACACTGGCCATTCAACTGCCAAGAGTCGGCAAACTGCACCAAGCCCTGGAACATGCAAAGAAGGCTTTGCAAATGCGTGAACGGCTCAGCGCAGGCCGCGCTAACGACTTAGCTCGTACGCGGATGCTGATGATTGCGTGGTCGCACATCGGCGATAACCTGGCCAATCCCACCCGGCCGAATATGGGCGATCTGAAGGGGGCGCTGGAAGCGTACGCGAAGGTACACCGGATTGCGGCGTCACTTGCTGCACGCGACCCGAACGACAAGCGGCTTCAGCTCGATCTGTCGTACGCGCTACAACGCATTGGTGTCGCGGAATTCGGCGATCGGAGGCTGGACGATGCCATTCAACACCTGACCGAAGCTCGTAAAATTCAGGAAAGCGTGATCCACGCCGACCCTAAGAACGCGACCGCCATTCGCAACCTTGCGTTTGTGCTGGAGCGCATCGGGCTCGTGGAGGACGCTCGTGGGAATCACGTCAGGGCTCTAAGCGCGCTTCGTCAATCGGTAGAGACGAATGAGGAGTTACTTAAACGGGATCCCGCGAATCAGGATGCGCGGCAACAATTACTGTCGGTATCCAGGACTTATGCGTTGATGCAAGCCAAAGATGGTAACACGCAGGCGGCACTGAAAGTAGTCTCTGAACTGCCTGCGCTGGCCGACGAACTCGTTCGTAAGGGATCTTCTGATTGGACCCGAATTGTTCAGCCGGCGTTAACCACCGCCGTCATTGCCGAGATAGAAGAAGCGCTGGGGCATAAACAGGAGGCGGAACGGCACTACCAGGAGAGTGTCAAGGCGTTCGCCAGTCTGAAGAAGCAGGGCAAGCTCGATCCGTTCTACGCGCCGGCGGCCGAGCGGGTAGCTGCACGCATTCATTGATTGGCCGATTTTGTCATTTTGTTACGCCGGTCTCCGGCTTGAAGTTCCTGCCGGATGGACGGTTGACGGTCACCCCCGCCCACTCTCGACACGATCTACGCGGCGCGCCCGCCAAGCTCGGTGTTCCTCGTATACGATATTGACCATGATTCGCGTTGGGCTTTTGATGGATGCGGACTCCCCGCACGGTAGTGGATACCTGCACGCCATAGCAGCGGCGACCGGGGTCGAAGAGATCGGCATTACCGATCCGACGGGCACGATCGTCGCGCAGGCGAAGAAGCAGAAAGGCGCCGAAACCAAGAGCTGGCGGCAGTTCCGCGATGCATCGGAACTACTGAAGCAGATGCAGCCGGAGTTCGTCATTGTCACTTATCCGGGTGACCGGACGCCCCCTTTTGTGGCCAAGGCGCTCGAGGCGAATAGCCATGTGCTGGCGGAGAAGCCGGCCTGTGCGCATGTGGCGGACTTTGCCAAACTGGCGCGCACGGCGGATTCGAAACACCGCAACATCATGCTGGCAGTGGCCAACCGGTCGCACCCGTTGATGGACGACGCGCGCGAAGTGATACAGGGCGGCGCGATCGGGCGGCCATACGCGGCGCACATCCTGATGGTGGCCGACCAGACTCGGTTGAAGCGCCCGGAGTATCCGCAGTCGTGGACCGCGTCTAAGTCGCGAGCCTTCGGCGGGTTTCTCGCATGGCTCAGTATTCATTACGTTGACTTGTTGCAGCACCTGACTGCTGACCGGTTCACGCAGGTGTCAGCCATGATCGGTAACGCGAACCGGCTGCCGATCGAGGTGGAAGATTCGGTTGTGGTGAACCTGGCGATGTCGAAGGGCTTGCTGGCCACGTGCCATGGCGGTTACTACATGGACAAGGGCTATCAAAGCGGCTTTCAGGTTTGGGGTTCTGAGGGGTGGCTGCGATTCAGCCTGCACGGTCCGGGGGAACGAGTGCTGGAATGGACTTCGTATAAGACCGGTAAGTCGGAGAAGAAGCCGGCGGCGACTGACGGTTCGGCGTACGACTGGTTTGTGCAGGATGCGATCACACGAATTACGAACAACTCGGCTCCGCGGATAACTACGGCTGAGTCGTTGCACTTACTGCAGACGTTGGATGCGGCGTACCGGTCGGCGGCGACCAGGCAACAGCAGGCTGTTCCGGCCTAAGATTTGAAGCGTTCCAGCATGCGCGGGATGTAACCTTGGAAGCGCTTATCGACTTTGGTGTCGTCGTGCGCCATGGCTAAAATTGCCTGGCGGTCCTGCCCCTCCAAAGGCAACATTTCCAAGACGTTCAGTGCGGCGAGTGACACGAACATTTCGTTCTTGTCCGCCGGGGCGAGGGTAAGAAGCGTGTCGATGGCCTGGCGCTTTTCGGCCGGGGAGCCGTGTTTGCCCAGGCACTCGGCGGCCACGATTTTGACGTAGGGCGAACTGTCCGTCTTGATGGCTGATCGAAGTGCCGCGACATCGCTTCTGATGAGCAACCCGGTGGCCGCCCAGTAGCGGACGGCGGAGTCTCTGTCCTTTAGAGCGGAGAGTAGCGGCTGGGTGTTGGTGGCGGGGCCGGTGGCGTACGCGGCTGTGCTTTGAACACGTTGACATGGGTAGCGTGCCGGATCGTGCCCGGCTTCGTATGGAGCCGCATCGCCCGCGCGCTGGTGGATCTCGCCTTCCGGCAAGAATCCGACGTCGCGAATGGACGCGGCGAGTTCCTGCTGGGCGGCACGCATCCGCTGAACAATGGCTTGACGGGCGGGATCGGAAGCCAGGTTCTTTGTCTCATCACGATCCTGCTCCAGATCGTATAACTCCTCAGGAGGTTTGGTTTTCCAGAAAGTACGCTGGACTGGATCTAACTTGCCTTCGTCGTTCAGACGCTTCCATACCTGGGTGGTCGGCGTCTCAAACATGTACGAGACGTGCTGGCCGTAGATGCGGTGGGGCATGTAGTTACGGATGTAGACATAACGCTGGTCGCGCAGGCTGCGCACCATGTCGTAACGTTCGTCCATCCGTCCGCGGAACCCGTAAACGTATTTCTGCTCGGGCGCCGCATGCTGGCCGAGAAATGCATGGCCCTGATGGAAGGGCTGCGCTCGAAGTCCGGCTAGAGATAGGACGGTAGGGGCGAGGTCGACGAACGAGACCAAACGTTTGGTCGATCGGCCCGGGGCGTAGTCCTTCGGAGCGACGGCGCGGAAGCGCTCCGGGATGTGAACAAGCAGGGGGACCTGCAGGCCGGAGTTATAGGGCCAGCGCTTGGAACGCGGCATACCGGAGCCGTGGTCGCCGTAGAAGAAGACGACGGTGTTATCGGACAGGCCGGCGCGTTCAAGGTCCTGCAACTGCTGGCCGAACCACTTATCCATTGTGGTGATGTTGTCGTAGTATTGCGCCCAATCGTGCCGGACTTCAGGAGTATCCGGATGATACGCCGGTACGCGCACGCCTGCGGGATCGTGCTGGAGTGTGTGAGGCCGTTTTCTGATTTGCGATTCGTGAGTAATAACGTTGTTGAAAACGGCAAAGAAAGGCTGATCGGACCGGCGATTGCGGTAATGGGCTTTGTTAGAAGAATCGTCCCACACCGTTCCCGTATGGGCGAGGTTGTAATCCTCTTTGACGTTGTTCGTGCAGTAATAACCGGCATCGCGCAGGTAACAAGGAAACATGCGCATCGCCTGCGGAAGGCGCGTCATCGAACGCATATGCTCGGCCCCGGTAGAGGGCGGGTACATGCCTGAGATGATGGTGGTCCGGGCCGGCGCGCATACGGGCGCGTTGGACCAGGCATGGTCGTATCGCAGCGAGCGTTTCGCAAATCCGTCAAGATTGGGGGTAGTGGCGTACGGGTCGCCGTAGCAGCCGAGTTGCGGTCCCGTGTCTTCGCAGGTGAGCCACAGTATATTCGGGCGCTGGTCGCCGGCAGCCAGACTTAGGCCGGCGGCGGATAAAAAGTCGCGTCTTAGCATTGTGTTCTGATCCTACCTGGGAGAAATGCGCGGCCACTGCAATTCCACGCCTTGCTGCGTGAGGCGGCTTTGGAACGCTCGCAAATTCTTTTCGCTGTTTCTAATCTGGCGCGGCGTTTGTTTGGTGAGGATGGCATGCGCGGCGAGCGATCCGGCTGATTCGCCGATGTTCCACTCGACCGGATGAAGGCGGTAACAACCGTTGGTGATGTGAGTTACCCCGAGATTCTTGCAAGCCGGAATGAGGTTCTCCATACGCTTCGGAATAAGCGCGCCAAGCGGAATCTGGAACGGCAGCGAACTTACATCGATGTAGTTATCGCCGCCGGAAGACGGGTGCAAGTCGATGCGGTACGATCCGACGCCCACACTGTCGTCAAACGGCGCGGCGCTCACTTCCTCGCGTGACTCGCCGGTGGCTTTCATGCGCGCTTCGGTACCGACATGCTCTTCAACGACGGTGAACTCGGCCTGGATGCGGCGGGATTCGCGAATGTAGGGATATTTGGCCATCCCGTCGTCGGTCCCGGTGATGTCGGGTCGGAGGCGCAGTCCCTTGAAGCCGGCGCCGCCGTCAGGGCGGGGAGCCTCGGTCTGCATCCAATAGAGCAACGCGAGGCTGAGTTGCTTGGCGCGGCGAAGGTGGCGGGCAGCTTCTTCGTCGCTTACTTCGTGGATGTTACCCAACCAGTAGTCGTTCTGGGGCCAGTTGATAAGAGAGATATCGGAGACATAACGCCCCGCCGCGAAGTTCCGCTTGTTGGCGATGCGGCGATACAGGAACAGGTTGAGTCCTTGTCCCTGCTTGCCTGACTCGGCGTCCGGATTGAAATGAACGTTGCGAACTTTAAGTGAGATGGGGTCGCTCATCTGCCAGGAGAGTAGCTTGCCGGGCCACGCTGGCTTCATCTGCGGCACGTAATCGCGCCAGAAGGCGTACTCTTCGGGCTTGTCGATGGTGTGGTCCTGGCCGGGTAGATAGTCCACGGCATAGCAGACGGTGAAGGACTGGATATTCTGCGGCTGCGCCTGGTCGGGCGCGTGTAACTCGCCGGTCTGTTTCTTCGACTCAAAGCCCACGACGTATTCGGTTTTAGTGAGAGGGAGAAGATCGCCCTGCTCAGTCGCGTCGAGGAAATAGGTGGCGTGGATGGTCTTTTCTCCGCCGCCATGAAGATTTCGAGTGGTGACGGCGCGGATCTTGTCCCCGTCGACATCCGCGCGGATCGGCTTGTGGTTCAGCAGGACCGTTAATTGGCCGCCGCCGAGGTAAGGCGCCAGCATCCCTTCGAGAACCGCCAGCGATACACGCGGTTCGTGCGCGATGCGGGACACGTTGCCGTCGCCGGGGTTGAGGTCCCATCGCGCGCGTGCTTCGGCGGTAAGCGGAAAGTGCGTCCGGTAATAATCGCGCACGGCACGGCGGTACGCCTTGTAAGCTGCGGTTCCACCGAACTGCTCGATCCATGGATGCTCGTCGGGCGGTACGCTTTGGGAGGTGGTCTGGCCGCCGATCCAATCGGTTTCTTCCGTCATGATCACCGTCTGGCCGTTGCGCAATGCGCCTAGTGCGGCTGCTACGCCTCCAAAGGAGCCTCCCATAATGGCGACGTCGCAGCGGAGTTCGCCGGCAGAGAGGATGGAGGCGGGCACTGCGGAGAGGAAGACGCGGCGTGAGAGCATCAAGCTTACGATAGCGCGACCGACAGGTTCCAAGAAGGAGTATTGATCAGATGTCTTCAAACATCAGCACCCCGTCCTGTTTTCAACACTTTGCGAAACGAACCCCCCCGAAACGGAACCGCAACCGTCAGGGCGCGGGCCCAATCTCTCCTCAGACTCGCCCTCCGAAGCCAACCTCGATATCCCCGTCAACTTCCTCATCAGCCAGTACGCCAAAATCGTCTACCAGACCGCCATGCAACAATCCGTGCGGAACGAACCCAATTACGACCCCACTTCCGAATGGCTAAAGCTAAGCTAAGACGGCTAAAGATGAAGACCAGTGATAGGTAGCGGTGCGGATCCTGCTTGACACGCATATACTGCTTTGGTGGCTGGGCGAATCTGGTGAGGAATACCGATCAGCGCAGGCTCAAGCCGCCATCGACCGCCAGAATCTGTCCTGTCACAAAATTGGAGCTTCGCAGGAAGAAGACTACACCGTCCGCGATTTCGTCTGGTAGCCCCGGGCGCTTAGCTGGAGTGTTGCGGACCATTTGCTCGGCCCGTTCGTCGAGGTCGTGGAACGGGATTACGCCGGGCGCTACGGAGTTGACGGTGATTTCGGGGGCTAGCGCCTTGGCCAGCGCCTTGGTCATGTGAATAACACCGGCCTTGGACGCGCAGTAGTGGACGTGTTCGGCCCAGGGCCTGATACCGCCGAGCGAACTGATGTTGATGATGCGACCGCCTCCTGTTTTGCGCATCAGTTTTGCGCCTTGCTGGCAGCAGAAGAAGGTGGCTTTGAGGTTGACGGAGTGAATGAAATCCCAATCTTTTTCGGTGATTTCAAGAGGGTCGAACCGGCTGAAGCGGGCGGCGTTGTTGACCAGGCCGTCGAGCCGCCCGAAGTGATCGCCTACCTCAGCGAAGAGGCGTTGGATTTCGGGGACGCTCTCCAGGTTGGCGCGGAACATAGGAGCACCGCCGCAATCGCTAGCGGTCTGGCGGGCTTCGTCTTCCGAGGTGGAGTAATGGATGGCAACGCGGGCCCCTTCCCTGGCCAGGCGTAGCGCGATGCCGCGGCCTACACGTTTGGCGGCGCCAGTTACTAACACGACTTGATCTTTGAGGTCGCTAAACATTGGGGTCTCCGTGAACTTCGACTTCATCGCGTTCCACTCCGACGGTGGGCGGTTCCGGCAAGCGGCCGGTCATGTGCGCCCAGGCCCACCACAGGGCCGTGCTACTCGAAAGAATGCCTGAAAGGGCGCCGACGGTGCGGATACTGAAATAGTCCGACGCGAGGCCGGCTGCGGTCATTGAGAGCATCATCGTGGCCCAGGTGAGCGTTTCCATTGTGGAGAAGACACGCCCGCGAAACTGGTCGGACACGTGGCGGAGTAACTGGGTCATGTTGAGGACGGACGTAAAGCCGACGGCGGCGCGCGAAAGGCCGATGAAGAACAAGGCGGCCGGGTAATTCTCCATTTGACTGAAGACGACATAGGCGCCGCCGTGGATGACGTAGCAAATCGAGATGGCCCATTTATAGGCGGAAAACTTGAGTTTCAGGCCATACCGGTGGGCGAGAGTTCCGCCGGCGAGTAACCCGATGGCTGCCGCTCCCCACACCTCGCCGATTCCGGCCGGGCCGCGGTTGAACACTTTTTCGCCGAACATCGTGAATAGCACTTGCGCGGCGCCACCGCCAGTGGCCCATCCGACCCCGACGAGGGCGAGGCCGAACAGTAGCGGGACCGACCGCAAATAGCGCAGACCTTCACGGTATTCATGCCACGGACGCACCACCCGTTGCTCGGTGAGTGCTTCCGGCGCAACGCGGAACCCGTGCGGCGCGCGCAAGCGGCTGATACAGAGGGCGGAGATAACGAACGACATCGTATTGAAGACGAAGGCCCACTCGTAGCCGAACTGCATGACTGAAGTTCCGCCCATGAAGGTACCGAGAGCCAAGGTGGTCCATTGTGTGGTCTGCGTGAGGGAGTTAGCTGTGTGTAACTGCTGCTTTGAGGCTATGGTGGGCAAGATAGCCGCCCGGCCACTCGTAAAGAACGGGGATGCGAACATTAGGGATGCGCTCAGCACGTAGAGAAGCGTGACGCTTGGGTACAACAGGCAGAGCGAGAAGCCCGCGGCCATCACGGCCCGAAACAGATCGCTGGCGATCATCAGGTTACGGCGATCGTAACGGTCGAGCGCAACGCCGGCGATTGGTCCGGCTAACAGCACGGCTAACCCGCGGGCGAGCAGTACGCCGGAAACAACCAGGCCCGATCCCGTCATCTTCATCGCCAAGGAGAACACAGCGATGTTATTAAAGTGGTCGCCCACTTCAGAGACAATCTGGCCGATCCATGTGTAGCGGTAATTCCGATTGTCTCGGAGTAGTGACGTAAATGCGCTCATGCGCGCCGCTCCGCCCAAAATACACCAAGTAAAACCAGGCACCCGCCTGACACGAGCGGCCAGGTGATCTTCTCACCTAGCAATGGCACGGCAAACATCGTTGCCAGGATGGGTTGCAAGTATCCGAGCGATGCCACGCGCGATGGCGCCATATAGTGCAGAGCGTGATAGTAGATCATGTACGACACCACAGACGGAAAGACGGCCATGTACAGTACGCTGAGCCAGCTGGTCGCGGATACGGACGCGAGCGGAAATTCCCAGGCCGCCCACATCGTGATGGGTGATAGCGCGATTCCGCTCCCGACATACGCAAATGTATTGATAGTCAGCCCGTCGAAATGTTGTCGAACGCTCTTACCGCCCACCGTGAACAGCGCAAATGTCGCTGACGCAAGAAATATGAAGAAGTCGCCTAACGGCGATGCGTGGCCGGTGAGAAACGATCGAAGCTGAAGGGCGGCGATGCCGGAAATCGCGATGCACAGTCCGACGATCTTGTTTCGAGTTAGCCGCTCGTGCCCCACCCAGGATGAGAGGAAAAGCACCAACATCGGAGTCAAGGCGAGGATCAAAGCGGCGTGGGCCACCGACGTTCGCTCTAATCCGAGGAGAAATGTGGTTTGGTTGGCGCCGACGCCGCAGATGCCGAGTAAGATCAGCTTGAGTAATTCGCCCTTGAGCTTGAGCGGCTCACTGGATTGCATGCGCTTCCACACGAACCACGGCAGGATCACCAGTCCGGCCGCTGTAAACCGCAACGCCCCAAGCAGGAGCGGCGGTATCTCTCGCAGCGCGTACTTCGCCACGACGAAGTTACTGGACCAGAGAAAGATCATCAGCCCCAGCAGGACCCAGACCCGCCGGGGCGTGGTCGTGTGGCCGTCGGTCAGAAAACCTCCTCGCGCCTTACTGTAATTGAGTCGAGAAACTCGTGATCGATAGGATATCCAAAACCGGGCTCGTCGCGGATTTCAATGGTGCCGCGAACCGTGGTTTCGACCCACGGCGTGATGACGTCGCGCGACCAATAACGCTTACTGGCAGAAACGTCACCGGGCAGGACGAAGTTCGGCAGGGTGGCCAGCGCGACGTTATGAGCGCGGCCAATACCGGATTCGAGCATGCCGCCGCACCAGACCGGTATCCCATGCGCCTGTGCGATATCGTGCAACTTCTTCGCTTCCCGGAAACCGCCAACACGGCCTAACTTGATGTTGATGATGCGACAGGCATTCATGCGGATCGCCTGTTCGGCCTGGTGTGCGGACCGCAGACATTCATCGAGACAAATGGGCGTCTGCAACGCTGCCTGCAGTTTGACGTGGTCGATGATTTCGTCGTGATCGAGCGGTTGCTCGATCATCATCAGGTAGAACTCGTCTAACCGTCTAAGCAGGTCGATGTCGTTGAGCGTATAAGCGGAGTTAGCGTCGGCCATCAGCTTTATCGAGGGGAACTCGCGGCGGACCTCACGGACTACTTCAACGTCCCAGCCGGGCTTGATCTTGATCTTGATGCGCTGGTAACCGGCGTTGACTTCGGTTTCGATCTTCTTGAGTAACTCCGGAATGGAGTTTTGGATACCGATCGAGACGCCGCAAGGGATCTCGCGGCGAGCGCCGCCGCCGATGCGCTTCCACAGCGGCTCGTTGTTGATTCGCGCTTCGAGGTCCCATACGGCCGCCTCCAGGCCGCCACGGGCCATGTTGTGGCCGCGAATGTGCGCGGTGAGCCCATCGACATCGTTAGCGCTGTTTAGAGTACGCTTAAGGACACGCGGGGCAGCGTAATCGCGTACGATCAGCCAGGCCGATTCCGTCCACTCTTCGTTATAAAAGGGATTCTCGCCGGCGGTAACTTCACCCCAGCCCGATACGCCGCCCGACACTACCTCAATCAGCACCATGTGGCGCTCGTAAGTGCGTCCGAAGCTGGTCTCAAAGAAATGCACCAGCGGCAAACGGATCTGGCGAAGGATAACTTTCTCGATCTGATATGACATTACGGTTCCCAATGCGAAAGCTGGTACGTGCCCGCGCCGTCCGCATATTTCTCCACGCCCGTGACGGTCAGGCCCTGTTGGAAGCATTCCAGGAATTGCTCGGTAATCCCGCGCTGCACCTCGCGAAGTTTCTTCGGATCGGCCGTACGCATGGCGTCAACACCCGCGGGCACGTGGATCGTGCGAACGGCCTCTGGCCGGGGCTCCGGCTTGCCCGCTAACAAGCCCTTGACACGCGCGCTGTCCAGATACCACTCGGCTACGCAACGGTCCGTCGGTAACCCGCCGTGTAACTTCGAAGAAGTAATGCCGTACTGGTTCAGCACATAGCGCTTCACGACCGCGCCGAGGCGTTCCATGTTGAAATAGGCGTTCTTGATTTCCAGCGGATCGAAGGTCCACTCCATCAGCCCGACGCCGCGGGCCAGCGCATCTTCCCGCTGCGCGAGTTTCAACATGCGGCCTACGCCCGAGTTGCGATACTCCGCGACGACACCCAACATATTTGAGTGTAGGTAAGGATCTTCGCCCGGTTTGATACCCGGCAACGCGACGCAGAAGCCGATCATGCGGTCGCCTACAAACGCCCCGAAAGATTGGCCCCCGATCTTACGGGCGACGACAAACAGGCGAGTGGGCAGAGAATCTAACTCCGAAAATCCCCAGATTTCCTGTTGCAGATGGACCGCACCCTGATAGTCGGGGATCGAGTCGAGCATGCGCACCGTGATCACCGGCTTTTCGCTTCCTGCCACTTCGCCTCCATTTCTTCGAGCGTCGCCTCGCCCAGCGGCCGGCCCTCTTCCTTCAAACGCTGCTCCACATAGGTGAAGCGATCGCGGAACTTCAGGTTGGCCCGGCGCAACGCCTGCTCCGAGTCGATCTTGAGCAATCGCGCCAGGTTAACGACGGCAAACAGCAGGTCGCCGATCTCCTCTTCGACGTGTTCGCGGGATGAGCCCTGGCGCGCTTCGGCGATCTCGTTCAACTCTTCGTGGATCTTGTCGACTACATCGTCGGCGGACGGCCAGTCGAAGCCAACCTTCGCGACCTTACTGCCGATCTCCTGTGCCTCGACCAGTGCAGGCAATACGCGAGATACACCTTCGAGCAGTGTCTTCTCTTCGCGGCCTTTTTCGCGCTTCTCTTCGGCTTTGATCTGGTCCCACCGATGCTTCACATCTTCGGCCGTTTCGGCGTTCTCTTCCCCGAACACGTGCGGATGGCGGCGGACGAGCTTCGTGTTAATCGCATCGAGCGAATCGGCGATGGAGAACATGCCACGCTCGGCGGCGATTTGCGCAAGGAAGACCGGCTGAAGCATCAGGTCGCCTAACTCTTCGGCGAGGTTCGGCCAATCCTCCGTGTCGATCGAGTGCAGCACTTCATAGGTCTCTTCGAGCAGGTACTTCTTAAGGGTGCTGAAATCCTGTTCGCGGTCCCAGGGACAGCCGTCCGGCGCACGCAGGCGCGCCATGATCTCGACCAAACGGTTGAATTTCGCTCCGGCGCCGGGAGCCTCACTCGATTCAGACATTGGTTGGGGAAAGGCCGGAAAACCCTGATTTTTCAGGGTAACACAGGGGCAGGCGAATACCGGCTACCGCCCTGCTTGCGGGAAACATCGCCGGCAGTGCTATATTTACGAGTGGGGATGGCCGATGCTGCGTACATCAGCCATCCCTGGGATCAGCTACCGTGCCTTGCGGTACGACAGCGTGATCTCAACCACCCCGATACGGGGTAAGTTGAATTTCACTCGTAGCATGATCAGTAGTAGGAATGTACAGTAGTATCACCCCTTTCCGCCCTCGGAATTGAGTGGGAGCCGGACCGTGAATCCGGCTCCTGCTCAGGGACTCAAAATCCCATCCACAGGCCCGCTTCCCACTCGCACGGGCGGAAACTCAACTAACCCTTGGACACGTTAGCCCACGTCATCTCTTTTCCTTTCACGCAAGCCTCAAGCGCCATCACTGCCGTCAGCGTACTCTCGGCGGCCCAGATGCCGGCGTTCTCGATCTTTCCCGTCCGCGCGCCTTCGATAAACTCGTTCACCGCATCCATCGTAATGTCGTACTTGGTTTCGCCCTTCTCAATCTCGTCCTTACCGCGCCAGATGGTGTAACCCTTGCGCGAAACGTTGGCTGCGCCCTTCTCGCACATGAACGTTTCTGACACATCGGAGAATCCCGGGACGCCAAACTGGTTCGCGCTGTAGGAGAAGATGACGCCGTCGTCGAACTGGAACGTCGCGGCAAGGTTGTCGTAAACATTGCCATACTGGCGGAGTTGGCGCGAGCCGTACCCTGACACTTTCACCGGGTGCTTCCCCATAAACCAGTTCACGACATCGATGTTGTGGCAATCCTGCTCGATCAGGATGTCGCCGGACAACTCGCGGTAGAAGAACCAGTTGCGGATCTTCTCTTCGCTCTCGGCGTGACCTTTCTTAATCGCCGGCCCTCCGCCTAGCCATGCGGCGCGCACCATCTTGATGGCGCCTAGTTCGCCGGACTTCACCACCTCGTGCACCTTGCGGTAGTCCTTGCCGTAGCGCTGCTGAAAATCGAGCGAGATGCGCTTCGTGGGGTCGGCGCGTCTAGCCGCGCGGAGCACCCGCTGGCAGCCCGCGGCGTCGACACCGGCCGGCTTCTCCATGAAAATGTGCTTTTTCGCATTCACCGCCGCTTCGAAATGCTCGGGATGCAGGAAGGCCGGGGTAGCAATGTACACCGCGTCGATATCGCTTGCCAGAAGGTCTTTGTACTGGGTATATGCCTTTGCCGCGGAGTACTTCTCGCCGAACGCCTGGCGCTTGTCCTCATAAATGTCGCAGTAGGCGACCACTTTCAGATACTCGTTCTTGGCGAAGATGCCCGTCACATACGTGCCGCGGTTGCCGCAGCCGATCAAGCCCAACGACAACGCGGAATTCGCCTGATACCCGAACACCGTCTCCGGCTTAAGAATGAGGAACGGCGCCCCCGCGCCCGCTGTTGCAACAAAGTTACGGCGGTTTGTGCTTTCTGACATAGAAGAAGACCTCCCGGTTTGAAATTTCGCCTCCATTATACTGGGTCTTTGACATGAAGCTGTCCATTCTGGTGCCCGTCTATAACGAGCGCACCTTGGTGGAACGGAGCATGGAGGCAGTTCTTAACGCGCCCATTCCAGAACAGATGGAACGCGAAGTGGTGGTAGTGGACGACTGCTCTACAGACGGCACTAGCGCCATTCTCGACCGGCTGGCCGCTCGAGAACCGGCGATCAAGCTCCACCGCCACACCATCAATCAGGGGAAGGGCGCCGCGGTCCGCACCGCCATTCAACACGCATCCGGTGATTTCTGCCTGATCCAGGACGCTGACCTCGAATACGATCCCGGCGACTATCCCGCCCTTCTTCGGCCCCTCCTCGATGGACATGCCGACGCGGTGTTCGGCTCGCGCTACCTGGCCGGCACGCAAACCCGCGTGTTGCCCTACTGGCACTCGCAGATCAACAAGTTCCTGACCTGGTTCAGCAACATGTTCTGCAACCTGGACCTGACGGATATGGAGACCTGCTACAAGGTTTTCCGGACCGACCTGCTGAAAAGTATTCCGATCCGTTCGGACCGCTTCGGCATTGAACCCGAGATCACCATGAAATGCGCTAAACGCAAGCTGCGCATCTACGAGGTCCCGATCTCCTATCACTGCCGGACCTATGAGGAAGGCAAGAAGATCGGCTGGAAGGACGGGTTGAAAGCGCTCGGTGCCATTCTCTACTTCTGGCTGGTCGACGACCTCTACGTACAGCCCTACGGCCGCGCGCATCTCAACAACTTGACCGGCACGCCGGCGTTCGTCAGTTGGGTGGTGAACATCTTACGGCCGTACCTCGGCGATCGGGTGTTTGAGATCGGCGCCGGTATCGGTACCGTCACTGGCCGCCTGATCGGGCGCCGGCTGCACTACGTTGCTGGCGAGCACGACCCCGTGTATCTGCACGCCCTGCGCAATCGGTTCCTACGCACGCCGCACGTACAGGTGACCAACCTCAATCCGAACGCGCCTGCCGATTACCAGGCCTTTGCGAACGCCTTCGACACCGTCCTCTGCCTGAATGTGCTGGAATACTCGGCCGATCCGGCCGCCGTTGTGCGCTCCGCCGCACGTACTGCCCGCCATGACGGAACCGTAATCATCCTGGTACCCCAGAACCCGGCTCTTTTCGGTTCGCTGGACAAGACCCTGGGCCATCGGCGGCGATTCTCGCTCGCCGATCTCGAGAAGCTCTGCACCTCGGCTGGATTGAAGGTCGAGCGCACACATCAGCTCAACCGCGTGTCGCGGCCCGTTTGGTGGTTCACCTCCAAAGTGTTGAAAGCTGCGCATCTCAGTAAACCTACGCTCAAACTGTTCGATAAGACGGTGTGGCTCTGGCGGGCGCTCGACCATCTCATCCCCTGGGATGGGCTATCGGTCATCATGGTGACCCGCAAATCCGGGACAGTCTAAGGAGTTACCCTTGATCGCGGTCGGGCTGGATTTTGAGACTCGTAAACTGACGCACCGCGAATGCGAACCACCCAGCACCTTGGGGCCGCACGATGTGATCTGGCAGGTACTGGAGGTTGGCGTCTGCGGGACCGATCGGGACTTGGCGACCTTCCACCGTGGCTATCCACCGCCTGGCGAAAAATTCCTGACCATCGGCCACGAGGCGGTGGGCCGGGTATTTCGCCTCGGCGCCGACGTGACGGATCTGCAGGTAGGCGATTGGGTGGTGCCCACGGTCCGCCGTGGTTGCCCGCTTCCCTGTCTCGAATGCCGGCGCGGCCGCCGCGACCTGTGCACGACAGGAAAGTTCACAGAGCGCGGCATTTTTGGGCGCCACGGGTACTTCACCGAATTTGCGGTAGACGCCGCCGCCGACCTGATCCCTATCCCGCAAACCATTCTCTCCCGCGCCATTCTCGTCGAACCGCTCAGCGTCGTCGAAAAAACCATCGCCACCGCCCTTCGGCTGCATCCGGCAACGCCGCGCACCGCCCTTATCTTCGGCGCCGGTCCGGTGGGCTTGCTGACGGCGCTCGCGCTCGAGGTGCGCGGGATCGATGTGACCGTTCACTCCCTGGAAGACCCCTCGAACCCCCGTGCTGTTCTGCTGACACGGGCAGGAATTCGCTACCGCACAGACAACCTGGAAAAGGCCGACATCGTCATTGAAGCCGCTGGATCGACGCAAGCCGCCTTCCGTGGACTCTCGCTGCTGGCGCCCAATGGCGTCTGTGCCGTTCTCGGAGCCCACAATGGCGACGGCCACGTACCCTTCCTCGACATGATCATCGGCAACAAAACGGTGTTCGGCAGCGTGAACGCCCATCCGGGTGCCTTCGACGCCGCCGTCAAGGATATCGCACGTTTCAGCCCGCAACTGCTCGATTCGATGCTCACGCGCAAGCCCTGGCGCGACTATGGCGCCATCGTCGATCCGCCGGCCGGCGCCATCAAGGTTGTCCACACCCTAAGTGACCACCTACACTAAGTAATTCATGGCTTATCGCTTCCGTCACGCCATCTGTAACGAAGTTTTCGAAGGATGGGACTTCGCCGATTCCTGCCGCGCCATCAAAAAGGCCGGCTATGACGCTATTGAGATCGCGCCGTTCACGTTGAACGAGTACCCCGCCACCATCACCGCCGACGAGCGCCGTAATCTCCGCTCGATTATTGATGGAGAGGGACTCGAATTCGTCGGCCTGCACTGGCTCATGGTGGCGCCTAAAGGCCTGCACGTCACCACGCCTGACACCGCGCTGCGCGAGAAAAGCTGGCAGCACATCCACGATTTGATCGACCTCTGCGGCGACATCTCGCGCGACGAACCGGCCATTCTCGTGTTTGGTTCGCCCAAGCAGCGTTCCACCACCGGCGGCTCGACCCCGGCGGAAGCCACTCGCCGCTGGACGGAAGGGTTTGCTCAAGTGGCCCCGCACGCCGGCCGGCGTAATATCACCGTATTAGTGGAATCGCTTCCCAGCGCCGACTCCGATGTTTGCAACACGGTGGCCGAAGCGGTCGAGATTGTCAAACAGGTGAATCACCCCGCGGTGCGCACCATGTTCGACACGCACAACGCCGCCGACGAAACCGAACCACACGAAATCGTAGTAGATCGGTTCTTCGACCTGATCCGCCACGTTCACGTCAACGAACGCGACGGCCGGCACCCGGGCACCGGAGACTATCCCTTCGAACCCGTGCTGGCGACGCTCGCCAAACGGAATTACCACGGCTACGTTTCCCTCGAAGTATTCGACTTCAAGGCCGGAGCCGAAAAGATCGCCAACGATTCCCTGCGTTATATGGAACGCCAGATTGCGAGCCTCGGATTATGAGCCGGTATGTAGTTACAGGCGGCGCCGGTTTCATCGGGTCGACCTTAGTCCGCAAACTGCTCGGGGAGTCGGGGGCGGAAGTTGCCGTAATCGACAACTTCCTGACAGGTAAGCGCAGTAACCTCGACGAAGTATCTTCGCAGATCGACTTACAGGACGCGGATATTCGCAATTACGGCCGCATCGCGCCCATCTTGCGTGGAGCCGACGTCGTCTACCACTTAGCCGCGATTCCCTCCGTGCCACGGTCGATCCACGAACCCGTTCCCTCACACGAAGTCAACATCGACGGTACCTTCAATGTGCTCCGCGCCTGCGCCGAAGGCAAAGCCGGCAAGGTGATCTTTGCCGCGTCCTCTTCGGCTTATGGCGACACGCCGACCTTGCCCAAGGTAGAGTCGATGCTGCCGAACCCTAAGTCGCCCTACGCGGCGCAGAAACTGATGGGTGAGCAGTACATCAGCGTCTTCCACCAGTGTTTCGGGTTGAACGGCACGGCGCTCCGATTCTTCAACGTCTATGGTCCGCGGCAAGATCCGTCCAGCCCTTACTCCGGCGTCATCTCGATCTTCCTGCGCTGCCTCGTCGAGCGCCGTTCGCCCACCATACACGGCGACGGCGAACAAACCCGCGACTTCACGTTTGTCGAAGACGTAGCCGGTCTCTGCATCAAAGCCTCCCGCGCTCCAGGCACAGGGGGACAAACCTTCAATGCCGGCAACGGCGGCAGATTCTCTCTAAACAAGGTCTGGCAGGTGCTCAACGAAATGGAAGGGACTAACATCCCGGCCAACTACGGCCCGCCGCGCGAGGGTGACGTTCGCGACTCGATGGCGTGTACAAAACTCGCCACGGCTAAGTTAGGCCACGCTCCGCATTTTTCGTTGGAAGAAGGTCTGCGCCGCACTTTGCAGTGGTACAAAGCCAGCCATTCGGCCTGAAACACAATCAGACGGGGATGCCTGACAGCAGCCACCCCCGTCTGTTTCCCAACCACCAAAGCAGACCGTTACGATTGGGGTTTCAAGTCCGATAGCGCCAGCGCCTGATCCTTCGCCGTCTGCAGAGACTTCAACAAATTTCGCGCGGCCGCATTCAGCATCCCGCCATCTGAGTTGCACGGCAGGAACCGGAAACCCATTCCAAAGCAGGTCGCAAAGAACTCCGGCTTCGGCATCAGGATGCCCGACATTTTGCCCGTGTGCTCCGCCGCCCGAGCCACTTTACGCACCGCCTCAATGAACTTGGGATGGTCGAACTGTCCGGTAATCCCCAACGAATGCGACAGGTCCAGCGGACCGACAAACAGCACGTCCACGCCGTCCACCTCAGCAATCGCTTCGGCGTTCTCGACGGCCTCGGGGCTTTCAATCTGCATGATGCCGAGCAGCGTCTGGCTCGACGTCTTCACATACTCATTGAAAGTCGTGCCGAAGCCGCAGGCACGATTCATCATCGCCACGCCACGCACACCCGTCGGCGGGTAGCGCATCGCGGCCACTGCCTGCTTCGCCATCTCCGGCGTGTCAACATGCGGTACCATGATCCCCTGCGCTCCCAGGTCGAGCACACGGTGGAACCGCGGCCGGTCCAGGCTTTCCACACGCACGATCGGCGCCGCCCCCGTGTGGGCGATAGCCTGCAGTTGCCCAAGCAGGTGCGCCTCAAATCCAGCGCCATGCTCCAGATCGATCAGTACAAAATCAAACCCCGCCATCGCGACAATCTCGGCCGTCAGCGCCGATCCGAGATTCAGAAACGAACCGAACAGCACGTCGTGATTCAGCACACGACGCCTAATGTCAAACATCCGGGCGACTCCTTTCCGGTACATCTTCCTGATGCACGCCGCGTACCGCAAACAAAACCTCGATTTTGCGTGTACGCACCCAACACGCCGCCAAATTGCGGGCTTTCGCCTAGACGCTACGATGGAAAGACCCCCAATGAGTGCCGAAAAAACGCGCTGCCCCTGGTGCGGAACCGATCCGCTGTACGTCGCCTATCACGATCGCGAGTGGGGCGTCCCGGTTCACGACGATACACGCCTGTTTGAAAAGATCTGCCTCGAAGGCTTTCAATCGGGCCTCAGTTGGTTAACGATTCTTCGCAAACGGGAAGACTTCCGCCGGGTCTTTGAGGGGTTCGATTTCGAGAAGGTCGCCGCCTTCGGAGAGCAGGACGTGGATCGCCTCTTGGGTGATGCCTCCATCGTTCGTCACCGCGGCAAAATCGAGTCGACCATCAACAACGCGCGGCGGGCGTGCGAAATGGTAGAGATGGAAGGCTCGCTCGATAAGTTCATCTGGCGCTACCGTCCGGACCCGAAGACGCGCCCCAAAGAACTCACGTGGGACGCCCTTCGCACAATCACCACCTGCCCCGAGTCCATCGCCCTTTCGAAAGAACTGAAGAAGCGTGGCTGGACCTTCGTCGGCCCCACCACCATGTACGCCTTCATGCAAGGGGTCGGCTTGGTCAACGACCATCTGGACGAGTGCTTCGTGCGCCGCAAACTTCGCCGCCGGTGACACCCTCAGTATTGTTTTTCCGGTCTGCGATTCTCCGGTTTGGCGTAGAACGTCTGCCAGTCCTCGCCCGCCCGGCCGTTCAGATCCCATACCACCGCCCCGTTCCGCACCGTCAACTCACAGGTGATCTTTTGCGTCCCCGTGAACCGCGCATTGCGAACGTCGAGATACCCGAACTGTCCCTTGTCTACGCGAAGCACAGCAACGTCGGCCACGGCGCCTTCGCTCAGGTGGCCTAGTTCCGGGCGCTTCATCGCCGTGGCCGCACTCACCGTGGACATCCGGATGACGTCCGCCAACGGCGCCCCCATGCTCAAAATCTTCGACATCGTCGTCGCCATGTCCTTCATCGCGTTGTTCATCGAAAAGATATGCAGGTCCGTCGAAATGGTGTCGGGCGTGAAACCCTGGCGCATGGAGGGAATCGCGTCGTTGAAGAAGAAGCTGCCGCCGCCGTGGCCCACGTCGAATAACACCCCGCGTTTGCGCGCTTCGAACAAGTAAGGCAGCACCTTACCTTCGTCGTTGATGATGGAGTGCGGACCGCCATATAGATGCGTGCTGATGTCGCCGGGACGCAAGTGTTCGAGCACCAGGCTGCGATACGTTCGTGTCGGGAACGCCGGCCCGAAATCCACCATCACGGGCAGATTGGCTGCCTTTGCCGCTTCCACCGCGGTGTCCACCGCTACCCATTCGGGACTGGCGAAATGCGCCGTCTTGATCGCCACGATCGTCTCCGGATACCGTTTCGCGACATTCGCCGTTGCCGCCGCGTCCATATCAACGGGGCGCTGTTCGACCGCCTTTCCCCCCATCCCGTGGCCGACGATGTTGAGCATGGCAAGCACGCGAGTCTTCGAGCGGTCGATCACGCGATCTTTGAAGTCGGCAAAGTTGCGCCACCCGGAACTGCCGGCGTCCACCACCGTAGTTACTCCGGAGCGGAACGTGAAGCCGTCGGGAAAAACACTGTTATCGCCGGAGTAAGCGCCTTTCTGGCCTGTCGTGGCGTATACGTGAACGTGTATATCCACCAGGCCCGGAGTAACGTAGAGCCCCTTCACGTCAACCACCTTCTTGGCTTCGCTCGAGGCGATTGACGGCGCAACCCGCGCGATACGGTTCCCGGTAATCGCCACGTCCATCGGGCGGTTCATGTTGTTTCGCGGATCGATTACGTGGCCGCCTTTGAGCAGCAGGTCATACCGGGGCTGTGCGGCCACGATCGCGCAAGTCAGGACAAACAGGGGCGCTAAGCGCATATCACAGTATTACATTCGCTAGTCGCGGCGAGGCCATCGAGGTTGAGGCCCTTCCAGCAACCGGGCGGTCTCTTCGGCCAACCGCAATAACTCCTGCCGGTGCCGCTCCTGTTCGAACGGCAGGTTTCCCGTACGGTAGTAATCGAGCTCAGGCTGCCAGCGCTCGCGCAAAGCGTCGCGGTCGCGCTTGATGTAGACCGGCTTCCCGTCTTTCAACAGGTAAACCGGATTCGCGTGAGCCCAGATTTCAGGCTCCCCCGCGTAACTCACGGTCTTCGCGCGCGCCCCGATCCACGAGCTTTCTTTTATCGTCCTGGTGAACGGCAGCGTCACTTCGCGTTGCTTGCCGTCGCCTTCAGCGGTCGCCACCACTTCTCCGTTCAGAATCAACTCGACTTTGAGTATCGGCCGGTAGAACACTGCCGTTGCCGTCGCCTTCAGTTCCTTCGATGGGCCACTCCACTCGAACACCTTGCCGGAGGTTTCACCATCCACCTCGAACTCCAGCAGCGGTCCGTTGCTAATCGTCACCGCGCCGCGCCGGATCCCGTTCGCCCACGCCTCGTAAGCGGACTGCCCAGGCTCCGTCTTCACCATCGTCCGTTCCGGCCCGAGCAATGGCAGGTGGCGAGGCCACGGCTGAAAGTGATTGTGCGGATCCGGGAAATCGCACCCGGCCGTGCCGACCACGCGCAACCCGGCATTCAGCAACTGGTACCATGCCTTGGTCTTGATCCACCCGTATTGCAGCATCTCCACAAAGTCCAACTTATTCAGCACTAAGTTCATGAGTAACTGCGAATGCGGCATGCTGCCGTGAAAATGCGCATACCCCACAATCGCGCCGGCCGCGTGGCCTTCGTCGAAATACACCGGCGGAATCGGCCAGGCCCAGCGCGTATTGCTGTACATCGCGCCGATGCTGACCGGTTCGATCAGCCGGTTCTGCCCAAATAGCAGCGTGTGGCCGTAGAAGTCGCTGCGTGTTTCCTGGCCCGACCGGATCGACCGCCGCGGCGCGCGGGCTTCGCCTTCGACGCCGAAATCGTATTGCACGCCAAAATGCTGCTGGCGCATACCCGTAAGAAACATGCCGACGTTCAGATCCTCCGCGTCAAGCCATTTGAGAAACACTTCGTCATCCTCTTTGGCTCGCATCAGGTGGATGTGCTCGTCCCCGGAAATCCATTTCTCTTGGCGGCCGGGCGCGATCGGATTCAATTGAACGACGAGCGTTTTCTTTTCTTCCGGTTTGAGGGCGAAGGTGGACGTGGCGGGTTCAAAGAAGAAGCCGCGATAGGCTTCCAGGCGGTAATCGGGTCCGCCAGGAATCTCGAACGTGGCTTTGCCTTCGAGCAACAGGTGGTGCCACTGGTTCTTGACGTTGATCTCGAGCGTCTTCGGCTCGGTAGTGCGGCGCCAGATTCGTTCGCGATAAAAGTTATCTTCAAATAGCGAGAGCAGATTGTCCGTCGGGCTCAGGCGGTGGGGAGTGCCACCGCGGTACAGGTACACCCGCGCGGGCATCAGGTCTCCGGTGAGCGCGTGCCGCACCTCAATCGTCAGCGATGCGGTGAATTTCGGACGTAGCGCCGTGTCGCGCTGCTGGGCCGCCGACGGCAACGCTGTTAGCAGACCGATTAGCGAACAAGTCAGAATTCCGCGCATAGCCACAATGATCCTGGATCATAACAGGTTCACTCGCCCGCGAGAAATCGGCGATAAACGCCCGAGTTGTACGTGCTCCACGGCTGAAAGCTGCGGCCCTTCTCCACGAACAGTTGAAACGCGAAGTCGATGTTCGCCTTGCAATCGAGCAGGTCCCGCAAGTTCAGGTCGTCGCGTTGCAGGTGGACCGTGTTCACCTGAAAGTAGCCCCAGTCGAGCGTACCGTTCCGGTTATAGTGATAGATCTCGCAAGCCCCTTTCGGGTTCTCCGCACGCTGGATCGCGAGCGCGATCCGGCAATCGGGACCGAACTTCTCGCACCCATACTCCTGCCATCGCGTGAGCGGTTTGCCGCCCTGGTCCGCACGAGCCTGCGCCGCATACTCGGCGTAGTGGCGGAACGAGATCACGACTGGCCAACGAAAGTGGATGCTCAGCGGCCATTCAAACGTGATGGTCAGGTAATGGTCCGCCGCCCAGAATGCGAGCAGCGCTGTAGCCAACAGCAAAGCGGAAATCGCGAAACGGAACCCTTGCGGCGAGACGGACCGGCGCGGCCGTTTGGATGGTGAAACCGCCCTCCGCGGGCGGCGTGTGGTAGGTGCTGCTGCCAAGCTTTTCTATCGATTATGGCAGAGGCTTTCAAAGAAACGAAAAAGGCAGCAGGCCGGGGTTGCCTGCTGCCTCTGTGACCGTCAGATTCGAACTAGAAACTCAGCTTCAAACCGACCTGAATGTTCCGGGGGGTGTTGGCCTGACCCGTCAGCCGGCCATAAGTGCCGCTCGTCGGGCTGGTGTCAAGACCGCCAAACCACACGCGGTTGAATGCATTAATCAGTTCGCCGCGAAGCTGCAGCTTTACCCGTTCGCGATAGACGAAGGTGTTCTTCACAAACGACATGTCCCAATTGTTGATGTTGGGATTGCGGAGTTCACCCCACATGAAGGGAATGCGGCGGGCCGTAAATGCGGGCAGCACCTTCATCGAATCGAGGTTGAACCACTTGTCTATACTGCGATTGTCTAAGGCTGGGCTGATGCCCGTAGCCAGGGCGCTCGGCAGGAAAATCGCCTGGCCGGTCTGGAAAATATACATCGCATTCCACTGCCAGCCGCCGATGATCTTGTCGGCAATCGCGTTGTTGGTCTTGAACCGCTTGCCTTGTCCGAACGGCAGTTCGAACAGGATCGCGGAACTCAAGCGGTGCGGGTTGTCGAATTCGCCGATCATCTTCGACGGTTCCGGATCGCTCGGCTCGATGTAGCGGAGCTTCTCTAACTGTTTCGAGAACGTGTAGGCGGCTTGGAACGTCAATCCAGTGCCGAAGCGCTTGTTCACCGAGGTTTGCAACGAATGATAGAAGCTGTCGCCACCCGTATTGCGCTGTAACGAGTACGCCGTAAACTGCGGATACGGAGCCAGTAACTGCGCTACCGTGATCGTGTCCCCGGCCAGCGGGCTCGGCTGCGGAATCAGGCCTTTGAACGGGTTCGGAATCCTGGCGTTCAATCGAGCGCCCAACGCATAGTATTTCTGGTCGAGCGCGTTCAGGTTGCGGTCGTTATCGTTGCTGCTGGTGGATAGCGGCAAATTATAACCGCGCTGGCCGACGTAATTGATTTCGATCGCCATGCTCTTGGAAATCTCATGCTGGAAGCCGAAGTTCCAACGCGCGTTGCGCTGGTTCTTGCGCCAGTAGTCGTACGTGCCCGAAAGGCTCGACCCCAGCAGCGTCTTCAGCCCAAGGCTCGCGCCCGTGGGTGCGATCAATCCGTTGGGAAACGGGTTCGACAGCGTGTCCGCAGGCGTTAGGCCGCCATCCAGCGTCGTCACCATCGGCGTGTTCGACGCAAAGCCCGTCGCACGCACGAAAGGCTGCCACCAAACCGAGTAGAACAAGCCAAAACCGCCGCGTAGAACGGTCTTGGGCATCACGCGGTAAGCTACGCCGATGCGCGGCGCCCACGATCCGTAGTCGACCTTCACGTTGCCCCGATTCTCGGGTGTGGCATAGAACAGGCCGCCCTTTACATTGAAGTTCGCCGGCGATAGTTCGGGAACCGGATTTAACGCGTAAGCGGCCTTCGCCTGCGCTTCAATCGGATTCGCAACGTTCGGATCGAAGCCGAGGTTGCTCTGGTTGTAGCGCTCGGTCGTGCCGTACAGGATTTCATAGCGCAGACCGAGGTTGAGCGTCAGCTTCGAGTTCACCTTGAAATCGTCCTGGAAGTACCAGCCGTAGAACGGCGCCTGTGGAGCCGTCATCGCCCGCAGGTCGATCGAGCCGCTGACCGGGTACCCTAGCAGGAAGCTCGCAATTCCGTTGCCCTGATTCGTCCCGGGGCCGAACGGGTTGGGCTGGGTAAAGCCGCGATCGAAGTTGTACTCGCCCCCGGGCCGGTTCGCCGGTACGGAGTTATTTTGCTTCACCTGCCCCTGGAAGCCGAATTTCATGTTGTGGCTGCCCGAGATCTTCGTGACGCCCACGTTGAACGAGTAAGTATTGGTGTGTTCGTACCACTGGCCTTCGGAAGCGCCGATGTAATACGAATCCACAATGTTGAAGCGCGGGAAAATCGCCTGCTGGAGCTGTTTCGTCAGCGCTGACGAAAAGCCAAGCTGCGTCATGTCGAACGTGGGGTGAACACCTTCCTGCGTCCAGCGGGTGTAACCTGCCTGCGCAGTGATCACCATCGTGGGGCTCCAGGTGTATGCGTCGCTCAGGCCGATCGACGTCTGCGCGCGGTTGTTACCCTCGATGGCCCCAATCCCGCCGCCGATGTCCCATGGTGTGGGCGCACCCGGGAACCCCGTGTTGTGCGACCAACGGGCAAACAAGCGGTGCCGCTTGATATTCGGATCGATACGTAGCGAGTAGTTGTCGCCGTCGTACGGAGCCGGGACCACTGAAAAGTAGTTGTTGTTGTTCGTGAACTGATCGCCCGCGCTCGTCGGCAAGGGATATCTCGAGATCACTTTTTGAGAAATCGGATTCAGGCGGCTGGTCGGGATTCGCGCCCCCGGAAACAATTGCCGCACATTGTTCGTCGTCGTCAGCGGATCGGCAATCTGGAATGGCGTGCCGTTCCGGTCTAGCGTTTGCGAGAAATCGCCTTGCCGCTGCAGTTCCGTCGGAACCGTGAAGCGGTACGTGGTGGGCGTGCGCTGGCGCAAGCCTTCCCAGTTGAAGAACCAGAAAACCTTATCTTTGATCACCGGGCCGCCCACCGCCAGGCCGTACTGGTTGAACCGGAACACCGGCCGCGCAGCACCCGCTTTGTTCGAGAAGAACGCATTAGCGTTCAGCTTGTCGTTGCGCAGAAACTCGTACAAGCTGCCGTGGAACTGGTTTGTTCCACCCTTGGTGGTGACGTTGACATACATCCCGCCGCCGTGACCGTATTCGGCATCGAGAGCGTTCGTCTGAACGGTGAATTCCTCCACATCGTCGACGCTCGGAATGTAAGCTACGCGGTCTGAGACGTTGTTCGGAATACCGTCCATCAGAAACTCGTTTTGACGCCTGTTGGCGCCGTTTGCCGAACTGTATGACACGCTGTCGATGTCGATCAGTCCGGTTGAGTTGGTTGTCGAGTTATTCGTAATGCCCGGCGCAAGATTGATCAACATCAATGGATTGCGCCCCAGCAGGGGAAGGTCTTGCACCGCTTTCTGCTGCACGTTGCGGCTGATGCTGGCCGTCGACGTTTCAAGCAGCGCCGCGGCGGCGCTTACTTCCACCGACTCGGTCACTTGCCCGAGTTCCAGCCTGAAGTCGGCCGTGGAGCGTTTGCCCACTTGAACTAGAATTTCCTGGCTGGCCCGCTTGAAGCCGGTCTTCTCGGCGGTAGCGCGGTAGGTCCCCGGATTCACCAATGGAAAGAAATAATACCCGCTTTCATTAGTGTTGGCTGTCCGGACCTGGTTCGTTTCGATATTGGTTAGGGTGACTTTCAAACCCGGAAGAGTGCCGCCGGTAGAATCCTGAACCGTGCCATCAACGGTTCCCACTGGCAGCACCTGAGCTGTGGCGACAAGGGCAATGCCCAAAAGGACAAGGGTTAGCTTACGTAGCATATACTCCTCCCACCTGAAGGATTTAACAGCAAACAACTAATACATCATGGAAAAGCGGAGGTCAAGCGGAGAATGTAGGAAATGGCCGCGCGGACCGATCCCTCATTCCGTAACTATCTTGAACGCCTAAGCGCGGACAACCGCCTTCTAGTACGTGAACCGCAGCCCAAACTGGATCTGACGCGGTGTGTTCACCTGTGTCAACCGGATCAATCCGAAGTCCGCCGATGTAATGCTCGTCTGCGGACCCCCGAACACCACGTTATTAAACGCGTTGAACAACTCCGTCCGGAAATCCAGCGAATACCGCTCCGTGATGCTGATCCTCTTCTCGATCAACAGGTCCCAGTTCTTGTTACCTGGCACTCGAACGTCAGGCAGGTTCCGGCTGACATTGCCGAACGTGAACTGCGGCGCACGGGCGAAAGCCGCGGCGTTGAAATAGCGTCCGCCGTCGACAATCTGCGGGCTGTCGATTCTCGCCGGCTGACCGGTAGCCACCGGCCGGGCCCCGCCTCCGAACGAATTCGAATCGTTCGGATTAGTCACCTGAATTGGTGTCCCGTTATCCCACGACCAGTACACGCCGGTCGACCATCCGCCTGCCACACGCGCCAAAACCCCGCGATTCAGCCTTGGCTTGCCCACGCCGAACGGCAACTCATACCGCAGGCTGAGCCGCACCACGTCCGGAATGTCGTAGAACGACAGCGACCGGTCGCATGGGAAGCAGTTATTGTTCGCGAAGCCGGCCGGCCCCAGAAAGCCGCCGAAATCGCCAACGTTGTCGATCAGCTTCGAATGCGTGTAGGCGAACAACAACGCCAGTCCCGCGTCGAACCGGCGCTCCACGCGCGTCTGTAGCGCGTGATACGTCGAATGCCCCACCGGTGCCTGGCTTGCGCTCATACCCGTGAACTGCGGAAACGGCCGCAGCAGTTGCCCACGCTGCACGGTCGGGCGGCTAAGCGTTGAAGTAGCGTCGGTGATGTAGCCGGCAAACGGGTTGCTCACCGTCTGATTCAACGCCGTCCCGAGCGACAGGAACTGGTCGGGAAGCTGGTTGTACTGTACGCCGCTCGGCAACGCCACGCCCACCGACGCGGCGTAGCCGGCCTCCACTACGATCTTCGATGGAAGTTGCCGCTGCACGTCGAACGACCATTGCATCTGATACGGTAAGCGTTGCCGCCGTATTGGCCCGCTGATACCCTGGCCCAGATTTGTCGACAGTCCGAGCGAGTTGCCCGTTGGAGCCAGAAATCCGTTGGGTAGCGGGTTCGACAGGTTATACAAAGGCGTAACCCCGTCGGCTTCGGCAACCAGCGAACTCGTTGTCCGTTGAAAGCCGAGCGAACTGTCGGTATTCGGAGCGATCGACGATGTGAACACGCCGAAGCCTGTACGCACCGCGGTCTTGTTGTTCACCTGCCAGGCGATGCCGATGCGCGGGTCCCAGTTATTCCGGTCCGCGATTTGCGTCCGCCGCCCCACGCCATTCACCCCCACGAAACCGACGCCGCCGCGCAGATTGCTCATGCCGGGGACTTTGCCGTCAAGCGGGCTGGTGCTCTCCATGTCGAGAAACACGTACTCGTTGTTATCTTCCGTACGCGGCAACTCAAGCGAGTAGCGTATGCCCATCGTGAGCGTCACGTTCGGTGTCAGCTTCCATTCATCCTGGAAGAACAGCGCGTAATATGGGTGCCGGTGAAACTCGATCGGGCGCAGGGTGTAACTGACACTCGCAATTCCCAGCATCAGGTCGGCCAGTCCACGGCCCGTGCGAGCCGCCGCCGACTGTGGGTTCGGTCCCGCTGTAAAGGAACCGCCGGCACTGATACTCAGCGGTGACGATTGGTCGATCGACACAGGGAACCGGCGCGCGTCGAATCCCATTTTGAACGTATGCCGCCCGCGCAGCAATGTAAGTGAAGCGTTATATTGCCACGTGCGCGACTTAACGGCGTTATAACCCGTTCCGGTGACGCCCATCTGCGTAAGTCCGCCAATGCCGAAGACAGGGAAGTACTTCACGCGCTGCCCGTCCACCAGGCTCTTCGGCAGCCCAAGCGAGGTCTGGTCGAAATCCAGGCTCAACGGCGTCCGGTTGGTCTCGCTTTGTGCCATCGAGAAATGATGTTGGAAGATCGTCCCGGCGCCGATCGTGTATGTGTGGTTGCCCACCACGTTGATGCCCGGAATGCGGTTCGGTGTTTCCACCGGCGATGCAAAGTGGCCGAACACCAGCGGCTGGGCATTGATGTTCTGGAACCAGTTATACCGGAAGAACGCCGTGTGCCTCGTTGAGATCTGGTGATCCACACGCATATCTACACGATTGCCGTCCAACGCGTTCGCCGCCGCGACATAGTAGTTGTTGATGTCGGACTGGCCGTTGCCGCGCTGGTTCGGATTCGGGTAATACTTCAGCACGTTCGTCGCAATCGGATTGATCAGCGCACTGGGAACCACGTTGCCGGGGAACAGGCTGCGAATGTAGCGAGTAGTTCCCGCCGGCCGGTCCGGATCGAGCTGTGTCGTTCGCGGATCGTAGATCAGGAACGGCGACCCGTTCGTATCCCGCGACTGCGAAAAGTCCCCGCGCCGTTCCAGTTCGGTCGGCACCGTCCCCGTATAGGCGTTTAACGAACGTTGCCGCAGTCCCTCGTATGCGAAGAACCAGAACGTGCGGTTGCGCCCGTCGTACAACTTCGGAATGTACACAGGTCCGCCCGATGTCATCCCGAACTGATTGCGCTTGAAGCTCGGCTTCGACGTAAGTCCCGCTTTGTTTGAGTTGAACCCCGCCGCATCCAGCACCGAGTTACGCAGAAACTCATGGAACGTTCCGTGCAACGAGTTAGTGCCGGACTTTATGGAGAAACTGACGATACCGCCGCCTGTGCGGCCAAACTCCGCCGCATAGGGCGACGTATTCACCTTGAACTCCTGAACCGCATCCAACTGCGGCATCGCCGAAACCTGGTTGTTGTAAGTGCCCGTATTCGCGGCGCCGTCTATCAGAATTTCGCTCGTGGACCCGCGCCCGCCGTTGATGCGGAAGTTATTCGTCGTCGATTGCGACGCCGTGTTGTCTCCAGCCAGCCGCCCGGTCGTCACCCCGGGAACGTTCGCCAACAGCAGATACGGGTTGCGGACGTTCAGCGGAATCGAGAGCAGAAACTTGTTTTCCACCACCGTGCCTCGATCCGGCCGGCTCGTCGTAATCAGCGGGGCGGTATCGCTAACCGTGATCGACTCCTTTACCTCACCGGGCTGCAGCTTCAAATTCACCGTCCGCGCCTGGCCGATCTCTAGGCGCATATCGTCCATTCGAGCTTCTTTGAAACCCGTCGCCGCCGCCACGATGTTATACACACCCGGCGATACCGGCGGCAGGACGAAATATCCTTCCGCATTGGTAGTGGTGACCGTCTTGACCGCCGTCGCGATGTTACTCACCTCGATCCGGGCGTTCGGAAGAGCCGCATCGGAGGAGTCCACTACGCGGCCGGAAACAACCGGGTTTTGGGCAAGCGCTGCCGTGGGCAGAAGCGCTATTGACAACACAAACGAGTGCAGGCTGAGCTTGCGGGCGACAATTCTCATAAACAGACCTCTGTAACGAAATTGTCACACAGTTAAGAACGTAAAGTGCAAGACCGTGCGTTAACTGTTCCCCCTCCTTCTCCGGCCGCGGCTATAATCTCGCCATGCACCGCAGCTTGCTCGGACTTTTTGGTTTGGCCCTCCTGACACTCGCCATCTGGCGGATTCCTGGGGCAAGCGCCGGACAGGGAGCCCGCTCCTGGTCCCGCCCCGGCCAAGAGGACCTCACCTTTTGGACCAACCACAATGGTCTCTCCCAAATCGATGTCGAAGGCGAAGTCGGCTTCGGCGACATGGCCCGTATCCTGATGCGCCGCCGCGCGAATGCCCCACAGTTCCACGCCATTCGCGACCGGTTCGTCTTCCGCACCCAGGACTTCTCCAGGATCAACGTGCCCGACCTTTCGTCCACGCGCTTCGTCGCGGGCCAAGGGCGCATCGTGAACATCCCCTCTATCAAGGATGGAAAAGGCTACTTCCACAAACTCCGCGAAACGCAACCCGGCGTCGTCGAGCGCACAATCGATGGTCGCCGGATTACGTTGGATGTCCGTCCGCTGGCCCGGCTCAACGTCGCGATTGTGGATGAAACCGGCCGGCCGGCGAGTGCGCGTGTCTACCTGACGGGCGCCGATGGCCTCGCCTACGCCCCCACCGGGACCATCGCACGTTACGTCTCCGAATCGGCCGAGCCGTTCTTCCACTCGCCCCCGTCGTTCGAACTGGACCTCCCGCAAGGCGAAACCGTGGTGGAAGCTGCGCGCGGCGTCGAATACGAACTGGCGCGCCAGGTGATCAACCTGCGCGGTCCACAGCAAGTCACCCTGCGGCTGAAGCGTTGGGTCGACATGCCCGCCCGCGGCTGGTATTCGGGCGACGCGCACATCCATGCCAACTACACCGCCCCCCACCATCAGGTCATCACGCCGGAAGACGTGCTGACATACGCACTGGCGGAAGACCTGCACATCCCCAACATGATGGTCGCCAACTCCTCCGACGCGTTTCTGCACGACGAAGCGCTGTTTGAAGGCAAACCGCACAAACTTTCGCGCGACCGCCACATCCTCTATTGGAACGAAGAGATGCGCAACGGCGGCCTCTATGGACACATGTGCCTGTTCGGATTGAAGAAACTAGCCGAACCGCTGTTCACCGGCTTCAAAGGCACCCTTTACGAAGACGATTACCCGGCCAATTACGTCCAAGCGAAACGTGCCCAGGATCAAGGCGGCGCCGTCACCTATGCGCACCCCGGCTACGCGCCCACATTCGAAGGCGCCAGTTGCCGCGAGTTACCGGTCGACTTAGCCATGGGAGTTATCGACGCCATGGACGTGTTCTCGAATAACCCCGAAGAGGTCGCCATGGAGCTTTGGTACCGCCTCCTGAACGCCGGCTTCCGCCTCGGCATCTCCGCCGGCACCGATTCCTTCACCAATGTCGCAGACCATTACGTCCCCGGCGGCCATCGCGTCTATGCGCACCTTCCAGGCAGCAGGCTGAACTACGCCGAATGGCTCACCGCCTACAAGCAGGGCCGGACCTTTGCTACTAACGGACCCATGCTGTGGCTCAAAGTGCAAGGCAAGGAACCCGGCGACGAACTGAAACTCCCAGCCGGAAACCATACCCTTCCCATCACTGTCGAACTGAAATCGCGAGTTCCGGTAAGCGCCGTCGAGTTAGTCGTGAATGGAAAGGTGCTCTCCCCAGCCCCGGCCACCGTCACAATCGACCGCAGCGCCTGGATCGCCGCTCGCGTCAAAGGCCCCTGGGACCGTCTCGTCTTGAACGACCCCGAACAACGCGCCCACACCAGCCCTGTCTACGTCCGCGTCGGCGACACCGCCATCGCCAATCTAGACGACGTGCAGTTCTGGCTCGACTGGATCGACAAACTCATCGACCGCACCCGCTCCCGCGCCCGCTTCAGCCAGGAACAGCGCCGCCAGGAAGTCCTCAATCTCTTCCGCGAAGCTCGCAAGACATTCGAGCAGCGCCGCGGCCTGTAATTCCCCAACCCAAGCTACCCCCCTGGGCGAACGTCCTCGTTCGCGGCCCGACCTCCCGGTCGGCCTCCAGACCGCCCGCTCCTTCACCAACCGCCGGGCATTCGCGCCGTCCCAAGTCGCCCCCTACCGATACTGCCCCCGCACCTGATTCATCCGCACCCGGCAGATATCCAGAAACATATCCGCGCTGTCGCTGAACATGCTCACCTTCGTCCCCTCCACGTGATTCCACCGCACCGGAACCTCCGCGATTCGGTATCCCAATTTCCTCGCGATGAACAGCACTTCCACGTCGAACCCGAACCGTTCGATCCGCTGCCGCCGGAACACCTGCTCCGCTACGTCCCCCCGAAACAGCTTGAACCCGCATTGCGTATCCCACAACCGCAACCCCGTGCCCGCCTGCACCAGCACATTGAAGAATCGCCCCGCCGTCTCGCGGAACTTCGATTGGTGGATCCCGATCAGCGACCGGTCGAGCGCGCGTGAACCGATCGCCACCTCATACCCCGTGCGCTGCGCCGCTTCAAACAGTTTCGGCAATTCTTCGATCGGCGCCGACAGGTCCGCATCGCTGAACAATCGCCACTCGCCCCGCGCCTCCAGCATCCCGTGACGCACCGAATACCCCTTGCCGCGATTGCCGGGGTTCTTCAACAACCGTACCTGTGGATGCCGCCGCGCATACTCGCCGATTAACTCGGCCGTCTGGTCCTTCGACCCGTCGTCCACCACCAACACTTCAATATCGTCCCATTCGCGGCCATTCACAAATGCCAATACCGAATCGAGCGTGGTCGGGAGTCGTTTCTCCTCGTTGTAAGCCGGGATTACGATGGAAATCGATCGCAACTCATCATTGTAGGGGAAACCGCCTCGTATAATGAGAGGTTTCAAGGAGTTCCCCTTTTGTCCCTCGAAGATGACCTCTTGCGCCAGCGGTGCGACCGTACGCGCCTCATCGCCGAACTCGGCTTCCGCCCCTACGGCCAGCGTTTCGACTTCTCACACACCATCCCCGGCATTCTCGCCGCCTACAGCGGTTCCACCGGCGAACAACTCACCGAAACGCGCGTCTCCGTCCGCATCGCCGGGCGCATGATGACCGTCCGCCGCATGGGCAAGGCCGGCTTCGCTCACCTGCTGCAGAACGGCTCGCGCCTCCAAATCTACGTCCGTAAAGACGCCGTTCCCGACAACGATTGGAAACTGTGGGACCTGCTCGACCTCGGCGACATGCTCGGAGCCGAAGGCTATCTCTTCCGCACCAAAACCGGCGAACTCAGTGTTCACGTCGAGAAGCTCTACTTCCTCGCCAAGACGCTGCTCTCCATGCCTGAAAAGTTCCATGGCCTCGAAGATGTCGAAACCCGTTACCGCCAGCGCTACCTCGACCTCATCGCCACCCCCGAATCGCGCAACGTCTTCGTCACCCGCGCCAAAATCGTCAGCTCCCTTCGCCGCCAACTCGAATCCCGCGGCTTCATCGAAGTCGAAACGCCCATGATGCAGTCCCTCTACGGCGGCGCCGCGGCCCGCCCGTTCGTCACGCATCACAACACGCTCGATATCGACCTCTTCCTCCGCATCGCGCCCGAACTCTACCTCAAACGCCTCATCGTCGGCGGCCTCGAGCGCGTCTACGAGATCAACCGCAACTTCCGCAACGAAGGCATCTCCACCCAGCACAACCCTGAGTTCACCATGCTCGAGTTCTATCAGGCGTATGCCGACTATGAGGTCCTCATGGACTTCACCTGCGAACTCCTGAAGCAAACCGCGATCGATGCCGTCGGCACGCCTGTAGTTACTTACGATGGACAGGACCTCGACTTCTCTCATATCCGCCGGTTCACTATGCGCGAAGCCGTCGTCGAGTTCTGGAAGGGCGACGCCAAGCCTACCCTCGACAACGTGGCCGATCCGGACTGGCTCTCACTCCACTCCGGCAAGCTCACCGCGGGCGAGCGCCTGGTCGACCTGTTTGAACGCATGGCCGAAGACCAGCTCTTCCAGCCCACCATTATTTATAAGTACCCGGTCGAAACATCGCCCCTTTCCAAAAATTCCCTCGACGACCCCGCCTTTACCGACCGCTTCGAAATCTATGCCGCCGGCATGGAAATCGGCAACGCCTATACCGAGTTGAACGATCCGCAGGAACAGCGCCGCCGCTTCGAGATGCAACTTGGCATGCGCGACCGCGGCGATGAAGAAGCCCATCAAATGGACGAGGACTACATCCGCGCCATGTGCTACGGCCTTCCCCCCACCGGCGGCGAAGGCATCGGCATCGACCGCTTGACCATGATCCTTACCGGATCGAAGTCCATCCGCGACGTCATCCTGTTCCCCCTGCTGCGCCCCGAAGGTCCCATCGGCATTGCCGACAGGCTCCGCGCGGCCGAAGGCGTACAATAGCCGCAGCGTGAACCGCCGCTTCGAACTGAGCATCGCCCTCCGCTATCTCACGGCCCGCCGCCGCCAGACCGTCATCTCCATCATCACCGTCATCTCCGTGCTCGGCGTCGCCGCCGGCGTTATGGCTCTTATCATCGCGCTCGCCATCAACACCGGCTTTCGCCAGGAATTGCAGCGCAACCTGCTGGGCGCCACCGCCCACGTCGTCATTCTCGAAAAGCAACCCGGTCCTGGTATCGCCAACTGGCGGCAACTCAGCCGGCAACTCGCACAACTCCCTCACGTAAAGCAGGCCGCGCCCGCCCTCTATGGCTCCGTCATGTTTACCGGACCCGTCCAAGCCGCGGGCGGCACCCTCAAAGGCATCCCGGACACCGGCCCGATGCCGGATGTCCTCAAGAAACTGAAAAACGGCCGCGTATTTCGCGGTTGGGCGCCTGAGCGCGGCTTCCCTCCCATCATCCTCGGCTCCCGCATTGCCGCCAACATCGGTATGACTGAGGGCGCCGTCGTCAGGGTCCTCAGTCCTCAGGGTGAGATGACACCGTTCGGCCCCAAGCTAGTCGAACACCGCTTTCGGGTCACTGCCATCTTCGAATCCGGTTTCTTCGACTTGGATAACATGTGGGCGTTCACGTCGCTCAAGGATTGCCAGCGTGTGCTCGCGGTCGGCGATGTGGCCAACGCCATCGAACTTACGCTCGACGACGTCTATCTCGCCCCCCAAGTGGCCCAGCAGGCTGAGAAGTCGCTTGGCGGACAATTGGCCGCTACCCACTGGATGGAGCAGAACAAGCAACTGCTGAGCGCGCTTAAGATGGAGCGCGTGGTCACCGTCATCACCATCGGGTTGATCCAGATGGTGGCCGCCCTCAACATTCTCATTTCCCTCATCATGATGGTCATCGAGAAGCACCGCGATATTGCTGTGCTGCTTTCCATGGGCGTACGCCGCGCGCAGATTGCCCGCATCTTCATGTTCCAGGGACTCGTCATCGGCGGCGTTGGCGCCGTGCTCGGTCTCATCGCCGGCTACTCCCTCAGCTATCTCGGCAACCGCTACCAGTGGATTCACCTCGACGAAGCGGTGTATTCTCTCAGCTACGTTCCATTTGCGCCACGGCTGGTGGACGGTATCTGGATTTCCGGCATCGCGATGCTCATCAGTTTCCTCGCCACGTTGTATCCCGCGCGATCTGCCACTAGAATCCAGCCGGCGGTTGCTTTGCGATACGAGTAAGCTCGTTTCTGCACAACTTGGTTGGAGGCTCACCGATGGTCCTGTTACTGGCCCTGTGGCTGCAGCTATTCGATAAGAACACGCCCGAGCGCCACTCCGATATTCTTGCCCACTTCAAATATGGCTCCATCGGAGCCGAAGATCGCGCCGGCATACCTTACTCCATCTGGCGCGTGCTTCCCAAAATCTTTCCCAACTACCTCCCACACCGTCCCGGCACAGGTTACGAACGGCTCGGCTTCGTTTACGAATCCGGACAGGTGCGGCCCATCGGCACCAGCATTCGCGACCGCCAGGTTCGCCTCATCGGCCTCAATTGCGCCATCTGTCACACCGGCACCGTCCGCGACCAGCCTAACCAACCTCCGCAGATCGTCCTCGGCATGCCGGCCCACCAGTTCGACTTTCAGAGTTATTTCAACTTCCTCGTCAAGTGCGCCAACGATCCTGCATTTAATGCCAACGTCCTGCTCGCCGCCATCCGGCAGGACGACCCTGATTTCGGCTTCCTCGACGCTCTCGGTTACCGCCTTCTCGTAATCCAGCGGACCAAAGATGGCATTCTCGACCAGGCGAAGCGCCTGGCTTTTCTGAATAGTCGCCCACCCCTCGGCCCCGGCCGCGTCGACACCTTCAACCCCTATAAAACAATGTTCGGCTTCGACATGTCGAAAGACACGGCCGTGGGCGCCGCCGACTTGCCCTCCCTCTGGAACCAGAAACCCCGCGATGGCCTGTGGCTCCACTGGGATGGCAACAACAACCTCGTTTCCGAACGCAACAAGAGCGCTGCCATCGGCGCCGGAGCCTCTGATCAGTCGCTCGACCTCGACGGTATGAAGCGCGTCGAAGACTGGATCTGGACCCTCCCGCCTCCCCCTTTCCCGCCCTCCCGTATCGATCCATCCCAGGCCGCTGCCGGCAAGGCTCTCTACGACAAGCACTGTGCCGACTGCCACGCCTTCGGCGGAAAGCGGACGGGCCAGGTCGAACCGCTCGCCGCCATCGGCACCGACCCCGAACGCGTCAACTCCTTCACCCCGGAATTAGCCGCGAAAATGAACACCATCGGCCAGAACTATCCCTGGAAGTTCACTCATTTCCGCAAAACCGAAGGTTATGCCAATATGCCCCTCGATGGCGTCTGGCTCCGCGCCCCTTACCTCCACAACGGTAGCGTCCCCACCCTGCGCGACCTCCTCAACAAACCCGAAGACCGTCCCAAAGTCTTCTACCGCGGTTACGACGTCTACGACTGGAACAGTCTCGGTTTCGTAACCTCCGGCCTCGCCGCGGAACGCGTCGGCGTCAAGTTCGATACCTCCCTGAAAGGCAATTCCAATAGCGGGCACAATTACGCCACTCACCTCACCGCTCGGCAAAAAGACCAATTGCTCGAGTTCCTGAAGACTCAATAACCAATCCGCCGCCACGTTGTTTCGACCGTCTTCGTACCCACTCGCGCCACCGTATCATCTCATTCACCACTACGCCCTTCCCACTAACGCTATCCACCCAATAGCGCTACGGTATCATTGCTTCGTTTATGCTTCTGCTGGCCGCCGTCACGGCGATTGTCGGGGCCCTGGTTGTCGACGGAACCGGCGCCGCGCCGCGCAAAGTGAACGTCGTCATCGACGGAGAACGGATCCTCGCCCTCTCCCAAGAGATACCGGCCGGAGCCACGATCATCAGCGCCGATAATCACACCCTCACCCCCGGTTTCTTCGATCTCCACACACACCTCTCCTACTCCGCCGTCAGCGGACTTACCGGCGATTGGGGTAAGAATCTCAAGTCCTATCTCTATTGCGGAGTCACCACGGTGGCGGACTTCGGCACGTATCCCGAAACGTTCGAACCAATGCGCAGGCTGATCGCCAGCGGGACGGTGGCGGGTCCGCGCCTCCACCTGGCCGCACGCATCACCACGCCCGGCGGACATGGCGCGGAAGGCGGCCGCGGCGACTTCTTCTCATTGGAAGTGACGACGCCTGACGAGGCGCGAGCCGCCACCCGCCGCTGGCTCGCCTACAAGCCCGACGCCATCAAAGTGTTCACCGACGGTTGGCGCTACGGGTCCGAACCGGACATGACCTCGATGGACGAGGACACGCTCAAAGCGATCGTCGACCTGGCGCACAAGCAGAACGTCGAGGTGATGACGCATACCGTCACGCTCGATCGCGCGAAGATCGCGGCGCGGGCGGGCGTAGATGTGATCGCGCATGGCATCGGTGACAAAGCGGCCGATGCGGAACTGGTGAAACTGCTGCGCGAGCGAAAGACCGCCTATGTGCCGACGCTCGCCGTGTACGAGTACAAGTCAGGACCGCTCGCGCCATTGTTACGAGACGTGCTGGAGCCTGCCGCCTTGAAGCGGGTGGACCGCCCCGATCGCGGCGCCCGTGGACCTACCGCGTCGCGCCGCAAGCGTTGGGAAAACCTGATGGTCAATATCGCCACCTTGCGTGCGGGCGGTGCGCGCATCGCGACGGGTACCGATGCCGGCGTCACCGGCGCCTACCACGGCTACTCCACCTTGCGCGAACTCGAACTGCTGGTCGCGGGCGGCTTGACACCGCTCGAAGCGCTGACGGCCGCCACCGGCGACGCAGCCAAAGCAATTCATGTGGACGGCGAACGCGGCACGATTGAACCCGGCAAACTCGCCGACCTCGTCCTGATCGAGGGAGCCCCGCACGAAAACATCAACGACGTGGAACGCGTGCGCCGCGTGTGGCTGGGCGGAAGGGAAGTCCCGCGCGACAAGCTGAAGGCCGGCATCGCGCACCCCGGCGTTACCCCGATTCCCGCCCGCAAGGCCGTTGCCCTGATCGACGACCTGGAACACGATCGCACCAGCTTGGATACCCTCCGCGTGAACTCGACCGACGAGGGCACAAACCATTCCGCAATGTTGTTTCAACGCGTGCCGCGCGCGGGCGGCCAAGGCCACGTGCTCGCCATCCAAGCGCGGATGTCCATCAAGAAGTCGCCCTATGCGCAACTGTGGCTGCCGCTGTCGAAAGGCGCGGTGGAACCGGTCGACGTATCCGCCTTCAAACTGGTGCGGTTTGACGTCCGCGGCGAAGGCGCCTACTCCCTGGTGTTTTGGCCGCGCGCCATTCGGTCGTACAATCTTCCGAAGGCTCCCTTCGAGGCCGCCGGCGATTGGCGGACCGTGCAAGCGCCTTTGCCGGCAAACGCGCGCGAGTTGATCTCGCTCGGCTTTGAGATCGCGCGCCCGGCCGGCGAGATGGGCTGGCTTGAGATCGATAACGTGAGGTTTCAATAAGTGATGCGGTTAATTACCCTCTCAGTTCTTTCGGGTGCGCTACTGGCCCAGCGGGCGACGCAGTTTGAAGAGCGTCCCGCGACCATTGTCGAAAACGACAAACTCGCGTTGACTGTCCTCAACAAGGGCGGCGCCTTCGCCAGCCTCATCCTCAAGTCCGACCCCACCAAAATGGACCCCATGTGGAACCCCATCCGCCTCGCCCGCGAAACCGGCGGCCGCGGCCGCTTCGGCGATTCCATCGGCCATTTCGTCTGTGTCGACGGTTTCGGCCCCACCTCCAGGGAAGAAGCGGCGGCCGGCTTCCAGGGCCATGGCGAAGCGCACCGCCAGCCGTGGGAACAGGTGTCGGCCGCAAAAAACGGCAACACCTTCCGCATCGAGTGGAAAACCACTCTCCCCATCGTGCAGGAGAACTTCCGCCGTAAAGTCGAAATCGTCGATGGCGAACCGGTGATTTATGTCGAAAGCGAACTCGAAAGCCTGCTGGGCTTCGACCGCCCGGCCAACTGGGCCGAACACGGCACCATCGGCGCGCCCTTCCTGACCCCTGAAAAGACCCTGGTCTATGCCAGCGTCAACAACAAGTGCCAAACGCGCCCCAACGACGGCACTCCGCCACACACGCTCGCATCGGGCGTCAACTTCACCTACCCCGACGCGCCCCTGGCCGCCGGCGGAACGCGCAACCTGCGCGCCGTCCCCAACCCGCCTAATTCCATGGATCACACCGGCTGCGCTTTTGACGAGTCGCGCCGCCTCGGGTTTGTCGCCGCCCTCCGCCCCGACCTCCACCTCGCCTTCGGTTATGTCGTCCGCCGCGAAGAATACCCCTGGCTCCAGGAATGGCTCAACTTCCCGTCTAACGGCGCCCTCTCGCGCGGCCTCGAATTCGGCACCCAACCCTTCGACGTCTCCCACCGCGAAACCGTCGATATGGGCAAACTCTTCGGCATCCCCGCCTTCCGCTGGCTGCCCGCCAAATCCAAAATCGGCACCCGCTTCCTCCTGTTCTACCTGACAGTACCCGCCGGGTTCTCCCAAATCGACGACATCCGCCACGAAGGCGGCAAACTGATCCTCGAAGATAAGAAATCAGGCAAACGAGTCGAAGCCCCCGCCTCGCTCTCGCTCTGAAACTTATCTCTGTTCAACAGCGTCAGTAGTTCCGTGCATCGCAGCGTCGCTGTTTGTCTTCTGTTGCTGTCCGCAGGGGACGCCGCTGCCGCACAGCCTCTCGCCGACCTCACCTTAACCCTCACCGTCAAGCAGAACAGGACGCGGTTCCGGATGGGCGAGCAGATCGACCTGCAACTGCGCTTTCAGACGACTGCTCAAGGGCGGTACCGCGTATTCAGCACAGGCATGGATCGCAGGTATGTGCGCGACCCGGAGTATGACCGGTTCACCGCCGAGTCATCCCCAGGCGCGCGCGATCCGCTGTTCGACAGTGGCACGCTGGTCGGTGGCGGCATGGGGCGGCCGCCGTTTCAATCCGCGCTCGGCCCTGAGGCGTTAATTGTCGACGGCATTCTGAACGACTGGGTCTCCTTCAGCAAGCCCGGCGCCTATCGCGTGCGTGCCGAGTCGGCCAGGGTGTTTCGCGCCGGCGCGAAGCCCGAGCCGGTTAAGCTGGTTTCGAACTGGGTCGCCATTGAGATCGTCGCGCCTGAACCCGGCTGGCAAGAGCAGCAGTTGAAGACGGCCCTGGCAGCGCTGGGTCCTACTGAGGACAACCGCGATCCCGAACCGGTTCTTCGTGCTGCCCGGACACTCCGTTTCCTCGAGACTGTGGAAGCGGTGCCCCACCTGGTGAGGCTGTTTGAGAACGGGCCGCAAGCGGCACAGCAGGACCTTCGGGCCGGGTTGCTTGCATCGCCGCATCGCCCCGAGGTGATCGCCGCCATGGAGCAGGCCATCGACGCGCCCGGCTTTCCGGTCACCCTTTACTGGCTCGGCACGTTGATGCAGATCGAGTACGCGCGCCGGTTCGGTCCGCGGGGGGAGCCGATGCCGCAGAACGACTCTCAAGCGCTCAAGCGTTGGATGGAAGAGGACCGGCGGTACATGGAGCGCTTTAAGCCCATTCAGGAGCAGTACAACGCGAAGCTGGCGCAGGCCGTTCCACGAAAGCGCGGCCGGGCGCGCGCGGTGTCGCTTGAAGCCTTGTTCTCCGAGGCGGCGCCGGCGATCAGAAGTGAGGTCCGGAGCTTACTGGTTGCGGAGTTTGCCAACCTTCCGCAAGAGGTTCAATGGCGGTTGCTGATGGCATGGCCGGCGATCGGTGGGCCGGACCTCGAGCCAGGCCTGACAGTGGTGGCCGCCAAAACGGGGCGTGCGCAGGATGCGGCCATCGAGCACCTGATGGAGCTGAATCCGGCGGCGGCACGGCGCATCGTGATCGACCGGATTAAGCACGGGGACCTTGGCGACCCGCGCGGTCCGGCGCCCTACGAGTTCATGTTCCTTGACGACGGTCGTTTACCGGAACTGGAGGACGCGCTGATACCCATGGTGGAAACGAACGGGTTCGCCGGAGCGCTCCTGGGACGGTATGCGTCGGATGCCGCGCTCCCGCGCATTGGCCCCTTTTTGAACCGCAATCCGCGCGCCATGTGTTCCGGCGGCGTCGCGGCTTATCTCTTTCGTGTCGACCCCGCATATGCCTCGCGCTTACTGGCTGAAGCTCGCAAAGCTCAGCCATCCTGCCCGCTTACGTTCGCCACCGGCGCCATCGCGCTGCTGATGAGCCCCGGCATGGAACGCGCGGCCATCGACGACCTGACGCATGCGGACCCGTCCGTCCGTCGTGCCGCGCTGAGTCTGCTAAAAGGAGGAGGATCGCCTGCCGCCGAACAGGCGCTTTGGGAAGGCTTTGCGCGGTTAGGCCGGCAAAGCGCCGCGCCGCTGGATTTTGGGCTCGATCAGGGATATGTCGACGCTCTGATTCAAGGGTGCGGATGGGTGCTCAAACCGGAACATCTGGACCAGGTGGAACGCCTGTGCCCAACCCCCAATTGCCGCCAGTTTGCCCATTCGCAGCGCCGATTCCTGGATCGGCCCATCGAGATAGCGATTCACTCGCAGGGTCCCTGGATGGTGACGGTTGGCGGATGCTTCACGTTCACGCCGGAGCACGCGCGGCAACGAATCAGCCGCTTTTCCCCGGGGACACCCTTCCGCTTACCTCCGGGGCCGGGCCCCGGTTGGTTCTATACGCAGCGCATCGCGGCACTGAAGAAAATGCTGACAGACGCCGGAATGACGATTCAGGACTAGCCTGTCACTCCCGTTCGAAGCCCGTCACGTGCGGGCGTGAGAAAAAATCCGCTGAATGCGATTTAGCACCGCGCCCCGGGTCCGGTAAACCACTGCAAACACGCACTGCTCCGGAAACAGAACCGCAACCGTAAGGGCGCGGGCCGCATTTCTTCTCAGTCCCGT
>JADLDI010000086.1 GCA_020846745.1 Bryobacterales bacterium | reverse complement strand
CCCAAAATGGTTTGCTCTCGCTAAGGCGCTAAGACGCAAAGAGCGCACCGATTTGGGGCCCTGGCGTCTTCGGGTCGTTGCGAGAGTCAATAACCGAGCGCCCTCCTAATTACACTGCAATCCCAAAGTGGTTTGCTCTCGCTAAGGCGCTAAGACGCAAAGAGCGCACCGATTTGGGGTTCTGGCGTCTCGGGTTGTTGCGAGAGTCAATAACCGAGCGCCCTCCTAATTACACTGCAATCCCAAAATGGTTTGCTCTCGCTAAGGCGCTAAGACGCAAAGAGCGCATTCATGGGAACACGTTTACGAGGCGGGTCTACTGGGACGTCGTCTTCTAGACCGTTGACGACACGGGTAATTCCGTGTTTGATTAGGGGCACGTGGAAATTGATCAGTAAGCCGGGCCGCTTGTGCTCCGGTTGCGACCCGCTTCGTTCTGCGGGAGCCTAGGGTGTTATGGTCCTTTTATTCATCCTGGCCGCTGACCTGATTCTGCAGAACGGCAAGGTGCTGACGGTGGACGGGGAATTCCGGGTGGCGCAGGCTGTCGCCGTAGAAGGCAACCGCATCGCGACCGTGGGCACGAACGCGGAAGTCGACAAGCTGAAAGGCCCGGCCACCCGCGTCGTCGACCTGAAAGGCCAGACCGTGGTGCCCGGCATGATCGACGCCCACGTCCACGTGATGTCCGCTGGACTGAGCGAGTACCGTGGAGCGTTGCCGCCGCTCGACAGCGATGACGCCGTCCGGAAGTTCATCGCGGAAAAGATGAAGACCACGCCGAAGGGCCAGTGGATCGTGGTCCCACGAACCTTCCCGACACGTCTTGCCGAGTTGCGCATGCCCACCAAACAAGTGCTCGACTACGCGAAAGAACATCCCGTGATGTTTGACGCCTCCTACGTGTGGATTGTGAACTCGTATGCGTTGAAAATGAGCGGCATTACGCGCGACACACCGAATCCGCCCGACGGCGTGATCGAGCGAGACAGCAACGGCGAGCCGAACGGGATTTTGCGCAACGCGGGCCGGCTGCTGAAAGGCCTGTCGCGAAACGAAAGCTTCACCGAAGCCGAACGGCTGGATGCGATGGAGAAGCAACTCAAGCGCTATGTCGATGCGGGGCTTACGGGCGTAGGCGACCGCGCGGTGGGGCCGGGCGATGTCGCGCTGTACGAAAAGCTGAAGCACGCAGGCCGCCTGCCGGCGCGTGTCGTGCTGACCTGGCGTATCGACGCCTCGCCCGAGGCCGCCAAAGTGGTCGAGCGGATCAACTCTTCAAGCTGGCGCAGCAAACAGGGAGACGAATGGCTGAAGTTCGCGACTTTCAAAGTGACCTTAGACGGCGGCATGACCATCGGTACGGCGTATCAACGAATGCCCTACGGTAAGTTCGGCAATCAGTTATATGGAATGACGCAGCCGGACTGGCGCGGGCAGTTATTCATCCCGCCCGCGAAGTTACTCACCATCATGGGCGCGGCTCGTGATGCCGGGTGGCAGTTGACCGCGCACTCGCAGGGAGGCGCGGCAGTGGATACGTTGATCGACACCTTCGAAAAGCTCGACGCCGTGAAGCCGCTGAAAGAGACGCGCTCGCATCCCATGCACGCGAGCTTTCAATCGCCCGAAGCAATTGCGAAACTCAAGAAAATGGGGCTGCCCGCGGATGTGCAGCCCGCCTGGCTGTATCTGGACGGTCCGGCCCTGTCCAAGGTTTTTCAACACGGCGGAATGAAATACTTCTTCCCGTTGAAGACTTATCGTGAGGCCGGTATCAAGTTAGCGGGCGGCAGCGATCATATGATCGGTTTCGATAAGAACCGGGCGGTGAATCCCTATAACCCATTCCTTGGGATGTGGACGGCAGTTACTCGGAAAATGATCGACGGTACGGTGCAGGCGCCCGAGCAGCGCATCGGCCGCGAAGACGCTCTGCGCATGTACACGGAGTGGGCGGCGTACATCCAGTTTGCCGAGAACGAACGCGGCTCGATCGAAAAAGGTAAACTGGCCGACTTAGTGGTGATCGACCGGGACTATCTGAATTGCCCGGAGGACCAGATCAAAGAGATTCAACCGGTGATGGTGATCCTGGACGGGAAGGTGGTGCGGCAATGAAACGTTTGTTCTTTGAACGGGAAGTGGCGGGCGAGAGTGCACTGACGCGGGCGACCGCGGCCCGCCTTGCGGAATTGGCAACGGAGGTGGGCAAGGCCGCTCCTTGGCTGAAGACAGAGGAAACCGACCTGGTGCTGGTTGCTGACGACGATGGTCAGGTGCACGCAGTGTCGGTGATGGGATTTTTGGGTGAATTCCGGGCGGTGGCTCTATACGTCGGGCCGGTGGGATACCGTTTCTTTGAGCGAATGCACATGAGCGGTGAAACTCCGGACATGGACCTGTTCACGGGCTACCAGCACTCGGTTCGCGTGGAGTTCGCCGCCAGGTCCGATATTGAGAAAGAAGACCGCGAACTGCTGAAGGAACTGGCGCCTGAAGTTCTCAAAGGCCGTGGAAGCGTGCCGGTTTTCCGGACGGTGCGGCCAGGTTACATGGCATGGTTCATCACGGAAGAGGAAGGCAGGCTGCTGGCCTTGGGCCTAAGCGGCTTGCTCTATCTGTTGAGCCAAGGCGGCATTCCCTCTTGTGGTGGACCGCCTTTTCCGCTGGTGACGTGGAAAGATGGGATTGCCGTGGTCCTACGGGGTCAACCGCCGCGAGCCGCGGAGGCCGTGGGCGTGCCGGTTTTTGATGAAGACCGGATCGGCAAGATCAAAGCGTCCCATCGGACGTCGAAATCGCCGCTGATCGTCGACCATTTCTATTCGCCAACGCCGATCGGACAGAGGAACGAACGCAAAATGGCCATGCGAACCACCGTCGCTCTGGACGGCCAGACGGGGATGGCTCTGGCGCCGAAAGTTTCCGGGCCAACGGAACGAACAGAGGATTTGTTAGCTGACACACTGCTGACGGCGATAGAACAAATGGGCCGGATTCCAGCAATCACGATGGTCCGAACGGACGAATACGCGCGCATGCTGCTTCCGCTTGCATCCAAACTCGGCACACGTCTAGACGTACGGCATCCGATCGCTCCGCTCGAAGAACTGAAGGAAATGATGCGGTTTCGAATGTAATCGCGGCTGACGAACAACCGCCAGGCCACGGCTTGGGTTGTTACTGGCCCGGAGGCAGCGGACTGGGTCCGCGGCTGACTTTGCCGGCCGCCGCTTCGGCAATGTCGATGTTATTATTCTTCAACGTCTGTGCCGTGACTAACTCAAGCTGGGTTCGCGCCTTCTGCAGCGCGGAAAGCGCGGTTACTTCATTGGACTGTGCCTGGGCAAGGTCGCGCTGATAGCGGATCACGAAGAACACGGTGGAGGCCCCCAGGGCATACTTCTTCTGTTCGGCATCGAGCGTCTGTTCCTGCAGGACCCGTTCTTTCACCGCCGTTTCATAACGGGCGCGGGCCTGGGTCAGTCCAATGACGGCATTCTGCACATCCACCCGAATCGAGTTGAGCGCTCGCTGCTCGTTCAGTTCCGCCTGCCGCAAGCTCAACTGGTCGAGCACCATGTCCGCCTGCGCGGAACGGTTGCGTAACGGAATGTTCAGCGTGAACCCCACCGCATAGTCTGGGAAGTTGCGGCGGAACAACTGTTCCAAGCCGGAACCGAACCCGCCGATGAAGAACGGATCGGGCTGCCGAACTGTCGTCACCGGACGGTTGGGCGGAAAGGGGACGGTGTTGATCTGGCCGATCAGCGCGTTGTTCTGCAGGGTGCCCACGACGTCGAGCGATGGCAGTAACTGGCTGCGGCTGCCTTTCAAGCCGATCTTGGCGTTCTCAATGTTCACGCGGGTTTGGGCGATGTCCGGACGGCTCTTGAGCGCGAGGTCGTAGAGTTCGTTAACGGGGGCAATCGTGTCCGTTGTCGACGGGATGCGGTCAGTCGGCACAACGCGCGCGTCGGCGACCATCGGGCTCAGATTGCCGGTGCGCGAAAGGGCATTCTTGAGAATGGTTTCCTGTTGGAGAACCAGCGTCTCAGACGTGGTGAGTTCCTGCTGGCGGCGCGCGACCTCGGCTTCTGCGCTCACGATTTCGATCGGAGCCAAGGTCCCGATTTCGACCTGCTTCTTGTTGTCCTCATACAGCTTCTGCGCCAACGCAACAGACTGCTGCTTTACCTTCACGTCTTCGATGTAGCTCACCAAGTCCCAATAAAGGTTGACGATGGCCGACACCGTAACGATCACCTGCTGTTGAAACACGAGATCTGATGCGCGCAGGTTATTGCGGGCGATCCGGATATTCCGGTTATTGACAGTCCGTCCGAAGCCTTGGAGCAAACGTTGAGTGACTTGCAACTGGAAGTTCGATGAGGTGGAAGGATTGATATCGCTCAGCGGGTTGTTGGCGCGAGTAGTGGTGTTATTCCAACCGAAACTTGCCGTGGTTCCGGTCAGCCAGCTTTTCTGGACCGCATAGGCGTGCTGTTTAGAGTCGAACGTGAGGGCGGTCAATCCCGTGGTGACCGTGTTGGCCTGTGGACGGGTGCTGTGGCCGAAGGTCCCCTGCGAAACGAACACGGGGTCCAGGTTTTGAAGCGCCGTACCGGTTGCCGAAATCACCGTTCCGCCGGTGCTCGCCGAACCGGTGGACGTCAGGGAATTCGTGGAGGAGGAAGCGCCGGTCGCACCGCCCGTCGCCTGGGCCTGGGCACTCGATGCGCCCTGTTGAATGGTCGACGGAATGCCACGCAGCAATCCGCCGGCTTCGGCGCGAAGCAGGCTGGCCCTGGCGATCTCGGGACCATAGCGCTGTAACTCAATATCGAGGTTGTTTTCGAGCGCCAGCGCAATCGTGTCCTGCAACGATAGGTATAGTTTTCCGGCGCGAATCAGATTCTCAAGGCGGCTGGAATTGGCCAGCCGGATGGGTGACACTTCGCGGACCGTGAAAGGATATTTAATCCGTTCCAGAAACCCAGGCTGCCGGCCGTAATCGACGATAGCCATCTGTTGGGCATGCAAAGTTGAGCCCAGCGTTAACAGCGAACACAAGATTGCAAAGTACGAACGAACGATTCCCATGTATGCTCCGGTGTTTCCCACGACGGGAAGGTTACCGCCCGTGGTGGGCTATCGTGAAAAGACGAGCAGTGAGACGCCTCTGTTCCCGAATTTTCAATGGTATCACCCGATAGCCGGCCAACGCGCCTCATCAAAGTCACGATTTCCTATGACGGCACGGACTTTCATGGCTGGCAGGTACAACCGGGTCTGCCGACGATCCAGGGTACGCTGGAGCGCCTGTTGACAGACATGGAAACCCAACCGGTCCACGTGGCCGGTTCCGGCCGCACCGATGCCGGTGTGCACGCCATTGCGCAAACGGCGGCGTTCTCCTTACGCAACCCCATCCCCGTCGACAATTTGCGCCGGGCCTTGAACCGGCTGCTGCCGCCCGCGGTTCGGATCGTGACTGTGGAAGAGGTGGCGTCGAGCTTCCACCCGCGCTACGATGCGGTGGCAAAGACTTATGAATATCGGATCTGGCGCGGAGAGGTGTGTTCGCCGTTTGAAAGGCGATATATCCACCACCATCCTTATCCTTTATGTATAGAGCGGATGCAGGAAGCCGCCGCCGTCTTTATCGGCACTCACGATTTTTCCGCGTTCGCCGCCGCCGACGACCGCGACGCCCTGGGTTTGTCGAAGGTGAGGACGATCTTCGACACGCGGCTTTGGCAGGACGGCCACCGGCTCCTGTTCCGCGTTAGGGGTTCCGGGTTTTTGAAACATATGGTGCGGAATATGGTTGGGACGCTGCTCGAGGCCGGCAAGGGAAATCTGGACCGCGAGGGCTTGGCGCGGCGCCTCGAACCGGGTTATCAAGGCAAGTCCGGCCCGCGCGCCCCCGCCTGCGGCCTCTTTTTGATGTCGGTGGAGTACCCCTGAGTTCGCCGCCAATCGCCCCGCAGCCTTCCGAGCACTGCATGCTAGCGTGGAACTATGGGCATTTCCGAGAGTTTTTTCGCGCAGAAGTTCGGGATATCCGAGCGCGATCTCGACAATTATCTGGGTGTGGCACTGTCGCGCGGGGGCGACTATGCGGATCTCTACTTTGAGTATCTGATCACCACCGCCATCAGCCTCGATGAGTCGATCGTGAAGAGCGCGACGCAAGGCGCCACGCTGGGTGTGGGAATTCGTGTGATCTCGGGCGAACGGACCGGCTACGCCTATTGCGACAGCCTCACGCCCGAGCGTATCCGCCACGCGGCGCTAGTTGCCGCGCACATCGCGAGCGGCCCCGCAAGCGTCGACAGAACAGGGTTTACAGAAGCCCATCGCCGCGACCTCTATCCCGTCCTTTCGCCCGCGGCCGAAGCTCCGCTTTCCGAGCGCGTCAAGTTTGTGAATCGCGCCGACATCGCTGCGCGGGCCTATGATCCACGCGTCATCCAGGTGCAGGCGAGTTTCGCCGACTCGCTGCGTTACGTGATGGTAGCCACAAGCGACGGTACGGTAAGTTTTGACCGGCAGCCCATGGCGCGGATGAACGTTATGGCGCTCGCTCGTGAGGGCCAAGGCACGCCGCAGCGCGGCGTATCGGGCGGCGGCGGCCGTGTTGGATTGGACTTCTTTGAAGGCGACAAATCGCCCGAACATTTCGCCCGCGAAGCCGCGCGGCAGGCGATCGTGCAATTGGGGGCGGTAAGCGCGCCGGCCGGTGAGCAGACTGTCGTACTCGGGCATGGCTGGCCTGGGGTGTTGCTGCACGAAGCAGTCGGGCACGGGCTGGAAGCGGACTTCAACAGGAAGGGAGTTTCGGCGTTTTCGGGACGTGTCGGACAGCAGGTGGCCTCGCCTCTTGTGACGGTGATTGACGACGGCACCATTCCCAACCGCCGCGGCTCGCTGAACGTCGACGACGAGGGCGCGCCGACACAGCGCAACGTGCTGATCGAAAACGGCGTGCTGCGCGGATACCTGCAGGACAAGCTGTCCAGCCGCGTGCTTGGCACGGGGGTGACCGGCAACGGCCGCCGCGAGAGCTATCAGCACATGCCGATGCCGCGCATGACGAATACGTTCATGCTGGCCGGTGAATCGGAGCCCGAAGAAATTATCCGGTCGGTGGAAAAAGGGATTTATTGCGTTAATTTTGGCGGCGGACAGGTGGATATTACCAGCGGTAATTTCGTCTTTTCGGCGACGGAAAGCTATTTGATTGAGAATGGAAAACTGACCACGCCCTTGCGCGGCGCGACACTGATCGGCAACGGACCGGAAGCGCTGAAGCACGTCAGCATGGTGGGTAATGACCTGGCGCTCGACGAAGGCGTCGGCATGTGCGGTAAGGAAGGGCAGTCGGTCCCCGTGGGCGTTGGCATTCCGACAATTAAGATCGATCGTATGACGGTAGGAGGCATGGCCGGGTAATGACGAAACCGCAGCTGAGCCCGGTGCATGGTGCTCCGGGCTTGGAGGAAATTGCTCAACAGGTAGTAGAACTCGCGCGCAAGGCCGGCGCGAGCGGCGCCGAGTGTACTGTCGCCGAGGGCGAGGAGTTTGAAGTGACGATTCGCCTGGGTGAGGTCGAGACATTGAAGGAGTCGGGCTCGCGCGGCGTGGGCGTGCGTGTGCTCTTCGGCCAGAACACGGGATCGTCTTACACCTCGGATCTGACGCCCGAGGGCATTGAGGAGATGGTCCGCCGGGCCGCCGAACTCGCCAAGATCACCACGCCGGACCCGTTTGCCGGGCTGCCCGATCCCGCTGAGCTTGGGTTTCTCGAAACCGACCTCGAGTTGTTCTGGGACGACGTTGCGCAACTGGATGCCGCGAGTAAGATCGCGATGGCGCGAGCGGCAGAGAAGGTGGCGCTTGGCGTCGATCCGCGGATCAATAACTCGGAAGGCGCGAGTTTCGGCTCGTCCATGCACCAGCATGCGTTTGCCAATTCGCTCGGCTTTTCGGGGTCGTACCGGAGTTCGAGTTGTTCGTTGAGCGTCGTGCCGGTGGCTCGCGATGGCGAGCGTATGGAACGTGATTACTGGTTCACCGTGGCGCGATCGGCCGGGAAGTTAGAAGACGCGGAGTATGTCGGCCGCCGTGCCGCGGAGCGTGTGCTGCGGCGGTTAAACGCGCGCAAGGTGGAAACGCAAAAGGCGCCTATCGTCTTTGAACCGCGGATTGCGCGATCGATTGTCGGACATATCTTCGAGGCCGTAAACGGCGACGCTATCTACCGCCACTCGTCGTTCCTGGAAGGCAAGTTGGGCCAACAGGTGGCCGCGCGCGGGGTCAACGTGATCGATGACGCAACCATGGCCGGGCTGTTCGGGTCATCCCCATTCGACGACGAAGGCGTGCCTTCGCGCCGCACCGTGGTGATCGAAGACGGGGTCCTCTGCAGCTACTTACTGAACAGCTACACCGCCCGCAAGCTGAAGATGCGGACGACAGGCAACGCCAGCCGCGGCATCACCGGCAATGCTTCCATCGGGCATGGCAACATGTACCTGCAGGCAGGCCGGCAGTCGGCCGGCGATTTGTTGAAAGGCGTTGAGCGCGGCCTGTATGTCACCGAGGTGATGGGGTTCGGCGTGAACGCCGTGACGGGAGACTATTCCCGCGGCGCTTCCGGCCAGTGGATTGAGAACGGTGAGCTTGCTTATCCGGTCGCCGAGGTCACAATCGCCGGCAATTTGAAAGACATGCTGATGAACATCGACGGCATTGGTGACGACCTGGAGTTTCGCGGCTCGATGGCATGTCCTACCATCAGGGTTGGGGAGATGACAATTAGTGGCCGTTAAGGAAGAGAAATCGCTCATCCCGGTCCCGCTGGTAATTGCGCTCGTAGTTTCGGCCGTTTTGGCGGGAGCCGGTTATTACGTGTTTACCCATCAAGGCGGCGGGTCCGCTACGGAGTTGACCCCGGAGGCCAAAGCATACACTCGTAACCTGAAACTGGGCGAAGTCGAGATGAAGGCGCACGCCAGCTATCTTGGGCAGGAGGTCGTTGAAATTACCGGCAAGATCGGCAATGCCGGCGATCGCGAGTTACGCCAGGTGGATCTGAACTGCGTCTTCTACGATCCCTACGGGCAGGTGGTTCTGCGGGAGCGCGTCTCGATTGTGCGGCAGAAGACCGGCGGGCTAAAGCCAGCGGAAACCAGGACATTCCGCCTTCCCTTCGACACCATTCCCGCGAGTTGGAACAAACAGATGCCGCAGTTGGTGATCGCAGGGATCGTGTTTTGACGCTGATCGCCGGGTTGTGGATGGTGGCCGTGGTGGCTCTGGCGGCAGACGGTGACATCTATCAGCGGCATGCGCCAATTATCGAGCGGCGGGCGAATGCCGTGGGGACCCAAAGCGACATCCCACTCTTCCTGTATGTCGAACAGCTGAAAGACGACGCCGGGGCTGAATATCTGCAGTATTCCGTCATTTTCTCGAACGAAGACGGCGGCACCGAAACCCGGGCCTTGATGGCCCGCTGGGGCCGCACTACCGACATCGAATGGGTGTACCGCGTGTGGGTGGATGCCGCCGGTCGCCGCGTCCGCGCCATGGTGCAGGGTAAAGACCACAAGGACACCGAATTCACCGAACCGTTTGAAGCGGACCACCCGGTGCTGGCCGTGATCACCGACAACAACATGGTGGGCGTGGGCGGCACCGGGCGCGAACGGGCGAATTTGAAGCCGGTGCTGGTGGATCTGACCGGAGCTTCGCGGGAGAAGATTATGGACGAGCATCCGGAGTTCTACCGGATCTCGGCGGAGGAACTGGAGCGGGAGGGGCGGACTGGGGAGATCGGCGATTCGCGGGATTACCTGTATGTGGAGGCCGAGATCGCGAGCCAGGATGCGCGCGTCGCCGTCTGGTGCCGCCTCAAAGCTGGCGCACAGTGGTATTCCTCCCATCGGGGCAGGGAAGCGTGGGCCATCGAGCGCAGCGGATTCGTCCGGACTACCATCAAATTGCCGAATAAATCAACACTCGACGACATCGCTGAGATCGGTTTCGAGTGCCTGGGCGCGGGCACGTGCGAGGTGAAGCAGGTAACGAAGGTGTTCCTACTCGACAGCGGCTACCGCCCGGGTCCATCCATTTGGGGAAAGCGATTGGACCGGCAATGGTCCGCCGGGGAGATGGTTACGTGGAGCTTACAGTCAAAGTAGTCCCGCGCAGCGCCAAGAGCGAGGTGGTGGGCGCCATGGCGGATGGTTCGTTGAAAGTAAAAGTGGCGGCGGTCCCCGAGAAAGGCAAAGCGAACGAGGCGGTATGTGAGGTGCTGGCACGCCATTTCAAGGTTCCCGTGAGCCGTGTAACCGTCATCGCCGGCGCCACGTCGACCCGAAAGCGTATTCGCATCGACCAGTAGTCGGCGGGCGGGTAGGGAACTCATCTACCCTTCCGCCCGCTCGAGCCGCAGCAGATGCACATGCCCCTCCGTATCGCCGGCAATCACCATCCCGTCACTACCAATCGCACAGCACAGCACACCCGCGTCGGCGCGGAAACTCGCCACCTCCCGCCCGCTCGCCACCTCCCTCACCTTCAGCGTCTTGTCCGAAGAGGCCGAAACCGCCACCCGCACGTCCGCGCTCAGCGCCACCCCCCAAACCTCCCGAGAGTGCCCCGCCAGCGTCCGGAGTTCCCGCCCGCTCGTCACGTTCCAGACCTTCAGCGTCCCGTCTTCGGAAGCGGAAACCGCCACCCGCCCGTCCCCGCTCAGCGCCACTCCATTCACCGGTCCGCTATGCCCGACCAGCGTCCGCACCTCCTGGCCGCTCGCCACTTCCCACACCTTCAGCGTCATGTCCGAAGAGGCCGAAACCGCCACGCGCCCGTCCCTGCTCAGCGCCACCCCACTCACCGGTCCGCTATGCCCGACCAGCATCCGCACCTCCTGGCCGCTCGCCACCTCCCACACCTTCAGCGTCCTGTTACGGGAAGCCGAAACCGCCACCCGCCCGTCCCCGCTCAGCGCTACCCCGCTCGCTTCCCGAGCATCCCACAGCGTCCGCAGCTCCCGCCCACTCTCCACCTCCCACACCTTCAGCGTCTGGTCCCAGGAAGCGGAAACCGCCACCCGCCCGTCCGCGCTCAGCGCTACCCCATTCACCCCTTGAGTATGCCCCGTGAGCGTCCGCACCTCCCGCCCACTCTCCACCTCCCACACCTTCAGCAGGCTGTCATCAGAGGCGGAAATCGCCACCCGCCCGTTTCCGCTCAACGTCGCGCCTCGCACCCGGTCAGCATGCCCCGCCGGCGTCCGCACCTCCCGCCCGCTCGCTACCTCCCACACCTTCAGCGTCTGGTCCCAGGAAGCGGAAACCGCCACCTGCCCGTCCTCACTCAGCGCCACGTCTCGCACCCAGGCAGCATGCCCGGCCAGCGTCCGCACCTCCCGCCCGCTCGCTACCTCCCACACCTTCAGCGTCTTATCGTCGGAAGCTGAAACCGCCACCCGCCCGTCCCCACTCAGCGCCACATCTCGCACCCAGGCAGCATGCCCCGCCAGCGTCCGGAGCTCCCGCCCGCTCGCCACCTCCCACACCTTCAGCGTCCCGTCAATGGAAGCGGAAATCGCCACCCGACCGTCCGCGCTCAGCGCCACCCCACTCACCCCTTGAGTATGCCCCACCAGCGTCCGCACCTCCCGCCCGCTCGCCAGATCCCACACCTTGAGCGTCCCGTCAACGGAAGCGGAAATCACCACCCAACCGTCCGCGCTCAGTGCCACCCCATTCACCGACTCAGCATGCCCGGCCAGGGTCCGCACCTCCCGCCCGCTCGCCAGATCCCACACCTTCAGCATCCAGTCATCGGAAGCCGAAACCGCCACGCGCCCGTTCCTGCTCAGCGCCACCCCCCGCACCGGCCCAGCATGCCCGGCCAGCGTCCGCACCTCCCGCCCGCTCTCCACGTCCCACACCTTCAGCGTTCTGTCAGCGGAAGCGGAAACCGCCACCCGCCCGTCCCCGCTCAGCGCCACCCCATTCACCCAGCCAGTATGCCCCGCCAGCGTCCGCACCTCCCGCCCGCGCGCCACCTCCCATACCTTCAGCGTTCCATCAATGGAAGCGGAAATCGCCACCCGCCCGTCCCCGCTCAGCGCCACGCCATTCACCGGGTCAGCATGCCCCGCCAGCGTCCGCACCAAACCCGTCCCCGGCGGGTGGAGCGCCGGCCACAGCGCCCGCAGCCACGGTTTCCGTGCCGCGTTCCCAATCGATTCCACAAACGTCCGAACGCCAGGCACCTCGTTATGCGCGAGCAACCGCGCCACCATCTGCGAAACGAACTGCTCCGGATCATGAGCAAGCACGTGCGCCGACAACCGCACCGCCCCATGAATCAACCCCAGCGCCTCCCGGTCTGCATACTGTGCCCGGATGTAATCCAACTGCAAATCGTGCAGCCGAATCCCCCCGCTCGCCTCGTCCCGCTGCGCCAGCGACAGGCTCACGAATTGCTCCGCCGTCTCCAAGCACTCAAACTCATCCGCATCCCACAGCACCTGCTGCACCGCCGGCTGCGCCACCATGTCCTCCAACAGCACCGCCAACGCCAAATACCGCCGCCGCGCCCGCTCGTCGAGCGCATCAATGCTTACCTGAATGGCGCGCAGCAGATTCGTATGCGGGTAATGCGGAAATTGCGCCTGGATTCGCTGTAAATCCGCGCTCCGCAGCATCTTCAGCACAAGCGGCCAATACGACCGCGGCTTGCCGCGCAACATCGCGCCCAGCATCGCCACCGCCAGCGGCAATCCGCCCGCTTCCTGAAGAATCTCCCCAGCTTCCGCCGGCAGGCCGTTCACCGCCAGCTTCGTCCACTCCCCGAGCAATTGCCGGGACTGTTCAGCCGACAGCAGTTTCGCCGTCAGCACGGTTGCCCCCACGGCCCCTGCGATCGTCCCATCCCGCGTCGTGAACAGGAGTCGCGAGCGCTCTGACTCCGCCCGGAACGGCTCAATGTCGCGCGCGTTCCACACATCGTCCACGACGATCAGCGCCGCCTTTCTCCGCAACACACTCCGGTAACGGTTAATGCATCCCAGTTCCGTGTCGTACCCGGTCAGGTCGTCGTTCAAACCCTTGCCCACTTCGCGGAACCGCGACACCGCGTCCGTGGCTCCTTCTTTCCCCGCCGTGATCCAGATGATGCCGTCCGGAAACGCCTGCTGCACCACCTCGTCGTGGCACAGCGCCTGCGCCAGCACCGTCTTCCCGATCCCGCCCATCCCCTCGAGCGCCGTCACTGCGATGCTCGGTCCACCGCTGTCTGTCACCAGCGCGTTCCGCAACCGTTCCAGCACCTCCGGCCGCGCCAGGTAATTCGGCGGAAACGGCGGAGCCGTCACATAAGTCTCACCGAACTCCTTCCGTAACCTCACCCCCTCGGTCGGACTCCCCACATCCGCCAGTAACGCCGCCCATTCGCGATCCAGCGGCTTCTTCCCCGTCAGGTCGCGATAGTTCTTCGTCTCCAGGTGCAGTGGAACGTCCGCCCCCGCCGTCACCACCACCGGGACGACCCGCTTCCCCTTCCGCAACAGCCGCAACTGCTCTGCCCGGCAAATATCCGACAGATACGATCCCCGAGAAAGCAGCGCGACCCCGACATCACACCCATCAATCGCCCCTTCAATCTCGTCCGTCCACGACCGCCCGCCGCCGATATCCGCCGTATCCAGCCACGCCTCCACCCCCGCCTCTTTCAACCGCCCGCACAATTCCTGAGCAACGCCCGCCGCGTCCTTCCGCGCATACGAGATAAAGACCTTCGTCTCTGCCATCCAGCTAACTCGCTACTCTATCACTCCCCCTTCGTGATGCGAGGGGGAGGGTTTGTGTCTCTCGGTAGAGTAGGAGAGAGGGCGACGGCAAGGCGCGACCCACTCTCCCCTCATCGAACCGGACAAGCGGATTTCCCGGCATCCGGCTCTCCTGGAACTTTCGCCGCAGGCTTGCACAGGCAGTTGATG
>JADLDI010000085.1 GCA_020846745.1 Bryobacterales bacterium | reverse complement strand
GGACGCGGAGGAAGAGGCGGGCGATGGCGAGTTTGTTGTTGGTGGGGACGAGGAGGAAGTGGACGTGGTTGTCAAGTATGCAATATCCGTGGACTTCGACGCCTTCCTGCTCGGCGACTAAGGCGAATCGTTCGAGGTACTTACGCTTGTCGAAGCCGTGGCGGAAGATCGAGGTGCGATTGACGCCACGGGCGGTCGCATGGACGGGTTCGCCGACCCTCACAAAACGCTTCTGACGCGCCATATATGCGTGTAAGTGGTTCCACGAGCGCAAAGTTCTCCCTCAATCGGGGCCTGTCCCCGATTGCAAGACGGTTGTCATGCAGATGTGTTGCAGAATTGGGGACAGGCCCTGATACTGCTGTACTGCTGGGCCCTGATTACTGCTGCGGGCTTGATAGCTTGATTGCGAATGCGGGATGGCTGTGCACTGCCGCAGGGGCGGGCAGGTCGATGACGATGTCGCGGCCGCGTGCGGTCCACTTGACGGGGCCGGTACCGAGCAGTTCGACCGCTGAGGGCTTGCCTACGTCTCTTAGGGTTAGCTTAGACGATGCGGGCCAGTTGGGGACGATCGCGTAGAGGTCTTTGCCTTTGGCGGTGAAGAAGGCTTCGATTACCGCCTGGCCCTCCTTCTTGCGCTCGACATAGTCCATGACTTCGTAGCGTTTCATGTATTCGCCGGTTTCGAGTTTGAGCTGGTCGCCGGCGCTCCACTGGCGGGTACGGGTGAAGGGGCGTGTGCCGTAGATGGCGTCGCCGTTGCGCTTGAGCCAGGCGCCGATCTCGATGAGGCGTTGCTGCATGATGACGGGGATGCGGCCGTCGCCCGTGGGGCCGATGTCGAGCAACAGGTTGCCGCCGCGGCTGACCAGATCGACTAACATCAAGACCAGTTCGCGGCTGGTGCGATAGTCCTTTAACTGTTCGGCGCGGTTGTAGCCATAGGAGAAACCCATGCCGCGGCTTTCTTCCCAGGGATGGTTGCTGCCCTCCAGGCCGGCGGTGTACTCGGTGGTGTAGTAGCCGCCGTGGTGGTGGCGGGTCTCTTTACCCCAACGGTCGTTGACCACTACGTCTTGCGCGACCGGCGATTCATTGAACAGCCAGGCGAGCAGTTCGGCGGACTTCCAGTTTTCCGAGGGCATGTCCCATTCGCCGTCTGAGAAGATGATGGCGGGCTTGTAGCGGTTGACGAGATCCTTGAACTGCGGGGTCATGTGGGTGGCGACGTATTGAGGACGGTCCTGCTTCCAGAGCGGGTTGTACCATTCGTAGAGCGAATAGTAGTAGCCCATGCGCAGACCGCGTGCGCGGACGGCGCTGGTGAGGTCGCCGAGGATGTCGCGCCGCGGACCGTTCGACACGGCGTTCCAGGGACGGCCCCAGGTGCGATCGGCTTCAGCGCTTGGCCATAGGGCGAACCCATCGTGGTGCTTTGAGGTAAGCACGACATACTTCGCGCCGGATTTTTCGAAGACGTCGGCCCACTGAGCGGGGTCGTAAAGTTCGCACTTGAACATGGGCGCGAACTGCGAGTAGTCGAAGTTCGACCCGTAGACGCGGTTGTGAAACTCGAATGTCGCATTGGGCTTGCCGTTCTGTTGCGGACCCGCCGACAAGGCGTTCCAATACCATTCGGCGTACTTGCCGACAGGCGCGTAGGCGGGCACCGAGTAGACTCCCCAGTGGATGAAGATGCCGAACTTGTCGTTCTGGAACCACTGCGGCGTGGGCCGCTTGTCGACGGATTCCCACGTTCCCCGGTACTTCGTCTGGGCTGTCAACTGGACAGCCAAGCATAAGTAAAGAAGACACAAAGCCTTGGTCATGATCCCCCCATGCTACCTTGATTAAAAATGCAGCTTTCCGATATCTTTCTGGGCCTTGGCCGCGAAAGTCTCGACCAGCTTTTGCGCGCCGTGTCGCTCGGCAAACTCAAAACATTTCAACTGTTCGACCGTGTGAAGACGCGGCTTCACCTGACGAAGCTCAACCAGGACAATCTTCGCAAATGCGCGCCCAAGCTGTGGACCCGCTTTGAGGCGAAGGACGAACAACTGGCGATTGACTTGTCGCAGGCGATCCTGGTGTCGCACCTGGACATGATTGTGGAGACGCTCAACTATCTGGGCGTTCCGCATAACGACGGCTTTTTTGAGAAGGACGCAAACGTATCGCAATACCTGACGGGCGACTGGCAGCAGCGGGCGTACGATAACTTCCAGGCGAAGCATCCGAAGGCCGTGCTGGTCTTCTATCTGAATCACCTGGCGCACGAGATGGATGAGAATGCGCCGCTTTATCAACCCTCATCCGCACCCGCCGCGCAATGAGCGAAGCCAACCTAGAGCAGACGCTCGAAACACTGCGCACGGGCGCATTGCACGGGGTGCGCGCGGCGCAAACGCTGGAGGCGCTGGAAGCGATTCGGGTTGACGTGCTGGGCCGCAAGGGGTCGCTGGCGCAGATCTCGAAAGAGATGGGAAAGCTGGCGCCGGCGGACCGTGCGCGGGTCGGCAAACTACTGAACCTCGCCAAGCAGACGGTCGAGCAGGCGCTCGAATCCCGCAAGGCCGAGTTCGAACTGGCGGCGCTGAACACACGGCTGAATGCCGAATGGGTCGACTTGACGCTGCCCTCCACCGCGCCGCGGCCGGGCTCGCTGCACCCGGTGACGATTGTCCAGAAAGAGATCGAGGACCTGTTTATATCGATGGGCTTCACGGTCCTGTCGGGACCTGAGGTGGAGACCGAGTTCAATAACTTCGACGCGCTGAACATTCCGCCGGACCATCCGGCGCGCGACATGCAGGACACGTTTTGGCTGGAAGGCGGCCACCTGCTGCGGACGCATACGTCGCCGGTGCAGGTGCGCGGCATGCTGAAGTTCGGCCCGCCACTGCGGATGATTGCGCCGGGCCGGGTGTTCCGGAACGAGGAAGTGGACCCGTCGCACGAGCACACCTTCTATCAACTGGAAGGCATGATGGTGGATCGCGAGGTGTCGGTCGCGAACCTGACTTACTTTATGAAGACCCTCCTTGAAGGGATCTTCCATCGTGACGTGACCGTGCGGCTGCGGCCCGGGTATTTCCCGTTTGTCGAGCCTGGCTTTGAGCTGGACATACAGTGCCTGCTGTGCGGCGGCAAGGGCTGCCCGGTGTGCAAGCAGAGCGGCTGGGTGGAACTGCTGCCGTGCGGTTTGGTGCATCCGAATGTGCTGCGGTTTGGCGGCATCGACCCGGAAAAGTGGAACGGCTTCGCGTTCGGCCTGGGGCTGACGCGACTGGCCATGATGCGGTTCGGCATTGACGATATTCGCCTGTTGCAGGGCGGCGACTTACGATTCCTGCGGCAGTTCTAACTCGATTGAGACAACATGAAGTTCTCTTGTAACTGGCTGGCTGAGTTCACGGGACCGCTTGGGATCAGTGCGCGCGAACTGGCCGATCACATCACGTTGAAGACGGCCGAGCAGGAAGGCGTGGAGCCGGCCGGCAAGCATTTCGAGCGGGTGGTCACGGCGCGTGTGCTCGCGGTGAACGGCCGTGTGGTGACGATCGATTGCGGTCCGGAATTGGGTGAGCGGACGGTGTATTGCGGCGCGCCCAATGTAAAGGCCGGTATGGTGTCGGCTTATGTGCCTTCGGGTACTTTGCTTGGCGGCAAGCTGATTGGAAAGGCTGTGGTGCATGGGGTTGAGTCCGACGGTATGCTCGCCTCGGGCGCCGAGTTAGGGTTGAACCGGGAATCGGAAGGGATTCTCGAGTTAGATCACTCGGTGCTGCCGGGCTCGCGGTTGCCGCAGTGCGAGCCGGATCATATTATTGAGATCGACAACAAGTCGCTCACGCACCGGCCTGACTTGTGGGGCCATTTCGGCATGGCGCGCGAGGTGGCGGCCATCTTGAACCGGCAGTTGAAAGATCCGGTGGACATGGCGCTCATACCCGCCGGCGCGGCGGCGCCGATCCAAGTGGAGATCGAGGATACCAGCCTTTGCCCGCGCTATTCGGCGCTGGTGTTTGAGAACGTAACGGTGAAGCCGTCGCCCGTGTGGCTGCAGTACCGTTTGGAGTCGATCGGGCTGAACCCGATCAATAACATTGTCGATGTAACTAACTACGTGATGGCGGAGTTAGCGCAGCCGATGCACGCGTTCGATCACGACGCGCTGCAGGGCCAGACGATCTATGCGCGGCGCGGCAAGCCGGGCGAGTGGGTTGTGGCGCTGAACAAAGAGACCTATCACGTCGACTCCGAGAACGTGGTGATTGCAGATGGACGTGGTCCGGTAGCGATTGGCGGCATTATTGGCGGGTTGGATAGCGGCGTCACCGGATACACGCGGCGGATCGTGCTGGAGAGTGCGAACTTCCATGCGGGGAACATCCGGAAGTCGTCTACGCGGCTGAAGCTGCGGACGGATGCGTCGATGCGATTTGAGAAGTCGCAGGACCCGCAGAACACGGTGCGCGGCCTGGCGCGCGCGATTGCGCTGCTGCAGATCGTTTCGCCTGGGATACGCCTGGTGGGCGGGTTGGCCGATGCGGGCCGGCCTGCAAGTGCTCCGCCTCAGATTACTCTGCCGCTCGACTGGTTGAGGCGCAAGCTGGGCCGCGACGTACCGGCGGAAGAGGTGCGGCGGATACTGACTTCGCTGCAGTTTGGGGTGCAATCCACCCGGCCCGATGTGCTGCACGTGACGGCACCCTCATGGCGGGCGACTAAGGATATCTCGATCAAGGACGATTTGGTGGAAGAGGTGGGCCGGATGATCGGTTACACTTCCATACCGCCTGCTTCGCCGCTGTTACCGGCTAAGCCCCCGGTGCAGAACCCGCAGCGGGATTACTTCCATTACCTGCGGACGGTGGCAACATCGCAGGGGTTCACTGAGGTTTATAACTACTCGTTCCTGTCGGAGGAGCAGTTAGCGGAGTTCGGGTTTGCACCGGATGCGCACGTGCGGGTGACGAATCCGATTGCGTCCGACCAGACGCACATGCGGAGTTCGCTGCTTCCGGGGCTGGTGCGGAACATCCGCGATAACAGCCGGCACCTCGACGGATTCCGCCTGTTTGAAATTGGATTTGAGATCCACAAGAAACCCGCACCGGACCTTCCGGACGAAGTTGCTTATCTGGGGGCCTGCTGCTACGCGAAAGCGGGCGGCGGCGAGCCGGAGTTATATGCGGTGCGTCATTTGGCCGATTCGATTGTGCCGGGGGTTGAGGTTCGGACGGCGGTTGCGGAAAGGTATGAGCATCCGGTGCGGGCATGGCAGCTCTGTTGTAACGAGACGGTTGTCGGCCGCATAGCAGAGTTACATCCCAACGTAGTAAACGGCCGTGCGGCCGTGTTACTGCTGAACTTGAAGGCGGTGCAGGCGCTGGTACGGCAGCCCGTACGGCATAAGCCGCTGCGGAGGTTCCCGACGTCGGACTTCGACTTATCGGTTGTGACTGCTTTGCGACAACCGGTGGGCGACTTGCATAAGCTGATCGCGTCTACGCGGCTGGCGCATATGTTGAACGTGCAGTATGTGCGGCACTACGCGGGTCCGCCGCTTGCGGAGGATCGCAAGAGTGTTTCGTTCCGGGTTACGGTCGGCGCAGACGATCGGACATTATCGAACGATGAAATTAATCAGGTACGGTCGGAACTGATCGACCGCCTGAAAAACGCCGGTTACGAGTTACGTATTTGAACATGTCTCCGAAGTTAGTGTGCGCAGCCCTGGTGCTGGCAGTGGGTCTGCCGGCTTGGGGATGGAACGCGGTGGGTCATCGAGCGGTGGCCGGGCTGGCCTACGACAACCTGTCGAAGAAGGCACGGTCGCGGGTGGACGATCTGATCAAGCGCCATCCCGACTATAAGCAGTTGATCAAAGGGGCCCCTGCCGACGGTAAGCAGCGCGCCCGCTATGCGTTCATGAAGGCGGCTGTGTGGCCCGATACGATCAAAGGCGACCAGCGGTTTTATGACGACGCACGCCGGGGCGCAACAGCGACGCCGACGGTAGCCGGTTTTCCGAACATGAAGCAGCACCGGAACTGGCACTACATCAATGTGGCGTTCTCGACGGACGGCACGCGGACCCCTGAGAATTCTCCGGCTCCGAATGCCCTGACGGAGTTGAAGCGCATGCGCCACAGCGTGGCCGGGATCCCTTCCGATAAGCCGACGGAGGACGACGCGGTGTATGTGCTGCCTTGGCTGCTGCACCTGGTGGGGGATGTGCATCAACCGCTGCACTGCGCGACACGTTACCGGAAGGTGCAGAAGGACGCGCAAGGGCGGCCGGTGTCGGACTTAGGCGGTAACACGGTGAACGTGGTGGGCGCCTACAACTTACACGCATTCTGGGATGACGCATTAGGCATCGTGGACTCCGACGCTTACGTCAACCAGTTAATAAAGGTGATGGCGAAGCAGCCGAAAGATGCGAAGCCCCGCACCGATCCGCAGACGTGGATCGACGAAGGCTTTCTGGTGGCGAAGGATGCCGTCTATTCATTTGGCAACGAGGGGGGGACAAAGGACAATCCGGTTCAACTGGACGGATCGTATGTCGCCCGTTCCCGGGACGTGGCACGCCGCCGCGCCGCGCTGGGCGGACGGCGCCTGGCCGCGGTGCTGAACGAAGCGTTGAAATAACTTGTTCGGCGAAAACATGCCCAACGTCCTGATCTCCGACTTCGACGGGACGATCACGGAAAAGGACTTCTACCAGTTATTGGTAGAGCGTTACATACCACGCGACGCGCCCGACTATCTGGGCTTGTACCGGATGGGCAAGATGTCGCACTTTGAGGCGATGGCGAAGTATTTCTCGCACGCGCCAACGGACGAGGCGTCGCTGCAGCAACTAATCACGGACACGCGGCCGGACCCACGGTTTGTCGAGAGCGTGTCGAAGCTGAAGGCCGCGGGTTGGGAACTGATTATCGTCTCTGCCGGATCGTCGTGGTACATCGACCGGATTCTGAAGAAAGTGGGCGTAAATGTTCCGGTTCACGCCAATCCGGGACGCATCGTTCCGCGCCGCGGGTTGGTGATCGAGCGGCCGTTCGACTCGCCGTTTTATAACGAGCAAACCGGCATCAGCAAACGCGACGTCGTGCTGGAGGCGTTGCGCCGCGGGGCCAAGGTCTACTACGCCGGCGACGGATCGCCGGATATCGATCCGGCCATGCTGGTGCGGCCGGAGCGGCGGTTTGCGCGGCGCTATCTCGCGGAGTATTTGGGCCGGTGCCGTGAAGGGTTTAACGAATTCGAGACGTGGTCTGAGATAGTGGACGAGTTACTGCGGTAGCCGCTTACATTTCGCGGCGGTTTTCAAGCGACTTCGACATCGTAACTTCGTCGGCGTAGTCTAAGTCGCTCCCGACGGGAATGCCCATCGCGATGCGCGTCACGCTCAGCCCCAATGGCTTCAGCAGGCGAGACAAGTAGACCGCTGTGGCCTCGCCTTCTACGTTGGGATTGGTGGCGAGGATAACTTCTTTCACGTCGCCGGCGGAGATGCGTTCGAGCAGGCCTTTGATTTTGAGTTGTTCGGGACCCACGCCGCGCAGGGGAGAGATGGCGCCCTGGAGCACATGATAGAGGCCGTGGAAGCTGCGCGTTACTTCGATGGGCAGGATGTTATGCGGCTCTTCGACGACGCAGATGACGGTGGTTTCGCGGTGCGGGTCGCGACAGTAGGGGCACAATTCGCCTTCCGCGATGTTATTACAAACGCTGCAGAGCCCTAAGTTGTCTTTTACGTCGAGGATCGCGTGGGCCAGGCATTCGGCTTGTTCGCGATTGCCGCGGAGGACGTGAAATGCCAGCCGTTGTGCGGATTTCTGGCCAACGCCCGGCAGGCGCTTGAATTCCATGATCAGGCGCGCGAGGGGCTCGGCAAAGTCGGGCATTGGTTAGATCGCTTTAGAATAACCCGGGCGGCAGGCCCATGCCGCCGAGCATGCCGGACATCTTCTTTTGAACCTCGTCGTCGACCTTTTTGGCGGCTTCGTTGAAGCCGGCGAGGATGAGGTCCTGTAGCATTTCTACGTCGCCGGCGACTTCGGGATCAATCTTGACGCCCAGAACGTTCTTCTTGCCATCCATCTTGATGGAGACCATACCGCCGCCGGCGGACGCTTCCACCCGAATCTGTGCGACCTCCTGCTGCATGCGCTCCTGCATGGCCTGCGCTTGCTTCATCATCGACTGCATGTTGCCGGGTAGTTTCATATGGCTGACTCTAGTCTCTCAAATTGCGTACGGTACGGACGTGGCTGCCGGGGAAGGCTTCCTGAAACCGCTGCACTTCGGGGTGCGACAGCGCACGCTGTGTGGCCTCATCTGCGTTGGCCCCCGCCTTGGGTGCGGTGGCGGCCGCGGTTTCGCTGCCGATGAAGGCGACTTTGAGCGGGCGGCCGGTCACGGCCAAGACCGCTGCCTTCATGCCGGCGTCGCGAAAAGAAAGGGTGAACTCTTTGGGTCCGGTGAAACGGACCTCGCCGGGCGCTTCGGAGACGTCGCAGTGTTCGATAGCGTCGGCGAGCAGCACCTGTCCGGCGCCTTTGACGTGTTCGAGCAAGCGTTCCTTTAGGGAACCTGAGGCCGCTGCCGGCTTAGGTCCCGCGGCGGGTACCGGAGTGGGCGCGGGCGAGGACAGTGAAGGCGGCGGCGGCGCGGCCGCTACTGGCCGCGGGGTGAATGTTGGCGGTGGCGGTGTGAAAGTCTCCGGTTCCGGGGCGGAGGCGCTGAAGACGTTGCCGGAGGCCGGACCCGACCCGCCCATGGTGCGCGGCGGAGCCGACCGAGGGGGCTTGCCGGCGCCGCCACCACTGCCGGGACCACCACTGCCTGCGGGACCAAGGTCGGCCAGGGCTTGTTCGATGGTGGTGAGGCGGCCCGCGTGGATCAGGCGCAGCAGGCCGATTTCAAGGTGCAGACGTGGTTGCAGGGAGTATTGCAGGTCTTTGTAAAGGTCGAGGGTGATCTTGAGGAATCGTGTGAGGTCCTCTTCGGAGAAACGCGCGGAGGTCTCGACCAGGCGCGCTTGTTCCGCGTCCGACGCCGCGATTAGGCGGCTACCGGAACCGACGATTTTCGCGACCAGCAAGTTGCGGAAGTAGCGCGACAGTTCGCGGCAGAAATGCTGCAGGTTGCGCCCGTTGCGTTCGAGTTCCTGGACGATTTCGAGCATGCGCTTGGAGTCCTGCGCTTCGAGCGCGCGGGCGACTTCACCGAGGCTGTCTAATGAGAAGAGTCCAAGCAGCGAGCGGACGGCGTCAGCGCCTAGATTCGATCCACAGGAGGCGACCGCCTGGTCGAGGGCGGAGAGCGAATCGCGAACGCTGCCTTCGCCCACCTGCGCGATAACGGCAAGCGCCTCGGGATCGGCCGTGAGGCCTTCGCGCTCGCAGATCCACTGCATGCGGGCGATCAGTTCGCCGAACTCGACGCTGCGGAAGCTGAACTGCTGGCAGCGCGAAGCGATGGTGGTGGGGATCTTGTGCGTTTCCGTGGTGCAGAGGATGAAGACGACCCAGTCCGGCGGCTCTTCGAGCGTTTTGAGCAACGCGTTGAAGGCTTCCGTCGTGATCTGGTGCGCTTCGTCGATGATGAAAACCTTGTAGCGGTCGCGCGCGGGGCGGAACCGGACGTTTTCGCGAAGCTCGCGCATCTCGTTGATGCCACGATTGGAGGCCGCGTCGATTTCGATGACGTCGATGGCGTTGCCGCCGGCAATCTCAGTGCAGGCCGCGCATTTCATGCAAGGCTCGGCCGTGGGGCCTTGTTCGCAATTGAGGCAGCGCGCCATAATGCGGGCGACGGTGGTTTTGCCGGTGCCGCGCTGCCCGGAGAATATGTAGCCGTGGGCGATGCGGCCCTGGGCGATCGCGTTGGCGAGGGTGGTCCGAACGTGCTCCTGGCCGATCAGTTCAGCGAAAGTCTGGGGACGATACTTGCGCGCGAAGACCTGATACATACGTCACGTTCGGAGAGAGGAGGGCGAGCCAAAAAACCTAAGATGCCAGACCCCGGGTGATCCGCGGCACACAAGCTAAACCACTACCGTTGCTTCCTTCCGGACCTGGCGGGGTTTGCAGCCGCCCATTGCACGGAGCCCGGAGCCTGACAATAGATTAGGGTAGCATGGGGAGCGAAACCGGCTCACGTTTTCCCGCAAGGCGTGCCGCGGCACGGGCTTCATCCGACTTCACGATGCGACAATACGTTCGGCGACCCGCTGAGCGCCCGGAATATCGCTTGGCTTTTTAGCCTACACGTCCGGTTTTTGAGCTTTCGCAACTGCTGCGGCGAGGGACACGGCCGAGCGGACCCTGTTTTCCTGATCGGGATCGTCGTAGCTGGGTTCGACAATCTCGGGCAGGAATTCGTCAGTCGTTTCGATTCCTTCCGATGCCTCGACAGGGCTGGTTCCAAAGATAGTGGGCTTCACCATCACAAAATGGCAGTTACTTCTCGCCGCTAAAACTCTCATGCGGATTCCGCTTTTTTTCCGGCTAGCTCGCGCTTTTTGATGATCAGCCAGCTTCCGATAAGACCCGTCAACTCGCGAAATACGGGTTGGGAGGTCTTCTCGTGGCCAAGTTCGTTCAACTGTGCCGGCAACTCCTTCTCAAACTCTCTGAAGAGCCGCTTCAGATAGGCAACGCCTGGAACTGGGCGATCGGACCTCCAGAGCCAACTCCGCACGCCCTCGATCATCTGCAGCGGGTCGCGGCCATGCACGCTAACATCAATTCCCGCGAGGTCTGAGAAATACCTTTGTTGATCGAGTTCGTTAAGCAGAACCAGGCAAGAGGCGCTAACTTCTTGATTCTGACTGAATTGGCTTCGGTGCCAGCTGAAGCAAAGCCCAAGTTCAAACCCCATGTTGTAGTGAGGATGAGTCCATTCCGGATAGGTCCCAACGTCATGAGCGCTCAGACGGCAATTCTTTACCAGGTACTCAATCTTTTCGAGTCGAAGTTCGAGGCCGTTGAGACGTTCCTGCGCTGAACGCGGCCAGTACCCACAGGCCTGGATCGTGAATAGGAGAGCTATGCGGAGGGGTTCGTAGAAATCCCCATATGGATGATTTATGAAGATGTCCCTGGAGATGCCAATAGGCGCCGACATGCTTTAGGATGAAGTGCCGGTGTGGCGTGATGCTCCGGTCGATCGAAGCCCGCAAATCATCTGGTGCGCAACCGCGACCGCGCGCTCCACGCGCTCCTTTTGTTCCGGAGAGTCGTAGACTGGCTCGACGATTTCAGGTAGGAACTCGTCTTCAGGAGCAACTGCGTACGCCGAACTCATGGCCTACCTCATTGTAAACATTGCTTCCGTGGATGCAATGAGGTACTAAGGTACCAAGGGTCTCACCGATCCTTCCACTTCAACTCCGCATCGGCGCGGCGCACGTAGTTTGCATCGGCGGTGACCGGATCGCCTGGAACACCGGCTTGCAGTCGGTCGCGGGTGATGCGGGCGACCGCGCCGGCTAGGGCGCGCCGGACGACGCGGGGCTCACGGGGAAGAAGGTGGGCGAACGGCGTGGGGTCCTGGACCAGGAACTCGGCTTCGGCGGGGACTGTTTCGAGCCAATCCTGGAACTTGCCGACTGTTTCGGGCACTACGATTTGCAGATTTCGATCGTAGACGGCGCCGTAGACTTCGCCTCGCCTTGCGTCCAGTAGCGGTGCGCGCAACCGGGAGGCGCCTAGGGCTGCGATGGCTTCCAGGTTCGAGACGGCTATTACCGGCTTCCCTAAGGATTCCGCCAGGCCTTTCATGGCGGAGAGGGCCACTCTCACTCCGGTGAATGATCCGGGACCTGACGCGGCGCCGAAGGCGTCTACCTGATCGATGGTCCAGTTGATGCGGCGGAGGAGGGTTTCAAAGTGGGTGAAGATCTGGTGGGCGAAGCCGTCGGCGGAGTGGAGCAGGATTTCAAGGAGTTCAGCGCCATCCCCGGCACTATCCAAGGCCGCGATGGAGGCGAATTCGGCGCTGGTGTCGACAGCTAAGATCTTCAACGGGCCGCCTTCTCTACTTTGTCTAACTGGTAGAGTTTGCCGTTGCCGTTGAGTCCGTAGAGGCGCAGGTTGACTACGGCCGGATAGTTCTTCGCTAAACCGGCCGGCAGTGTGAAGTCGCCTGATTGCGAGTCGCCGATGATGCGGTAGCCTTGCTGGTCAGCCGTGGCTTCCGCTTCCCACACGTACAGCATGGCCTTTGAGGCGCGGGTTTCTCGGGTGAGCTTGGCGGCGAACTTGATCGGCTTGCCGACAGGCAGCGGGTCCGCCGTTGGCTCGACGATCTCGAATGGGATCTTCTGCGGGTTTCGTTCGGGTTCCTGCAAGAAGATGGGGCGCGATTCGAACTTCCAGGATTTCGCCATCGACTCTTTGCGGCCGTCGCGCGACAGGTGCAGCACCCAATCGCTCGAATCGTCCGGCGGGCGGCCTTCGAACTTCTCGCCCTTGTAATCCTTCTTTTCCTTGATCGTCTCGCCGGTGGCCGGGCGGAACCAGTAGACTTCGTAACCTTTCTTCTCAGTTACTACGGATACCGGACCGGGCTTTTCGAGATACACGATATACTCGATGCCGCCAAGGGCCAGCCCCACGCCGCCTTCCACTTCGAAGAACGGCTCCAGTTCCCAGTAACGTGTACGTTCGAAGAACTCGAACCACGCTTTCATGGCGGTTGCGCCCGGCGAGTCGAGATACTTCGGGTCGACGGTGAACTTAGAGCCGCCGTACGTGCCGGTGTTACCAAAGGTGGGATACTGACCGTTCATCGTCATCCGCCACAACCGCCGGCGGAACTCGTCGCTTGAGACGTGATGCGGGTGGGACTTACCGGCGCCGGAATCCTCATAGGCGAACTCGGCATTCACCATGGGCGCCTGATACACCTGGCGCTCGACGGCTGCCAGCGGAACCGATGAGGACTGGTAGATGATGTAGGTCATCCAGCCATCGGGCAGCAACGGCGCCGAAGTGGTGAGCGTATGCGTGGATCGCGGCTGTTGATAAGGATCGTACTGCTTGAGCAGCAGGCCGATTTCCTTCAGCAGCGCGCGGCCGTCCGTGTACTCTTCAAATTCCTGCACGCCCTGCCAGGTGATCATGAACGGAGAGTAGCGTGCGATGAGATAGCGCACGTAGCGCTCGCGCTGTTGCCGTTCCGGGAAAACCTTTACGAGATGGTTCCGGTCGCCGGCCAGGATGAGGTCGGCAAAAATGCCCTTCGCGTTCATGGCGCGAATGCGCTTATCGAGTTCCTGGAAGTGCTCGACATTGGGTTTGTCGGGAGAGGTGTAGGCGGGGCGCAGGTCGGTCCGGGGACTCATCACCAGGCCGCGGATGTGGTTGAAGTTCTGCTTCGAACGGGCTTCAATCATCTGGTCGAACGTGGCGCGGTCGATCCAGGCGAAGGTATAGGCGGTGTCGCCCATCCACAGGTGGCCTTTGCGGCTTTCGGTTGTAGACCACGCGCGAAGGTTATCCGGTTTGATGAACCCTGGATGGTCGGCTTCGGTGGCCGTGAATGTTCCGGTTTTTCCGTTGATCGAAGCAACGCTCGAGGTGACGCGGAAATCCCAGTCGCCCGGCTTGAGCGGTGTGAAACGGATGACGAACTTGCGGCCGCCATCCCAAAAGCCCGGCATCATGGCCGTGCGGTGGCGCGGCGAGCGGAATTCCGCGTGCAGCGTCACGGTCAGGTACGGATTGGGATTCTGTGCGGCCTCTTCGGCCGTCATCTCGAATATCAGCTCGCAAGGCGAATAGATGGGCGTCGCCGGGCACGTCGCCTGTCCCCGCAGGCACGCGACACCGGCTAACCCCAGCAGCAACAGCCGGCTCCTCATATTCCCAGGATAAGCTGCCACCCGAGGTTCCCTTGCAAGTGGTCCGCTTGCAAGTGGTCCGCTGGGGCTCGTGCTATGGCCGGATTCGATCGGGTGTGACTCAGATTCGAAAGGCACACTTGCGGCCTGATCCCCGCAACCGTGCCGCACCGCGTTAGCCCGCCGTTCATCATGCCCCGATCGACTTACCACCACCATCGCGTCCAACCGCTGCTTCCGACTCGGAGCGGGAGCGTCAGCGCCCCGGCCGGCGCACCCAACCGCCCGAAGCGCAATCTTGATTAAAGTTTAGCCATGTCGCAAGTGGGTCGCAAGTGGGGTCGTTCCTTACGGATTCTTGCAGGGCGGATTACCGGTAATGGCCGTGCCAATAGCGCCTGGGTATATTCGATTGTTTTTCATCAGCAACCTACAGGCTCCGAGACCGCGCCGGAGCCGTCGGCGCTCTTCTAACTTCTAACTTCGAACTTCTACTTCTGTAAGTGGAAGTTACCGACGAACATGGAGTCGATGCCGGAGGAGTAGAAACTGCGGACGGCGTCGCGGGGGGTGCAGACCAGGGGGTCGCTGAACAGATTGAAAGACGTGTTGTAGAGGACCGGGAGGCCGGTGGCTTTGCCGGCGGCGTGGAGCAGGGTCCAGTAGAGAGGATTGTCGTCCTTACTCACTGCGTGGACGCGGACCAGCCCTTCGCCCAGGATGGCCGATTCGAATGTTTTGCGGTGCTCCGGTTTCACTGTGCCGACAGTGGCCAGGAATCTCGCATTGGGGCCGACCTCGAAATATTGGCTACAGAGTTCGGCGGGGACGGAGGCGGCGAACTTGCGGAACGGCTCGCGGCGCTTGATGAAGATGTTCAGGTTTTCGGTGGAATACGGGTTGAGCGGCGAGGCGAGGATGCTGCGGTTGCCGAGCGCGCGGGGGCCGAACTCCATGGCGCCTTGCATCCAGGCGATGATCTTGTGGTCGTTCAATTCGGACACGGCGGTATCGATTAACTCGCCGGCCGTGAGGATATAGCGGAAGCGGAGTTTGCAGTTTTCGAGAACCTGCTTCACGTCTTCGGGGGTGAAACTGGGGCCGAGGCAGAAGTTACCGATGGGGATGCGCTCGGTGCGGCGCGCGATGCTGTGCCAGGCGTAAAGGGCGGCGCCGATGGACGTTCCGGTGTTGCCGGCGGCGGGTTGAACGAAGACGTTTTCCCAATTGCCGGACGATTCGAGCGCGGCGATCAACAGGGCGTTGAAAGCGAGGCCCCCGCCGATGGCGAGGTTCCTGCCTTGTCCGGCCATGTCGATGACCGCGCGTTCGATGGCGCGCTGCACGCCGGCGGCAACGGGCGCGCGGAGCGGACCGGGGATATCGGTATCGTCGGTTAGTCCCAGCCGCGCGAAGAACTTGCTCGAGAATCCGCCGCGGCTGATGCGCTGGTTGTCGAAGAACGACCGGTCCAGCCGGGGCCAACCGCCGTTGGGAACACCGAGGATCTCTTCAAACAGTGGGATGAAGCGGTCGTCTCCCGAGGTGGAGAGCCACTGGACCTTATGCTCGTCGGCACTGGGCTGGTAGTTGAGCAGCGCGGTGACGCGGCTGTAGAGGTCGCCGAGGGAATCGGGGTAGTAGAGTTCGCGGTCGAGATCGAGGTGTGCGCCGCGGCCATTCCAACGGCCGCCGCAGCGGAGGTCGCCCTGACGGTCGAGTGTGAGGACGGTGGCTTCGTCAAACGGGGAGGCGAAGAAGGCGGAAGCGGCGTGCGAGATGTGATGGTCGAGCAGGACCACCTGGGCATTGGGAAACATGCCGCGGAGGTCGAGGTGGACGGCGGTTTCCGGTCCCGAGCCGATAGGGCGGACGAGGGCGACGAGGTCGACTTGCGAGCGATCGACACGGGCCACCCGTAAGCAGCCGTCGATAGCTTCGGTCGGCACTTCGCCTAAGCGCGAATAGCGCGCGATCTTCTTCTGTTCAATGGCGGCCACCAGTTGACTGTCGCGCACCAACGCCGCCGCGGCATCGCTCAGAATGCCGCCGATTCCCAAAATGACCATGTTGACGATTCCTCAAGACCCTTAGGCGGGCCACACGCCGCCTGGGCTGCGAAGTGGCCGTGAAATCTCCATTGTAACGGCGAGCGCCGCGACTATAAGCCCGCGGTCCATCATGCCCCGGAAGCTAACCCGTCAGCCATGGGTCTCGTCCCACCACGCCTTCCGCGAACCTTCACTGCCTGTTCCGCCCATCACGACAACCGCTATTGCCACCGCCAGCGCCACCGCGGAAATTGCCATCCCCAGCCGCACCCCACCCAGCCGGAATCGCACTGTCACATCCCCCTCTCCCGCCGGAACCACCACTCCCATCAACGCCCCATCCACCTTCACCACCGGCAAGCTCTTTCCGCCCGCCTCGGCTTCCCACCCCGGATACCAGGCCTCCGCCACACGGACCAGCGACGGCGACGCGACCTTGTAGTGCACCTTATACGATCCCGGTTCGTAGCCGGTCACTGTGACCATTCCGTTCGGGTCCTGCTTGGCATCCACCTTCGCGATCGCCGTGCGCACCGGGTCCAGTGTCGCCAAGTCACCGGTCGCGGCCACCGTGGGCGGGATAGTTACCCGCGGCATTGCGGTTTCCACGTTGATCACGCCCCCCGCTGCACGATCCAAGCGGAACTTCGCCCCTAACTCGTCCATCAGTTTCGGATTGCGCTCAATAGCCGCGAAGTAATCCGCATAATGCCGCAGCGCCAGTGGGTTGTAACCATAAGTCGTCTCGACCCGTGTATCGATCGGATGGTTCTGCGGCCCGAATGTCGTGTTCGACCCCGGCGCATGAAATCTGGTCAGCGGCGGCAACTGGCTCCCCAAACGCTGTTGGAACTGCTGTAACTTGTTGCCATACAGGTCTGCGAAGCTCTCCCGCGCGTACGCCAGCGGATTGCTCAGCGAATTCGAATAGAACAGGTCGGCAAAGATGATCCCCAACACCGCGAACACCACGGCACGCACCGGCACCGTTTGCGCCAGATACGCCACTCCCGCGCCTCCGGCCAGCGCAAAACCCATCGCCACCACAAACCACATATGCACCGGCGCACGTACGCTGCCGAACCCCGGCAACCGCGCCACCACATCGTAGAACCCAAATCCCGGCCCCAGGCTGTACCAGAAAGCGGGCACGATCAGCACCAGCGCAGGCCATCGCAAAGGCGACTTCACCAATCCAAGCACCGCCAGCGGCAACAATAATATACCGGTATAGAAGTAATACTGGGTAATATCAGCCGGACCGTTATAAGTAGGCGGATCGAACGCACCCAGCGCATTCGGCCATACCAGAGTTACAAGCGATCCAACGGTCAAAGGCGAGTTAGTCGCTCCCGTAAAACTCATGCCCGATCGAACCGAGTAATTGAGTAACTCCATTCCCGGTATCAGCATCGCCGCCGCAATCAACGGCGTCAGAACCGCAAGTCCCACCAGAGCTACCGCCACATTCCGAACCGGCGCCTTTTCCCGCACCGTCACAAATACCGCATATCCCACCACGGCAAACCCCGAATAAACCAGCGTCTGAAAATGCCCGGCCAGCGCCGCCACGCCCATCAACAAACCGCTCGCCGCCGCCCATCCGGGCGCGCCCGTCCGCAACGCTCCATCAACCGCCAGCAAGATCCACGGCAGCCACGCCGCCGTCTCGACCATCCCTACATGCGAAGCATGCCCGGCAAAGAATCCTGAAAACCCATACAACATTGCTCCCGCCGCGGCCGCCAACCGTTCGTTCGTCCAGCGGAACACAAACAAATACGTCCCAATCAATGCGATCAGCACATGCAGTGCGATCTCGCCCTGTATCGATGCCGGCGTCACTCCCAGCAGAAAGAACGGCCAGTTCAGCGGGTACCAGGCGCCCACCTGCGGGTCCGCCAGGAACGGGTATCCCGAGTAGATATAGGGGACCCACTCCGGTAACTTACCCTGCCGGATGACATCCGAAAAGTACCTCTGCGACGTGTAATGCACATCAATCGCGTCCCATTGCTGGCTCGTCTGGGACGACGTCAGCGGCGCCCAGTAAAAGACGAGCGTCGCCAATGCCAGCAGCGCCAGTGCCGCCAAATGGCGTGAGTGCGCTGCCGCCGCCTTAGGAACCGGGTCCAATCTCGTTTCAGACTTCGGAACTCTCGCTTTTGCCATTACTGTTTCGGTTTCCCCGGCTCAACCGTTTCAAGCTGCTGCCGCGTCCCCGGCGGCGGCGGAATGTAATAGAGCAGCATGCCGCGGCCTACACGCTCCCGCGGTTTCAGCCTGTCCATCAGCAACAGCGTGTTCGGCGGCTGGTTAAACCGCATTACCTTCCAATTCGTCAAACTCACCAGACTCCAGCCCGGCGTCCCGTTCACCGGATCGAACTCCACCACCGGCGGGAACCCGTGCACCTCCTGTTCATAGGCGGGAATAAACGGCCGGTATGCCACCCACTGTGCTCCTAACTCCTGCAGCCGCCGTCCGGCCCGCTTCACATCCTGCCCCCAATCGAGGTCCGAATCCACCACTATCTTTTCCGGTTCGTGTCCCGCTAACTCATTGAAGTAAGCAATGTAATCCGGATGAATCCACGCCGACGCGATCACTAACCAGGCCAGCAGCGCCAACCCCGCCTTCGGCTGCCACGACTTACTCGACTGCAATAACTGCACCAGCCCGGCCGCACCCACAATCGCCATAAACACGAACACCGGCAGGACATGCCGCGTCCCGATGTTGATCCGGCTCGTCGACGCAAACAGCAGCAGCCCCGCCGCGAACCCGAGCGGAACCATCAACCTGTAACTCCGCGCCGTCCACGCCTTCACGGCGCCGATCGTCGCCGGCACCATCAATGCGATCGGCGACTTGAAGAACAATGCGATCGGATAATAAAACCAAAACCCGCTGTTACTCTGCGCGCCCAGCAAGTAAGTCGGATGGCCGGCAGCGTTATGCGCGCGCACCGCTTCGATCCCGCTGAATAACTCCGGAAACGGCAGCGCCGTCTTCGTATACACGTTCGGGCCGAACGAGAAGCGGTACATCGCCCACACCGCCACAAACGCCGCCACGGCACCAACAGTCGCGGCCACCGCCAGCCTACCCACTTTCGGTAATGCCGGTCGTTCCGGGTTCGGCACCCGCCACCATACCAGCACCAGCGCCGCCACGGCACACGCCGGATAAAACGGCAGGAAACTGAACTTCGCCACCATCCCCAGCCCGACGCACAATCCCCACAAGAATCCCGTCTTCCACGACGGCGCCTCCACTATCAGCAGCGTCGAAAACAAAGCCGCCAACAGGAAGGCCGTCAAACCCATGTCCGTCGTCGCCAGTCCCGCGTGCGCCAGCACCGCCGGCGTCAACGTCATCAGCAGCACCGCCATCACCCCGTGCAGTTCCCCGAAGTACCGTCGCACCCACAGGAACACCACCGCGCACGCGATCCAGAAAAACGGCAACACCCCCGCGCGCGCCAGGCTCAGCGTCCGGTCGTACCCTTTTCCGCGATACAGCAGCGCGACGCCCTCGTTCCACATGTCGTTCCGGCCCCAGGAATGGCCGCCGTCCAACTTCGGCAGCAACGCCGCGGCAACGCGCGTCAGCGGCGGGTGTTGCGGTTCCCACTTGTACACGCCTTTATCCAGCCACTCCATTCCCGCCGCCACGTGTGCCGGCTCGTCGTGTGTGTGATTTAGAACCGTGTACGTTGAAACAATTCGCACCGTGGCGATAAACACCAACGCGATCGCCACCCACGTCGCGCGAGCCTCTAAGTAATTTAAAATCAATTGCAAAGACGACACTTGCGGCGCCATCGGAACAGGCGCCTTCGTCGCGCGCGGCTTCGCTTTCGGCCTTGCCGGCATAAAGGCTCATAATACCCAAACCGCGCACCGCAAACGGTAGAATGTAAACTGTTGCCAACGAGCAAATAAAAGGCGAATGACTGATATCGATCCTCACCAAATCGAATACCTCCGCCGCCGGATCGCCGCCGCCAGTGAGCGCGCCGCCCGGCAGGTCGAGGCACGTCTGGCGGAACGAACCCAAACTCTCCACACCCGCCTCGAAGAGGTCATCACCGGCGAATACGTCGACACGCCTCACGGCCGCCATTTCGAAACCGAACGCCGGTGGGAACACTTCCGCCGTCACGGCAACATGGACATCTCGCGGCTGATCGAACTGCCTCCCGACCTGCTGACCGAGATCACCGAAGGCGCAGTCGCCCACGCTCCGCCCGAGCGCTGGGCTTTCCTCGATACCGAAACTACCGGACTAGCCGGCGGCTCCGGCACCTGCGCCTTCCTCGTCGGCATCGGTCGCATTACACCCCAGGGCTTCCACGTCCGCCAGTACTTCATGCCCGACTATCCGGACGAACCCAGCATGCTCTGGGCGATCACCGCCGCGCTCGAAGATGTCGATATTTTGGTCACTTATAACGGCAAGACGTTCGACCTGCCGCTGCTTGAAACACGCTACCGCCTCGCCCGCCGTCCGCCGCCGTTTACGGACCTCCCCCACCTCGACCTGCTCTATGGCGCCCGCCGCCTCTGGCGCCTCCGCTTCGATTCCTGCCGTCTCATGGAACTCGAGTACCAGTTGCTCGGCCACGAGCGTCACGAAGAAGACATCGCCGGCGACCTCATCCCGCAGATCTACTTCGACTATGTCCGCACTGGACGCGCTCTTCGCCTGCCCGGCATCTTCCAACACAACGCCTGCGACATCCTAACCCTCGCCTGTCTCACCGGCATCGTCCCTTGGGCTTTTCGCGACCCCGCAAGAATCGACGCACACGGCGCCGAACTCGTCTCCCTGGGCCGCTGGCTCCGCCAATCCGGCCGCATTGACGAAGCCTGCACCCTTTTCCGCCGCGCCGTCGATTGTCACCTCCCCGACGCGCTCCTGTTCCGTACACTTTGGGACCTTGCTGAAATTGAAAAGAAACGCAACAGCCGCGATGCCGCACTAGGTATATATGCCGATCTGGCCGCGGCTCGTAATCCTTTCCGCATCCAGGCTCTCGAAGAACTTTCCAAACATTACGAGCATCGCGAGCGAAACTACGCCCTCGCCCTCGACTTCGCACTCCAAGCTCTTTCCGTTGAAGCTTCCGACAATCTCCAACGCCGCTGCGACCGCCTCAAGCGCAAGGCCGCCGTTCCGCAAACCGCACGCTTGCTGTAAGCAAACAAAAGGCATACACTGCGCCATTAGTAGCCCGCGCTGCTTCAGACAACGCTGCTTCAGACTAAGGAGTCACCTTTGACAATCAGGTTGGTCGCCTGCGCCCTGTTGGCGCCGATATTCGCTTTTGCACAGCTCTCCGTCGATACCGGCATTCTTGCCGTCACCGCGCTCGACCCGTCCGGAGCCGCCGTCAACGCGGCCGTGCTTCGCCTCAAAAATCAGGACACCGGCGTCGAACGTAGCGGTGTCACCTCCGGCGCCGGCGAATACCGCTTCCTCTCCGTCAAGCCCGGTATGTACGAACTCCGTGTCGAAAAGCAGGGGTTCGACACCAAGGTCACTCGCGATGTCCAGGTCAGCGTCGGTAAACTCCACGATGTCGAAATCAAACTCAGCGTCGGCGAACAACGCCAGGTCGTTGAAGTAACTCACGAAGCCGACTTGGTCGAAAGCCAGAAAACCCAACAGTCCAACACGCTCGACCAGCAGTATGTCCGCAACCTCCCCATCGACCGTCGCGACTACCTCTCCTTCACCCTCCTCGCCCCCGGCGTGGCCGACTCCAGCGCCCTCGCCGACAACTCCGACTTTCGCGTTGTCCAAACCCCCAACAGCGGCCTCTCGTTCTACGGCTCCAACGGCCGCGGTAACTCCATCACCGTCGACGGCGGCGAAAGCAACGATGCGGCCGGCGGTGTCCGCCCCACTCTCAGTCAAGAGGCCGTCCAGGAATTCCAGGTCAACCGCAGCAACTATTCCGCCGAACTCGGTATGGCCAGCGGAGGCGTCATCAACATCGTTTCCAAGGGTGGAACCAACGCCCTCCACGGCAGCGCCTTTGGCTACTTCCGCCAGCAGTCGATGGACGCCGGCGATCCCTTTGCCCGCGTCCTGCAATCCGACGGCTCCCTCCAGCGTGTAAAGCCCGATGCCAACCGTCAACAGTTCGGCGGCAGCATTGGCGGACCCATCCGCAAAGACCGTACCTTTATCTTCGGCGCCATCGAACGCCTCCGCCGCCGCGAATCGAACGTCGTCAGCGTTCTCACCAACCGCGCCATCTTCAGCCCCACACCCGATCAGGAACGTATCCTCTCCGCACTCCCCTCTGGCCCCGCTGGACAACTCCGCGCCGCCCTCAGCAGCCCGCCCGATGTCGTCCGCCTCTTTGAAACCAACAGCGGCATCACTCCGTTCTCCACCAACGACACGAAGTTCTCCATCCGCCTCGATCACGCCCGCGGCGAAAAGGACCAGTTCTTCTTCCGCTACAACTTCGGCGACCTCGACGAAACCAACTCGAGCACCCGCGCCCTCGTCGGCGCGTCCCGCGGCTCCCGCATCCGGATCTACGATTCCAACGTTCTCGGCGGCTGGTCCCGTGTGGTCAAACCCAACCTCTTCCAGGACCTCCGCGTTCAGTTCAACTACTACGACAACATCGTCAGCTCGCTCGAAAAACTCGGCCCCGAACTCAACATCAACGGCTACGGCTTCTTCAATCGCGACATCTTCCTCCCGAGCGATGTCATCACCCGCCGCATCGAAGTCAAGGAATCGCTCTTCTACCAGCGTGGTTCGCACGGCATCAAGTTCGGCGGCATGGTCAACACCCGCGGTCTCCACGCCGATACCCAGACATTCTTCAGCGGACGCTTCACCTTCGGTCCGCTGCCCGGTTCGCTCGTCAACGCCGCCCTCTCCTCCACCACCCTCACCTCACTGCAAGCCTTTAACCTCGGCCTGCCCCAGTCCTATCAGCAAGGCTTTGGCGACCCCGTCCTGCGCGCCACCCACCCCTACTACGGCATGTTCATCCAGGACAACTGGAAAGTGAACTCCCACCTCACGCTCGACTTCGGCCTCCGCTACGAAATCGACACGCGCGTCGCGCCCTTGCGCAGCGACAAGAACAACTTCGCCCCACGCTTCGCCTTCGCCTGGGACCCCAAAGGCGACGGCAAAACCGTCGTTCGCGGCGGCTACGGCATCTTCTTTGCGCCGACCTATTTTCAAATCGACTTCGTCGTCAACCAGTTGGGCGAGGTCAATGGCCGCCGCCCCATCGCCCAGGTCCTCACCACCATCCAAACACCCGGCGCTGCCTCCGCCGCCAACATCTACCAAACCCTGCGCAGGCAAGGCGTGCTCACTCTCCCCACTCCCACGCGGAGCATCCAGGCTTCAGACCTTTCGCAGTTCGGTATTGCCATCTCCCAAACCGGACCCCTCCCGCCGCTCTCCGTCCTCTTCGAACCTTCCAAGGACTTCTCCAATTCCTACTCCCAGCAGTCCTCCCTCGCCGTCGAACGCCTGATCGGACAGAACTGGTCCATCAGCGCCGGCGGCGTCTTCACCCGCACCCTCAAGATCTCCCGTTCGCGCGACCGCAACATGTTACCTTCGGCTCCAGTCGACCCCCAACTCGGCATTCGCGTCTGGCGTCCGCAGGACTTCGTCAACCCCCAAATCCTCCAGTGGAACGTCTATGAATCCACCGCCAACGCCCAGTACGCCGCCGGCATGCTCGAAATCCAGCGCCGCTTCCGCAAACTCACCCTCGCCGGCAACTACACCTTCGCCAAAGCCATCGACGATGTCACCGACTACAACAGCGACTTTCAACCGAACGACCAGTTAAACCTCCGCGCCGAACGCGCCCTCTCCGCCTTCGACCAGCGCCACAAGCTCGTCATGTACGGTGTCTGGCTCTTGCCCAAAGATCTCCAGATCGCGCCCATCGTGCGCATGAACAGCGGACGTCCGTTCAACCTACTCGCCGGTTCCGACATCAATCAGGACCGCCACAACACCACCGACCGTCCGCCCTTCGCCGGCCGCAACACCGGTCGCGGCCCTGCCTTCTATACCCTCGACCTCCGCATCTCCAAACGCCTGAAACTCACCGAGGGCAAGTACCTGGAACTCACGGCCGAAGGCTTCAACATCGCCAACAAACTCAACTACTCCAGCATTAACAACACCGTCGGCGTTATCCGCGGTCCCTTCAACCTCGAAGGCCGCCACGACCGTTCGCCCAGCGAACCCCTCGGCTTCACCTCCGCCTTCGACAACCGCCGCATCCAACTCGGCGTCCGCCTCGCCTTCTAAGCCCGTGACCAGGCAATCGCATCCTGTCCAATCCGGCCCGCGCCGGTCGAACCGTAATCTTTACCCGGCTTAACGAACCCCCCACCGCATCCCGGCATCCTAAGTGATACGATACAGCCAGTCGGTTCGGACCGAATCGAACTGGAAGTACCGGATTAACAAAGCATCAGGTCCGAAAAGGATGCCCTATGAGTTCTGATATGTCTCCCACCAAGATGTTGATCATTATGGTGGACGAAACCGATATGTGGGAAGACGTTCCGCTCTATGAAGCCATCATTCGGCGATTAGTCAGACACGACATCGCCGGTGCCACCGCCCTGGCCGGGATCATGGGATATGGCATTCACGGTAAAATCCATCGCCGCGGATTGTTCGGCGTCTCAGACGACAGGCCAGTTGCCGTCCTCTCCGTCGACACGGAAGACAAACTCCGCGCCGCCTTGCCCGATATCCGCCCCATGGTGCGCGAAGGTGTGATGTTTCTGACCGACGTCGAAGTCGTTCCTATTTCAGGCAATTGACCAGACGTTCCATCGTCTCAAAATTCGATATACTTGCCAAAGCGGGACGAGGAGCCCCTTGATGTCTGAATATCGCCTCGGAGACGATCTCGACGATTTTTGTATCAAGTGCAAACGCCTGACGAATCATTCCGTCGTGTCGGTTGTCAACGGAGACGTCGCCAAAGTGCGTTGCCGCTCGTGCTACAACGAACACGATTACCGGCACGAAAAGGCGCCGCCATCAAAAAAGGATCTCAAGAAACAGGAACTGTTTAACGAGGTCGCCGCGAAGTCTCAACCACCTGTTGAGCAGTAAACTGGGCCATCACCGTGCGCCCCGCAATCGCCGAGGCGCCCGCACAGGCGGCAGCCAGCCAGAACACCGCGTTATAACCCAGGCGCGATGCCACCCCGCCGTGGATCAGCGCCGATAACCCCACAAACAGATCGATCGATGCCGTCAACACGCCCAACGTTGACGCCCGTTCCGTCTCGTGCACCCGCCCCAGAATCACGCTCGCCAACGACGGCCACGGGAACGAAAATCCAAACCCCACCAGTGCCGCCGCCGCCACCGCAATCGGCGCCGACGGTCCCGCCGCCAGCGTCGCCAGTCCCACCACCATACAGCTCAATCCCGTGTAGTAAGTGACCTTCGGTCCCAGCTTGTCCGGTAAACCCGACAGTAGGAACCTCGACGTCACCACCATCGCCGCGTATGCCGAAAACGCCCGTCCGCCCACCGCTCCGTACCGCGCCAGGTGCAACGCCAGAAATCCTGTAAACGCCGGATAATGTACGTTCGCCAATCCCAGCGCTACCCCGGGCATCAGCACTTCCTTCGACGCCGCCAAATAACTCCGCCCGCCCGTCGCCACCCGAAATGTATCCGGCACCAGCTTGTTTAACGCATACATCGCCGGCAACGGCGAAATCAGCAGCAGTGCCGCCGCCGCCTGATAACTCCCCAGCGCATGCCCCACGGCCGGCCCCACGCATATTCCGCCCCAAATACCCGTCGACAGATACCCGAGCGCCCGCGCCCGCTTGTCGTCCGGAGCCAGTTCAATCACCCAGGTCGCCGCCGCTGTATAGAGGAACGCTTCGCCCATCCCCTGCAGCACGCGCCCTAGAAAGACGGTCGTCACGCCGCCCGGCACCCAGTAAAACGCGCCCGACAAACTACACAACCCGAGTCCGCACAGAAACGCGTGCTTCCGGCCCTTCTGGTCCGTCACAGCGCCTGACAGAAATCGGGAAAGCAGCGCTACAACCGAGAAAATGCCAATAATCAGACCGACAGTGAAGTCCGACGCCCCTAAATCCACACGCACGTGCGGACCTAGCTGTGGCAAGATCGCACCTACCCCGATAAACCCGAGGAACGTCGCGCTGATGACAGTCCAGAACCGGACGCCGAACCCTCGCTCAACTTCTCCGATGGTCACAGTCGTGACCGATCTACTCGCAGGTGAAGCTTCGTCTGCGGTAGACGACAAATGCCCCATTGTTTTTAGGTTACCGCATACAACGGACACTGCACTAGTGGTTGTCATCTGACCTCACCTGATAACCCACGCGTGAACCGCCGCCAAAACAGCTCACCGCCCCTATGGTTATCCCCCATCATCGCCGCACCGAACCGAGCCGCGGTCGCGAGGGAGCGGTGCAAAAATCCCCTGCAAGCGATCCGAGGGTGCATTCGGGGTTCTGTAAGTCATCACAAACAAGCACCCAATGCCGTAACCGAACCACTGTGCGTAAGCCCGTGGTCCTTTTTTTCTCGGCCCGCGAGAGAGCGGTGTTTAGATCTTCTTCTAACCTTGCGCCCCCCGCTTCAGGCGTAGCGCCACACCCGCTGCCCGAGCCACGAGCGCTCGTGGTCAACACATACCGAAGCCGGCATCGACAACCCCATCCCACGCGAGTGCGTTCTTTGCGCCTTAGCGTCTTAGCGAGACATTAATCCCAGAATCCCAGAATCCCAGCACCACAGCCGGCCCAAGGCCAGGCGACCCATCGCCGCCTTTCGAATGCCTTTACTTCACCCCGCTCGGCGTCCACCTGACCACCGGCTTCCAGCGGTGTTCAAGATTTTTTTCTTACCTTGCGACTCCCGCTTCAGGCGTAGCGCCCGCTGACCGAGCCGCGAGCGCGCGCGCTCGTGGTCAACACGTACCGAAGCCGGCATCGACAACCCCATCCCACGCGAGTGCGTTCTTTGCGCCTTAGCGTCTTAGCGAGACATTAATCCCAGAAT